>NZ_NOVE01000026.1 GCF_002265625.1 Prevotella sp. 885
TTGTGTTTTTCTTTGTTTTTTCCGATTATGGGCGCGTGCTGTGCACAAATAAAAGGCTTTACATTAGGTTGTCGAGAACTGGTTCTCGTAAGACCTAATGTAAAGCCTTTTATTTAAATCCGATAGGATTTGCGCCCATAAACGGATTGTGGATAAAGGTTTTTGTCAAAGCCCTGCCTAATATGCAATCTCACCGCTAAACAGCAATTTACCCTATCAATTCAAAACATGTCCTTCATGTCTTCATGTCAAAAACACATGGCTTCTTGTCCGCCATGCAAATATCGTACAAAGAGTAAAAACATGTTACAAAATAAAAATTGATTATAGAGTTCTGATTTGCTGTTTTCGGCTGTGTCAAGCCGTGCAAACAGCACCCATGCTTAACAATAAAGCCTCTTTTACAGTCCGATAGTGCCGCTATCAGAGTGTAAAAGAGGCTTTATTGTATGACAACAGTGACTGTATCAGAGTGTAAAAGAGGCACTATTGCAGAGAAAAACGACTCGTTTGCGAGTCTGATTTCATATCGCTTCGCTCGGAAAACAGTATAATACACTGTGTATAAGCATATTATCTCTAAACGCTCAAAACTCAAGAATTTCGCACCAAAGATTTTGTTGTGCGCTCAGCTCACAGTATTGAGCATCAGAAATGCAAATATTGTCATACTAATCCTGCGTCAGCGCAGCCCTATTGACCTTCCTTCTTTATGCTTTGACGCTTTCTGAATTCCGTCGGCGAGACGCCGAGGTGTCCCTTCGTGAACTTTCCGAAGAAGGAGAGGTTGGGGAATTCCAGCTTCTCCGATATCTCCTTTATCGACATGTTGGAGTATTTCAGATACCTCACGATGGCCTTCATCGTATAGTCGTGCACCCAATAGAGCGCCGTCTTCTGGCTCACCGACTTGGAGATGAACGAGAGATACTTCGGCGTGATGCAGAGACGCTCGGCGTAAAACTTCACGCTGCGCATGCGTCCCTCATTCTTGCTCAGCTCATCAATGAACTTCTTGAAGATGAGGTTGGCCTGCTTGATGTTGCCGCCGCCGAACTCATACTGGATGTGTGGCGAGATAAGGGCGCAAAGCTCGTAGAAGGCACACTCGAAGATGCCGTGCATGATTTCCTTGTGGAAGAGTCCGTGCGGATTGTTAATCTTGTGCGAAATCATCGAGTAATATTTCGACATGAGCACCTGACGCTCGGCGTCGAGATGTACGATGGGATTCTGTGCCACGTAGCTGAAGATGTCGAGCGCGTCGCTTGTGAGGCTTATCTTTCGCTGCGATGCGCTGTAAGACAAGCCGATGATGTGCGACTCGAAGTCGGGGGATATGAGGTAGTTGCTCAGATACGAGTTGGGAAGGCAGATGATGACATCTCCGGCATTAGCCATGTAGGTCTTTTCGTTGATGTCGCACTGCATGCGTCCCTTCGTACAGAACACCATGAGGATCATATCCAGCTTTATGTTCTCGTTGATAGGCTTCACTCCCAACTTGTCGATGACGATGATATCGCCGTCAGAATAGTCGGCCACACCGCTGTCAGCGATAAGATTGAAGTCTACCTTTCGTTCTTTCTTATCTTTATTCACTGTATCCATATTCTTTTATCCTTCTTATGCGTGTTAATTATCTTTTATGCTTTAGAGTTAGTCTGATGAATTTGTTGTGTTTCAAGTATTCTTTTGCAAAGATAGTCATTATTTCCTATATCTATATTATCAGTTCTTCCTTTTTTATAACATATTATTCGTTTTTCATCTCTTTTTAATGACAAAATAGTATAAAAGGCTAATTCTTGGGTTGCAAATATGACAAGCGTAAAAAAGCGCGGTATTTATATTGCTTTTGTCGTCTACTTTACGTATCTTTGCATAACTATGGCAAATGAACAGACTTCCGTTCGCGACCGTGTTCGCTCCGACCTTAAGGAGCCGCGTCGCTATAAGGTTATTATTTTCAACGACGACTTCACTACGATGGACTTCGTGGTGAAGGTCTTGACGTCCGTATTCTTCAAGAGCCAGCCCGAGGCTGAGGCTCTCATGCTGGATGTCCACCGCAAGGGCAGCGCCGTAGTGGGCGTATACAGCTACGACGTGGCACGCTCGAAGGTAAGGAAAGCCACGACTATGGCGCGTGACGAGGGATTCCCGCTGCGCCTCGAATGTAAACCACTTTAAGCACACAAAAGACACATGACCAACAGTAACGATACATCAAAAGCTTTTCAGTACGCCATTTCGCTTTGCGACAAGTGGCGACATGAGTTTGTCACGCCTGAGCATGTGCTTTACGCCATCGCCGAGCAAGAACCTTTCGTGGAGGCTGCCTCCACTGCCGAGCTGGACGCACGGGCCATTCAGGAGAAGCTGCGCCCTGAGCTGACGAAGATGGAGCAGGTGCCTGAGGGTGTCTCTTACACCATAGAAGGTTCGGAGCAGTTCAGCGAGATGATGGCGCATGCCGTGAAGCAGGCGCAGTTCGCGGAAAGCGACGAACTGGACATCCCGCATATCATCTCAGCCATGATGGAGCTGAAGGAGTCGTTGGCGGCTTACTGCCTGCACCTCGCTGTAGGCGACGACCAGCCGGGATTTATGTCGTTCCTCGTCAGCTGCTACGAGATGTCGCGCATGAGCTTCATGGACATGTCGGAGGACGGCGATGAAGAAGGCGACCACATGCAGCCCAAGCAATGGCGCAGCCTCGTGACCTGCCTCAACGACACGTACGCTTCGCACAATCCGCTCATCGGACGAGAGGACGAGCTGGAGCGCACCATTCGCGTGCTCTGCCGCAAGGACAAGAACAATCCGCTGCACGTCGGCGAACCGGGCGTGGGCAAGACAGCCCTTGTCTACGGACTGACGGCGATGATTGAGCGTGGCGAGGTGCCAGAACGTCTGAAGGGGGCGCATGTCTATATGATGGACATGGCCACGATGGTGGCTGGCGCACAGTTTCGAGGCGACTTCGAGAAGCGCATGAAGATGGTGATGGAGGGATTGGCAGCCGAGGGCAACGCCATCCTCTACATCGACGAGATACATAACCTTGTAGGAGCAGGACGTTCGGGTGGCGACTCTTCACTGGACGGTGCCAACATCCTCAAGCCTTACTTAGAGAACGGCGTGATAAGGTTTATCGGATCGACGACGTACGACGAATTTAACCGTTATGTGGCTCGTCAGAAATCGCTGGTACGCCGTTTCCAGCAGATAGACATTGCAGAGCCGTCCATTGACGATGCCATCCGCATCGTAAGCGGACTGTTGCCGGGATATGAGAAATTCCATGGCGTGAAGTATGCCAAGGGTGCGGCGGAGTATGCCGTGCGCTATACGTCGCGCTATATGAAGGACCGCTTCCTGCCTGACAAGGCTGTGGACCTGCTGGACGAGGCTGGAGCTTACCGCGAGACCCATCCGCTTACCACGCAGAAAAGGCAGAGCGTAGACCGAAAACTGCTGAGCGAAGTGCTGGCGAAGCTTTGCAAGATTGACGCGGACGTGCTGAAGGAGGGTCGCGACGACCGACTCATGACTCTCGCCGACGACATGAAGCGTCAGATATACGGTCAGGACACCGCCGTGGACAAGGTGGTGGAGGCTGTGCAGATGGCAAAGGCAGGTCTTGCCGAGGAGCAGAAGCCCATGGCAAGCCTTCTCTTCGTCGGTCCTACGGGTGTGGGAAAGACGGAGGTGGCAAGGGTTCTCGCCAACCAGCTCGGCGTGCGCCTTGTACGCTTCGACATGAGTGAGTACGCGGAGAAGCATGCCGTGGCTAAGCTTATCGGTTCGCCTGCGGGATATGTGGGCTACGAGGACGGAGGTCTGCTGACCGATGCCATCAGGAAGACGCCCAACTGCGTGCTGCTCTTCGACGAGATAGAGAAAGCGCATCCCGACATCTATAATATCTTCCTCCAGGTGATGGACTATGCTTCGCTGACCGACAACCGCGGACAGCGTGCCGATTTCCAGGAGGTTATCATCATCATGACGTCCAACGCCGGAGCGCAATACGCATCAAGGGCTAACATCGGATTCGGCGGAACGGTGTCGAGAGGTGAGGCGATGCTGACGCAGGTGAAGAAGACCTTCAAGCCGGAGTTTCTCAATCGCCTTACGGACACCATCGTCTTCCACGACATGGACCGCCACATGGCAGAGCTGATACTTGACAAGTCGCTGCGTCGTTTGGCTGACAAGCTTGCCGCAAAGAAGG
This sequence comes from Prevotella sp. 885, assembly GCF_002265625.1. Classification (GTDB taxonomy): domain Bacteria; phylum Bacteroidota; class Bacteroidia; order Bacteroidales; family Bacteroidaceae; genus Prevotella. The sequence goes on from NZ_NOVE01000026.1 coordinate 4,241, forward strand.
TGGAGCTGACGGTATCGGACGAGGCACGTGAGCTGTTGCTGAAGAAAGGATTCACGGCGGAGTACGGAGCACGAGAGCTGGACCGCGTGGTAAGCAACATGCTGAAGCCCCTCCTGATGCGCGAGATTCTCTTCGGATGGTTGCGCGGCGGCGGAAAGGCTGAGGCTGTGGTGACGGAAGGAAAAATAGAGTTAAGGAAAGTGGAGAAATAAAAAGACAAATATGATATATAGAATAGGTAAGGAACTGCTGTTCCCTATGCCGGTGAACGTTGAGCCGGACGGACTGTTATGTGTGGGTGGCGACCTGAGTGTCGACCGCCTGCTCCTCGCTTACTCCAACGGCATCTTCCCTTGGTTTTCGTTCCGCGACTGCGACGAGCCGCTGTGGTATTGTCCGCAGCAACGCTTCGTGATATTCCCTGACGAGATTCACGTGTCGCACTCTATGCGTACGCTGATGAACAAGGGAACGTATGATGTCTCCATCGGTGAGTGTTTCGACGGCGTCATCCAAGGTTGCTCGGAGGCGCAGGGTCGTGACAAGAAAGAGGGAGCATGGCTCGGCACGGAGATGATGGAGGCTTACAAGGAACTTCACCGTCAGAATCTCGCACAAAGTGTGGAGGTGTGGCAGGGCGACCGCCTCGTCGGAGGACTCTACGGCGTCACCATCGGACGCTGCTTTATCGGCGAGAGCATGTTCTCGCTGGTGCCCAACGCCAGCAAGCTCGCCCTAATCTTCCTCGCCGACTTCATGCGTGAACACGGCGGAAAGATGATAGACTGCCAGCTGGAGACCCCTCATCTGAAGTCGATGGGAGGAAAGTTTATCAGTTACGAAGAGTATATGAAGATACTAAAATCGGAATAAAGTTTAAGAATTTTTTATTTGTTATTGCTTGTGTTTAAGAATTTCACTAAATTTGCGCAAGTGTAATAAACACTAAAAATGAAAGATAAACAACATTAACATTATCAACAAAGAAAACATGAATAAAAACAAAGTTCTAAAACAAAGATTATTTGCAAAACTAATCATGTTGTTGCTGTTCTGCTGCATACAGACATCTTTTGCAGCAGAAGCAGTGAACGTTATGTCATCTAAGCCAAAGAAATCGTCAACGAATGCTGCTGCTAACATGATAAACGTGAAAGCTGTAGATGCCGTACATTACGGAAAGAAAAACATAAGGGTATGTTTCCTTATGACAAACAGCGGCAATAAAACTGTACTTGCCAGGATAACAAGTGCTGCAGCTCGATTTTCAGGCAATGAAGACACGCGAACGACCGAGACTATCCATATGAGTGGTAACGGTTTGTTCTTTGGAGGAGATCATATAGACCAGCGCATCCCGGCAGGAGCTTCGGTAAAGGGTTATGCTTATTTTGACAACCTTGAGGATACTGTCAGCGTGATGGACGCGGCAGTCCTAAATGCTTATTACGCATTGTCAAACGATGGCGGTTATTCGTTCCAGTTTGACCCAATAAATGAGAAAACCGAAAGTAAGGCTTTCTATGGCTGTGCAGTACGTCCGCTTCCAAAATCAAACAAAGAAAGATGTGTATGCACATACCCGGATTTTGAACTCAACGTGAAAAGTCTGTATCGTTATGGAACAAAGGTTGTACTTACCTTCAGCCTTAAGAATGGGAAAATGCCTACTTATTTCAGCTTTGACGACTGGAAAGCATACGATGAAGAGGGCACGGTGTATAAAGCTCCGACATTGGGTCTCAACATGAATTTCGGCACTGTAAAAAAATACAACAGCAAGATGTATTCCACGAGCACAGTAAAGATGCAGACAGACGCGGAACAAGAATTTCAACTGACTATAGATGATTTCTCTACAAGTTCGAAAACAATACAGATGATACGTCTTCCGCTGAATGTAAGGAATTTCAAACAGGGACTCTTCGGTCATTCTACGGATACGGAAATTATATTTCGCAATCTTGACGTGAAGCCTGCACCTGCTGCCTCTGCAACAAAGTCTAAGACATCAACGAAACCACGCACACGCACAGCTGCAAGAAGGAGATAAACACACACTGCAAAGAAACATAAAAGACGAAATAAGATGAAAAAGAAAATATTACTGTTGCTTCTGACACTTCTTGTTGGCATCTGCCAGTCATTTGCCGACACAAATTATGAACTCGTAAAATGTGAACGCTACGGCACAGACGTTGTGATTATATATAATATTGTAAATACAAATTCATCTGACGTAACTGCATTCAAGAGACCAAACATTTTGTATTCCATAGCTGGTAAAGGTATCGTCGTACTTGATGCCGATGGCAACCAGTACAAGACTTCAGACTTTACCTGCGGACAGTTGAGAGAGACAGATTTCGACGGAGACATATTTGTAGGCGGAAGCAAAAACGCCAGTGTTCCTGTGGGCAATAACGAAATCAGTACTGACGGAATTACCATACCAGGAGAGATGCAACTCAGCATGAGAGTTGTCGTACGCAATGTGCCGAGAGACCTTGACAGATTTTCGTTCATAGAACTCTACGGCACCACTTCTTGGGGGACACAAGAAGGAGGTTTCTCTCTGGTCTACAATCAGGAAGAAGATGGTGATAAGTTAAAGATAGAAACGGTAAAATAATAAAACAAGAACAGCCAGTTATTGTCTTTTGCAGACATTAACTGGCTGTTCTCTTTTATTTGTGTTTGTTATCCCTCGCGCTTATCAGCGATGGCTTGCTTGATAAGTCCTTCGAGTTCTTCCATGAGTTCGGGATTGTCCTTGAGGAGCGACTTTGTTGCGTCGCGACCCTGCGCCAGCTTCGAGCCGTTGTAAGAATACCATGAGCCTGACTTCTGGATGATGCCATACTCCACGCCGAGGTCTACTATCTCGCCAACCTTTGAGATGCCTTCGCCGAAGGTAATCTCGAACTCTGTCTTGCGGAACGGAGGAGCCACCTTGTTCTTGATGACCTTCACGCGAACCTGATTGCCGATAATCTGGTCGCCGTCCTTGATGCCCGTCACTTTGCGGATGTCCAGACGTACTGAAGCATAGAACTTCAGGGCGTTACCACCCGTTGTTGTCTCAGGATTGCCGAACATCACGCCAATCTTCTCACGCAACTGGTTGATGAAGATACATGTGGTGTTGGTCTTCGAGATGGTGCTGGTGAGCTTGCGGAGCGCCTGCGACATCAGACGAGCCTGCAGACCCACCTTGTTGTCACCCATGTCGCCCTCAATCTCCGCCTTCGGAGTAAGAGCCGCAACGGAGTCGATGACGATGATGTCGATGGCTGACGAGCGGATCAGCTGGTCAGCAATCTCGAGCGCCTGCTCACCGTTGTCGGGCTGTGATATCCAAAGATTGTCAACGTCCACGCCGAGCTTGGCGGCATAGAAGCGGTCGAAGGCATGCTCAGCGTCGATGAAGGCAGCGATGCCGCCGTTCTTCTGTGCCTCTGCGATGGCATGGATGGCGAGCGTGGTCTTACCGGACGACTCCGGACCATAGATTTCTATGATACGTCCCTTCGGGTAGCCGCCAACGCCGAGAGCGGCGTCCAGACCGATACTGCCGGTCGGGATCACTTCGACATTATCCACCTGCTCGTCGCCGAGCTTCATGATGGCTCCCTTGCCGAAGTCTTTTTCTATCTTTGACATTGTTGCCTGGAGAGCTTTCAGCTTGCCCTCCAAAGCAGCATTCTGTTCTTCTGTCTTTGCCATAAAAGAATTTTGAGTTTTGAATTCCTAATTACAGTTCGAGGTCGCCGCCGAACACTTCGTGCCAGGGCAGTCCCTGCTTGTTGAGCTGCTCCATGAACGGATCCGGATCGAACTCCTCTACGTTCCATACGCCCGGCTTGCGCCACAGTCCCTTGAAGAACATCATGGCACCGATCATTGCGGGAACGCCGGTTGTGTAGCTTACGCCCTGCATGCCGGTCTCCTTGTATGCAGCCTCGTGTGAGCAGTTGTTATATACGTAGTAAGTCTGCTCCTTGCCCTCGTTGTCGATACCACGGATGCGGCAACCGATAGAGGTCTGTCCGTCGTAGTTCTCGCCGAGGTCCTGCGGGTTAGGCAGCACAGCCTTGAGGAACTGCAGCGGTACAATCTTCACCTTCACCTTCTCTGAAGGATTGTCAGCGAGCGGAGCCTCGTATGTGATCTCGTCGATGCGAGACATTCCGAGGTTCTGGATGCAGTCGAGATATGTGAGATACTGCTGACCGAAAGTCATCCAGAAGCGGGCACGCTTGATGGTGGGATAGTTCTTTACGAGGCTCTCAATCTCCTCGTGGTGGAGCAGATAGCTCTCCTTCGGACCGATTTCGGGATAGTTGAGCGGCTTGTGTATTTCGAGCGGAGCAGTCTCCACCCACTTGCCGTCTTCCCAATAGAGACCCTTCTGAGTGATCTCACGGATGTTTATCTCAGGGTTGAAGTTAGTGGCGAAAGCCTTGTGATGGTTGCCGGCGTTGCAGTCCACGATGTCAAGATACTGAATCTCCTTGAAGTGGTGCTTTGCTGCGTAAGCTGTGAAGATGCTTGTCACGCCCGGGTCGAATCCGCAACCGAGGATAGCGGTCAGTCCGGCATCCTCGAAGCGCTTCTTGTAAGCCCACTGCCATGAATACTCGAAGTGAGCCTCATCCTTCGGCTCATAGTTGGCAGTGTCGAGATATGAGCATCCGCATGCCAGACAAGCCTCCATGATGGTGAGGTCCTGATAAGGCAGGGCGAGATTGATGACAAGTTCCGGCTTGTAGTCGTTGAAGAGAGCCTTCAGCTGTTCCACGTCATCAGCGTCCACCTGCGCGGTCTTGATGTTGGGGTTGCCGATTGCCTCAACAATCTTGTCGCACTTCGACTTGGTGCGGCTGGCTATCATAAAGTCAGTGAAGACATCAGCGTTCTGGGCTATCTTGAACGCTGCAACGGTAGCGACGCCACCGGCGCCGATCATTAATACTTTTCCCATTTCGTCGTTGTTTTTTATTTGATTGTTATTGTTATATTTCTGATTCTTATATCTCGTCACCCTTTATTCCGAGTGCGTTCATCAGCGAATAGCCGAGTATTTCCTGCTTGAAGTTGCCGCCTGAGAGCGGCTGCATGGCGAAGAGCGTTATGCGTTTCTCCTCGTCGTCGATGTCACGCAGGGCGTGTCTTATCTCTTCCCACAGCGGCGCGTGCTCTGCATTGGGCACAGCCATCACGCGGTGTACGTCCTTATGGTTGACCACCGTCTTGAGGACATCGAGGAAGAAGTCGTCGTGCTTCACCACTTCCTCCACGGGATAAGAGCTGATGATGAACTCTCCGAGCGTATCCTTGAAAGCCTTGGCGTTGAGGTCAGTCTCGTACGAACCCGGATTGAAGTTGTCGAGAGCAGTCTTCTCCTTCGAGTGGATGAATATCACCTGCGTCTCTCCGTCCGAGTCGCGTCCCTCGCGCATTCCTCCGTCGAGCGCTATGCAGTCAATCCATCTTGCCGTATCGGCTTTCTGAATGCGTCTGCCTATCATTCTCTCGAAGTTGACGATAAGGTTGAAGGCGACATTGTCCACGTAGTCGCCGTCAACGAGAATTATGTTGCGGCTCCATTTGGTATTGTTGAAGTCCTGTATATTCATGTCTTGTTAAGTTTGGTAGTGGCAGTAGTATGTCCACATTTCCTCATTATAATATGTGAAGCAAATTTACGTATAAAAGTTGAGACCCACAAATGTTTGAGGGGGTTACATTATGCTAATCTATATTAATTTATCACGCTCTACACTTTTTTGATGATAAATCAGCTGTTTACTTTTCTAATACGTCTACCACAACAAAGCACCGATTTAATCGTAATACATAATGCTGCGTGCTTCGTAAACCGGTCCTTCCGTATCGTCCGCAGGTACCGTTTCGCGTCTGGTCCAGTTGCCGTGGTCGTCAATGCCCGTATACTTATATGTAGTCTTCACATCCACCTTCTCCGGCTTGTCGGCTCCCATCTCCGTGTATTCACCGAGCAGGTGGTCGCTTGTCAGGAAGCCTGCCTCATTGTATGTGTAAGTGGTGACACACTCGCCCATGTCATTGGTGATACGCTTTTCCAGGAAACCGTTCTTGCCGTATACCAGTTTGAACGACGAAACCATGTCGTACTCGCCCTCTGTATATGCCGAGATTCGGCCTTGCTCATCGCGCTCAACGTTCTGATACCACTCATTGGTCTTAACACCGTTGATGGAGATAAGCTTGCCCTCCTCGTCGAAGTTGTAGCGTACCTTGTCGTATGCGGTTATCACCACTGCAGACTGTACGTTGCCCTTTAGTTCGAATAAAGCGAGATCGCCCTTGCCGATGGTCTTCTCCTCCTCGGTGAGATTCTTCATCCTTGCCTCTGCGCTCTTCTCGCATATTGTGGTCATGCCTTCGTCGTTGGTGACAACGATTTTCACAATGCGGTCCATGTTATACAGTCTCCTGATGTAACGCTTGTAGTTGCGTTCGCCGTGTGAAGCAGATTTCAGACCAGATCCGGAGAAGTTGCCTCCGAGTGTGTAGGTGTTGTAAGGTCCGTAATTGGTGATGAGCACTCCGTCCTTGTCCAGTCCGCAGACATGTATCTTTTCGCCATTGTCGAATGCTCCTTTCACGTCTTCAGACAACGTGGATGCGTAGCGTGCAGAACTACCGTTTTCGTTGATGTAGCAGTTGCCGTCCTTCTTGAAATTGATGGTGCCCTTAGTTATGGTTTTGCCTTTCATGACCTCGCACTCCACCTCGAAGCTCTCGCGTTCATCCAGCAGCTTCTGATACTTCGAGTAGTCGTCTTCTATTGTGCCTTCCTTCGTCATCTGTGCGTTTTCTGCGAACATTGAAGGAATCTCTCCGAAGATACCTTTGCCCGTAAACTTGAATCCTTCTATTTCCTTAGAAGAGTCGCTGCATGATGCCAGCACAAGCACGAGCAGCAGCGTGAACAATGTTGAGATAGTTTTTTTCATATTAATGTAGTTTTAGGTAGTGATTATACAAAAAGAGGGTGTCGCAAATCTTTATGTTTGATTTTCGATACCCTCTTTTGTTGTTGATTGTGTTATTGTAAGTTCTTTCTTAGCAGAATTTCTTCTCTTACTTCTGGAGCAAAGCCATAGTGTCCTTTGCGATCATCAGCTCCTCGTCAGTCGGGATTACGCATACCGTAACCTTTGAGTCGGGAGTGGAGATGATGGCCTCTTCGCCGCGAACCTTGTTGGCCTCCTCATCAATCTTGATGCCGAGGAACTCAAGGTCAGAGCAAGCCTCGAGACGTGTGCCCACCTGGTTCTCGCCAACACCGGCAGTCCATACGATGATGTCAACGCCACCCATAGCGGCTGCGTAAGCACCGATGTACTTCTTGATGCGGTAGTTGTACATTTTGAGAGCGAGCTTTGCACGTTCGTTGCCCTCAGCAGCAGCGTTCTCAATCTCGCGCATGTCAGAAGAGATGCCGGTGATGCCGAGCACGCCGCTCTCCTTGTTGAGGAAGTCAGCCATCTCCTGCGGCTTCTTGCCGAGCTTCTCCATGAGGAAGGTTACGGCAGACGGGTCGATGTCGCCAGAACGGCTACCCATCATAACGCCAGCGAGCGGAGTCAGACCCATAGATGTGTCGACGCACTTGCCGAACTTAACGGCAGAAACGCTGGCACCGTTGCCGATGTGGCAGGTGATGATGCGCTGTGTCTTGATGTCACGACCGAGGTATTCGCAGACGCGCTGCGATACGTAGCGGTGGCTGGTTCCGTGGAAGCCGTAGCGACGTACGTGATACTTCTCGTACAGCTCATAAGGAATGGCGTAGAGGTAAGCGTAGTCTGGCATTGTGCTGTGGAAAGCGTTGTCGAAGACGCAGACCTGCGGCACGTTGGGCATGAGCTTGTCCACGGCACGCAGACCCTTGAGGTGACCTGCGTTGTGAACAGGAGCGAGGTCGCAGAGGCTCTCGATGCCGTCCTCTACAGACTTGTCCACGATGACGCTCTTCTCGAAGAGGTCGCCACCCTGCACGATACGGTGTCCTACAGCGTCGATCTCGTCGAGGCTCTTGATGGCACCGATCTCAGGATCGAGGAGGCACTGGAACACGAAGTTGACGCCTTCCTTGTGGTCCGGCATGTCGTGCATAATCTTCTTCTTCTCGCCGTTGGGGAGAGTCACCTTAATGAATGCCTCGTCGAGGCCGATACGCTCAACACCGCCTGCAGCCAGCACGGAGTTGTCGTCCATATTGTAAAGCTTGTACTTGATGGAAGAACTTCCACAGTTAAGCACTAAGATTTTCATATTATGAGTTTTGATTTTTGATTTATTTGTAATAACGCGACATTACTTCTTTGCGTCCATTGCCTGGCAAGCTGTGATTGCTACCATGTAGTAGATGTCATCCACTGAGCAACCGCGTGAGAGGTCGTTCACCGGACGGGCGATACCCTGGAGAATCGGGCCGATGGCGATGGCGTCGCCGAGGCGCTGAACCAGCTTGTATGAGATGTTGCCCACCTCGAGGCAGGGAACAACGAGGACGTTGGCGTGGCCTGCGATGGGGCTGCCGGGAGCCTTCTTCTCGCCTACAGCAGGAACGAGGGCTGCGTCAGCCTGAAGCTCGCCGTCGAGCTTGAGGTCAGGAGCGAGTTCGTGAGCGATGCGTGTGGCCTCCACTACCTTGTCCACAACCTCGTGCTTTGCCGAACCCTTTGTAGAGAAGCTGAGCATAGCAACGCGCGGATCCTGAATGCCGGCTACCGAGCGGGCTGTCTGTGCTGTGCAGACGGCAATCTGTGCCAGCTGGTCAGCTGTAGGCATCGGAGTTACGGCAACGTCGCCCATTACGATGATGCCGTCGTCGCCGTACTGATGCTCGTGTGTGAGCATAAGCATGGCTCCACTAACACATGTCACGCCTGGTGCACACTTGATAATCTGGAGAGCGGGACGAAGAGTGTCGCCCGTTGTGCTGAGAGCGCCAGAGATCTGTCCGTCTGCACCTTCAGTCTTGATGATCATACATCCGAGGTAGAGCGGGTTCTTCACCAGCTCGCGAGCCTGCTCGATGGTCATGCCCTTCTTCTTGCGAAGTTCTGCGAGCAGTTCGGCATACTCCTCTGCCTTGGGGTTGTTCAGCGGATCGACGATGGTGGCCTTGTCGATGTTGTGGAGGTCCCACTTCTCTGCGAGGCTCTTCAGCTCGTCGGGGTTGCCGATAAGAATAAGGTTGGCGAGGTCGTCGGCCAGTACACGGTCGGCAGCTCTAAGTGTGCGCTCCTCTGTTGCTTCAGGGAGCACGATGCGCTGTTTGTCGCTCTTTGCGCGCGCAACGATGTGTTCAAGTAAATTCATAATTTTCTTTTATAGAATACTTAAAAGTTTATTGTCAAGGTGATGGTGTATAGTACGATTTCGCTTATACTGCGAGATTGTCACATACACTTTGCAAAAGTAGTAAATTATTTTCATACGAGTGGCAATAGGGCTCAATTAATTTGCTCTACAGCCCTTGTTGCTTTCTTGTCTGCTTACATGGCTTTTTTTTCTTTAAAAGTCAAGTTCTGATGGTTGTTTTCTATTAAAATAAACCTCAAAAGGAAATTCCGACCAATTCTATGGATGAAAAACGTAAGAAAAGTAACAAAAACGCTTTGATGGTATTCCTTTTTGCTCTATCTTTGCAATCGGTATCAGTAATGATTCCGAATAAAGCTAAATCAAAATCAATTAACAAACTAGATTCGTTTTATTATGAAGAAGATTTTACTTATGGCAGTAGTGATGCTCGCATCTGTAGCATCTTACGCACAGCAGGCAGTCGGCACTTTCACATTGCAGCCGAAGATTGGTATGAACGTAGCATCCCTCACAAAGTCTGACGGCGCTGACCCGCGCATCGGTCTCGCAGCAGGTGTAGAGGCAGAATATCAGGCAACTGACATCTTCAGCATCAGCGCTGGCTTGATTTACTCTATGCAGGGTAACAAGTATGAGGAGAAGGGTATCACTTCAACTCAGAAGCTCGACTACATCAACATTCCTATCCTCGCTAACGTATATGTAACAAAGGGTCTTGCCGTTAAGCTCGGTATCCAGCCTGCATTCAATGTTAACGACAAGGTTAAGGTTAGCGGTGGTAGCACTTCTATAACAAAGGACAATACTGACGCTGAGTCATTCGACTTCTCTATCCCCGTTGGTCTCAGCTATGAGTATAGCAATGTTGTCTTCGACGCTCGCTATAACTTCGGCGTAACAAAGGTATGGGACGGTGGCGATCCTATGAACAGCGTATTCCAGATTACTCTTGGTTACAAGTTCGCCCTCTAATCGGCTCACCCGATAAACCCAGGGGGAAGAATCTTTGATTCTACAGAAAATTTATACCTTTGTGCCATGAATAATCAAGGACTATTAGCATTGGCACAGTTAATCCTGCCATCAGAGATACTTACAAATTTTGAAGTAGTACGTGTAGAAGAAGAGGCTTCCCTTATCCGCATCTATCTTGACGAATCGGTTAAGGCTGAATATAAGGAGAACCCTGAGATTGAATCCAAAGGGTTCTGTGAAGCCGTAACCATACGTGACTTCCCGATCCGCGACAAAGGTGTTGATCTGATCGTCAGAAGACGCAAATGGTACGACAAGCAGAATAACCGATACTTCTCCGACTCTTATGAGCTGAAGGCTGAAGGAACTCGCTACTCCAAGGAGTTTGCGGCTTTTTTAAAAGGAGTGTATGGAGACGATTCCTACGACCTCCCGTTCGCTTGACCGCTATTATCACATAAACGGGGATACGTTTGAAAAGCAATACAAGGAAGTGCTCAGCGGCTATCGCGAGTGGTCCGAACTCTCGCATGCAGAAGATTGGCTTGTCTTTCCCGAAAACATAGGTGAAAGCATCTGTATTGACGAAACGGCTCCAAGTAACGGTGAACTGTACACAATAGTAAGCAACAGAACTTCACATGGAGGTAAAGGTACCATCATTGCTATTGTAAAAGGTGTGGCGGCAGATGTTGTCACAGAAGCACTTATGCGCATAGAAGAGGACAAGAGACTGATGGTTAAGGAGATAACAATGGACATGTCGAATTCCATGCGACTTATAGCCAGACGCTGTTTCCCGAATGCAATGCGTACCATAGACCGCTTTCATATACAGAAACTTGCATGTGATGCCTTGCAGGAGATGCGCATCGCGCATAGATGGGATGCCATTCAAGCAGACACGGACGCCAGGGAAGAGGCCAAATGTTTGGGTGAAGCATACACTCCAATTATGCTTGCAAACGGTGACACCCACAAGCAGTTGTTGGCTCGCAGCAGATATCTACTTTTCAAATCTGCCGACAAATGGACAGAAAGTCAGAGACAAAGAGCTGAGGTGCTCTTTGAAACGTATCCTGATCTTAAAGAAGCCTATTCGCTTACGCATTCATTAAGAATGATATTTTCCAAGAATACCGTCAAAGATGCAGCAAGACTCTCGCTTGCACGCTGGTATAACAAAGTGGACGACTCTGGTTTTAAGAGTTTCAATGTTATTGCCGCCACGCTTTACGAGCATTACGATGAAGTCTTGAACTTCTTTGTTAATAGGGCAACTAATGCTTTTGCAGAGTCATTCAATGCTAAAATTAAGGCGTTTAGAGCTGCTTTAAGGGGAGTAACGGATATAAAGTTCTTTCTTTTCAGACTTACAAAGCTATATGCTTAATCCCCCTGGTTTATCGGGTGAGCCGAGTTCTGGGTGTGATGTTTATATCTAAAAAGAACAACAACTACATCTTCTTCAGATACTACCATTACTACTCTCCATTAAAAAGATCATATAGCTGGCTATGGACAAGTGCTGTAGTGGAAAGTGACCCGAGAAAGGCTAAAAGTTTGTATTTTGAAAGAAGCAATGAAACTGGTAAAATCGTTGTAAAGCGAGACGATGCAAATAGAGATTCTCGATTGCCAATTCGTCCGGTTTACGTAAAAAGAGCAGCAAAAGAATAACAGAACTGAATAACCATATCAACTCCTCTTCCTCCAGTAGGGAAGGAGTGATATAAGAAAGTGGCGGAGGTCTCTGGTCTCCGCCACTTTTATACAAGATAGCCAATAACGAAAAAAGCTGAACCTCAATTCTGAGATTCAGCTTTTTCTTTTGAGGTACCTAGCAGAGTCGAACTGCTCTACACGGTTTTGCAGACCGTTACCTAACCGATCGGCCAAGGTACCAAAGTGTTGTTCCTTATTTGCGGTTGCAAAGGTAGACATAATAAATCATTCCGCCAAATGTTTTTGAAGAAAAATTCATACTTTTATCAAAAAACTTTCATTTTTATTGATTCGCTCCTATTTACACATTAATATATATACCTAATTTTAGGTAAAACACACTATATAGCATAAAAAACGCAGTAAAGAATGTAGGCAAATCAAACAAATATGGATAACTTTGCATTAAGCATACATCTAACAAAACATTAAATACAATATAAAAATGACACGAACAATAAAAAAACTTGTGTTTTCGCTCTATACCATTGCTGTGGTGTGTATGGGTGCCGCCACAGTAATAGAGAAATACCAAGGCTCTGAATTTGTATCGGCACACATTTACGGCACGTGGTGGTTCGCGCTCGTATGGGCATTGTTAGCTGCCACTGCCACCGTCTATTTCCTCCGAAACCGCACGAAGTCATGGACGGGCATCACGCTCCATCTCTCGTTCCTCGTGATTCTCGCAGGAGCGTTCCTCACCCACATAAGCGCCGAACGGGGCATCATCCATCTGCGCCTCGGCGAGACCACCGACCGCTACACCGTCTTTACTGACGGCACGAACGCAAGCAGCGAGAGCCTGCCGTTCCAGATACGCCTCAATAAGTTCAGCATACAGTATCATCCCGGCACGGACGCCGTGGAGGACTACGTGTCGCAGTTCAGCATCACGAAGGACGGACAGACCGTGCAAGGACAGGTATCGATGAACCGTATATTCACTTGCGGCGACATGCGCCTCTATCAGGCTTCGTACGACAGCGACGAACGGGGCGTCTCACTCGCCACCAATTCTGACCCCTTCGGCATCCCCGTCACCTACACCGGCTATGCCCTACTTTTCCTTTCCCTCATCCTCATGCTCTTCGATCCGCGCGGAGCTTACCGCGCCCTGCTCCGAAGCGAGCATCTCCGCAAGGGAGCGCTCCTCACTGTCATGGCTGTAGCTACGTTCTTCGGTAGCACCGCCTCTGCTGCAGACCATACGCCCCACGCCCTGCCCGAAAAGACAGCAGAGAAGTTCGGCGAGCTGTTCATCCTCCACAACAACCGCATCTGCCCCATGCAGACCTTCGCCATCGATTTCACCAAGAAACTCTACGGAGCACGATCCTACAAAGGACTGACAGCCGAGCAGGTGCTCACGGGATGGATATTCTGGGGAGAGGAATGGATGAATGAGCCTATAATAAAGGTGAAGAGTGGCGATCTGAAGCAGACACTCCAGCTGCCCGACTACGTTTCGGCAGGGTTCTTCTTCGATAAGGATATGGGCGGATACACGCTCGGTCCGTACGTCAAGGAGTATTACGAGGGCAATAAGGACAAGTTCCATACTCAGGCGTCCGCCCTTGACGAGCGCATACAGCTGGTAATGGACCTCCGTCGCGGCACCCTCCTCAAGATATTCCCCATAAAGTCTGACAATGGAAAGACGGCTTGGTACGCACCCACAGCCGACCTGCCGTCGTCCCTCGACTACAAAGAGCGGAGCTACATACAGTACGTCTTCACCCTGCTCTACGACTATGCAGAAGCCAACCGCCAGGACAGCATCTGCCATACGCTTGACAAGATGCAGGCATTGCAGATTAAGAACGGCGGAGCTTCCATCCCGTCAGAGAAGCAGACCACGGCGGAGCGTACATACAACCGCATTCCCTTCGCCACCATCCTCTTCGTCCTGTGCCTCACGATGGGCGTCCTCTCGTTCCTCTACACCGTGACGCGCATCTGCCGCCAATGCCGCCTCGAGAGCAACCACGACCCACGCGCCACAAAATGCAGACGCTCCGACATCATCGTAAGACGCTTCTCACGAACTGTCATGGCAGCAGCCTTCGTCTCACTCACCTACTGTGAGTGTCTGCGCTGGACCATAAGCGGCACCATACCTATGGCAAACGGCTATGAGACGATGCTCTTCGTGGCATGGACGGTCATGCTGCTCAGCCTCCTGCTCAGCTTCCGCTTCCCCATCATGCTCACATGCGGCTTCCTCATGTCGGGCTTCTTCCTGCTCGTCAGCCACATCAGCCAGATGGACCCGCAGATAACACACGTCATGCCTGTGCTCAATTCGCCACTGCTGAGCATACACGTCAGCATCATCATGATGGGCTTCGCGCTCCTGTCCCTGACGTTCATCAATGCCATAACAGCCCTGACCGTGAAGCTGATAAACCGCGACGCAACCCGTCAGATGACCGCCCTGCAGAGCCTTTCGCTCCTTTTCCTCTATCCTGCCGCCACCACACTCGGCATCGGCATCTTCGTCGGAGCCATCTGGGCAAACGTCTCGTGGGGCGAATACTGGGGATGGGACCCCAAGGAGGTATGGGCGCTTATTACGTTCATGGTGTATGCAGCCGCCCTGCATCCCAAGACGCTGCCCGCTCTCAGACGTCCCGTGACGTTCCACGTGTTCATGCTCTTGGCATTCCTCACCATCCTCATGACATACTTCGGTGTCAACTACATCCTTGGCGGCATGCATAGCTACGCATGACATTATTCTTATATACAATGCTAATCCCGGCAAAAACCAATCAGAAAATTGGTTTTGCCGGGATTTTTTGATTAATTTTGCAAACATACAAACACGAATCATGACACAAATCAAAAAAAACAGTATCATTGCTGCAGCATTTGCCATCGCCGCAGCCACTTCTCTTACAGCCAATGCACAGAAACAGACGGCTGCGCCAGCTCCCATTCTCCCTCTTCCTGAGCAGAAACAGATTGACTGGCAGAAGATGGAGACATACGCCTTCATCCACTTCGGTCTCAACACCTTCAACGACCGCGAATGGGGATATGGCGACTCAGACCCCAAGACATTCAATCCCACACGCCTCGACTGCGAGCAGTGGGCACGCACCCTCGTGGCTTCGGGCATGAAAGGCGTAATCCTCACCGCCAAGCACCACGACGGATTCTGCCTGTGGCCGTTCGAAGGCAACGACTATAACATAAGCCAATCACCCTATAAGGACGGCAAGGGCAACATCGTACGCGAACTTTCAGATGCCTGCAAGAAGTACGGACTGAAGTTCGCCGTCTATCTCTCGCCATGGGACCGCTCACGTGCCGACTATGCCACACCAGGCTACCTGCCCTACTTCTACTCTCAGCTCCGCGACCTGCTCACCAATTACGGCGACGTCTTCGAAGTATGGTTTGACGGCGCCAACGGTGGCGACGGCTATTACGGCGGCGCTTGCGACTCACGCACCATCGACCGCAAGAACTACTATAACTATCCGCGCATCTTCGAGATTCTGGACAGCATACAGCCGCAGGCAGTGGTCTTCGGCGACGGCGGACCCGGATGCAGATGGGTTGGCAACGAGAAGGGATTCGCTGGCGAAACCAACTGGGCTTTCCTACGCAAGGGCGAGGTTTATCCCGGATACCCGAAGTACAAAGAACTGCAGTACGGACATGCCGACGGCAATCAGTGGACACCGGCAGAGTGCGACGTATCCATCCGTCCGGGATGGTTCTATCATCCCGAGGAAGACGGAAAGGTGAAGTCGCCTGACCAGCTGGTCGACCTCTACTATCGCAGCGTAGGCCACAACGCCACTCTCCTGCTCAACTTCCCCGTTGACCGTGACGGCCTCATCCATCCCGTCGACTCAGCCAACGCCGTACGTTTCCACAAGATCATAGAGCGCGAGCTCTCTCATAACCTCGTGGCAGGCATGAAGCCGAAGGTAAGCAATGAGCGCGGAGCTGAGTTTGCGGCAAAGGCCCTCACCGACAATTCGTGGGACACATACTGGGCAACAGCCGACGGAGTGACCACAGCTGACATTACATTCTCCTTCAAGAAGCCGCAGAAGATCAACCGCATCATGCTGCAGGAGTATATCCCCCTCGGACAGCGCGTAAAGAAGTTCGTGGTGGAATATCTTGACGGCAAGCAATGGAAGCCGGTAAGCCAGAACGAGGAGACCACCACCATCGGATACAAGCGCCTCCTCCGCTTCCTCACCGTAGAGACCAAGGGCGTGCGTGTGCGCATCCTCGACTCACGCGGACCCATCTGCCTCAACAACGTGGGCGTGTTCTTCGGAGGCGACGACGCACAGCTGACATGGAGCCCCACGTCAGAAGCCATCAAATCGCTGCCGTTCTCGCTCGTAGGCATCAGCGAGGCTGAGCAGACTAAGGCCACCGACCGCGACCCGCAGACCGTGCTCTTCACCACCTCTAAGGAACTGATCATCGACCTCGGCAAGAACACAGAGGTGTCACAATTGCTCTATTTCCCCGACCAGAGCGACGCTCACCGCGGCCTCATCCATTCCTACACCATCTCGGCATGTGACGCCAAGGGCAACGTCATAAAGACGCTGAAGTCTGACGAGTTCTCGAACATCCAGAACAACCCCATCCTTCAGACCGTCACCTTCCCCGCCACCACCACCCGCTTCCTCAAACTGAGCGCTGACCGCATGGTAAAGGATGGCGAGCAGATAGGAATAGCTGAGCTTGGCGTGAAGTAACAAGACATTCAATAACAACCACTCATAGGGTCTGACCTACGACAGAAAGTCGTCCGTCAGACCTTTTTTTTGGCAGTATTGTGAAACAAAAGACCATCTTTTGCATTAAAAATGAAACATTATATCACGATGATGTAACATAATTGTAATAAAAAATGTCTATCTTTGCATCCGAAACAATTGATAACCATAAAGTTTTAAGAATGGATTTTAGCAAACAAGCACTGTTTATGCTAATGCTGACAGGCGGCACACTCAACTGTCTGCCAGCAGCAGCCACTAAGACGGACGTCTTGGAAACAATAAAAGATCTGATGCAAGTAAACGGAAAAGTGGTGGACGAGAAAGGCGACGCCATTATCGGAGCAACGGTAGCCGTGGACGGCACCAGTCTCAAGACCATTACCGACGTGGAAGGCAACTTCACTTTGCCGAACGTGAGGCGCGGAGCCATGATGTCAGTATCGTACATCGGCTACGAGCGCACCTTCGTAAAGGCGGCAAAGGATGTCAGCATAGAACTCAAGCAAGACGACCATCAGCTTAAGGAAGTGGTGGTCGTAGGCTACGGTCGCATGCAACGCAAGGACATAACCTCATCAATCACGACTGTCAATTCGGACGACCTCAACAAGGGTGTCTTCACCACACCTGCCGAGATGCTGCAAGGCAAGGTGCCCGGTCTTACGGTAACGACAAGCAGCAACCCTAACGAACCAAATTCATCGGTCATACTTCGCGGTGCATCCACATTGCGCGAAGGCGATGCCATGCAACCTTATTATATAGTGGACGGCATTCCGGGCGCTGACCTCTCACTCGTCGCCGCTGACGACATTGAGAGCATTGACGTGCTGCGCGACGCCACAGCCACAGCCATCTACGGATCGAAGGCAGCCAACGGCGTGATTATCGTCACCACGAAGAAAGGCAAGCGCGGCTCGGCACATGTCAGCTACAACGGATATGTGGCTATAGACAATGTGGCTAAGGACATAAAGCTGGCCACTGCCGACGACCTCCGAAACTACGCCAAAGCCAACAACTTCACGCTGCCCAGCGACGAAGGTGCCAATACAGACTGGCAGAAGCAGGTGGAACGCACGGGCATCTCGCACAGCCACAACCTTGCGGTGAGCGGAGGCAACGACAGATCGAACTATAACGTCAGCCTCAACTACGTTGACCGACAGGGCATCATACGCAATACGGACAACAAGACCTTCGGCGCTCGTGCCATGGCACAGTCGAGGGTGCTCAAGGACCACCTCACGCTGGCACTCGGCATTAACGCCAACCAGACCACAGCAGAGGGTGTGGTGAACGGCATAAAGGGCATGAGCGTAACGGACGCCATGGTCTATTACTCGCCGCTGCAGCCGGTCAGAAACGCGGACGGCAGCTGGTTCGGATCTACGTCCGTGACCAACTACTTCAACCCCGTATCAATGATCAATGAGGACACGCAGAAGAACGTCTACAAAAGAATGCAGATAACGGGTAAGGCTGACCTCAGAATCATAGACGGACTGACGCTGAGCGCCAACTATTCGTACATGGCTGACCAGAACACATACAGCCAATATCACTCCACCAAGTCACAGATAGTGAACACTAACGGACAAGCCACACGCAACACATACCAGAACAACAAGAGCGTCTTCGAGCTTTATGGCAACTACGACACCACCATAGCCAAGATGCACCGACTGGGAGTGATGCTCGGCTACTCATGGGAGGAGAACAACAACAATGACGGATTCGGACTTACAGTAAAAGACTTCTATAACGACAACCTGAAATGGTATAACCTGTCATACGCCAACAGCATCGACGGCATGGACGCCGTGGAGAGCGGAGCAGAATCGACGCTACGTATGATATCGTTCTTCGGCAGACTTAACTATTCTTTCAACTCGAAGTATAACCTTCAAGCCACAGTACGTCGCGACGGTTCGTCAGCCTTCGGCAAGAACAACCGTTGGGGCACATTCCCTTCTGTATCAGCAGCATGGCGCCTTTGCGAGGAGAACTTCGTGAAGAACCTCAACGTATTCAACGACCTCAAGCTTCGCGTGGGCTACGGAGTGAGCGGCAATTCGCAGGGCTTCGATGCCTACACAGCCATCCGTACTTACGGTACGTCAGGATGGTTCTCGTACACCGACGCCAACGGTCAGACCTCTCAGAAGCACACGCTGGGAGCACTCAGCAACGCCAACCCCGACCTTAAGTGGGAACGCACGGGAATGTTCAATGTCGGACTGGACTTCAGTGTGCTCAACAACCGCCTCTCGGGTACCATCGAATACTACGACAAGCGCACAAGCGACCTTATATACGACTATCCCGTGTCGACCAACCGCTATCCTTACGGACTGATGACTGCCAACGTGGGCGACATCAGCAACAAAGGCGTGGAGATAACCATCAATGCCATTCCCGTCAAGACGAAGGCATTCGAATGGAGCACCACTCTCAATCTCTCGCACAACAATAATATTGTTGAAAAACTTTCCAACGCCACATATTCCGTAAAATACATCGATGAGGCGTCACCTGAGCTCAGCGGCAACCACGGTGTGTACGTGCAGCGACTCATGGAAGGATGTCCGATAGGTCAGTTCTACACCTACGAATGGGCTGGATATGACGAGAACGGCACATCACAATACTACGTGCATGACGCCAATACAGGCGAGCGCACCGGCGAGACCACCATCGACCCGCAGGACAAGGACCGCACAAAGGTGGGAAGCGCACAGCCGAAGCTCACGCTCGGATGGAACAACACGCTGACCTACAATAACTGGTCGCTCAACATGTTCTTCCAGGGAGTGTTCGGCAATAAGGTGTTCAACGGACTGCGTGCGCAGGGCAACGCCATCACAATGCTGAGCCAGGGCAAGAACGTCTTCGCCGAGGCACTTACCGAACAACGCTACGGCGACGTCAACTCGCAGAAACCGTCAGACCGTTACATCGAGAACGGCAGTTACCTGCGCCTCTCATCAATGACGCTGACATACAGATTCGGCAAGATTGGCGACTGGGTGAACAATCTCTCTGTCTATGCTACATGCAACAACGTCTTTACGTTGACAAGCTTTAAGGGCACCGACCCTGAAGTTAACCTCGGCGGACTGACACCGGGCATTGTATGGCGAAACAACTATTATCCCCGTACACGCACGTTCATGGTGGGCATGAAGGTGAACTTCTAAACGACAAAAGCATATAAACGGTATTAACGAAACAAGGCAATGAAGAATATAATAAAAATGACATTGGCTGCGGCAGTGCTCGGCATTACAGCCAGTTGCACCGACCTGGACGTAGACGTGAAATCAAAATACACGGAATATCCCAATGATCCGGTTGCCATAGAGGGCAAGATGTCTGACGTCTACTACTCGTTCCGTCAGGCACTCGGCAACAACTATAACCGCGTGCAGACCTTCTCTTCTGACGAAGCTACGGGCGTGTCCTTCGGCACAGACTACTTTGACAAGGGCGAGAACATCCATCCCTCCATCCATAACTTCATGTCAGGCGACGACCCTGCAAACTATTGGACCGATCTGGCAAGCGGCATCACAAAGTGTAACAAGATTATAGAAGAATTTAAGGAGACTCCAAAGGTGGCAGCTCCTGCCCGCCTGATGCGCGCCTTCTATCACTTCATACTTATGGACAGCTACGGCGACGTGCCCGTGCTGGACCATCTGCCCGCTGACAATGAGGCTGTGGTGCGCAGCCCGCGTAAGGAGGTGGCTGAGTTTATTGAGAAAGAGGTGAAGGAATGCCTGCCAGACCTCTCGGACAAGAACGACGCTTCCACCTACGGCAAGCCGAACAAATGGATGGCTGAGGCGCTGCTCGTCAAGCTGTATATAAACTGGGGAGTGTATACCTGTGGCGACGTTACCAAGTATGACGTTGCCACAACAAAGAACAGCAAGCTGGACGAATGCGTGAAGTATTGCGACGACATCATCGGTAGCGGTCTGTTCAATCTGAACGACACGTACCGCAAGAAGTTTATGTTTGACAACGGTCCGCAGATAAAGGACTTCATCTACGCCATGCCTTACGACAAGGTAAGCGCACAGGGCTTGCTCTACGGTCGCTACCGCGCATTCCGCCGCATTGACGACGGCGACACACAGGGCTATTACGGCGGAAAGATGGGCAAGTCGTGCGCCGGCATTTGTGCCATGAACCCCGAATTTGCCGACCTGTTCTGTCTTGAGGGCGACGACCGCAACGATGCCGTACTCAAAGGAAAAGTGTTCATACACGACGCCATAACCGGCGAGGAGACTGACAAGCCTTACATATATAAAGGCACTCAGCTGGAACTTACAAAGACCATAACCCTGCAGGAAGGCGGACTGGCTACGCTCAACTGTGGTGCTACGCCGGACGGATGGCGTCAGGGCTATCGCTCCATCAAGTTCTATCCTAACCCGAATGAGTATAGCGCATACAACCGCTATCAGAGTAACGACGTGCCAATCTTCCGCTTCGCCGACATCATCCTCACAAAGGCAGAGGCTATAAAGCGCGGAGCCACCGCCACCAACGGCGACACCCCACAGTCGCTCTTCAATCAGATTCGCAGTTACGTGCATGCTCCCCTGCTCAACCACGATCCTTCGCTTCAGGAAATCCTCGACGAACGCGGTCGCGAATTCTTCGACGAGAACTGGCGCCGCAACGACATGATACGCTTCGGCACGTTCGAGAGCGAATACGGATTCCACAAACACAGCAATCCGGACGCACGCTTCGACAAGACATGCCGCATCCTGCCCGTCCCCGACGACATCCTCAAGGAGAATACCAACTGGGAACAGAATCCAGGATACAACAACTAATAATACTGCTTAATTCTTTATCAAGCCATCTGCATAGCCAAAGCCAATGCAGATGGCTTTTTTTATATCCTTCTTCATCATGAGTTACTTTATAAAATAAAAAAAGATATGCTGATTAGTTACAGATTCTTCTTTAACTTTCATGCCACCACATAATACTGATTATACCTGCACAAACTGCACCAATGAAAAACATAGAAGAAATAACATGCCAAACTGCATTATTCTTATGACTTTCAAATTTATGGAAATAGCCTATATATTCCTCATTTTTTTGACCCAAGTAATGGGTAAACAGTATAGAGATACCACAAGTGATTATAAGAAATATAAGGAAATGGGAATTCTGAATAGGAAATATTCTAAGTTTCTTAAAAATTGACAGAATAAGCATTTCATACGGAACAAATATAAAAGCTAATGTTCCTTCTGCACGCGCAATACCTATTCCTATTTTTATATCATAAAAAACCACTTCCATCGTTTTATGCACATTTTTTATATAGTGCTCCAACGTTGGATTATTTTTCTGAATATAGCCAAACGGATTCCAAAATATAGCCGTTTGCATACACGATTGACAAAAGGCCAAAGTATTCGCATCGGGATGCGATAACTCCATCTTTCTGCACAATATAGAGAATACAATAGTCTTATTACAAATAGTTTCATACCTAATAGACGTAATCTTCCAAAATACCGCAGCACTATAATTTAACATTTTTATCAGCATATAGACAACAAAAAGTTGTCCAAGATTTGACCATATCAGAAATTTTACTTGTCTTAGTGCTGCGAGTCAAAACAAATAAAATCCTAAATGACATAGCAAAAGTACAAAAAAAACTGGAATTCCAGTTCTTTTAGAGATTGTCTATGTGTCTACCTGTCCCGGCAAAACGATCTACAAATACAGATCTGATTCTTTTCACTTTACCACGAATAAAACAATTTGGGACACGATCATGATGTTCTTCATCAAAATCGATACCACAGGCACAAGTGTATGGTTTGTCCTTTTGTTGGCACAGTGATGCTCCAGCATCACTCATGATATAGTTTGGCGGTTAGTTTGCCTGACAATATTTGCATTTCTAATGCTCAATACTCCTCGTTCAGCGCACAACAAAATCTTTGGTGCGAAATTCTTGAGTTTTGAGCGTGCAGCGACAACATACTGACACTCTGTATATTACGCTACTAAGAAGAGAAGTGTGCAATGAATGACTGAGCTAAACAAGCCTCATAGGGTTGCAATAGCGCCACTTTTACACTACAATAGTGCCACTTTTATCATGCAATAGCGCCACTTTTACACTCTAATAGTGGCACTATTGGACTGTAATAGTGGCACTATTGTTAAGCATGAGTGCTGTTTGCACGGCAAAACACCGTAAAAACAGCAATTCAGAACTCTATAATCAATTTTTATTTTGTAACAAGTTTTTACTCTTTGTACGATATTTGCATGGCGGACGGCGGACGCCGTCCGAATTAGGAATTTTGAATTGATAGGACAAACATGTCTTCATGTCTTCTTGTCTAAAAACCATATCTCCATGTCTAAAAACCAAAGTTTTAGATTAAAAGGGTGTCACAATTCAATAAAATTGCCTAATTTTGCATTTTAAACAAAGCAAAATATCCATATTATAATGTCAAGAAAAAAGAAACCCCTACCTATACTTGAGAACGTGACCATTGAGGCTGTGGCTGCCGAAGGCAAATCTTTGGCGCATGTAAACGACATGGTGGTCTTCGTTCCTTTCACTGTGCCGGGCGACGTAGTGGACCTGCAAGTGCGCAAGAAGAAGCACAGCTACTGCGAGGCGGAGGTTATACGATTCATCAAGAAGAGTGAAGTACGCGAAGAACCGATGTGCCAGCATTTCGGTGTCTGCGGAGGATGCAAGTGGCAGAATCTGCCCTACGAGGAGCAGCTCAAAGCCAAGCAGAAGCAGGTGCACGACCAGCTGACACGCATCGGCAAGATAGAACTGCCGGAGTTTCGCCCCATCATGGGATCTGTGCATACCAAGGAATACCGCAACAAGCTGGAGTTCGGCTGCTGCAACAAGCGCTGGCTGACACGCGAGCAGATAGCAGAGGGCACGACGTTCGACAACATGAACGGCATCGGATTTCACATCACCGGAGCCTTCGACAAGATCCTGCCCATTGAGAAGTGCTGGCTGATGGACGACCTGCACAACAAGATTCGCAACGCCATACGCGACTATGCTTTCTCCACAGGCATGACCTTCTTCGACCTCAGACAGCAGCACGGTCTGCTGCGCGACATAATGATTCGTAACTCCAACACAGGAGAGTGGATGGTTCTCATCCAGTTCCATTACGACGAGGAGGGCGACGAGGAGCGTGCACACGGCCTGTTGCAGCACATAGCAGACAAGTTCCCTGAGATAACATCCCTTATGTATGTGGACAACCAGAAGTGTAACGACACATTCGGCGACCTCGACCTGTCCCTGTTCAAGGGCAACGACCACATTTACGAGACAATGGAGAACCTCCGCTTCAAGGTCGGTCCGAAGAGCTTCTATCAGACCAACACTGAGCAGGCTTACCACCTCTACTCTGTGGCTCGCGAATTTGCAGGGCTGACAGGCAACGAACTCGTGTACGACCTCTATACCGGAACCGGAACCATCGCCAACTTCGTGGCTCGTCAGGCTCGTCAGGTGGTAGGCATCGAGTATGTGCCGGAAGCCATCGAGGACGCCAAGGTGAACTCGCAGGTGAACAACATCCAGAACACCAAGTTCTATGCCGGCGATATGAAGGACATTCTCAACGATGAGTTTATCAAAGAGCACGGCAGACCCGACGTCATCATTACTGACCCTCCACGCGCCGGAATGCACTCAGACGTTATTGACACCATACTGCGTGCCCACCCGAAGCGCATCGTATACGTAAGCTGCAACCCTGCCACTCAGGCAAGAGACCTGCAGGCTCTCGATACAGACTACAAGGTGGTAGCCGTGCAGCCGGTGGACATGTTCCCTCATACACCACACGTAGAGAATGTAGTGTTGCTTGAGGAAAGAGCATAATGACAAACCAATAATTAAAATACTCTAATAATGAAAAAAATTGCATCTCTCGCACTTGCTGCCCTCGCTCTTACAAGTGCGTCGGCACAGGAAAACACACCGAAGCTGTCTGTCCTTAGCGACATAAAGTTCAGCGGTTACGTGATGTCGCAGTATCAATACACCGGCCAAGACTCAAAGGAAAGCAATTCCTTCAATATACGTATGGTGCGTATGGCACTTGAGGGCAGACTGATGAAAGACTTCTACTGGAAGGTGCAGCTCCAGGTGAACGGCAACACCTCAGACCTCGGATCGTCGCCGCGCATGGTGGATGCCTTCGCAGAATGGCAGAAGTATGAGGCTTTCAAGATAAAGGCGGGACAGTTTAAGCGCCCGTTCACCTTCGAAAACCCCATGCACCCCATCACACAGGGCTTTATGGGCTACTCGCAGAACGTCAGCAAGCTGGCAGGATTCAGCGACCGCACAGGCGAGCATGCCAGCAACGGACGCGATATAGGCGTGCAGATTCAGGGCGACCTTATCAAAAACGCAGCCGGACGCAACCTTCTGCATTATCAGGTGGGCGTGTTCAACGGACAGGGCACCAACCACAAGGACGTTGACCAGCGCAAGGATGTCATCGGTGGCATCTGGGTGTCACCCGTTAAGGGACTGCGCATCGGTGCGTTCGGATGGACAGGTTCGGCAGCCCGCAAGGGAACATGGGACGTGACCGACGCCAACCACAACGTGGTGAAAAACGAGGACGGCAGCGTGAAGACACATAGTGGCGTGCGATCGCTCTCGAAGAACCGCTATGCCTTCAGTGCGGAGTATGCAGCCAACGACTGGACGGTACGCTCTGAATATATACACAGCCAGGGTTATGGCTTCACGAAGAGCCTTACAAGCGGCAAGGAGACAGACTGTAACGTCAACTACGCAGCTGGCGATCAGGCAGACGGTTTCTATGCTCTTATGATAGCCCCGGTCATCAGCAAGAAGCTGTATGCCAAGGCTCGCTACGATCTCTATCGTCCACGCGCTGAATGGGGTACGTCAAGAACACAGTACGAAATTGGCGCCAACTACTGGATTGGCAAGTCTATAATGATAGGTGCAGAATATGCACGCATCAACGACCGCAGCCTCGCCAAGCCCGACTATAACATGATAGACGTAGAGTTCGACGTGAAGTTCTAAGAAGGACAGCATAGCGCCGGACCGGCAACAAAATCCTTAAACGATTTTTACTAAAACAAAACAATAAGAATGATTAACAACAAGTATTTGCTTTCAGCCTTGTTTACTGTTGCCTGCGGAACCTCCACTATGGCACAGGAAGAGGCTTTCGACCTGACATCGCAACGCGGTGAGAAACAGGACGTGAACGTGGTGCCGGGAAAGAAGCTCGACCACCAGGGCATCGTCGTAAACCCAACACCACACAACTTAGACATCGACCGCCAGAACTGGATCTCTTTTGAAAACGGACTGAACATTCAGGACAAGCAGAAGCGCTTCGCTGACGACCTGGCTTTCCTGAAGCAGTACAAGGGCTTTCGCCTTACCATCGACTTCGGCGAGAAGCAGGCAAAGAAAGCAGGCTTGAAGAAATTGGTGTCAGGAGCTTATCTCCTCACCGTCAATGGCAAGGGCATAAACATCGTGGGCTATGACGAGCGTGGTGCCTTCTATGCCATCCAGACCATGAAGCAGATTCTGGCTTCTCCGGCTGCGGAGGGCAAGATGCACCTGCCTTACCTCACCTGCAACGACTATCCCGACCTGCCCCTGCGTGGCGTAGTGGAGGGATTCTACGGTACACCATGGTCGCATCAGGTGCGCCTGTCGCTCATCGACTATTATGGACGCAACAAGCTGAACGAATACGTGTACGGACCGAAGGACGATCCTTACCACAGCTCACCCAACTGGCGCAAGCCCTACCCTGCCGACCAGGCACGTAACATCCACGAACTGGTGGAGGCATGCCGCCGCAACCGCGTTGACTTCGTATGGGCCATCCATCCGGGCAAGGACATTAAGTGGAACGAGGAGGACTATCAGAACCTCGTAAACAAGTTCAACGATATGTACGACCTCGGCGTACGTTCATTCGCCATCCACTTTGACGACATCGAGGGAGAAGGAACCGACTCGAACAAGCAGGTTGACCTTCTGAATCGTCTTAACAAGGAGTTTGTGCAAGCTAAGGGTGACGTATCGCCTCTCGTGGTTTGCCCCACAGACTACTCACAGCTCTGGGCCAACCCGAAGGAGGACGGACAGCTCGCCATCTACGGCAAGCGTCTCGACCCGTCCATCAACGTTTTCTGGACAGGTGCAGTGGTATGCTCTGACCTTACAAAGGAAACTCTCGACTTCGTTGACTCACGCATCAAGCGTCCGGCATACTATTGGTGGAACTTCCCCGTTACTGACTATGCTCGTCACATCATCATGCAGGGTCCTGCCTACGGACTGGAGAATGACATCACGGACAAGATGACTTGCGGTGTGCTCTCTAACCCGATGGAGCACGGAGAGGCATCGAAGCTGGCTCTCTACGGCGTGGCAGACTATAACTGGAACGTGGCAGCATACAATGCCATCGACAACTGGGAGCGCGGCCTCGTAGACCTCACACCTGAGGCACATGACGCTTACCGCACCTTCGCCATCCACTCATGCGACACTGAGACTGGATATCGCCGCGACGAATCGTGGGAGACAAAGACATTCCGCCTCGCTGACTTCTCACAGAAGGCTTATGACGACCTTTACGCTGAGTTCGACAGAGTGGAGAAGTCGAAGTCAACAATGGAGCGCGACTGCAAGAATCAGTTGCTGCTTAATGAATTGAAGCCTTGGCTGGTTGAGTTTGAGAAGCTCGGCAAGCGTGGCAAGCAGACTCTCGAGCTGATGCAGACATACCGTGGCGGCGACAACGCCAAGTTCTGGAACGGATACATCCGCAACCGCATGACCCATGACGACCGTGCCGCTTACGAGAAGCACAAGTCGGGCACTATGGCTCTGCAGCCGTTCTATGAGAACGCCATGGACGACATGTCAGCAGCATTCTTCAAGAATCTCACAGGTGAGGTGCCGGCATTCTACAAGGGTGTAGGCTCATACCCCACTCTCGCTACAACACAGAACAAGCTGATGTTCGACAACGACTCCACCACTTTCTACCATAATGGAAGAAGCCAGGAGACAGGCGACTGGGTTGGTGCTGACCTTGGAGCTGTGCGTAAGGTTAGAGAGGTGAAGATTCTGCAGGGACGCAACTCCGTGGACGACGTAGACTACTTCGACAACACCATCCTCGAAGCTTCTGCCGACGGCAAGACATGGAAGGCATTGACCGGAGAACTGGCGAAGACATACATCATCCACTGGAAGGGTGAGCCTGTGGACGCCCGCTATGTGCGCATCCGTAAGTTGCAGTCTGACAAGAAGAGCTGGATAGCCGTTCGTGAGTTTATGGTCAACCCCACAACTCCCGAGAGCCTTCCCTTCACAGTCAGCGCCACAAACACAGAGGCAGCCATGTTCGGTTTTGACAAGAACCCGTGCACATCGTTCAAGAGCGAGGGCAAGCTGACGTTCGGCGTTGAGGCAGGCAAAACTTCTTACACAATGTTGCTCGACGTTAAGCCTAACAGCGGCGTGAAGTTCAACCAGTATAACAAGAAGGGTAAGCTGCTTTCTTCAACAGAGATTGACAACTCGTTCTTCACCACTACTCTCACAAAGGGTGCCGTGAAGGCAGAGATAGAAGGAAACGTGGAAGTGTTTGAGATTATCGCTAAGTAAAGCATCTCACACACTTATATAATACAATAAACCGAAGAATCCCCATGGACGGCTGCTGCGTGCAGTCTGCGTCCATGGGGATATTGGTTTCAAATCAAACTGTATGGATAAGGATATTATAAAGAAAATCAACGAGTTGGGCAGCACCGGCGACCCGTTTCTATTCGTCATCAGCTATGACGGCACGAAGGCGTACGTCCGAAAACTCTCTGACATAAATCCAGAAGATTGCCTCTACGATTTCGACGGCAAGACTAACATCAATGAAAAGACCGCATCTCCGCTTACGTCCAAGATAACATGGGAGGTGGACGCACCACAGTATGAGGAATACGAAAAGAGCTTCGATATAGTGAAGCGTAACATGTTGGCAGGCAATAGTTATCTTGCCAATCTCACTTGCAGAGTGCCCGTGCGCTGCAATCTCTCCCTTCACGAAATATTCCTCCGTTCCAAAGGAAAGTATAAGCTTCTGATGAACGACTTTGCCGACAATATAGGCAACTTCGTTTGTTTCTCTCCAGAGAAATTCCTTCAGATAAGAGACGGAAGAATATTCTCATATCCGATGAAGGGGACCATTGACGCTTCATTGCCAAATGCGGAAAAGAAGCTTATGAACGACGAGAAGGAAGCAGCCGAACACGCCACCATCGTTGACCTGATACGCAACGACCTGAGCAGAGTGGCGTCCAACGTTAGAGTGGACAAATACCGTTATGTTGACGTTCTCCACACCAATAAGGGCGACATACTGCAGACAAGTTCGGAGATTAGCGGCAAACTGCCAGACGACTATACACACCACATCGGCGACATCATCGCAGCGCAACTGCCTGCTGGTAGCATTACGGGAGCTCCAAAGAAGAAGACATGTCAGATTATTGACGAGGCAGAAACCTATAAGCGCGGATTCTATACCGGCGTGATGGGAATATACGAGAACGGAACGCTCAATTCCGCCGTGATGATACGCTTCGTGGAACAGGAAAAGGACGGTATGGCATTCAAGGCAGGAGGCGGCATAACCTCACAAAGCCAATGCAGAAAGGAGTATGAGGAAGTGCTGCAGAAGGTTTATCTTCCCATTACGGAATAAATGTCCGATTACATAGCAACAATACACATTATATATATATTATGTCGCAGCAATTTGTTGAAACCATAAAGATAAAAGACGGAAAGGCCATGAACCTTTCCTGTCATCAGGCAAGGATGGAACGGACCGTCAGTCATTTCTTTAAAGGACAAGCAGTCCCGAACCTCAATGACATACTTTCGCCCACAGCTGATATGCACTTCTATAAAGCGAGAGTGGTATACGGCAAAGGAGGCATAGAGGATGTGCAGTACGCTCCTTACACAATGCGCACTATCAAGTCATTAAAGGTGGTAAGGGACGACACGGTGGATTATTCATTCAAGAGCACCGACCGAACAGACCTCAACCGACTGGTCAGTATGAAAGGTGACAGCGACGAGATAATCATCGTGAAGAACGGTCTGGTGACCGACACCTCGTTCACCAACATCGCCGTATACGACGGCGATGTATGGTTAACGCCCAAACAACCATTGCTTATGGGCACCAAACGTGCACAGTTGCTTGGGGAAGGAAAGCTGAAAGAGGCAGACATAACTTTGGAGCAACTCATGAAAGCCGAGAAAGTGAGTCTGATAAATGCAATGATTGAGTTGGGTGAGCGAGAGATTGCCATAAACAACATCTGCTTATAAGTTCAATCTCAGCAACATCCGTTTATGAAATTCCTGATGATGGTCCTTCCCTCCGGGGTAAGGATCGATTCAGGATGGAACTGTATGCCGTGCACATCATAACGGCGATGCTTCAGTGCCATAACCTGTCCCTCATCGCTAACAGCTGTCACCTCCAGCTCGGCAGGAAAGCCCTCTTTACCTACCACCCATGAATGGTAACGCCCCACCTTAATGCTGTCTGACAGATTGTCAAAGATATAGTCAGAAGCTACTATTCGGACGCTCGACTGTATGCCATGGAAAACTGTATTCAGATTATATATTTCTGCTCCAAACACTTCACCTATCGCCTGTTCGCCCAAGCAAACACCAAGGATTGGCTTCGTCGGTGCATATCGTCGGATGACAGCTTTGAGAAGCCCAGCCTCATCGGGAACACCGGGACCAGGAGACAGCACTATCTTGTCGAAACGCTCCACGTCGTCAATATCGAACTGGTCGTTTCGCCAAACAGTAACTTCCACATCTTCCCCGCCCTCCTCTTCGAGATATTGAGAAAGGTTGTATGTGAATGAGTCGTAATTGTCAATAAGTAGTATGTTCATGATATTTATTTTGTGCAAAGTTATTACTTTGTTTCTGAACAATCAAGACAATACATTAAAATATCATAAAAATATTTGTCCTTATTCATATTTACTTGTATCTTTGCATTATCAGCATTATATTTGCAATATATTAGCAGAACCATTCTAATGAATCAGAAGCTATGGGATACAACATAACAATAACAGCAATAGCGGTACTTATAACTATCGCAATTATCTATTTTTCACTCCAACACAAGAACAAGCTAAAGACAGCCAACATAACCAATAGTACGAACAAGACCGACACATCAGACGCTGACAACTCGTCAGCAGCTTATGCAGGAATGAAGCCTCGTGAGCTATGCAAAGCCATCTTACACGACCTTAACTGCAAGACAGAAGAGGATGAGGAGGAAGGCAGCGACCGCTTGGCATTCAAGTTTCAGGGAGAGACTTTCTGCATCATCGTTTCGGACGATTGCCTGCTTGCCACCATCTACGACTTCTCGTGGGGCAGCGTAGAACTGGACGACATTGATGAGGTGTCACGGTTGAGAAAGATAATAAACGAAATCAACTTCCAATACGGCGGTCATACTCTGTTCTACACTATGGACACGGACAACAACCGTATGGTGGTGCATACGAAGCGACAGATATTGCTGACACCAGAGATTCCAAATCTCGACAACTACATGACGGCTATGCTTAGCGGATTCTTCGAAGTGCAGCGTGCTATGGCGCATGAGCTGGACAAGGAGAGAATGAAAAAGAAAGCCTAAACAAAGATAAACATTCACATCAAATACACTTTTCGATATGGAACAGGATTTGACTTTTTTCGACACTAACGGACTGACATCTACGTCCGCCAATCACATTGCTAACCTCGCCAAGGAGTATGTGCAGGCACAAACACAAGAGTTGGAGAACGTGGAGTTCTTCAATAGCTACCTCACCATCATCGGTTCCGACAAGGAGCAACGCGTGCAGCACGGATGGGACAAAGAGCAGATGCAGGGTATAGCAGACAGACTGCGCAGCATCTCACTCACCAACTCGCTCATAGCATGGCTGCGTGAGGCTATAAAACTTCGCTCAAAGATGCTATCCGACCTCCATGATATGGAAATGGAAGACTACTGCAAGGAGAAGAAAATAGATATGCCGGAACAGCCTTCTATGGAAACGCTGATGACACGCGAGGAGCAGATAGCTACGCTTTCCGTGAAAGACCGTGCACGCATCCTCTCTTTGGAAGCCAAGGCAGCTGCTTTCGGCAAGTTCATACATCCTGACGGTCACCTCTCTGAGGCACGCAAGGAATATATGAAGATAATGTGTCAGGAGGCTGAGATAGACGGTAGCGGACGCGACACCTTGCTTTATCGCCATGAACCAAGCGTGGAACTGAAAGACTTGGAGGGTTGTTTCTTCGCTCTGCAAAGCGAATATCGCAAGGCTCAGGCAGAGCTTAACGGATATAACCACTCCATTGACGAGGCTCTACGTGAAGACGAGGAGCGTAAGCGTGGTGAGTATAACATAAAGAACGCCGACTATCTCGTGGAAATGGCGAAGCTTGAGAAAGACTTCACCGTATATAAAGATACGGAACAGAAGCGCATCTCACGCCTCAAGATTGTCATTCCCAACGACTTGCGCGAGATTTACGAGACTGTGGCTGGTCTTGGAAAGGAAGAAGAATAAGGATAAAGCCAGTCCTTAACAAACATACGGCGGCGGGTAACCGAAGACTGAACGCTTGTCGGGAAACTTCGGCGTATGCACCATACACGGTGTCTCCTCAAATGAAATATATATAAATAAGGGTTCAAGAAAACTGAGAATTTAATCAAAAAATTTCGCACGCGGCACCGCACATATAAAAGACAGCTATGAAGCCTTGACGGGCTGAGCATGATTTTGTTTTTGAAAAGGTGTGCGTGCGGTTCTCGATCTTGATATGGTTCTTGTTTTCGTGACACCGTAAAAAGTGCAGCTCGCCGTTTTTTAGTTGAGAGTTGAAAGTTTAGGGTTGAGAGTTATGATATGTTATATAGGTAATCATAACTCTCAACCCTAAACTTTCAACTCTCAATCATTTTACATTAAATCCTGTTATTTCCACATACGTGGGCAAGGAACGGGTGTCTGCCGGACTCCATTCCACTCTTACCGTGCGCGTTTCGCCCGGCATGAGATGGAAATAATTGTCCTCGTACGACACGGGCAGTACTTGCTCGCCGTCTTTCGCCTTAAGATTCAGACGTATCATCATTGCAGGAGTGTCGGTTTCGTTGGCGATGGTTACGTCACAACGGTTTCCGTCACGCACCACATCAGTCTTAAGACTTACCTTTGGCAGAGAGCGAAGCTGCATAAGATTGCCCTCCTCGTTTCCAATAACATAGAAATTGTCAGAGACACGACGACCTTCAGCATCATCGAGCACAAGTCTTATGAAGCGTACGTCAGTCGGCTGTCCACCTGCCAGACTGTCAACGTGGAGCGAAGGAAGCGTCAGCGTTGTGTCAGCGTCACAGCAAAGCGAAGCCTCAACAGACGAAACTACACGTCCAAGGACATCGAGAATGTCACGACGAGCCTTCATTTCCTTATGAGCCTCAGCCGTAATGTTCACTACCTCCACATCACGCGTAAGCGCATTCCACTGAATATGAAGCGGTTCGCAAGCCTTACGACAAGCGAAGAAGGCTGCTGTTGGCTCCATCCAGTAGTCGTAACACTGCCAAACCTGCGAAGGCCAGCACGAATGACTCATCCAGATAAGCAATCCCTGACGACACGTCGAGCTTGACTCGAACATGGCACGATAGCCGTCGTAATTTATCCATTGTGCCAAGCTGCCAAACTCACGTGCATCAGCCGGCTTGCCAAATGCACGCTCCATCATGGCATTAAACGTAGCACCACGCTGTGCTCCACGCTGTGTGAAGTCGTGTCGTCCCCACTCTTCCGACTGCGGCCACAAAGCTTCAGGCGAGAAAGTACGCGCCAATCCCTCGTATGTCATCACATTGGGCATGCCACGCTCGGTATGGAGCTTTCCGGTCTGCTTGGAGAAGTAAGTCTTAGCCGGTTCAGCCCAATAAGGACCGTGACCGCTGACTCCCTCGTCAGCAGAACTTGGGATGTAGAGCATGCCAGGATTAGCATCGTCCACAAGACTCTTCAGCGACGCATTCAGTGCAGCAGGAGGATATCCCTCGTTTCGTCCACAGTAGAGAGCGATGCTGGGATGGCGACGCATACGACGAGTAAAGTCTGACGCATTATGCATAAACAGGGCGTTATCGTCAGGATCGGGTCCGTCGCAAGGATTGGCAAGCCAGAAGTCCTGCCATACCATTATGCCGTTACGGTCGCAGGCATCATAAAATTCCTCGTCTCCAATCTGACCCACCCAGTTGCGTATCATATTGAAGTTCATCTGCCTGTGATATCCTACAGTTATGTCATACTCGCGCTTACGATAGAGAAGATTATGCTCGCTGAAGCCCCAGTTGCCTCCAAGCGGCACGAATCGCTTACCGTTTATCCACATCTGCAGTTTCTTGTCAGCGCCCTCATAAGTCATCTGTCTGATACCTGCACGATAATCTGTTCTGACCTTTTCGCCGCCATCAGGCACAAACTCATAGCCTGCATCATACATATACGGCTCGCCATAACCGTTCGGCCACCAAAGGCGCATGCGCTGTTCACGCAATTGGGCGTATTCTTCAGGAGCGAACACCACTTCCTTTTCCTCGCCCTGTGCCATATCCACACGTTTCTCAAACGCTATATCGCCAATCCAGCCACGCAGTTTTCCAGATACAGCACGCGCCTCATTATTCATAAGAATGACACGCGGAGTGATGGTAGCTGCCGTATCGGGCAAAGCCAATGACGTAGAAACGAGCGGATCCGAAATCGTTACCAGTCCCTCAGCAGAAAGAAATACATCGTTCCATATACCAGTTTCACGACCACGTACAGAGGAAATCCAGTCCCATCCTATACTTGCGTGGAACGTCGGATTGTCTGCACCAAGCATTCCTCCGTTAATATCTGTAGTGGCATACGTCTTCTCCTTTGTTCCTCCGATATTGTCCGGCTTGATTACCTCCACCGCCAATACATTGGTTCCCTCACGAAGCATGTCCGTAATGTCGGTGCGTGATCGCATGAAAGCACCCTCTATGCGGTTAATGCGCTTGCCATTGAGGAAGACATTAGCCTTCCAGTTTATTCCATCAAAACACAAGAAGACATGCTTGTCTTTCATCTTTTCGGGCACGGAGAACGTACGACGATACCAGAAGTTGCTGTTAAAGAATGATTCAGAGGCGTTCTCCAGGTTGTCAGCCACATTCGGGTCGGGCAAAGCGCCGATGTTCACATAGCTCATAAGTGCCGTTCCCGGTACTGTTGCCGTAATCCATCCGTTGCCGTCCGTCTTGGAAGAAGATATATTCTCTCCCTTGTCCGTTGCTTCGGCACGTTTAAGAAGCCAGTCGCCACCATGAAGCGGCAGCCTGTTGCCGTCCATTCCTGCAGCCACATGGGGCACCACCTCATATCCGCCACGTCCTATCACGTTGATCTCGCTAAGGACATATCTGCCAGAAGACGTAGGACGCGTCATACCTATACGCACATAACGTCCATTGGCTCCCTTTGTCTTTATCTTGTCCACGGCGTTCTTTCCACCAGGCAGAGCAGCCACAACCGTCCAGTTCTTACCGTCGTCGCTCATCTCCACACGTCCTTCCAACGCTTTCTCTATCCAGTTCAGCTCCACTCTTTCCACGGGTTGCGTACGTCCGAGGTCTACCTCCACCCATTGATTGCCTCCTCCGTCACTCATCCATGCGCTACCGAAACAGGCTGCAGTGAGAAGTTGCGAGGTAAGCGAGCGTCCCTCAAGGCAGGGCATAAACTCGAACACCGTCCAGTGGGCTGCACCTTTCATCGTCAACTGAAGGCGAAGTCCACTAAAACTAAAGCCACCGTCCACCGGCAAAGTCACCACGACATCACGCGTGGGAAGCATCTCGCGTTCCGTCTGCTTATTAGGATCCGAATGCTCCACATAATGCGATTGCTTGCCGGGCAGCGACTGACCTTCCATGGTTGCCACTGCATGCCACTTTCTCTCCTTGCCAGTTCCGTCCGAAGCCAATACACGAATGGCATAATTGCCGTCCGCCAGCTTAGGGTCGTAAGCCACGTTAAGTCTTACGCGCACACTATCGGCTCGGAACAAAGCACCCGTCCACTCATAATTAAGATATGTATCAGCGCCATAAACAGTATTGCGCGAATACATTCCTCCGTCAATCGCCCACTCACGCTCACGACGCGGCAACAGTCCGTCAGGCGTACTGACGAAAAGCGTCGGCACGGCAGAACGGCTGACAATGCCGTCAGTAACGAGTTGAGGAGTCAGACAGAAGTCGAACGATGATGACGCACGCACTGGACGGCGCAACGCCAGATTCGTAACGACATCCGTCTCACGCAGCATTGGAGCGAAATTCTCAGCTGGATTTCCCGGATAGCGTCCAATGCCACGAGTATTGTCGTCCGCCATTGCGGTCATAGCTACGGACATTCCGATAGCACCGGACAGACACAGTTTCTGCATTATATTCATTGTTTAAGGTATTTATTATTATATAAATAAGTTTTATTATTTACGTTTACTGTTCTTGTTAGGTTTTCTTCTGATTTTGAGTCCGGTTATCAGACTCCATACAGCAGCCATTCCCATCACGAGCACGAAGACATACGTGGCAATGTTGCCGATAAACAGTCGTCCGCTATGGGCCTCCAATGCCACATTCCATAACGACATCGGTAGCCTGTTCATCCACGATGGCTGCTGAAGCAAGGATGTACCCTTATCATATTCCACGACAATGCCGTCATGCCTACCTCCGACAATGATGTCGTCAGTAAATCCCGATACTGCCGTCTTGCCGAACGGCGCACCGGCAGACTTGGGTGCAGGCTGATGCGTGAAATAATCGGTTGACGTAGATGTCTGACGGTCCCATACAAACATACCGCTGAACGAACCGCACAACCACTTGCCGCCCTCCTTCTCTCTCTGCAACACATTCAGCCCCATAACGCTCACAGGCGGTGCATCGGAGATACGCTGCGGAACCGGATGCTGTATGTCCTTGCCCAGCGAGAAGAATCCTTCTGATGTAGAAACCATCCAGTCTCCCGCCGCTTCATCATAGCGCACCATGCGCAGACGGTCGTTCCAGGCATTGCAGCTATGCTGTATGGTGCCGGGTACGGCTGGCACACGGCTGAGCGCAAGCGGTATCATCATTGGCGGACGAAGCATCCATCCTGTCACACATATTAACAATGTAAGGACGATGGTCTTTCTTCCTATTATGTCATGCCAGGACAGAAGCGTCTTCAGCGCCCGTCCTTTCAGACGCTTCAGACTCTGCCTTACCGAAATCTTGGCTGTCAGCCAGAACGCCAGACCCGTAACACATATTATAATAAGGATAACGGAGATAACGTCTACGATTATTACACCTACCGTTCCAAACAACTCGCCACTATGAAGCAGCCACACCGTACGAAACAGCGACACCTTGCCATCATAGCCCGATGGCGCAGGTATCTCCACCCTCCGGAACGTCCTGTAAGGAGCCGTAGCCACGTAAACGTACGACCGGCTAAGCACCACAAGAGTGTCGCCACGTGAAGTAACGTCAGTCAGACGCTCCTCTTCTCCAGTCGGCAACGCCACGTGATGCCAACGATGACGCCCGTCCGTACGGTAAAGACCATATTGCGACACGGCAAAAAACTCATGCGAGGATTTCTGCCCTGCCCCATAACTCACTCCTGCCATGCCACGCATCTGGCGCATATCAGCCCCTTGTGGCAGTCCTTCATTCATACTTACAAACGACGATGCCACGGTATCGGTAAGGAAAACACCCGCCGAACCATACACCGCCACCCTTCCGTCGTCCATTCGGCAAGTGCCACGCAGCAGTCCGCTGTTCCATTGCTTAATCTCATATCGCGACGGCAGCATGCCCCTGCTAACGTCTATGCCACTTATAGCGTGACGATGGTTGAGCAAAATGCCTGATACGCAGAACACAATAAGGAAAAATCCCATGACTATGCCGAACCACTTATGATGTTTGCGAAAAGTAGATCTGAGCATACATTTATTTGATTATTATGTTATCTGTTTTCATCTTTTTATGTAGCATACAACGATGCTTTCAGTTTGCAATACAAAATTAATCAAAAAAAAGCGCATAATAAACATGTCTCCACTTGTTCCATATCAATAAAACGCATAAAAATGTGAAAACTTGCCATTATTGTTTTCGCAAACAAACAAAACCTCATACCTTTGCAACGTCAAAAGGTTAATAGATTGTTTAGGTTAGTAGTAATAGATTTAGGTTTTTAGTTATTAGGTTTAAGGTAAATTAGAACGATT
>NZ_NOVE01000027.1 GCF_002265625.1 Prevotella sp. 885
GTCAAGGAGTCCTGCCGGAAGAAATAAGGACAATACGGATTTGTAATCTATGGGCTGAGTTCTATTCATGACGCAAAGATAAACAATAATATTGAATTGTTAAAAACACAACAATATTATTTGATTCAAAGTTTTAGCTAATGCTGCGTATAAAGCAAAAAAAAAGAGTCACTCAAATGAGTAACTCTTTTTCTTGTGGTGCCACCAGGAATCGAACCGGGGACACAAGGATTTTCAGTCCTTTGCTCTACCATCTGAGCTATGGCACCAACTGTTAAAGAAGCTTGATTTCTTCTTAGCGAGTGCAAAGGTAGTACTATTATTTCGTTCTGCCAAATATTTCGGCAACTTTTTTCAAATAATTTCTTTTCTGTGATTTTTTTGCTTAAACATTATTGTATGTCAAAAAAAACTCGTACCTTTGCACTCGCTTTTGAGACATAACACGTTTCGTCAAGCAATCGGGATGTAGCGCAGTTGGTAGCGCACTACGTTCGGGACGTAGGGGTCGCAAGTTCGAATCTTGTCATCCCGACAGTTAAGGGGTTAAGATGCTGGATGACAGTGTTTTAACCCCTTTGTCGTTAATATACCCGGCGAAAAACCGGCATCAATCATAAGACTAAATCTAAAGAATAAGATATGGGAAAAGTAATCCTTACGGGCGACCGTCCTACCGGTAAGCTCCATCTTGGCCACTATGTTGGCTCATTGCGCCGCCGCGTGGAACTTCAGAACGCTGGCGACTTCGACCGTATGTTCGTGTTCATGGCTGACGTTCAGGCCCTGACCGACAATGCTGACAATCCTGAGAAAATCCGTCAGAACATCATTGAGGTGGCTCTCGACTATCTCTCTGCGGGTCTTGATCCTTCGAAGTGCACTCTCTTCATCCAGAGTCAGATTCCTGAGCTCGCCGAACTCACCACATACCTCATGAACCTCATCACCGTGTCGCGTGTGCAGCGCAACCCGACCGTGAAGACTGAGATAAAGATGCGCAACTTTGAGGCCAACATTCCGCTTGGCTTCTTCTGCTATCCCGTCAGCCAGGCTGCCGACATCACGCTCTTCAAGGCCACTACGGTGCCCGCAGGAGAGGACCAGGAGCCGATGATTGAGGTGGCACGCGAGCTGGTTCGCCGCTTCAATACCGTATATGGCGAGGTGCTCGTCGAGCCTAACATCATGCTGCCGGAGAACGCTACGGCACGCCGCCTTCCGGGAACGGACGGCAAGGAGAAGATGTCGAAGTCGCTCGGCAACTGCATCTATCTCTCTGACTCGGCTGCAGACGTATGGAAGAAGGTGAAGAAGATGTCTAACGGTGCGCCGCGTATGAGCATGGACGAGCCGGGCAACCTCGAGGGCAACGCCGTATTCACATATCTCGATGCGTTCAGCACACCGCAGGACTTCGCCGATTTCTGGCCGGAGTTTCATTCTCTCGACGAGCTGAAGGAGCATTACGTGCATGGCGGCATCGGTGATGGCACCTGCAAGAAGTTCCTCAATAACGTCCTCAACCGCTTCATGGAACCGATGCGTCAGCGTCGTCAGGAGTTTGAGAAGGACATCCCCGAAATCTTCAACATCCTGCGCAAGGGTACAGAGGAGGCTCGTGCAACAGCCGCTCAGACCATGGACGAGGTTCGCAAGGCAATGCGTATCGACTACTTCAACGACACAGCGCTCATCGAGCAGCTTTCTGAGAAGTTCAAGAAGTAAGAAAATCAGAATGATCTGAACTCTCGCAAGTTCAGTAAGATAAAATTATAAAAGCCTCTTTTGCATCCTATCAAGGAATGCAAAAGAGGCTTTTTGCGTTGTTAATGTTGGCTCTATTTGTTGATTAGGGGCTATGTTCTCTTATCGCTCGTACACTCTGATGACGTTTCCGTCACATACCTTCTGCTCCGTCAGCTTCAGTCCGTCGGGCAGTTGCGGAGCGCGGGTGCCTCCTCCGACCGTAGCGCAAGCTGTCTCCACGCGTATCTCGTCCCAGCAGTCGGCAGCGATGAAGCGGCGCAGCGTCTCTGCTCCACCCTCCACGATGAGCGACTGACACTTCTCCGCGTGCAGCCATTCCATGAGTTGCGGAATGACGGGACGGTCAAAGTCCATTCCTTCGAAGGCGGGACGGTTGCAGTCGAGGACGATTCGGCGCGGCGACGGACCCGACCAATGGCGCACGTCCAGTCGTGGCTGGTCGCGTTCGGCGGTCACTCTGCCCACCAGTATGGCGTCAGCCTCTGCGCGAAGCTTATGTACGAGCATTCGCGTATAGGGCGTGGAGATGGCAAGCGGACGGAAGTGGTCGTCCATATATCCGTCTGCGGTCTGTGCCCATTTGAGAGTGACGAACGGGCGGCGCTTCTCGTTGAAGGTGATGAAGCGGTGGTTCAGCCTTCGGCATTCCTCCTCCAGCACGCCAACCGTCACTTCTATGCCGGCGTCACGCAACTTCTGTATGCCGCGTCCGTGCACCTTGGCGAAGGGATCCACGCATCCCACAACGCAGCGCTTCACGCCCTTTCTGACAATAAGGTCGGCACAGGGTGGCGTCTTGCCGTAATGCGAGCACGGTTCAAGGCTTACGTATATGGTGGCGTCCTTAAGCAGCGGCTCGTCCTCGGGGCGTACGGAGGCAAAAGCGTTCACCTCGGCATGTCCCTCTCCGCAGCGCACATGATAGCCCTCGCCTATAATGCGTCCGTCGGCAGCCACTATCACGGCTCCCACCATCGGATTAGGCTTGGCGTTCTGTCGTCCGTTGCTTGCAAGCTGCAGGCAACGGCGCATGTAAAGTTGGTCTGTCGTCATCATTCAGAGTTTTTATATTACGCTTCGATGAGCGTGCTGTCCTCACCGGTCCATGCCTCGAAGTACGGCGGCTCGTCACGCAGCGAGATGTCGTCATAAATGAACGGAGCCACGATGGTCTCCTTGCCGTCGGGCATCACCAGTCCCATCTTGCCGTCGCGCTGTGCGATGACGGGAAGCGAGCGGAGGTCGTCCACGTATACATACGGTGTGCGGAGGAAGTCGTAGTGAGCCGGCACGAGCACGTTGCCCTGATGGTCCTTGATGCCGAACTTGCCGTCCTCCTCATACACCTCATGATACTGCTGATACTTCTCGCGCATACGGTTCAGATAGAACACCATCTTGCGCTTGTTGTTCACCAGTTCCACGAGATACGAGAACGTGTCTGAATAATTTGCCATGGCTCGAGCCAGGACAATCTTGAAGTCGAGTCCGCTGAGCACCTTTCGGTTCAGGTCGATGTAGCGAGCAATCGC
Source organism: Prevotella sp. 885 (assembly GCF_002265625.1). Classification (GTDB taxonomy): domain Bacteria; phylum Bacteroidota; class Bacteroidia; order Bacteroidales; family Bacteroidaceae; genus Prevotella. The sequence continues at coordinate 3,303 of NZ_NOVE01000027.1, forward strand.
CTTTTCCTTCTCCACTACGGAGAGTGTGGCGAGCTGCTCCTCAAACTTCAGCATAATAGCCTTCGATCCCTTCATCGCCTTGATGTAGCGATGAATCTGGCGTGCCATCTCGTCGCAGACAAACTTGTCGATGCGTTCCATTTCGATGCTGTCGACGTAAGTGTCTTCAAAATTCTCTTGTGTTATCTTCTTTTCCATAGTGTTATCTTGGTTTTATCGGTTCGTACGATTTGGTTTCTGGTTATGATAATGCCAAAAGTACGACAAATAATTGGAATATCAAACAAAATGGAATGATTTTTATTGAAAGCAAAAATAGTTGAGAGTGGAGAATTGAGAGTTGAGAGTTATGATTTGCTTTTTTAATCATTCAAGATTAAGATTATAGCTACAATACAAATCATCGCTCTCAACTCTCAACTTTCCACTCTCAACTCAATTAACCAAGCGTTACTTCTGGTCAGTAATCTCTACGATAGGGTTGCCGAGGCATGCGGTCGGCATTTCCACGTGGAGCATAGAGCAGACGGTCGGGGCAGCGTCTGTCATGAACGTCTTGCGGTTTGTGTAACCGTGCTTTACGTGCCATCCCATGAACACGAGAGGAATGTGTGTGTCGGCAGGTGTCCATGCTCCGTGCTGTGCGCCGAAGTCGTTCGGTCCTACTTTCCAGTCGAAGAAGCCCGGATGTGTTATTGCCATGATGTCGCCTGAGCGACCATAGTAATATCCGTTGATGATGCGCTCGCGCACCCACTCGGGTATAGGAGCATAGGCAGCCTTCTCATAGTCAACCACCCATTGCAACGTGTGGTCCTTGCGAAGCTCTTTGATGGCAGCCTCCTTCACCTTCTCATAGCAGAGCTTGTTCTGATTGATGAGTTCGTGGTCCAGATAGAGGCTGGCGCCGATGGCGTCCTTGATGAACTTGCCTTCCACGCCGAACTGTGCGCAGAGAGCCGAGTTGACGTTCTTCAGAGTGGCAGCGCTGTCCCATCCGCCACCGGGCAGACGATGTGCCTTGGCTGTGTTGGGATTGTGTGTGCCGCCGTGGTCAGCTGAAAGGAAGAGCAGGTAGTTGCCCTTGCCCACCTCAGCGTCGAGGGTGTTAAGGAAAGCGGTGAGGTCGCGGTCGAGAGTCATATACACTTCCTCGTTCTCCTTACCCGGCGAGAACCATGTGCCGGTGCGGTGGCTGATGGCGTCCGTTGACGATACGCTGATGCAGAGCATGTCGCATCCGCCCTCTGTCTTACCCATCTGCTCGTTCTTGAGGGCTGCCTCTGCCATCTTGAATGTCAGCGTCACGCCGTCGGGATGAACCTTAGGGTCGTAACCCGGCTTCGGGCATTCCTTCTTGTCGAACTTCTTCACCCATTCCGGCAGCTCGTTCATATACCATGTGCTGGTGATAAATCCGCCCACTTCCTTGTCATACCAGTAGGCAGCGTTGGCAGAGTGACCTGCGGGCAGGATGGAAGCGCGGTCTTTCAGAGCCACGCCGATGACCTTCGACTTGAAGTCGGTGGCAATGCGGAGCTGGTCGCCGATGGTGGTGCCGAGCATATTCTTGGGCGACATGTTGCCTGCCTTTGATGTTGTGCCGACTCCCTTCACGTTGGGGTCGTCGCAGCAGTAGATGCGCTTTCCGTCAAGATAGAAGTCGTTGCTGGCGATGCCGTGTGCCGAGGGAGCCGAACCGGTGTAGAGGCTGGAGTGTCCCACGGCGGTTACGGTGGGCACGTAGTTGATCATCTGGTTCTCGCAAGAGAAACCCTCGCGGAGCAGACGCTTCAGACCGCCGTCACCATACTTGTCCTGATAATAATAGAGATAGTCCCAACGCATCTGGTCGATGACGATTCCGACCACAAGACGCGGACGTTCCACTTGTGCCCATGCTGCAAAAGCCATGAAGCACATAAAGACTGACATTAAGATTTTCTTCATAGTCTGATTCTGATATTTAATGAGTTATGTAAGCAAAAGACGGATTACATGTTGCAAAGGTAAGAATAAAAAAAATCCCAAACAAAAGACGTTTGGGATTTTTATAACTTTCAACTCTAAACTCTCAAGTTTAAATTCTTAATAGTTTTCTGCCTTCAGCTCGAAGTATGCTTTTGGGTGCTTGCATACGGGGCACAGTTCGGGAGCCTTCTTGCCCACTACGATATGACCACAGTTGCGGCACTGCCAGATGCAGTCGCCCTCACGTGAGAACACCACGCCGTCCTCCACGTTCTTGAGCAGCTTGCGATAACGCTCCTCGTGGTGCTTCTCGATGGCACCTACGCCGCGCATTGCAGCGGCAATCTCTGCGAATCCTTCCTCGTCAGCCTCGCGAGCCATGCGCTCGTACATGTCGGTCCACTCGAAGTTCTCGCCCTCGGCAGCTGCCTTGAGGTTAGAGATGGTGTCCTTGATGGCGCCGCCCTCAAGATACTTAAACCACATCTTGGCGTGCTCCTTCTCGTTCTGTGCAGTCTCCTCGAAGAGAGCTGCTATCTGCTCATAACCCTCCTTGCGTGCCTTAGAAGCGAAGAATGTATACTTATTGCGTGCCTGTGACTCACCGGCGAATGCCTCCTGGAGGTTGCGCTCGGTCTTAGTTCCTTTCAGTTCCTTCATAATGTATTGTCTTTTTTATTGTTATTGCTATGTTTGTTTCCTTTACGTTTGCAAAGATACACATAATTTTTGAAACCACCAAGCAAAATTGTAATTATTACAAAGTTATTTTACGTACAGTCTTCATTCTGTATATCAATACAGCTGTCCGCCGATACAATATTTGCATTCCTGACGCTCAATACTCCTCGTTCAGCACACTAAGAAATCCTTGATGCGAAATTCGTGAGTTTTGAGCGTGCAGCGATAACGTGTTGTCACGCAGTTGATTATACGGCTAAGAAAAGAAGTGTGCAATGAATGAGGAAGCAATACAAGCACAATAGGCATGCAATAGCGCCACTTTTACACTCTAATAGTGCCACTTTTACCATGCAATAGTGCCACTTTAAGTGTCTAATAGTGGTACTATTGGAGTGTAAAAGTAGCTTTTCTATATATTATAGTGGTAATATCGAAGCAAAATAGCTCAAAAACGGCAAGCAAAATCTCTAAAACCGATTTTTATTTTGTAACATGTTTTTACTCTTTGCGTGATATTTGCATGAGACATGAAGAGCATGATTTTTTAGACAGGAAGACATGCTTTTAGACGGTAGGCAGACAAACTTAGGAGGCTATGGCGTCTCGCCGTAGCCCCGCAGCCTCCCATAGCAGAACACCAATCAGCGCCGTGTCCCGATGGGACACGTATCTATCAGAAACCCACTGCAAGCTCCGAAGGAGCGCAGCTGTGGGATAAACACTCATTACCTTCTCTTGGTTCCGCGAAGCGGGACCAACCATCATCAACATTATCGGGGAAGTGTAAGTCCCCCTTCGGGGAACATTTGAGGGAGAGATGGGAGAGCTTAACCCACAGCTGCGCTGCTTTGCAGCTTGCAGTGGGTTTCATGACATAGGTCCCGCTCCGCGGAACCCGCAGCTCAGTACTCAATCTGCTTGCGTTCGTGGGTGCGTGGCTACGGCGAGACGCCATAGCCTCCTATGTTTGTATCAGACTTGCTTGTGGAGGCTGTAATACTTAACTTTTGACCAAAGGCCGGAGACCTCCTCTACTGTGTAACCGTTGTGTTTTTCCTTGTTTTTTCCGCTTGTGGGCGCGTGCTGTGCACAAATAAAAGGCTTTACATTAGGTTGTCGAGAACTGGTTCTCGTAAGACCTAATGTAAAGCCTTTTATTTAAATCCGATAGGATTTGCGCCCATAAACGGACTGTGGATAAAGGTTTTTGTTAAAGCACAGCCTACCGCAGCAGATTCACAGATAAACTGCAATTTATATTCTCTTCGTCTTCTCCTCCAGCCATTTCTTCTCCTCCTCATCCAGCATCGGCGAGAGACGATCGTAGACCATCTGGTGGTAAGCGTTGAGGCACTGGCGTTCCTCGTCGGTCAGCATGGAGGTGATGATGGGAGCCGTGTCGATGGGGCAGAGAGTGAGAGGCTCGAAGCGGAGGAAACGTCCGAACTCGGTGGTAACGTAGGGCACCACGAGGAGTGTGTTCTCGATGCGCACGCCGAACTTGCCGGCAAGATAGAGTCCCGGTTCGTCAGTCACTGTCATTCCCTCCACCATCGGAGCCGGGCGATATTCCTGACGAATCTGGTGAGGGCCCTCATGTACGCTGAGGTACGAACCGACGCCATGACCCGTGCCGTGCATGAAGTTCATGCCTTCGCGCCACATTGCCGTGCGTGCTACGGCGTCGAGCTGCGTGCCCGAAGCCGAACGGGGGAAGCAGAGGTTCTGAAGAGCGAGATGACCTTTCAGCACGAGAGTGTAGACGCGGCGCTGAAGGTCAGTAACCGGACCGAGCTGAATGGTACGCGTTATGTCCGTTGTGCCGTCCTGATATTGTGCTCCGCTGTCGAGGAGGAGCAGTCCCTCAGGGCGCAGCGCCACGTCGCTCTCCGGCGTAGGCTCGTAATGCACTATTGCGCCGTGCGCCTCATATCCGGCTATGGTGTCAAACGAGATGTCGCGGAAGAGAGGCTGCTCACGGCGCAGATCCTCCAGCTTGCGGCTGACCGAAAGTTCTGTCTCGCCACCTGCCGGAACCGCCTGCTCCAGCCACTTGAGGAAACGCACCATTGCCACGCCGTCACGCTCCATGGCATGACGGAATCCATTGCGCTCCGTCTCGTTCTTCACAGCCTTCATGGCAGGAACGGGCGACGGGGCGAAGACGGGATTGAAGTTGCCGCGTGCCTTGGCAAGCGTGCAGTTCACCGTAGCGGGGTCGATGAGGAGCGTGTATGCGTCATAGCTGTTGAGGCCCTCGATGATGTTGTCATAATCGTCCACCATCACACCCTGCTCTCTGAGATACGCCATCACCTCCACGGACAGCTTGTCGTCCTTGACGTAGAGCACTGCCGTCTCCTCGGCGATGATGAGCCAAGCCACGAACACTGGAGTGCAATGCACGTCGGTGCCGCGGAGGTTAAGAGTCCAGGCGATGTCGTCAAGCTGCGTGAGGAGCATGCCGGAAGCGCCCTTGCGGAGCAGTTCGTGACGGATGCGTGAGAGCTTGTCGGCAGCAGTCTCGCCGGCATATTCGAGTGGCTGTATCTCCACGGGATTGAGCGGTACGGAAGGACGGTCGGTCCATATACGCGAGAGTATGTCGAGGTTGGTGCGCAGGCAGATTCCTCCGTTGTGCTTCAGCTCGTCCTTCAGCGCTTCCGCCTCGCCGAGCGAGATGCACATACCGTCGACGCCCACCTCCTTGTCGTCAGCGTCCTCAGTCTGCGAACCTATCCATTCCGCAATGCTCGGCGTGCCCTCCACCCGCTCACGCATCAGCGTAAACTCGGTGCCGTCAAGCTGTTCCTCGGCAGCGAGGAAGTAGCGTGAGTCGGTCCATAGCGCTGCGCCATGAAGCGTCACCACTGCCGTTCCTGCACTTCCGTCGAAGCCCGAAATCCACTTTCTGCCCTCCCATCTCTCGGGAACGTATTCGCTCATGTGTGGGTCGGCACTGGGGAAGATAAACGCTGAGAGATGCTCGCGGCGCATCTCCTCACGCAACTGCTGGAGTCGCGTCTCTATGGTCTTGTTGTCAGGTCTCATAATATAATAATGTGTATTAGTCGTACATGTTAACTTCCGAACGAAGGTCGGATGACGCAAATTTACAAAAGATTCCGCTATGAAAGGATAAAAGCGGCAGAAATTTAGCGGTGCGTTGCACCGAATTTTGAATTACAACAGACAAGGCTAACATAGGAGGCTATGGCGTCCCGCCGTAGCCACGCAGCCTTCTATGGCAGATTATCAATCAGCGCCGTGTCCCGAGGGGACACGTATCTATCAGAAACCCACTGCAAGCTCCGAAGGAGCGCAGCTGTGGGACGAGCAGACTCCCTCTCACCCTCTCTTGGTTCCGCGAAGCGGGACCGGCTATTTTTCTCAACATCATAGGGGAAGCGTCAGTCCCCCTTCGGGGAACTATATGGGGTGGAAGTATCGCACGTACCCACAGCTGCGCTGCTTCGCAGCTTGCAGTGGGTTTCACGATATAGGTCCCGCTCCGCGGAACCGCAGCTCATACTCAATCTACTGGTCGTTCGTGGGTGCGTGGCTACGGCGAGACGCCATAGCCTCCTATGTTTGTATCAGACTTGCTTGCGGAGGCTGTAATACTTAACTTTTGACCAAAGGCCGGAGACCTCCTCTACTGTGTAACCGTTGTGTTTTTCTTTGTTTTTTCCGATTATGGGCGCGTGCTGTGCACAAATAAAAGGCTTTACATTAGGTTGTCGAGAACTGGTTCTCGTAAGACCTAATGTAAAGCCTTTTATTTAAATCCGATAGGATTTGCGCCCATAAGCGGATTGTGGAGTAAGGTTTTTGTCAAAGCCCTGCCTGACACCAACCTAAAATAAAGCCAAAAAGGTGCTAACAATGCGTAACGGATTTTGCGTTTTACTGCCGATTGGCTATCTTTGCGTTATGAAAAAGCTGTTCACAACCATATATATATCGCTTCTTTGCCTTGACAGCATGGCACAACGTCAGACTGTCGTGGCAGACATGGACACACGACTGCCCATTGCTGGAGCTGTGGTCAGCACCGCAGGAGGCAAACGCCTTACCACGGACTATACGGGACGCTTCGGTTCGGCGCTGCCCATCAAGAGCGCCACCATCTCGAAGAAGCACTACATGCAGCGCCGCGTGTCGGACACAGAGCTTCGCCAGGACACCATCTTCCTCATCCCGCAGGAGGTGGTGCTCAACGACGTGGTGGTGACGGCGCCCGGATTCAGCTTCAATACGCAGAAGGCGCTGCGAAGCGTAAAGGAGAACGCCGCCCTGCCCAATCCTGCGCAGGGATTCAATCTGCTCGGCATTGTGCAGATGCTCGTGCCTACGAAGAAGGCGAAGAGTGCGGAGAGGTGTGAGAAGATAAAGAAAATACTGGACAGATATTGACAGGAATGTCAACGAATAACATTGCAAAAACAAAATTAACAACCTAAAAGAAAATGATTATCATTAAAGCCCAACCCCAACATTGCGAAGACATCGCACGGCTTATCATGACCGCCATGACTGATGAATGCTGCCAGAACATTGCCGGCGAAAAACACAACATCGACGATTTCCATAAGATGATGCTCGAGCTGGTCCGCATGGACGACTCGCAGTATAGCTGGCGAAACGCTTTCGTGGCTGTGGACGAGAAAGCCACGGACGGCGACATTGACAAGGCTCCGGTGGCTGGTGCCATCGTGGGATATGACGGCAAGGACCTTCATCGTCTGCGTCTGCGCTTCCAGGAGGCTGCAAAGAAGCACCTCGAGATGGACTATTCGCAGATGGACGACGAGACGCAGGAGGGCGAGTTCTATCTTGACTCACTCGCCGTATACAGCGCATACCGCCGTCAGGGCATCGCCTCGATGCTGTTGGACCGCATGATACGGCATGCCGCCAGCCTTAATCTCCCCGCCGCTCTGCTCGTGGACAAGAACAATCCTAACGCAGAACGCCTCTACACCTCGTTAGGTTTCAGATATCAGAACGACGCAATGTGGGGAGGACACGAGATGAAGCATCTTGTAGTTGAGAGTTATGATTAGTTGAGAGTTGGGAATTGAGAGTTGAGAGTTATGATTACCTTTTTTAATCAATCACAAATACTAATCATCGCTCGGCTTTGCCGCATGCCTTAGCAATAACTCCCAACTCTCAACTAATCATAACTCTCAACTTTCAACTCTCAACTCTCAACTTTATATAAACTCGTTGCCCTTCTTTATCTGTATGTCATTGACAATACGGCGAATGTCTGCAGACGAGTCTTCCTTCTTTCCGATGAAGAGCACGTTGCCTTCCTCGGCTATTATATAACCGTCCAGATTGCTGATGACCGCCAGTCTGCCCTTCGGCAGCTTGATGATGTTGCCGTGCGCATTGTCGAGCACCACGTCCGTGTCGACAGCCACGTTGTCGCCCTCACCCTTACTCAGTGCCTCGTACATGCTGTGCCATGTGCCGAGGTCAGCCCATCCGAAGTCGCAGCGCATCACGCAGACGTTGTCAGAACGTTCCAGCACGCCGAAGTCGATGGAGAGGTTTGGATAAGACGGGAAGTTCTTCTTTACGTACTTGTTCTCCTCCACATAGTCGTACTCGGGATGCTCGGCGTCGAAGGTGCGCAGTACGGAGGGCACCAGCTTGTAGAGCGTGTCGAGAGCGCAACGCGCATTGGCGAGGAACATACCGGTGTTCCAGTAAAACTCGCCCATCTCCATGAACATACGTGCAAACTCGCGCTCCGGCTTCTCCGTGAACGACTTCACCTTATGCACACCCTCCTGACATTCCTCGCCAAGCTGTATGTATCCGTATCCCGGTTCGGGACGCGTTGGCTTGACGCCCATGGTGAGCATATAGTCGTTGGCAGCCACAAATTCGAAGGCGCGTTCAAGGCAAGCCTCAAACCGGTCTTCCCTCACAATCGTAAGGTCAGAAGGCGTGACGAGGATGCGTGCGTCACGGCACTTGTTGAATATGCGGTGCGAAGCCCATATCATGCTTGGTGCCGTGCCGCGGTGGATAGGCTCGGAGAGCAACCGCTCGTCCGTCAGTTCGGGCAACTGCTCGCGAACAATGCTCTCGTAGTCCTCATTCGTGACCACATATATATTTTCTTTTGGCAGCAGGCGTGCAAAACGATCATAGGTGTACTGCAGCAATGTACGACCCATTCCGAAGAAGTCGATGAACTGCTTGGGCCACTGATCGCGTGAGCAAGGCCACAGACGACGTCCCTTGCCGCCGGCAAGTATGACGCAGTAGTTAAGGTTTTGTTCTTTCATGCCATTATCATTTAATGTTCTTTCTTTGTGTGCTGTCCGCCATAACGTCAGAATTAAATAGCGGATGCTATTTATATAACGAGGTTATTGTAAGGTTATTATTTTTTTAAAGCCTATTTATCCTTATTGAACAATTATTATGATTTTACGAAATAATTTCGTCACAAAAGTCTTGCACAACCCAATTATTTGTTATACCTTTGCAGACGCAAATCGCCAATGCCCAGATGGCGGAATCGGTAGACGCGCTGGTCTCAAACACCAGTGGGGCAACCCATCCCGGTTCGAGCCCGGGTCTGGGTACTAAGGACGACTGAAACTCAGTGAGTTTCAGTCGTTTTTTTGTTTATGTATATCCATGAGATAGCAAATAGCGAGAAATATTTTGGCTATATCAGTAATTTGTTTTATCTTTACACCGTTGGATTATAGAACAAAAGACGCTTATGAAGAACAGGAAATATCCTCTTGGAATACAGACCTTCGAAAACATCATAAAGGGACAGTATGTGTACGTGGACAAGACGGCGCTGGCTTATGAACTGGCGAATGAGAACAAATATTGCTTTCTGAGTCGACCGAGACGATTCGGAAAGTCTTTGCTTGTCACTACGCTTCAGGCTTATTTCGAAGGAAGAAAAGAACTGTTCGGAGGATTGGCAATGGAAAAACTGGAAACGGAATGGAACGAACATCCCGTCATACACCTCGACATAAGTAAAGGCAAGTTCTATGATCTGACATCCTTACATGCCACACTCAACAGTATGCTGGTGGAATACGAGACGAAGTATTCGGTCAATGTGATATATGAGAAAGCGTATAACGTCAGACTGCAAAACATCATCGAGGCTGCCTATGCCCAAACTGGCAAAGAGGTGGTGGTGCTCATTGACGAATATGATGCGCCAATGCACGACTCGATGAAAGACAAGGACCTGCAGCGTCAGATAAGGGATATCATGCGCAACTTCATCAGTCCGTTGAAGGGTGAGGAGAAATACTTGCGCTTCGTATTTCTGACGGGCATCTCCAAGTTCAGCCAGCTTAGCATCTTCAGCGAACTGAACAATATCACGAACATCAGCATGCAGGACAAGTATAGCGCCATTTGCGGTGTCAGCGAGAACGAACTCCTCAGCTTGTTCAAGGACGATATACGTGATTTGGCTGAAAACAACGATATGACGTACGATGAGGCTCTGGCAGAGCTTAAGCACCATTATGATGGCTATCATTTCAGTGGAAACGGCGAGGACATATACAATCCGTACAGCCTGTTCTGCACTTTAGACAGCAATGACTTCGGCGACTATTGGTTCTCCACCGGCACACCGACCTTCCTCATCGAGCTGTTGCAGGAGAAGCATCTGGACATGCTCGACCTGGACGATATCATAGCCACAGCTGACCGCTTTGACACTCCAACGGAGAACATCACCGACCCCGTGCCTGTGCTCTATCAAAGCGGATATCTCACCATTAAGGGATATAACCGCAAAAGCAAGATATTCAAGCTCGGCTTCCCGAATTCGGAGGTAAAGCAAGGCTTCTCCAACAGTCTGTTCCGCTATTATGCACCAGACAACATGGGGGACAAGGATGCCTTGTATGCTGCTTACTACAATTGCCTTGTAGAGCATGACGATATGGACGCCTTTATCTCTCACTTACAGACTTTCTACAAGAAATTCCCATACACATTGGTAAACAATAACGAGCGCCATTATCAAGCCGTACTCTACACTTGTCTGCTTATGGTTGGTGCGGATGTTCGTGCTGAAGTGCCAACAGCCGATGGCCGTATAGACATGGTGGTCTACACTAAGACCAGTATCTATATTCTGGAACTGAAATACGAGCAAAGCGCTGATGTGGCAATGGAGCAAATCAATAAAAAGGATTACGCCGCAGCCTTTGCCGGGGATGGCAGGAAGATATATAAGGTCGGAATAAACTTTTCAGCAGACCGAAGGAACATAGAGTCGTGGACTACATCACTTTAGCTTCAACATTTCTGAACTGCGGCATACATGTGCCTATGGACGCTCCTATGTATGTGGGGTCGCAGACGGTGTAACGGCGTCCCTTGTACATAACGTAGTCGCCGCGGACATCGCCGTGGAAAGCCACGGCTGTGGCTATATGCTCGGGATAGTCAAGGAGCACGACGTCGAGACCGAGCAGATTACGCACGAGGAAAGAATAAAGGACGGCACGGTCTTCACAGTCGCAAGAGGGATAAAAGAAGGTCTCTTCCATGAAGAAAGGCTTCTCATAGCCGAACTGTTCCTCATCGGTGGCATAATGGAATGCGGTCTGTACGAAGTCGATAAGCCGATTGGCTGCCTCTGCCTCTTCCATCCCCTCTATGGCAGCCGACAACGCCTTCAACAATGCTTTGGATGTGACGCTGTCCGTGGCTGCCGTGGTGTAAATGCGATAGTCGCATTGTGGCATTGAGGCATAATACTGCATTAGCGACTCATTGACATTCACCGTCACGCTGATGTCGCCCTTGCTGTTGCTGCGTGTGCAGGTCTTATAGCCAGAAACCAGACGTGGAATCTGCTTCAGACTCATCGATACGGGACGTACCTTGTCGCCATAATCGCCGTCAAACATGAAGAAACGGCACGCAGCATTGTCGTCAAGGTCGTAATAGTTGATGCCGTCACGAGTGGTATAAGGCTTGCCGTACACCTGACACCCCGTGGCAACGAAGAGCATCATCCTGCCGTTGTCGGCACGACGTGCCATACGTGCGCTGAGTCCGAGCTGATTGAGCAAGAACTGTGACATCACCACTTCCGTGTTATGGTCTTCACAGAAAGCCTTCGCCACTTTTCTCACAAGCACCACCATGCCCCAGTCGTTAAGGTGCATGGCTGTACGGGCTGCCGACATGTCAGCAAGGAGCGGGGCAAAGTCGGTGCGGCTCAACTCCTCATAGGCATCTGCCACGCCGTCGGGATCGAGAGAGCGCAGCCTACACTTGCCCTTCAGTCTGTTGTCTACGCTTACCTCCACACCGAAGAGAGAGAGAGAAACGGTGCTTCCCGGCTTACGCGACACTACTGACGGCTGCGACTGCACATCGCCTACCCTATCCGGCTCACCCATGTCGTCAAGCGATACGCCTTCCGGCTCCAGACGGGGCATCGGTTCGGGCTTCACGCTCACGTTGATCTCCACGGGCTTACCGTCTCCCGTTCCGTCATACACCGGCGGTTTGGGAGGTTCGGGCTTTACGCGAGCCTCCACGGGAGGTGCTGCATCGAACTGCTTCCACGGATTGCGAAGAAAGCTCGTAAACTCACGGTCGGCATCATTGATGAAACTGTCAAAGTCGTTCATCTCCGAGCCCATAAGCGAAGCTCTTGCGTCGATGTCCTGCGCCTGCACAGCAAACGCAGACATGGCAGCGAGCAGTAAGATGCAGCATCTCTTCATATTGTTCAGTTATTTATTCGTTATTCTGTTATTCTGCCGGAACCGGCTGTCCGATAAAGTCTTCCACCTCCTGTGAAAGGTTTTCGAGGGCAGCCTTCTTCTTTGCCTCGCGAGCTGCAGCCTCACGTGCCTTACGCGCTATGGTCTCGTCAAGAGACATATAAGCCGTAAACTCCTTCTTGCCGTTCTTCTCACGGACGGTTACGAAGTGTACCTTCACCATACCGGAGAGCTTCGAGTTGACACCCACCTCGTAGGCAGCGCCGAACTTGTCAATCTCGTCCTCCGACATCGTGCTCTCGTCAGACGACATCACACTCTTCATCTTACCGATCACCTGAGCCTTTGCCCGGCTGGCATAGTTGGTAATGCCGTTCATCACGGCACTCTCACGACCAATCTTAGGATTGCTGCTTACAGCCACGCCTGTTATCTCCACGTGGTTATCCTCATCAGCCTCGATGTATGTGCGGTATTTCAGAAGAGCATACTCCATGGTGGTGGACGATGCAAGCATTGACCATCCGTCCTTTTTCCATTCCTTCACAGTCTTCTTCACATTCTTCTCCAGTTCTTTCGACTGCGCATTGGCAGTAGCTGTTGCTCCAAACAACACAGCAATGATGAGGAGCAAATCAAAAAATCTCTGTTTCATGATCATCGTTTTTTTAGTTAAAATGTATAGCCGACACCAAGCTGTACGAACGAGTTGTAACCTCCGTCAAAGTCATAAGCCAAGGTGTAGCCAAGATTTACGGACATGTGTCTTACGGGAAGGAAGATGAAGCCTAAATCAAAGGCAGCACCACTTGATCCGTTTGTCCAGTCTTCGTCGTAATAAGTCCAACCTTCAGAAACATTAACGGGAGAATAACCTGCACCAGCATAAACGTGCATAAAATCAAACACGCTTTTCGTAACACCAGCGGTTACGGTCGGAACACCTAACATATCATTAAAGTTATCATCCACGCAGAACAACAACTTCAAGTAACCACCCCACTTACCAAGGTTGGCGCCCATAGCACCGAAGGTGAAGCCACCGTCAAGATTTCCGCCCATACCGTATCCGCCAATGGCATTCACCATCCACACACGCTCCTTTTTCGGTGTCATACGGAAAATCATGTCTCCTGCCTGCACCTTCATCTTCTTATTATACATGCCGGCATACTTCGCCGTAGCTGTATTGAGCCAACGCGGCACTTCCATACTGAACGTTCCGTCGGCATCCACAACTGTGCTCTCTGCACCGTTGGTGGCCTCAACCGTAGCTCCCGGCAGAGGATTGCCGTCCTTATCAACAACAGCGCCCTTGATGGTGCGTGTAGACTGTGCCATCGCTGCCATTCCGGACAAGCAAAGGGCAAACATTAATAATATCTTCTTCATAGTCTTGAATATTAGAATATATAACCGACACCAAGCTGTCCAATATAGTTGGTACAATCCTCTAAGTCAGTGTTACAAGTAAAGCCGACATTGACAGACAAATGCTTGTAAGGTCGGAAGATAACACCAACATCAAAAGCTGCGCCATCACAAGAATATGGACCATACGATGGACCATACTCATATTCATCATAATTCACCGACGTATAACCAGCACCAGCATAAGCATACATAAAATCGGTCAACCGCTTTGTTACACCGGCAGTAACAGTCGGTACCGCAGGACGTTCAGCAAAGTCTTCGTTCACACAGAACAGCAACTTCAGATAGCCGCCCCAATCATTAAGATAAGCACCCATCGCTCCAAAAACAATGGTTCCGTCAAGGTCTCCACCACCTATATATCCACCGACACCGTTTATCATCCACGTGCGGTCCTGCTTAGGCTTCATACGGAAAATCATGTCGCCGTCCTGCACCTTCATCTTCTTATTCTTCATACCGGCATACTTCGCCGTAGCCGTATTGAGCCAACGGGGCACTTCAAGGGTGAACGTTCCGTCGGCATCCACAACTGCGCTCTCTGCACCATTGGTGGCCTCAACCGTAGCTCCCGGCAAAGGATTGCCGTCCTTATCAACAACAGCGCCCTTGATGGTACGCGTAGACTGTGCCATCGCTGCCATTCCAGACAAGCAAAGGGCAAACATTAATATAGACTTCTTCATATTGTTATTTTTTTAAATTGTATTTGATTATCATTATTTCATTGCATCCACGAATGTGAAGCAAACCTTTATTCGGCGATACTTGCTGCCCTTGCCATCAGAGAGGACTATGTTGTAACGCGGCTCCACCTGCATGGCAGACATGCTCTTCAGATGTTCCTTCAGGTAAGCGCCCACAGCCTGAGCACGCATAAAGGCGAGCTGCTCGTTGGTGCGGATGCCACCCGTTCGCGTAACGGTGATGTTGCTGAGATTGCCGTCCAGCCAGTAAGGCTCGTTGTTGAAGTCGCCGTAACATCCGTCGTATCCGATGGTGCCCACCACGGGGATGGCGTCGGCAGCTCCAGTGATGCTCACCACCACCTTCTTGCCCGGCACGATATACTGTGCGAAGTCTTGAGCGAATGCCTTGGTGACGATGTCGAGAGTAGACTTGGCAGCATTCGATTCCTCTATGCGATACTTGCCCGGCGCGAAGTCTTCCTTGGCAGAATACTGCGCGTCCACAGAATAATCGAATTCCACGCGGTAGTTGTTGATGCGCTCTCCGTTGGCGTTTACGTCAGACACCACGGTGGCGTTCACGTTGATGTTGGTATGGTCAGAGATGAGCCTGTCGCTCTTCGCCTGCTCCACCACGTCCTGCTTGATACGCTGCAGGGCGATGTCTTCACGGTTGGCAAGCTGGATGAGCTCCAGCGACACGAAGCTGTCGTCGGTGGCGAGGAAGTCGAGCGACTGTCGCTCCAGATTGTCGAAGACATACTCCTTGCCAGACGCCTTATTGCGCACCTTGGCATATATCACCTCAAAAGAGTCGTTGGCTGTCAGTCCGTACTTCACGTCATAAAACTCTACGTTGGTCATATCGGCGAAGTCGGGAATCTCGTTCTGCGGCACCTTCAGATAGATGGCGGGCATTTCGCCCATGTTAAGCTCAAGCGTACCGTTTGACGTGTTGTATCGTCCGAGCGTCACCGTGGTGTGCGAGATGATGTCGCCTGCAAGACTCGTGGATATCTCATTGGCGAAAACGCGCTTCTGCCGTTTCTTCGTCTCCTCGTTCACACGCTTGCCATACTCCTCGTCGGTCTCGTTCTCGCCGCGCTTACACCATTCCATCATACGGCGGTTAAGCTCGTCGCGCATTTCACGTCCGTAGTTGGGCTTGAAGCCTGTTATCACCTTATAGCATACCGCCTTTTCCGCATTGTACGAGAGATAGAGCTGATGCTTGGCGTCGTTTACGAACTTGACGTCGGTGACACCGCCTCGCGGCTCCGTTATCTCTGCCTGGTCTACAGGATCGAAGACGTTATGGAATGTGATGCGACCGCTGCCATGCGCCACTCCCACGTACTTGCCGTCGGGATGGAACGTGAAGGAGGTGGCACCGGCAAGATTGTCCACACTGTGCTCCTGACGGAAGTCGATGGTGTTATACACGCCGAGCTTTCCCGAAGCCAGAATGCCGAGGTTGGAGGCATCGTCTGAGAAAGCCACGGCGTCCACCTTTCCTCCTGCCTGCAGACGGGTGCGCACCGTGCGGTTCTCAAGATTGAATATCACCACCTCACCCTCCGTCACGGCTGCCACATAATATCCGTTGCTGCTTGCCACGAGCTGTGAGGGCACGAAGCCAAGGCTTACGTCGGCGGCGGAAGATGCATAGTCGCGCGTGGAGAAGAAGTGGAGCGTGCCGCCGCCGTCGGCTACGAGCAGCGTCTTACTGTCCGCAGAATAGCAGATGGCACGTGCGTCGAGCGAGCGGTCGAAGGAATGGATCACATGCTTAACGCTCGTGATGTCGTAGACGTTCAGGTACGAATGCTTCTTGTCGGCAGAGAGCACGGCGTATGAAGCTCCGGCAGGATTGACCTTGAGGCTCACCACCTGACCGGAAGCCGAACTCATCTCGAAGTTCTTCAGATTGTACGTGTTCTTGCCGTTAAAGTAATATGTGGAGAAGAGATAGTTGTCCATACCCTGCGGCGTGTTGCTCTGACGGTACGTGAGATTCTTGGCTATCTCTACACGGCTCTGCGCAGACGCCTCGATGCTTACGAGGGCTGCAGCGATGAGAAGTGGTCTGAATGTTATCATATCGCAATATATAATATAAGTATAGGTTAGTTTCACAAACTGCTGCCATCCGGCTTTATGATGTCCACGAGAAGCTTCTCCACGAACATGTCCGCATCATGACGCCGACACTTCGACAGCCAGCGCTGGAAGGTCTTATAGTCGGTGGACGGCGGCAGCTGGCGCGAGTCTGTATCGGCTGTGCGGCGGTCCACGGCACGCGTGAAGGGATGCGGCGAGAAGATGACGTAAAACTGATTGTAGTCATGCTCGGAAGCGCATCCCAACATCAGCTCTATGACGTTGTCTCTGACATACGGCTCGGCATCGGGCAGCGAGAAGAAGGTGTAGGCGGAGTCTGCCTTGACGGGGTAAGCGCCATCCGACTGGTCGGGGTAAGGGAGCAGGCGCTGTGTGGTCATCTCGTTGTTATGGTCGACGAGGTAGAGGGCGAGATATCCGTCCACGGGCGAGACGAATCGGAAGAAGAGCTGGTCGCCTTCATAGAACGAGTGGTTGCGCAGGGAGTTCTTCTTTGGGTCGGTGCCGTTATACATGAACGTGTAGCTTACGTCGGGAGGGGTGGACACTATCTCGCGTATCTTGCCCTTCAGCCTCACTCCGTAGACGATGCTTCCGCCGGAGCGCCGCGTCGGACTCCAGATGGTGTCGCCCACCGTCTCTATCCAGATGCCGCGCACGTCGGTCTCGCCGTAGGAGAAGAAGTCATCGTAAGAGACGGTCTGGTTCTCGCGCATATAGTTCTGGCTCTGCTGCGTCACGATGGTGCCGAACTCGCGGGCTATAGCCTCCGACTGTGCACGGCGTACGGTCTCATACTCAGCCTCTATGGGCGACATGGTGAGCGGAGCCTCAAACGTGGCAGAGGCTTCCACCGTTACGGTCTTCTGGGCATGTAGCAGAGAACATACGGCAAGGAGAAGAATCGTAAATATCTGTTTTCGCATAATCAGTCCTGTCTTTTATTTGTACGGTTTATGTCCGCTACTTGAGCAGCGTCATGGTCTTCCATTTGTCGCCAAGCGCCGACGGCGTGTTGAGCTTCGGTGTCTGCATCTTGTTGTTCTTGTCGAGCGCCATGTTCGACACCTGCTTCGTCACCTTCGCGGCAAGGTCAGCAAGAGTGATGTCGCCCTTCGTGGCTTTGAGGTTCTTGAGTAGGAAGTAAGTGAAGTAGCCATGATGCTGGTCGGCATACTGCATGGCGGTCTGTTCTCCCGATGCTGCGCTGAAGACGATGGTCTTGGCCTTAGTCTCAGCCTCCTTGGGCTTCACATACACGTAACGCTCCTTGAAGAGCATGTCGCCCTTTCCGGTTCCGCCGCTGAAGCAGGCGTCGAGGAAGACGGTGGCGCGTCGGATGTTCATGCCGTCGAGCTGTGCATAGAGCTTGCTCAGCTGATAGCAGAACTCGAAGTCTGTGCCTGAAGCGTCGCAAGGCAGGAGATAAGCCTCATTGGTGGCTACGTCCGGGATGCCATGTCCGGCATAATAGATGATGAAGTCCAGTTCGCCGGGATTCATCTTGGCTTTCTTCTCCAGATAATTGATCTGCTCCTTCATCTGTGAGAATGTGGCGTTCTTGCGGATGCGTATGTTGTCCTTGGGCAGACCGAGCACCTTGTTGCAGTAGTTGGCAAACGAGGTGGCGTCGTTGGCGGCATAGTCAACGTCCGAGAAGCTGTCATAATTCTCATTGCCGAAGACAATGGCGTAAGTGTTGGGGCGCGAGATGTTGTTGACCGGGACATCGATGTCGATGTCCGACACGAATGCCGGTTCAGCTTCAGCCACCTCCACATGGCTCACTTCGGTGGTGGGCTTGAAGAAAGTCTCGAGCACGGGCACCGCTCCCTTCTGCACGGTGGCTGTCTTCATGGCAGCCAGCGTGGTGTTGGCTTGCTGCAACTTGCCGCCGTCACCGAGCATGCTGTAGCAGAAAGCACGCGCACGGGCTATGTTGGTGGCGTAGGGATTGGCTTCGAGAAGGTCTTCGAGTATTGGGGCGGCAGCCGTGAAATAGCGCCGTGCCTCAAGCTCTGCCCTCTCGCCGTCCTTCTTGTTCTTCATGGCACGGGCGTCACGCACGATGGTCACGCCGGCGTTATAGTTGTTGAAGGCAAGGCCGCAAGCTACGTTGATGTCATTGGGATGGGTGCTGTAAAGCTTCTCGTATGTGCCGACGGCGTTCTTATAGTTGCGCTGACGCTGATAGAGTCGTGCCTGATTGAGGAGCAGCGACTCGTCGTTGGGGCGTATGCGGAAGGCAATGTCGAGGAAGTGCTGTAGCTTGGCGTCATCGCCGGCATATCCTGCCGCCTGCAGTCCGGCTGCTACAAGCGTCCAGTCTGTAGGATAGAGCTTCAGCGCCTGCGAGGCAATGAAGATGGCATCGTTATAGTTTTTGAGAGAATAATACGAGAAGGTTAGATTCTCGAACGCCTCCTTGCGGTGCTGCGTGTCTGACGTAGAGAGATAGGCGCGATAATATGCGAGGGCATCCGCGTATGCCTTCTGATTGAAAAGCTTGGTGGCCACGAAGATGGTGATAAGCGGATAGTTCTCACGCGCCGTGATGTTGTCGTGTGCGAAAGCGTAAATGAGCGAAAGATCGACGTACGCCTTGGCAAACTTTACGGTCATCGGCTGATTGTTTCGTCCGGCATAGAAGTAGACAGCATCTTCGAGGCGCGGAAACATCTCAAGCAGACGCGCCTTGCAGCTGTGGAACTGCGAGGAGGTGGAATCAATGCTGTTAATCAGTCGTTCGCTTTCATTGTAGGCGGCAAGGAGTGCGTCATACGTGGCTACGCTCTCACCCTGAGTCTGTCGCAACTCCTGATACTCCGTATACTTGTCCGGCATGCTCATGGCTGATGCAGGCACATTACCGCAGACGGCAAGAGAGATGAAAGCAGACAAAAGAATGACATTATATTTTTTCATACGTTATTACATTACAAATATTACACTTGATTAAGTCTTTGAGCTTTTATTCACCCATTAATGTTTTGCAAATATATGGAAAATAAACGACATAACAAGGGGTTTTTCTAACAAAAAACGCAGCATATAAGATAGACGAATATTTGTATTTTTTTATTCAATCCACATATTTTACCGTTTAAGCCACGATATTGACAAGATAAACCGATATTATGCAGTTTAATCCAAACGGCATTTCAGCAAAATGCAAATATCGCACAAGCGGTAAAATGTTGTTACAAAATAAAAATTGATTTTAGAGAATCAGAGAGCCGTTTTCGTAGTCTTTTTATGGCATCTACCGACCTCAACCAAACCATAAAGCCTCTTCACCACCCTTATACTGGCTATCTGGAAAGGCAGAAGAGGCTTCTATTATTCTTCAACAATCTTTCCGAAATTCTTCCAATCAACAAGAAGGATTACGCCGCAGCCTTTGCCGGGGATGGCAGGAAGATATATAAGGTCGGAATAAACTTCTCGGCAGACAGAAGGAACATAGAGTCGTGGGCTACATATCCTTCATTGACAGCCCGATGAGTTTCACCTCTTTGTATTTGGCAAATTCGCGGCGTATGGTCTCGAACTTTTCTTTCAGGACATGCTCCTTATATCTCTCTGGATTGCGCTTCACCTCAGCCACAAGAGCCGTACGGTCTATGTCGTTTAGGGCGATGAGGTCTATCTCGTTGTTGCCTTGACGATCCCAATAATTGCCGACTGCCGTTACGCGTTCCTCCTCTGCTATGCGCTGACGGAAGTACTGCTCAAGCACCAAGCCGGTATAGTCACAATAGTCGCGCTGTACGATTTCGAGCAACAGGTCGTTTCGCTCCATCTCTATGATGTTCTGGTTGGGCAGTATGAAGCGAAACCAGAAACGGAAGAAGCAGTCGTCCATAGTCCAGCGGATATTTCGGTTGCCAGGCTTGCTGAACATCGGCAGCAGACGGTTTATGTAGTTGTAGTCCTCATGGAGATTCTTCAGGTACGTGCCGGTATTCTTGCCGATGATATTGTCTATCTGATTCTGCACGGTCATGCCTCCTGCAATCAGCTGCAGTATGCTGAGATAATTGGAATAGTCTCTGCCAAACTCTGCCATTATCAGCTCTATGCCTTCGCTGAGGAAGGGGCTGCCCGTGGCTGTCACCCATTCGAGCATCTGGTCCTTGGTGGTCGCTCCTGCATCCATCAACTGACCAATATACTTTGCCACACCACCGGTGAGCATATACAGACACAGCAAGTCCTCTGATGTGTAGTCAGGATTGTAGTCGCGCAATATCTCCTTTATGACAGCAATGCGGAACGGACGCAACCGTATCTCACAGTCCTTGCGACCGTAAAGCGGCTCGTCGTCGTTATCGAAAATCTTGTGCATCATGCTGAAGATGCTGCCGCAGGCTATAAGATTCACGTGAGTGGACGTATGATAACGGTCCCATATATCCTGTATGTGGCTGGGAATGGCAGGATTGACCTTCAGCAAATTCTGAAACTCGTCAAGCACAAGAGTGAAGTGATTGTCGCGACCGTACTGCATCAATGTCTCGAAAAACTGTGCGAACGATTCCATACGACCATATATCTGCAGTCCGAGAGCTTCTGCCGCCATACGCTGAAACTTCTCTACAAGCACATGCTCATTGTCCTTCGATACATACAGATAAAGCATACGCTGCTCTTTCTGGGTACGCAGCAACAAGGCTGTCTTGCCGATACGCCGTCTGCCCATCATCACAGTGAAGAACGACTTCTGTTCGCTCTTCTCCCAATTGCGTCGTAATATCTGCAGTTCTTTTTCTCTGTCGTAAAACTTCATAAGTAAAAGTGTATTTTAATTTAACCGCCATTAATTTAATGGCCATTACAATAGCGTGAGCTGACGCAAAGATAGTGATTTTATTATAATTATGAGCATAAAAAAGTCGGAAACATTAGGGAATGCTCTCCCTTTTGTTTCCGACTTCTTTTTGTCTTTATAGGTCTTTAAAGCATCTTAACGTGATGATGCCTTGGCTTTATTACTTAGTCTTAAGCTCCTTCTTGCCGCCTACGATGTAGAGACCCTTGCCGAGAGCGTTGATGTCGTCACCGAGGTAGCGTCCGTCGATGCTGTATACGCGGTTGTCAGCCTTGCGTGTGTCAGCCTTGATGTCCTTGATGGCAGTCTCTGATGTGGTGTTGTCGAGGATGTTGTCCTCGTTGCCGCCCATAACGTCAAATGAGATGGTGCCGTTGACGTTCTTCTTGATGGCAGTGATAGGCTTGCCCATATACTTTGTGCCGTCCGCGTTCTTGTTGTAGAGCTTTGCAGCAGGACGTGAGTCGTCAGTAAGCTCGTCGTTGAGAGGTACGCCGCCTGACATGTAAGGATAGAGGTCGTTCTTGATGCTCTCCAGTACTGTTCCGTCAGCGTCGTTGTCAGCATGGAAGATGGTGCAGCGCTGGTGGTCAGATGCAGAAGCGTTAACCTGATTGATGCCCCACTTGGTCTGGTCATAGTCGACGTGTGTGATCATAAGACCGCTGCCGTAGAGCTCAGCGTCCCAACCCTTCTTCTGACGGTTCTCGAGGGTGTAGAACTCGTCTGGATGCTTGTCGTTATAGAGGATGAAGGGACGTCCATAGTCCTCAGAGCTCTGCATGGCTTTGATGGTAGCCGGCTCGTCGAGGACGATAGGCTCTGTCCATCCTGCGTAGATACGCTCGTAAGCGGTGTAGTTACATGGAGTGAAGCCGCCGCCGTTGTATGAACCGGCGCTCATTACGTCGTAGAAGCCCATACCGTAGTTGCCGCCGTTAGAGCTGGTGTCGTACATATCGGCGAATCCGAGGCAGTGTGAGAACTCGTGGCAGATGGTTCCGATACCAGCGAGCTTGAGCTCGTTGGTGTATGTGCCGGTTGCATTGTTGATGACACGCTCCATCTCGTTGGCGCAAGCGTATGTGTCCACCTTGCCCTTGCCCTGGTCAGAATAGTTGAGCACCTTGCCCACGCATGTCCATCTGATCTGATATTCGTGGGGCCATACAGTCTTGGCATCGCCGCCTGAAGCCTCGCCGAGACCGGCGTAGAGCACGAACACCTGGTCTGCATATCCGTCGCCGTCCCAGTCGTAGTCGTTGAAGTTGAATCCGTCTTCCACGGCAGCGTCACAGCCTTCCTGAATCATATATCCCACCTTTGTGTCGATGTTAGCGCCGTCGTTCTTGCCGTAGTATGATGAGGTATGTGAGAGTGTGTACGGACCTGCGATGTCGAAGTCGAGCTCGAACTGACCGTTGCTCTGTGAGAGGAAGTAGTCGGTGACAGATCCTACGTATCCGTCCTCGTGAGTGAGTCCCTTCTCGTTAGCCACCATCTTATAGTATGCGTTGTCATGACCAGTCTCAAACTTCTGGTTGGGGAACTGTACGAGTATGATGATGCCCTTCTTCTTGCCTGTGTAAGTGATGTGCTCGTCGCCGATCTGTACTCTCTGCTGTCCGCTTGAGAATGACATATTGACGGGCTTAACTACAGAGTTGAGGCGCTTGGCACGCTTCTCGCCGATGATGGCGCGGCGCATCTGGGCATGAGCAGCCATTACGTCCATATTGGCAGCTTCGTAAACGCCTTCCTTGTCCTGGCTTTCCACGTAGCGCATGCCGTTGTCGGCCTGCCACCAGTTCATGTACTCGTCGCCCATCTGTGTTGCCACAACCTGTGTGCCGTCAGCGAGCGTCAGTGTCTTCTTGGCCTGCTTTGCGGGCACTGCGAATGTGGTGCTTGCAGCAAGAGCCAATGAGAGCATTGCGATGATTTTCTTCATATAACTATATTGATTTTTTTGTGATTAGCTTGTAACGACGGCAAAATTACATAAATCTCAGCAAAACAACAAATTAAATCAACGAATTAGTTTATGAAGAATATAAAAAAGGAGATATGGATAAACAAGTAGCGGAGGTCTCTGGCCTCCGCAGCACCAAGCCTAATACTCATTATAAATATTTATTGTATTAGTATGATTGTATGCTGCGGAGACCATAGACCTCCGCTACTGTAAAATTTAAAATCGTAGGCGAAGCCAAGAGCAATTCCTAACTCCTAATTCCTAACTCGTAATTCCTAATTCCTCATTCCTCCTCTGGTGTTCTGAACAGCGAGAAGTTGACGCTGCCGTATGCTCTGTGCTCGATGAAGCCGGGGACGGAGCTGAAGTCGTTCTTCTTGCCATGCTCGAAGACCAGGAGACCACCAGGCTTGAGCATCTTCTTTTCGAGGATGAGATTAGGGATGGTCGGCAGCTCGGGGAGAGCGTAGGGTGGGTCGGCGAAGATGAGGTCGAACTGCTGCTTGCAGGTGCGGATGAAACGGAAGACGTCGCCGCGGATGAGGATGTTGTCGCGGTCGGCAGATATCTTCTTCATACACTCGCGGATGAACGAGGCGTGGTCGCGGTCTGCCTCCACGCTTATCACCGGCGAGCAACCGCGCGACAGCATCTCGAGCGATATGCTGCCCGTGCCTGCAAAGAGGTCGAGGGCGTTGGCACCGTCAAGGTCGACGTATCCGCCGATGACGTTGAATATGTTCTCCTTGGCGAAGTCGGTGGTGGGTCGTGCCTTGAAGGATCGCGGGATGTCGAAGTGGCGCCCCTTGTATATTCCTGTTATTATTCGCATATAGTTCTTTTTTTCTATATATATATTATAATGTGTAATCAGATGTTGACGTGCTTGATGTTTCGCACGAACTGCTTCAGCATGTTGAGCAGCGCCTCGTGTCCGGTGATGTTGCCCGACAGACAGAGTACGTCCGTCTTGCGCATGCCCAACTGTTGCCATGTGTTGAGGATGTAGTAGGCTGAATCTTCGGTTGTGGAGATCTCGAAGGAGGTGCTTATGCGCAGACGACCCTTGCGGAACGAGAAGATGTCGACGCGGCGGTCGTGGAAGTAGCAGAACATCTTCTCCTGGAATCCTCCCGAGGCGAAGCGGCTGAACTCTGTGATGACGGGACCGAGCAGATGGAGGAACTCGACGTGCAGGAAACGCTCCGTGAGCACGAAACGTAGGTCCTTGCCCACGGCGAAGGCTGCCACGGCATTGGCGGCAGGGATCTGTACGGTGTCGACGTCGTCGTTCTCGCAGGTGGTGTTGACGTGATGATAGAGTAGGGGAGCGGCGTCAGCGTCGAACTCCTCCGCGGGTATGAGGAGGAGCGGCGTATCGACGTAGACCCTTACCTGACTGAACACGGGATGATACTGCGACGGCATGGTCTGTCCGTTCTGTGTAGGCGAGGTGTGGACCTGCAGCAGTCGGCAGTCGGCAAGCGCCTGCCTCATGTTTGCAGCCACGGAGATGCCCGTCTTCATGCTGTACTGCTCGAAGTCGGTCTGTCCCTCTATTACGGTGTTGGGCGCCGTGAAGGATATGGTGGTCCGTGTGATGCGAATGATGAGTCTCATCTGGTTACCTTATATATATGTAATGTCTTTATTCGTGTATGTTAGTCGGTGAGGCAGAAGTCGAGGTCTTTCTCTATCTCCTCACGGTTCATGTTCTGTCCGATGAATACAATCTTCTGCATGCGGTCGCCGTAAGTGTCGTCCCAGTCGCGTGCCAGTCCCGGATTCTGCTTCATCATCTCGCGAAGCTCTTCCTCTGGCATTGTGGCATACCACTGTCCGGCGTTGCGCATCTCTATCTGCTTGCCAGCCTGCTCGAATACGTAGCAGATGTTCTCCTCGCCCTTGAAGTAGCAGAGACCCTTGCAGCGGATGACGCTCTTAGGCCATTTCTTTGTGACAACGTAGTCGAACTTGTTCATGTCCAGCGGACGGCGGCGCTTATAGACGAAGGTGCCGATGCCGTATTCGAGAGCTTCGCCCTCTTCCTCGTTCTCCAGTCCGTGATGGTGATGGTGGTGGCAATGTCCTTCCTCGTGGTCATGCTCCTCGTGGTCATCGTCGTGGTCATGATGATGGTGGTGGTGATGTTCTTCCTCCTCCTCTTCTTGGCTTTCGATGCCCTCAATCCATCTTGCTGATGTGGCAACCTTCTGGAAGTTGAATTCGTCGGTATTGAGCAGCTTGTCAAGATTGACGTCGCAATAGTCGCATGTGATGATGTCTGCGTGCGGCTGAAGCTCGCGCAGTATAGCCTTTATGCGGGCAAGCTCTTCGGGAGTGACCTCCGAAGCCTTGTTGAGGAGAATCTTGTTGCAGAACTCCACCTGTTGGATTACGAGGCTGGCGAGGTCTTCCTCACCGATGTTGTCCTTTGTGAGGTCGTCGCCGCCGGCAAACTCGTCCTTGAGGCGCAGAGCGTCAACGACGGTGACGATGGAGTCGAGCTTGGCAATGCTTTTAGTGGCGAGGTTGGGATAGATGCGCGGATAGGCGCTGATGGTCTGTGCGATTGGAGCCGGCTCGCAGATGCCGCTTGCTTCGATGACAATATAGTCGAAGCGCTGCTGCGACACGATGTCGCTGAGCTGCTGTACGAGGTCCATCTTCAGTGTGCAGCAGATGCATCCGTTCTGAAGAGCCACGAGATTGTCGTCCTGCTCTCCCACAATGCCACCCTTCTCGATGAGTGTGGCGTCGATGTTCACTTCGCCGATGTCATTGACGATGACGGCGAACTTGATGCCTTGCTTGTTGGCAAGTATACGGTTGAGGAGTGTTGTCTTTCCGCTTCCAAGATATCCTGTGAGCAGAAGCACCGGTGTTGTGTTATTATCCATAATCTTCTTACTTTTGTTTTTTATGAGCCCATGTACTGTATGGCGATTTTATAAGTTCTGAATTATAGTAGCGGCGGTCGCCCGTCACCTCCTCGCCGAGGAAGTCGGGACGCTGGAAGGTTTCGTCCTCCGCGCCAAGCTCCACCTCCGCAACTGTCAGTCCCTCGTTGTCGCCGAAGAACTCGTCAATCTCGAAGGTGTGTCGTCCGTCCGCACTCTTCACCAGCCATCGTTTCTTGTCGATCACTCCTCCGCGGCAGAGCTGGTAGAGGTGCTCGGCTTCGTCGATGGTTATCTCTTTCTCAAACTCGTAGCGCGAGAGTCCGGCTGCGTCGCTGTGGCTCTTGATGGTCAGCCATGCGCTGTCGTCGCGGGTGCGGACACGTACGGTGGCTGTTTCGCAGGGCATATATCCCTGCTTTATCCGACTACACGAAAAGGCGGCATCCTTATAGTTGCCGCCTTCCCGAATGAGGAATTTACGTTCTATTTCAAATCCGCTCATTTTCTTACCTAATGTTTTATTTGTTTACTTGCATTTTTTGTTATGCGTTCATGCAGGTCCAGATGGCGAAAGCCGCTCCTCCGAGGACGAGCAACCAGAAAATGCTTTCCACGACTTTCTTTCCCTTCTTCTCCTGTTCCTTAGCGTATTTCTCACGCTTGATTTTGCTTTGCTGGCTCATAGTTGTATGATTTTTAAGATTTGATTTTTACATATCTGACTTATGCGTCTTCCACTGTCGGGAATTCCATGAGGTATGCCTTTATGAATCCGTCAATCTTGCCGTCCATCACAGCGTCCACGTCTGTGGTCTGATAGTTGGTGCGGTGGTCCTTTACGCGGCGGTCGTCAAAGACGTAGGAGCGTATCTGGCTGCCCCATTCAATCTTCTTCTTGCCTGCCTCAATCTTAGCCTGCGCCTCAAGACGTTTCTTCATGGCGCGGTCGTAGAGTTGTGATTTGAGGAGTCGCATGGCGTTGTTACGGTTTTCGAGCTGCTTGCGGCTCTCCGTGTTCTCGATGAGGATTTCCTCCTCCTCGCCAGTGTCGGGGTCGACATACTGATAACGGAGTCGTACGCCAGTCTCCACCTTGTTGACGTTCTGACCACCGGCTCCTCCTGAACGGAAGAGGTCCCACGACACCTTGGACGGATCGACGTACACTTCGATGGTGTCGTCTACGAGTGGCGATACGAATACGGAAGCGAAGGAAGTCATTCGCTTGCCCTGGGCATTGAATGGCGATACGCGGACGAGACGGTGTACGCCGTTCTCGCTCTTGAGGAATCCGTAGGCATACTCGCCGCCCTCTATCTCCATGGTGACGCTCTTGATGCCAGCCTCGTCGCCTTCCTGAATGTTGCTGATGGTCACCTTATATCCGTGAGCCTCCGCCCAGCGCATATACATACGCATGAGCATCTGCGCCCAGTCCTGGCTCTCCGTGCCGCCGGCACCTGAATTGATTTTCATGACGCAGTCCATGGGGTCCTCCTTCTGTCGGAGCATATTCATAAGCTCGAGGTCTTCGATGGCGCTCACAGCCTTGGCGTAATCGTCGTCTACCTCTTCTTCCGTGACGAGTTCGTCCTTATGGAAGTCGAAAGCGAGCTGCAGTTCGTCTGCAAGACGCTTCACGTTCTCGTATCCCTTTATCCATTTCTCGAGCGTCTTCACTTTCTTCATCTGCTCCTCTGCGTACTTCTGGTCTTCCCAGAAGTCTGGAGCCTGTGTGCGGAGCTGTTCTTCCTCGAACTCCACGCGTTTCTTGTCGATATTAAGATAATGATGGAGTGCTTCAGTGCGCTCCATCACATCCTTTAGCTGATCGGCTGTTATCATTTCTGAGTTTTGATTTTTGAATTATCTATCAATTCCTAATTCCTAACTCCTAATTCCTAATTGCGGCAGAATGCCGCCTAACACTCATACATCTTGTCAATCACTTCCTTGAAGTTCTTGTAGATTACGGGTCGGCGAATCTTGAGCGTGTTGGTAAGCTCGCCGCTCTCCATAGAGAAGTGGTGTGCAATGAGCGTGAAGCGCTTTATCTGCTCGTAGGGAGCAAGCTGCTGCTGCAGTGTGTGGATGCGCTCTGTCATCATCTTTATTATCTTCGGATTCTGGCAAAGCTGCTCTCTTGATTCCACTTCTACGCCGTTGTCCTTCGCCCAGTCTTCGAGCAAACGGAACTCCGGTACGATGAGTGCCGAAACAAACTTGCGCTCGTTGGCGATGATGGCTATCTGGTCAACGAACTTATCCACAAGGACGAGCGACTCAATCATCTGCGGAGCGATATACTTGCCGTTGCTGGTCTTGAAGAGGTCCTTGATGCGGTCCGTGAGGAACAGCTCGCCGTTCTTCATGTAGCCGGCATCGCCCGTGCGGAAGAATCCGTCCTCGGTGAAGGCGGCTGCGTTTGCAGCGTCGCGTTTGTAGTAGCCACGTGTGATGGTCGGACCCTTGAGCAGAATCTCGTCGTTGTCGTCGATCTTAACCTCGATGCCCTTGATGGGGCGTCCCACTGATCCGATGGTGTAAGGCATATTGTCGCGGTCGCACGATACGGTGGCAAGACTCTCTGTCAGACCGTAGCCCACAACCATATTGATGCCTACAGAATGAACGAAGCGTTCCACCTCCGGCGAAACCGTGGCTCCTGCTGTCGGGAAGATGTGTGAGTTCTCAAGGCCAATCTGCTTGCGGACGAGACGAAGGACAAGCTTGTCCATGAGCTTGTATTCCATCGCTAATATCGGAGACGGGCGGCGGCCCTGGCTCTTGCAGTCTATGTTGTAGCGGCGGCACACCTCAAGGGCGTGGCGGAAGAGCTTCTGCTGCATGGAGCTCGAACGGTCAATCTTGTCCTTCACTGCCTGATAAACTTTCTCCCAGAAGCGTGGCACTGACGACATGCAGGTGGGATGGGTCTCACGCATTGACTGCTGTATCTCGTGCGGGTCGGTATTGATGATGATGTGCGATCCTTCCGAGAAGCAGAGGTATGACCATCCTCGCTCGAAGATGTGCGTAACGGGCAGGAACTGTATGATGCGGTCCTTGTCGCGAATGGGTACAGCCTCGTCATTGGCTATCAAGGCTGCGTCATACTGTCCGTATGTCAGCACCACGCCCTTCGACTCGCCGGTTGTGCCGGACGTGTAGAGGATGTTGCATATATCTTCATTGTTGGCTTGCTTGTAAAGCGCCTCCACTTCTGTCTGGCGCGGCAGTCCCTGACCGAGCTTAAGGAAGTCGTCAAAGTAGAGGGCTGCAGGGTCGTGCGAGCTGATGCGCACGCTGCGGTCGAAGACGATGATACGCTCCAGCGAATGGCAGAGCGGGAATATGCGGTGTGCCTTGTCGTACTGCTCCTGCTCGCCGACAAAGAGGAAGCGAATCTGCGCATCGTTAATCATATATTGTATCTGCTGCTCGGAAGAGGTCGCGTAGAACGGTACGGACATGACACGCACGCCGTAGGCACCGAAGTCGGTGATGAGGTATTGGATGCAGTTCTGCGAGAACACGCCGATGGCGTCCTGAGGCTTAGCTCCGAGATTGAGGAGGGCATTGCTGGCCTCCTTCACAAGAGTGGCGAAGCGGCTATAGCTCATGGTCTTCCACACCGAACCGCCGAAATCCTTATACGTGAAGGCTTCGCGCTCTCCATACTTCTCTGCCTGCTTAAGGGCGAGAACTGACAAGTGACATCTTGTTTGCATAACTTTAGATTTTCTGAGACAGTACTGATGTATATATATTAAGGTGTTAGTATGATTAGTGTATACATTAGCGGTAAATCTCTATTTTTTGCAAAAATACATTAAAAACGTCAGAACACAAAATAAATGCCGCATTTTATTGTTGACCGGAAGCGAATTATCGACTAATGAGGGTGTGTTTTGTGACAAAGTTATTCCTTACAATACTGATGCTATTTGTTGGTGTGGGCACACAACATATTGTGAACGTTAACAAACTAAAAACTACAGTTTATATACAAATAGAGAAGAATAATTGCAAAATTCAGTAAAAATTATTCATATTCATACGATTTAGAAGAAAAATGACAACACAGCTAATTTTTTATATGTAAATATTTTGCCAACTTCTAAAAAACATCTAAATTTGCAAAACAATATTCAAATTGTATAACATTTTGCACGGTTTCGTAAAAGATGTGAATAAATGAAGGATCATTAAAGACACAAAATAATAACTACTCAGGATAATGCGTAAATCGCAACTCGCTGGACAAATCACACAATGACGACCGACGACATCGCGCCTAAAGGGTGTGATGCGTTTATGCCGTAGTTTGGCTGAATCAGAAACAAAAATAAACATTAATATTATTTTCATTAATTAAGAGAGAGATTCTATGAAAAAAAGACTCATGACCTTTCTTGCCTGCCTTTTCCTAAGTATAGGACTGGCGATGGCACAGACAAGAGTTACTGGTACGGTCACCTCTTCTGAAGACGGCGAACCCATCATGGGCGCGACTGTCAAGGTTGTTGGTAACAACGCAGTCGGTACAATCACTGACATCGACGGTAACTTCTCACTTGAACTGAAGAACGCCAATGCAGAATTGGAGTTCTCTTACATTGGTATGACAACTAAGAAGGTGAAGGCATCTGCGAAGATGACCGTCATCCTCGATGCTGACAGCCACATGCTCGAGAACGTCATCATCACCGGTTACGGTTCGGCCAAGAAGCTCGGATCGGTTGTCGGCGCCGTTTCTACAGTGAGCGGTGAGAAGATGAAGACTGTCGCTACTCCTAACTTTACCGACGCTCTTGCAGGTCAGGTGTCTGGTCTTTCGGTTTTGACCTCAAGCGGTGACCCGTCTGCAGCAGCAAGCATCCGTCTGCGTGGTGTTAACTCGATGAACTCTTCTAACGAGCCTTTGTTCATCCTCGACGGTGCTCCTATCAGCTCAAGCTTCTTCCAGACTCTTAACCCGTCTGACATTGCTAACATTACCGTCCTCAAGGACGCCGCTTCTACAGCCATCTATGGTTCGCGTGCTGCCAACGGTGTAATCGTTATTACATCACGTAATGGTAAGTACAACGAGTCAGCACAGGTAGTTGTAAAGGCTCAGTATGGTATTTCTACACCGACTTCTGACGGTGTTACCATGATGAGCTCACAGCAGTATGTTAAGTTCCGCGACATCATCGGTCAGCCCGTGAGCGATGCTATCCGCAAGGCTGCTCAGCACATCAACACTAACTGGCGTGACGAGATGCTCTCAAGCTCGGCTCCTACATCGGACATCAACGCTACAATGCAGGGTGGTGGTAACTCAGTTAACTACTATCTTTCATTCAACCACCACGAGCAGGAGGGTCTTATCCAGAGCTCTGGTATGCAGCGTAACACTCTCGCAGCACGTATCAACGCTCGTCTGAACCGTTTCTTCAAGGTTGGTTTCAACTCTAACTTCGGTGACCAGCGCTACGTCGTTAACCGTGAGCAGAACAGCTCATCTGGTATCTATTCTGCCAACCCGCTCGTATTCGCTCGTCAGGCAATGCCTTTCGATGCTCCTTACTTCTATCACTATGACGAGAATGGCAATATCGTAAAGGACGGCAAGGCTTACGGCTTGCTCTACACTGACATGCCTACACCTGAATTCTTCGATAAGTATCGTAAGCAGGACGGTGAGCAGGTAACTCTCAACATCGGTATCAATGAGGTGTTCACTCCGATGGAGGGTCTTACCTTCACAGCTCAGCAGTCACTCTATGGTTACGACTCAACATCTGAGACAGGTAACATTCCTCACGAGGAAATGGTTACTCCTATGGGTCAGATTATCGAAAGCCAGTCTGGTTCGCTCGCTGACGGCTTCTCACGCTACTATGCATACACTCTTACTCACACTGGTGAGTGGAAGCACAACTTTGGACAGCACTACGTAAACCTCCTCGTCGGTGAGGAGACACGCATCCAGCGTTCACGCTCATTCAGCGCTTACACAACTGGTCAGACTGACGATCGCATCATGCTTCTCTCTGCTGGTACAAAGGCAGACCCCGCTGATATGGGTGACTCACGTTCAGAGGCAGTCGCTAACTCTATCTTCGGTAACGTAGAGTATAACTTCAAGGAGAAGTACTTCGTTTACGGTTCACTCCGTCGCGACGGTAGCTCTAAGTTCGCTCCCGATCATCGTTGGGGTACATTCTGGTCAGCAGGTGCTAAGTGGAATGCTAAGAAGGAAAGCTTCCTCGCTCCCGTCAAGTGGCTTGACAACCTTACTCTGAGTGTCAACTACGGTACTACCGGTAACGACGCTGGTGCCAGCACATACGGTTACTTCGGTCTTTACGGCCTGGGTGGCATGTACAACGGTCATACCTCTATCGGCATCGCACAGGCTTCTAACTACCAGCTTACATGGGAGACCGTTAGCAAGTTCAACGTAGGTCTTAACATGAGCCTCTTCCGTCGTCTTGATCTTGACTTCAACTTCTACCGCAACAAGACAAGCGATATGCTTATGTCTATTCCTTACTCATACACAACTGGTTTGAGTTCAGGAGCTGGTAACATCGGTGGTATGACTAACACTGGTTTCGAGGTTTCCGCTACTGTACAGCTTATCGCTACAAAGGATATCAACTGGACATTCACTGCTAACGTAGGCTACAACAAGAACAAGATTACAGAGCTGTTCCAGGGTCGTGACGAGTATCTGCTCGCTAACACAGGTCTTAACCTCAAGATCGGACACGCTTACGGTGAGTTCTATTCTGTACGTAACGCAGGTGTTGACCCCCGTACTGGTGAACCCCAGTGGCTTGACAAGGATGGCAACATCACTAAGATCTTCAACGAGGAGCGCGACGCCGTATTTACAGGCAAGAACCGCTATGCACCTTGGATTGGTGGTTTCGGCACAAACTTCACATGGAAGGGCTTGAGCGTTATCGCTGACTTCGCATGGGCAGCTGACAAGTGGATGATGCAGAACGACGACTACTTCATCCAGAACGCTAACTTCGCTACCACATGGAACCAGCGCGTAGAGATGCTCAATATCTGGACCAAACCGGGTCAGGTGACAGACATCCCCGCTTACGGATATGACATTCAGTTCGACGACAAGATGATTCAGAACGCTTCGTTTCTCCGTATGAAGACCCTTACTGTGCAGTATGACCTGCCGAAGAAGTGGCTTGCTCCTACTCGCTACATCAAGGGTGTGAAGGTATTCGGTATCGCACGAAACCTCTTCACCATTACTTCATTCGAGGGATACGATCCGGAGCCAGATATCAACGTGGTTCAGTTCAACTATCCTAATACTCGCCAGTTCATGTTCGGTGCAGAGCTGACATTCTAATTTCATTCAAATTAAAAAAAGGATACAATAATGAAGAAGATATATTTATCATTGATGCTTCTCGGAGCGTTGACCTTTACGTCATGCGACATGGACAAGGCCCCGTATGGCGCACTCGACGAGACCACCGCAATCGAGACAATCAAGGACCTTAGCGCTTTCCGTATTCAACTTTACGGAAATCTCCGCAGTGTTACCTCTGGTTCATGGGTTTATACCACTGACATTCAGATGGACCACTTCGACGGTCTTATCTCGAACGGTAACCAGATTGGTATGTTCTCTAAGGGTTCTATCATGCCGAGCGACGGCGACATCACCAGCTTCTGGTCAGGCTCATATTCCGCTATCGCTACTTGCAACGCCATCCTCGCTAAGTGTGATGAGTTCGCTGCAAAGCCTGGTGTTACTGATAGTGAAAAGCAGCAGATAGAGCGCTATAAGGGTGAGGCAAAGTTCACACGTGCTTACATGTACCTCTGGCTTGCTGACCACTTCTGCCAGCCTTATACACAGATCAAGGCTGGTCCTGAGGCACAGGCTTCTGGTCTGCCCATCGTTACTACATTCTCTCCTACCAGCGACATAACAAAGTACCCGAGCCGTTCTACATTGAAGGAGACATTCGACTTCATCAATAAGGACCTTTCTGAGGCTTACACAGCTCTCAAGGCTTATGAGGCTACAGACAACAAGGACGTTCAGGACCTCCTTCAGCCTAACGCAGCTTATCTTTCAAGCTTCGCAGTAGAGGCTCTTCAGGCTCGTGTGGCTCTTCTCACTGCTGACTGGAATACAGCTAAGGCAAAGGCTGAGGACGTTATCAACAACGGTAACTACACTCTCGCTAACCTTCGTAACTATGCAGAAATGTGGTCAAAAGATGATTGCACAGAGGCTATCTTCCGTCCTATCATGAAAGCTCCATCTGAGCTTGGTGGATCTATCGGTGGTGTGTTCCTCAGCGACAACCAGACATCTGCTTGGTACATCCCGACATACGGCACTCTTAGCCTCTATGGTGACGGTGACGTTCGCTTCGAAGCATTCTTCACTATTTACGATAATCTGACCATCCACGGAACAGGTTACGAGGCTTTTGTATTCAGCAAGTACCCTGGCAACCCGGAATTGCAGACTTCTGAGAAGAACAACTTCGTCAATATGATGAAGCCGCTTCGTCTCTCTGAAATGTATCTTATCTCTGCCGAGGCTGACGCTCGTACGGGCAGCGCTTCCGGTTCACGTCTGAATGAGTTCTGCGCCAACCGTATCGACGGTTATGAGGCTAAGACCTACACCAACACAACAGAGCTTCTCGCTGACATCTATGCAGAGCGTGAGAAGGAATTCCTCGGCGAGGGTATGCGTTGGTCTGACCTCCGTCGTCTCGGACTTGGCTTCAAGCGTAATGCCAACCACGAGGATAACGCGGAACTCAACAAGTTCGTCGTTAAGGCAGGACGCGGTCTCTCTTATGACGCAGGTGACCATCGCTTCACATGGCCTATCCCGAAGACCGAGCTTGACGCTAACCCGAACCTGAAGGGTCAGCAGAATCCTGGCTACTAATAAATGTTCATTAATAACTATTAGCAATTAAACAAATATGAAATACTTCAAGTTATTTTTGCTCGTAGCTGCTGTTGCCTTCTTCGGTTCTTGCAGCGATGACAAAGAGACGCAGAACACAAACAAGGATGTTGTGGTGGAGATGGAAACCCCCACATTCTCTGCTAAGGAAGGTGCTGGAGCTGTGAAAGTGCCTATCAAGGTTACTGGCAAGACCAACGGCAACGTGTATGTTACATTGGCAGTTAAGGAAGTTGGCAACAACCCTGCAAAGGAGGATGTTCACTACTACGTAACTGACAAGACCATCACTATCTCTGACGGAACTGGTTATGCAGAGTACAGAGCCGTTGATGATAAGGAGATTAACGATGACCGTACTTTCGAGTTCGAAATCGTAGAGGCTAAGGGCGCTACTATCGGTGCTCAGAATAGCTGTATCGTTACTATCAAGGACAACGACAAGGACCCGTATGATCGTCTTCAGGGTAAGTGGAAGCTCACTGGTTATGACAATGACGGTAAAACTGTAAGTTGGAATGTGACCATCACTGAGCCCCAGAAGAAGCTTGCTGATGGCAGTGACAATCCCTCTTACGACTACGAGTATGGTTACTACCTATATATGAGCGGTCTCTTGGAAATTCCCACAAGTAGCGCAAGACTCAACTTCTACTACGATGAAGGTTCTGGTCAGGGTTATGTTGCATTTGACTGTCTTGGTGAGACCAATTTGGCTTCTGACCTTAACTTCGGTGACTTCACTGGTTACATCAAGATTGCCAATGACAATATTGGCAGCACCAGTCCTTTAATGGGTAACTGGAATTCAGACTTTGACACTGTAACCTTCCAACCTAACGGTGGTATTCTTTATGCTGTATACGATAAGAGTGACAACTCGTTGAAAGGTTATATGGGTAAGACAACTGGCATCGTCCTCACCAGAAAGTAATAATTATCTGAATAAAGGAAAAGGCACTATGCCATTGATTCTCATTTTGAGATAAAACGTATAAAAGGAGAGCAAGGTTGTTCTGCCCTATGGTAGAACACCTCTCTCCTTTTTCGTGTTCTAAAGGATGGCATAAAGAGTTCTTAAATTATTTTTAGACAACTTTACAAAACAAATAACAAAATGAAGAAAGGATTACTTACTCTCGGCTTCTGTGCTCTTGCCGGTCTCAGCGCTGTTGCTGTACCTGCAAAGAAGGGCATCTGGAAGCAACTCAAGCTTCAGAACGGCACCACACTTATGGTGGAGCTCAAGGGCGACGAGTTTCTGAGCTATTGGCAGGACGCCAATGGCAATCGTTATGTTCAGCAGGACGACTTCATCGTTCCCGCTGAATTCCCTGCACTTCAGCAGGCAGCTGTTCAGCTTCGCAAGGAGGCTGGCGCTTCAGTCACGAATGCCCGCCGCGCAATGGCAAAGGGTCGTGCAATGAACAATTATGAGGGCGACAAGCGTTGTCTTATCATTCTCGTTCAGTTCTCCGACCAGAGTTTCTCTATGTCAGACCCGAAGGCTTTCTATAATCGCGTTGCTAACGAGAAGGGATTTAGCGAGGGCAACTTCAAGGGTTCTGTCAGCGACTACTTCTCTGCACAAAGTCTTGGCAAGCTCAACATCACTTTCGACGTAGTCGGTCCTTACACACTTGGTCCTTATGCCACATACGGAAAGGATGATTACATTAATGGCCAGCGTTATGACGTCAATCCTCAGGGTATGATTTCTGCCGCTTGTGCTTCAGCAGCTGCCGCAGGTGTAAACTTCCAGCAGTACGACTGGGATGGTGACGGTCAGGTGGAAGAGGTTTACGTAATCTACGCTGGTGAGGGTCAGGCTACTGGTGGTAGCACAGATACCGTCTGGCCTCACAAGTCGCAGCTCTCCAAGCCCACAGCTTTCGGCAAGGACGGCACTACAGTTTACGTATATGCTTGCTCCAATGAGTTGAAGGACAGCAAGGGCAATGTGGCTGGTATCGGTACCATCTGCCACGAGTTCTCTCACTGCCTTGGCTATCCTGACTTCTACGATATCAACTACGGCGGCAAGTACGGTATGGGAACATGGGACCTCATGTGTTCTGGTAACTACAACGGTGACGGTTTCCAGCCTGTCGGCTACACTGCTTACGAGCGCTACGCAGCAGGATGGATTGACCCCATCGTTCTCGATGAAGACTGCGATGTTACTGACATGAAGCCGCTCATTGACGGTGGCAATGCTTACATCTATCACAACCCCAGCTACAACGACGAGTATTACATCATAGAGAACCGTCAGCAGAAGGGATGGGACGCTACCATCGCAGCTCCCGGTATCCTCATCAATCACGTCGACTATTCTCCGTATGTATGGTCAAGCAACTGTCCTAACAGTATCGTTAGCGGCGTGAACGATCACGAGCGTATGGTTCTGATACCTGCCGATAATAACCGCACATCAAGCTCTGAGTCAGGCGACGCTTGGCCTTGGGGTAGCAAGAAGAATCTTACCAACGCCACTTCTCCTTATTGCGAGGCTTTCAACGATAACAATGGCTTCAATAAGATGAACATCGGCATCACCAATATGGCTGTTGAGGACGGTGTGGCTTCGTTCAAGTTCTCTAACTACAACAATGGTGGTCCTATTGTAGCGGGAACTCTCCTCAGCGATAACTTCGACCGCTGCGCTGGTACTGGTGGTAACGATGAGAAGGGTTTCATCCCGCCGAAGTTGGCTCAAAAGTTCGCTATGGGTGAGTTCTTGCCCAGCACTCCGGGTTGGGAAGGCACATTCATGAAGGGTGCTTACATGTGTGCTCGTGTTGGTAACACATCAGCAACCCAGGCACAGATCAAGACTCCGCTTATCAACCTCGACGAGGCTAACGACGCTGTCTTGACATTCAAGGGTGCACCTTACGGTTCTGACGGCACCAAGCTGACCATCACTGTTGAGGGTGACGGCGAGCTCGGACAGAAGGAATTCACGATGACCTACAACCAGTGGACTGAGTTCAAGACCACTCTGAAGGGTAAGGGTAAGGTTCGCCTCGTCATCCAGGGCGAGAAGCGTTACTTCCTTGACGACGTTCTTGTTGTTCCTGCTACTACTGGCATCAGCGGTGTTACTGCTGACAAGCCAAACGTAAAGGGCCGCATCTACACCACCTCTGGTGTGTACGTAGGCACAGAGTTCGACGTTCTCCCGCAGGGCGTTTACGTCGTTAACGGCAAGAAGGTTGTGAAGTAATATCACAAAGGATATATTATAATAAAAGGAGAATGGGCTGTATGAGAGACACAACTCTCACAGCCCATTCTCCTTTTTTGTTGGAATCAATTTAGGCAGGGCTTTGACAAAAACCTTTATCCACATGCCTTTTGTTGGCACACCCTACGGGTTCATGATATCGTTTGGCGAATGGGATTTACGAGAGCGTTGCTCTCGACACCCATCCTCCAAACGATATCATGAGTGATGCC
>NZ_NOVE01000028.1 GCF_002265625.1 Prevotella sp. 885
ACCAAAATAATGGGCTCTTCATATTTACAATGAGATTATTTCTTCTCCATTTTCATTGACGAATCCCCAACCTTCTGCAGACTTTACTTTTGCTAATCCGTCAGAAAAAGCATCAGCATCTTCGTATTTGCAAGGGATTATTTCTTCACCGTCTTTATTGATAAAACCATACTTTCCGTCAAGTCTTACTTTTATCAAACCATTACAGATACAATCATCATGCCAGTCATACTTGCCATAGTCGCAACCATTTCCATTCCAATATTTATCTGCCAGTTCGTCGGCTTCTTCCTTTGTCATTGCCTTTTCAATGTTGTTGGCTACGAATCTATAGAAGGCACAATAGTTTGGCTCATAAAGTTCTGTGGCTTTGGTCCATTCCTGTGGAAAATCGTCAGGGCCATGACCATTGCCGATATTGTCAACAACTGCAGCAATACAAATCTCATCATCGTCATCCAGTCCAATACCGAATATTGACAATTCTGATCCGTCACCATCATCGCCTTCACATTCGTCTTCCCAATCGGGCACGGCTATGTAGCGTTTGTCGCCCTGTTTATTCAGCAAGTCGATAACGGCATCTTTGGCTTTATCGTTGATAGCATTCATTTCGTTCAAGAATGCATCTGGGCTTATTTTTTCTGCTGTTTTGTTAGCCATATTATTTAAAAATTAAATTGATTATTAGTTGTTGCTCTCTTTTATGAATCCGCATATAAAGAGAAACATGTCTCATGTCTTTTAAAAAGTTTTGCCTACTCCCTTTCCAGCGTTTCGGCTTCCTCTGTTATTATCTCGACAACTGCATCATCGTAAATCAACCTCATACTCATTGAAATAGATGAAGCCGTCCTTCCAATGCTCACAGTTCCACTTGTGGATGTCATCAACAGTAAGAGTGTCACGTTTTAAGACACGTGCGAAATAGGCTAATGCCTCATCCATACTGTTGAACCGCTCGTAACCACACAAAACCGGTTCTTTCAAATGAAAGTCCACACTGACGCGTGTCGGAAAATATTTCCCCTCTGCATCATTTGTTGCATAAGTCTCATCGCAATAACTTTCCACCATATAGTATATGGTCATACCTTCATAGTGGCTTTCAAGCGGATGTCGGAAGTCTGCCGTCACCCGATCTTCCTCGGCTTCAATACTCAATGAATTATCTACGAACTCACATTTTATAATGTTGCCCCGAAGATATTGTTCTTTGGTATCTACTCCGAGACTATACACCATACTTGCGTAAGATACAGACTTGTCTTTACCCTCTTCAAGCAGTTTCTTGTTTAGAAGCGTCCTATACTGGTCATATATCTCTTGAAGGTCATTTGGTTTGCCTTCAATGCGATAGTATACTGTGGTCAAATACTCCATAAAGCATGATTCTTTTTTTAATGTGACTTTCTTTTGTAGCGCATAGTCAGAACAGCATATCCCTTTCCAGCGTTTCGGCTTCCTCTGTTGTTACTTGTTATTTTGTCACTTGCTTACCCGTTTTGTCAATGGTAATCCAATCACCTCTTAGAGGCAAGACTTTCACAAATCCTTTTACAGTAAATTTCTTTACATCAACATACTGACAAGGAATTACTTCTTCTCCTTCTTCATTCACGAAGCCCCAAAGATTGTTTAGCCTGACACCTGCATATCCATTCTTAAACATCCTTACGTCTTCATACTTGTTGCAAGGAACGACAACTTTGCCAGTCATTCTGACTAATCCCCATGTGTCATCCTTGTTTTCCTTGACGTGGGCGTATCCATTTTCCATGTTAGACACATCACAATACTTACAAGGAATTATCTCTTCTGAATTCATGTTAATCCATCCATATTTGAAATTCCGCTTAGCTCGAGCTATTCCGCCCTCTTCAAAGGACCAGAGAAAATTATATACGCACGGACCCAATAATTTTGTTACGCTATTATATATTCCGTATTTTATATCGCATATCTCGCCTTTTGCGTATCGGGTAATCCTGTACAAGAAAATTCCGTATCCTATACATTTTGGATAGAAATCTCCTACAAAGTCATACTTTGCCTGTAGTTCTGCAGCAATCAGTTCCTTTTCATCTTTTGTAAGCGCGTTGAATTCACCAATAGGACCTGTCAATGACGGATTCTCAAACTCAATCGCCATTAGTGAAGTGCAGCCAGCAAACGCCATTCGCTCCACAATCTTCACATTCTTGTTTAGATATACAGACTCCAGATGCTTGCAACTTGCAAAGGCTTTGTCATAAATACAGCATTCGCAGTCATCACTTATCACGATGTTGAGACTTTTCAGTCCGGAATTTCTGAACGCAGACTTGTCGATAATCTTCAGGTGACTTGGAATATTTATCTCTTCCAAAGCTTTGCAGTCAGCAAAGGCTGCTTTCCAAATCTTACCCAAAGTTTCTGGCAAGGCAATTTCCTTCAGATTTTCACAATGAGCGAAACTCTCTATTCCGATGAAATCTACTCCAGGCATTGTTATCTTGAAGAGCTTTATGCAGCTTGCGAAAGCTCTTGTGCCCAAGTCGGTAACTGATGCTGGCAATACCACCTCATGAAGATTGTCAAGTCCTTGGCATGCGTCATCGCAAATAGCCTTCACACCGTCTTTCACTTCAAGGTACTCAGGATTGCCGAGTACTCTCAACAAACGAAGTCCATCCTCGCTGTAGATTGGTCCAGAACACTTATTGCGTCTGGCTTTCTTGATTATTGCCTGATCTTCTTTTGTCAATCCTGTATTCATATTTATTATTTTTAGTTGTAATTCTGGGTGCAAAGATAAATAGTTTTTAGCCTTTGCACCCTATATCGCTATTCGGAAGAGCCGGAATGCGTTGTCGGAAAATCAGGAATGTCAAATCAGGTTAATAATCTTCTTGGATATCTTTACTTTTGTGCCTTTCGGTTCTTCCCTTGAAGCTCGTGTCTTAGCGTCACGCTCATTGAGACGCTGATAAAGATAGATTGTCTCATCGTCCAAAAGTGCTTCTCCCAGCAAGCCCAAGTATTCTCCTTTGCCCTTTATCTTGATTATCTTGTCGTATGCAGTAGAGTTGCTCTTCTTGCCGTTATATTCAGAAACCATAAGTCTAAGTACGCCGTCTGTTCTTATAAGATTAAGTTCGTCGGTAAGTTCACAGATGTCTACATTATTATATAACTGGTCAAGCGATTCGTCTTCAATGTCTTTGTCTGCCTTCTCAGGTCTTCCCATCATATCCCTAAAAGAATCCGAAACCATTTTCAGATTTGGAATTCTGCCTTTGTCGCCCAGTTCTTTTAGAGTCAGGTCGATAGGCTTCACATGGTCTATGGCTATATCGGATATGTCCTTCACGATCATGGGGACTTTGGTATTGCCCTCTCCGGTTGGGGTATATGCCGTATAGCACTTATTGGATGCAGACAAAGCGACTTTAACGTTGTATGTGCCGTCAGAGTTTTCCTTTTTCTCAAAGACGAGAAACACCTGCTGAGCTTTAAACTGTACGCTTTTTATCTCTTTGTTGTCGTCCTCATAGTGCACAAAAATGCCTTCTGCCAGCTTTCTCAACCAATCTGTGAATTCTTTGGTCTTGCCAGCTTTCTTGTAGAGCTTCGCTATATAGCTTAAAGGCAACCATACCTTATTACCGGAAATGCGGTCCTGACGACGTAGACGACCCATAAACTTCGTCATTAGTTGTTCGTGCAGAAATACGGTACGATTTGCAAAAGCCGT
Organism: Prevotella sp. 885; assembly: GCF_002265625.1. GTDB lineage: Bacteria > Bacteroidota > Bacteroidia > Bacteroidales > Bacteroidaceae > Prevotella. The sequence continues at coordinate 3,737 of NZ_NOVE01000028.1, forward strand.
TTTAAGCCAGCTTTCTTCCGTATCACTAAGTGTAGGTGTCGTACAAGCTGAAGCTATTTTCTTCTTTATGCTTTTCTTACTTGCTGCTTCAGAACTAAGCAGCTTCTCCAGAAAGTCTGTAAACTTGTTGCAGTAAGTTTCGTAGCTTCTCAGGCTGCCCCAATTGTAGACGCATACCGAATATCTTAATATGCCTATCAACTTTATGCATTCGTCTTCGCGATTGTTCGCTATAAGCTTGATAACCAGAGTAAGAAAGTTCTTTTCAGCATCGGTTTTGAATACTTCATCCTTCCCTAAGGCATTGATTACACTACGATACTGGCTTCTCGATTTTTGATTAGCATCTTTACACATGCTATTTTCAAAAGCGTCCAGTAACACTTCTATTGCTGTTTTCATAGTTATTGGTTTAATTGTTTACGTATAAATCGTAGAAAAGATGTTCAAAATTACAAAATAATGATTAAAAGACAAAATCAATGTTCGATTTTTTTGTAATGACCGAATTAATCTCGAAAGCCACAATATCTTCAAATTGCTCTGCAGAAAAATGGTAATCGTAGGAGGCTATGGCGTCTCGCCGTAGCCACGCACCCACGAACGACCAGCAGATTGAGTTTGAGCTGCGGGTTCCGCGGAGCGGGACCTATATAATGAAAACCCACTGCAAGCTGCGAAGCAGCGCAGCTGTGGGTACATAAGATACCTCCACCTATATATAGTTCCCCGGAGGGGGACTGACGCATCCCGTATGATGTTGAGGATGATAGTAGGTTCTGCTATGGGTGGGTGCGTGGCTACGGCGAGACGCCATAGCCTCCTAAGTTTGCCTTTACAGCTGTAAATTGCAGTTTATCGGTGAGTCAGCTATGGTAGGCAGGGCTTTGACAAAAACCTTTATCCACAATCCGCTTATGCTTCTCGAGCCTTCGGCAATTCATTTATGGTATATATGGTCTTATGAGAACAAGTTCTCACGCCCATATATACCATAAATGAATGAGAGGCTTTCGCCTCTCTCGAAAAGCACAAACGGAAAAACCGTTCAAAACACAAACTGTTGTATGTTTACTTGAATCGAATATAATAACAGTACATACATAATTATAACATACAAAACCTTGTGTTTTTATATGTTTTTCCGATTATGGGCGCGTACTGTGGAGTAAGGTTTTTGTCAAAGCCCTGCCTAACCGGATTTCGCTGATAAAATTCCTGTTTGGCGGTTAGTTTGCCTGACAATATTTGCATTTCTAATGCTCAATACTATGAGCTGAGCGCACAACAAAATCTTTGGTGCGAAATTCTTGAGTTTTGAGCATTTGGAGACAACATACTTATACTCAGCATGTTATGAGGCTTTCTATAGAAATGTTATGAAATCAGATTCGCAAAAGAGCCGTTTTTTGCTGCAATAGTGGCACTTTTACACTGCAATAGTGCCACTTTTATCATGCAATAGCGCCACTTTTACACTCTAATAGTGGCACTATTGTAGTGTAAAAGTGGCGCTATTGTTAAGCTCGGGTGCTGTTTGCACAGCAAAACACCATAAAAACAGCTTTTTGATTCTCTATAATTGATTTTTATTTTGTAACATGTTTTTACTCTTTTGTACGATATTTGCATGGCGCAAAAGCGACTTTTTTGAGTGAATAAGGTCACTATTTTGTTTTACTTCACGAGCATTTTCGTTGTATTGTTGCCATGCTTCACGATGCTGATGCCCTTTTGCGGTGCGTTCACACGGCGACCCTGTAGGTCGTAAATGCACTTAAAATGAGTTTTTTTTAGGACGATTAGTGTTAAATATTTGTATAAGTAAGTAGCTAACGGGCAAAAATCATTGCCGTTTGAATTAAAAATAATAATTTTGCAGTCTAAAAATACAATCATTTAAATAACAATCATTTAAATAAATATAAGAATTATGGGAAATCTTTTTGAAAGTCTCAAAGATTATTTCGAGAACACCCCTAATGATGTAATCGAGAATGATTGGAGAGAAATAGAATATCTCAATGAGATTGGCCCCGATGTCATTGAGTACGCCGAATTCGTTAGGGAGTATTTCGGTACAGCCATGTCATATTCCAATACCAAGGAGAAAGAGGAAACACACAGATATGACGTGTCTGTCAGCGCATGGGAGAATGGCATTGCAGCAGACGCAAAGTATTGTTTGGCAGCATAAGGCAATCATGGAAAAAGCAACTTTTAAATTAGATAATTATCGTTTCACTAAGGCATCCTTGGACTTTAACATTCCGAACAATGCCGAGTTGAATATATCTTTCAGTCCTAAGGGAGTATTTCACACAAAGGAAGCACGCTATGAATTGGACTTTGACGTTATGGTAGGATGCACAGAGACTAACACGGAGGTTGTAAAGGTTTCGTGTGTGGCTTCGTTTTCGTTTGGCGGTGGCATTACTATTGCCGACATTCCCGAATACTTCTACCCTAACAGTCTTGCCATCGTATTTCCATACGTCAGGGCTTTTGTAAGCACAATAACCTTGCAGGCTAATATGCAACCTGTAGTATTGCCTACAATCAACCTCATGGGGCTCACGGAGGAACTGAAAGAAAAGACAACCGTTATTGAATAGTTCGGAGAGTATGAAGACCACGGATATATACCAGACACTCGAAGACAGGCAGAATGATGAGGAGGTGGAAGACCACGGTCCGTATTTCTGTTCTGAGCGATATGCCAATGGCATTTTGAAAAGCGGTACAAAAGAGCCGTGGCTGGGTGAGGGTTATTATTTCTGGGATACGAGAATAGCAGATGCCAGATGGTGGGGCGATACTGTTTACAGCCGAAAAGGGTATATCATTTGTAAAACGACCTACGACCAAAATTCACCCTTGCTCTACGATTTGGTGGGCGACATACGGCAGTTTGATGAGTTCATAGATTGTGCGGAACTTATAAAGAAAAAGCTGAATCTTAAGACTGTAAAGTTTCCTGTTGTACTCGCCTATATGAAAAAGGAAAATGTTGATTTCAACTATAAGGCAATAAGGGTTTGGCCTCACCCCAAAACCTTTGAAAAAACACCCATTAGGTTTCCAGACGCTAAGGTGGTTTTGTGCAAGCCCGACAAGATACAAATATGTTTCTTCGATAAGACTTTACTTACAGAACCCTATCGTATTGTCGGGAAAAAGGCTTTTACTGCAAATCAGACTATATAATATAAACACGCCCTGATAAGTCAAATCACTTATCGGGGTTTTATTTCTTCCTGACAAACATAGTTAAAAAAATCTCGCATTCCGCTCTCATAGATGGTACTACAGCAAGTACTGGATAGCGAGTGGCAAGCAATGGGTATCGTCCAATTCTTTTCCGTCTTCCTTGGAGGTTTAAAAGAATTGTTGTAATTTTACGTCTGCATTTTTTTAGAGTTTACAGACAATAACAAAGAAGATGAATATTTTTACTAAGATAATTGCTGACGCCCTCTCGCTTCCTGAGCGCGGCGTGGAGAACACCCTGGAATTACTGGAAGAGAACTGCACCATTCCGTTTATCAGCCGTTACCGCAAGGAGCGGACGGGAGGACTGGACGAGGTGCAGGTGTCGGACATCGCCCTGATGAGGGAGAAGCTGATGGACATCGAGAAGCGTAAGCAGACCATCATAGCCACTATTGAGGACCTCGGAAAGATGACTGACGAGCTGCGCCGACGCATTGACCAATGCTGGAATATGTCGGAGCTGGAGGACATCTATCTGCCTTACAAGCCAAAACGACGCACGAAGGCGGACATCGCTCGCCAGCAGGGACTGGAACCGCTGGCACAACTCATCCTCCTGCAGCGCGAGAACGACCCGGAGGGTAAGGCGGAACGCTTCGTCAAGGGTGACGTAAAGTCGGCGGCGGATGCCTTGCAGGGTGCCAAATATATCATAGCCGAAACCATCAATGAGGACGAGAAGGTCAGACGTGCCGTGCGCGGAGTGTTTAAGCGCGAGGCGGTCATCACGTCGAAGGTGGTGAAGACGAAGGCGGAAGAGGAAGGTGCGCAGAAATACAGCGACTACTTCGACTTTTCCGAGCCTCTACGCCATTGCTCGTCACACCGACTGTTAGCCATGCGCCGTGGCGAGAAGGAGGGCTTTCTGCGCGTGAGCATCTCGGCTGACGACGACGTATGTAAGAAGAAGGTAAGACGCCAGTATGTGCTGGGACGCGGAGAATGTAGCCGCCTGGTGGGTGAAGCTGCCGACGACGCCTTCAAGCGCCTGCTCAAGCCTTCCGTGGAGACGGAGTTTGCGCTCTCGAGCAAGCAGACAGCGGAGGCTGCTGCCATCAGCGTCTTTGCGGAGAACCTGCGTCAGCTGCTGCTGGCAGCTCCTCTCGGACAGAAGCGCGTGATGGGTGTTGACCCAGGATTCCGCACGGGATGTAAGGTGGTGTGTCTGGACAGTCAGGGCACCCTACTCCACTTCGAAGCCATCTATCCGCACCCGCCGAAGAACGAGCGTGAGAAGGCGGCTCGTCAGGTGAGCGACATGGTGAAGCGTTACGACATTGAGGCCATTGCCGTGGGCAACGGTACGGCAAGCCGTGAGACATCGGCGTTCCTCAAGTCGATAGGGCTGAATGAAGACATTAAGACTTTCGTGGTAAGCGAGGACGGCGCTTCGGTATACTCGGCTTCGGAGGCTGCACGTGAGGAGTTTCCTGACAAGGACGTCACGGTGCGCGGCGCGGTGTCGATAGGCAGACGTCTGATGGATCCGCTGGCGGAGCTTGTGAAGATAGACCCGAAGAGCATCGGCGTGGGACAATACCAGCACGACGTAGACCAGGGCGAGCTGAAGAAGAGCCTGGACATGGTGGTGGAGTCGTGCGTCAACACGGTGGGCGTAAACCTCAACACGGCAAGCCGTCACCTGCTGATGTATGTGAGCGGTCTGAACGCCACAACGGCAAAGAACATCGTGGAATATCGTGAGAAGAACGGTGCGTTCCATTCGCGTGCAGAGCTGAAGAAGGTGCCGCGCCTCGGACCGGTGGCGTTCGTGCAATGTGCCGGATTCCTCCGCATACCGGGCGCACGCAATCCGCTTGACGACAGCGCTGTGCATCCCGAGAGCTATGACATCGTGAAGCGCATGGCAGCGGACAAGGGTTGCACGGTGCGCGAGCTGATAGACAACAAGGAGATGCAGAAGACCATCCGTCTGGACCAATACGTCAGCGACTCGGTGGGCATGCCAACGCTGACGGACATCATGGCGGAGCTGAAACGCCCAGGACGCGACCCGCGACAGGAGGTGGAGGCTTTCGAGTTCGACCCGCGTGTGCATGAGGTGGCTGACCTGCAGGTGGGAATGCTCCTCCCCGGCATCGTCACCAACATAACGGCATTCGGTTGCTTCGTGGACGTTGGTGTACATCACGACGGACTGGTGCATATCTCGCAACTCGCCGACCGCTACGTAAAGGACCCGAATGACGTGGTGAAGCTACACCAGCACGTGGTGGTGAGAGTGACGGAAGTGGATCAGCGCAGAGGCCGCATCTCGCTGTCGATGAAGGAATAAGAGCTTCCATCGTCGTGCGAAGGAATCTCCCACAGATAGCACAGATGAACACGGATATTGGATATATAAAATCTGTGAATATCTGTGGAATCCGTGGGAGAATAAATCTCAAGCAGCAGAGGCTATCTCCAACAGATCTCAGAAAATCACAGATGCTTGCAAAAATCAATAAAGAAACTTTCCAAGATACACATGATGAAAGAGAATGATATAACCTTTAAGATACGTGGTGCTATATATAAGGTGTATAACACATTGGGACCAGGACTACTTGAATCCGTATATGAGGCAGCTTTATGTTATCAATTACGGAAAGAGGGTTTGAATGTAGGTCAACAGGTAAAGATTGATGTTGTTTACGATGGTACTGTTCTTCCTGTGGATTATCGTATGGATATTCTTGTAGAGAACTCAGTCATAATAGAGTTGAAGTCAGTAGAAGATTTAAAACCAGTACATCATAAGCAATTGCTTACTTATCTTCGCCTCGCCAAAAAGCATGTCGGTATCCTTGTTAATTTCAATACAGATAACATTAATGATAGTATCGTTAGAAAAGTCAATGGCTATTGATTTCGTCAGGTTCCCACATATACATCTTAAAAATGAATTCCTCACAGATAGCACGTAGGATATATAAAATCTGTGAAATTTGTGGAATCCGTGGGAGAATTAATCTCAAGCAGCAGAGGAAATCTCCCACAGATATCGCAGATTAACACGGATATTGGGTGCGGGGAAGTTTTCCACAGATAGCGCGGATGAACACGGATTCTGGGATATATAAAATCTGTGAAAATCTGTGAAATCTGTGGGAGAATAATCTCAAGATGCATCTGTGAAAATCCGCGTAATCTGTGGGCGAATCATTCTCAAGCAGAATTATATTAAAAAAGAAGAAGCGTTTAAAATATAAAGAAATGAAGAAGATATTATTTATTGTGCCTTTGCTTGCCATCCTTTTCATGGCATCGGCAATGACGGGATGCAGGTTCGCCAAGTCGTACGAGGACGGCGATACGGTGGCGGCATCCGTGTTTGAGCCGGAGGACACCACCATAACGGCGACGAAACGCAGACACACTGCGGCAAAGGCTGCTGCCATCGTGAAGGACAGCGCCGACATCTATTACGTCGGAGACGGATCGAACAGACAGTTCCTCCAACTCGTCTCCTACCCTTCCAAGCGCGACACACTGGTGTACGGCAAGACCAGACACGTAAAAGTAAAGGGTAGCGCCGACTTCGGCAGAGTGGTAAGAGTAAGGTTCTATCTGCTCAACGGCACCGACTCGCTTGTTAGTGGCGTGGAGGAAGTGAAGCTTTAATAAGATTTCTGCATTCAAATTCTTGTAGTCTTAAAATAAATATGTAAATTTGGGGCATAATATAAATATAAGAAATCATGAATACAATAACAATTGACAGCAATATATACCAAAGTGTAGAGAATTACGCCAAATTACACAATATTAGTGTGAATGACGTTATAGAAAGAGGAGTGTCTTTACTCTTAGGCAAAGTATTAGCTCCCAAAAATACAGATGTAAAAGAAACCACAGGCTTTAAGGAAGCCCTTGCTTATGTAAGAACCTTAAAAGCCCAAAATGGCAAACCTGTACCTGAAAACGAAAATGGACTTGAAGCCTTAACTGATTTAAAATACAAGCTATGAGAGTATTTGTAGATACAAACATCTTAATAGATTTTGTCTGTAAAAGAATTGGGTTTAGCGATGATGCTGACAACCTTTTCGCTTTGGGCTATATGGGGAAGGTTCATTTACAAACTTCTGCACTTTCATATGTGACAACAATGTATGTTGCACATAAATATGATTATATGAATGTAAAAGAATCGCTTCTTGCAGTATCTAAGTTTGTAGATATACTTGATATTAAAGCAAGTGTTGTTGTGGATATGCTTTCCTCAGCATGGAAAGATTATGAAGACGCCACACAAAATCAGACAGCCTTAATAGGAATGGCCGATTGTATAGTAACACGCAACAAGAAAGACTTTAAGGGTTCATCATTGCCTGTTTATACAATTTCGGAACTATTCGAGAATTTCAAATAAACCTTCCCCCGTCCCTATTTCTTTCGCAACTGCCAGAACGCTACAGCTGCAGCGGCGGCTACATTTAGCGAGTCCACCTGATGCGACATTGGGATGCGGGCTACATAGTCGGCGGCGGCGATGGCTTCCTGCGGCAGACCGTCGCCTTCCGTTCCCATGACAATAGCGAGACGGTCCTCGGCGCATAGCTTGGCGTCGTCAATGCTGACAGAATTGTCGGTCAATGCCATTGCCACCGTCTTGAAGCCGAGCGGACGAAGGTCAGCCTCGGGACTGTCTGTCCATGCCCACGGCACGAGGAAGACGGAGCCCATCGAAACGCGGATGGAACGGCGGTTGAGAGGATCGCAGGAATTGCGCGTCAGCAGTACGGCGTCAATGCCAAGAGCTGCCGCTGAGCGGAAGATGGCTCCGATGTTGGTGGTGTCGACAACGCCGTTGATGACCACCACACGATGGGCATCACCGCAGATGTCAGCAACAGAAGGACACGGACGACGGCGCATGGCGCAAAGCACGCCACGCGTAAGAGCATAACCGGTCAGCGAAGCAAGCAGATTGCGGTCGCCGACAAACACGGGGATGTCGCCGCAACGCTCTATGATGGCACGTGCGTCGCCCTCTACGTGACGGCGCTCACACATCAGCGACACCGGCTCATAACCCGAACGCAGCGCCACATCAATGACCTTGGGACTCTCAGCTATGAAGAGCCCGCGGTCCTTGCCGAGGCTGTTGCGCAACTGTGGTTCGGTCAGAGAGCTGAAAACCTCAACTCCGGGATGTGTCAGGGATGTGATATTTACGATTGGCATAATAGTCAGGAATGGGTTTAAAGAATTAATGTGCCTACAAAATTATACAAAAAAACAGAAACATGAAAAAGAAATTCGAGATAACGGTGCCCGACGGGTCGACGAAGGTGTTGCTGCATGCCTGCTGCGCACCCTGCTCCTCCGCCATTGTGGAATGTATGATGCAGCACGGCATAACGCCCACAATATATTACTGCAACCCCAATATCTATCCCGAAAGCGAGTATCTTATCCGTCGCGACGAATGCCAGCGTTACGCCAAGGAACTCGGACTGGAGATGGTGGAGGCGGAATACGACCATGAGGACTGGCTGTGCCACGTGAAAGGACTGGAAGCAGAACCCGAACGCGGAGGAAGATGCCTGAAATGCTTCCGAATGCGCTTGAAGAAGACAGCAGAATACGCCCACAAGCACGGCTACAGCGTGATAACCACCACATTGGCTTCGTCAAGATGGAAAAGCTTGGAACAGATAAACGAAGCGGGAACAGCAGCTGCAGAGGCTTACGATGACGTAATATGGTGGGACCAGAACTGGCGCAAGGGCGGACTGACCGAACGCAGGGCTTGCCTCATAAAGGAATGGAACTTCTATAACCAGCGCTACTGCGGATGCGAATTCAGCATGTCAGCCGGACACATGCCGAAGGAAGAACAGGAGACGCCCGAATCAGAAGTTAGAAATTAGAGATTAAGAATTGTTAGCGAAAACGTGCATAAATATTCCACATTATTACCATATAGTGTTAAAAAAACAATAAATTGCAGCCAACGCCTCCGTTTTCTCATTTATTATATGTAACTTTGTGCCTATAAAATACGAAGTTACAAACTTTAATAGGTATAAACACATGAAGAAAATTTTACTTTCTGCAGCTTTTGTAATGGCTGCTTGCTGCGGCGCTTCCGCACAGAAACTCAGCTACGTGCCCTACACCGATAACGCTTTGATGATGGGTGGATGTATTTCGGAGAACGGTCGTTACATCGGCGGATGCGACACTGAAGGACGCGGCTTCATCTATGACACAAAGGATGGTCAGATTAAATACTTCGTTTCGCCTAACCTTGGCACCAACGAAGCTACGGATAACGACGAGGCTCAGATTTGTTCTGTAACAAACGAGGGTGTTGGTGCTGGTTACATCTTAGGCCAAGCCGCTGACTTCGACTTCGCCACTGGCAAGTATACTGCTATCTTTGAGAACGCAGAAGAAGAGAACGCCAACGCAAAGTGGACCACTCCTGACGGAGCATACCAGTGCGGCGTAACATACGACGCCTCGTACAAGCAGGAGCCTTACGTATACGTAAACGGTGAGAAGGCGGATCTTCCCACTCCTACAGACGAATGGCTCGGCTTCGAGACCGGAGGCTTTATGGCCAACTATATCAGCAACGACGGTTCGCTTATCGTAGGCGGTGCCATTGACAACTATTCCACATATCCGCTCATATTCTGGGTACGCAACAGAGACGGCAAGACATACTCTGTACAGACTCCGAGCAAGCGCTTCTTCGACGCAAGCTACGAGCTTAATCAGGCTCAGCCTTACGCTTGGTTTGAGGGCGGAAACGTAAGCGCCAACGGCAAGTGGATTGCCATGAACATCCTGAATAAGGACATTGAGTCTGGTCTGAAGATGGCTCGCTTCAACGTGGACACAGAGGAGATTGAGATTCTCGACTGCCCGGACGTAAACAGCTCTACATTCTATTACTCTACCGGCATTGCCAACGACGGTACTGTCATTGGATACACACAGGATCTGGACACAAAGTCAAGAAGAGGTGTCATCTGCCTTGCTGGCGAGAAAGAGGTGAAGTATCTCTCTGAGGCTTATCCTACAATAACCGACTTCCTCACTATGGACGAGGAAAACCTCAACACAGCTTGCGCCATCACTCCTGACGGCCGCTACGTAACTGGTTTCGGTTATAAGCCGGTGGACGAGAATAACGACTACATCGTAACATGGTGTCTCGACCGCGAGGAAGTGGCTAACAGCATCGAGGGTGTGGCTAACTCAGAGGCTTCAAAGGTGGTGGCTTCTTACACTACTGACGGAAAGCGCGTAAACCGCACAAAGGTTCAGCGCGGTCTGGTTATCAACCGCCTCGCTAACGGTAAGGCTGTGAAGAACCTGAAGAAGTAAAAGACAGCGAATAAACAATTAAGGCTATAGCGCCCTGCAAGGAGAAAAACTTGCAGGGCGTTTTTTTGTGGACTATAAGGAATTTAGAGTAAAATTGCTAACTTTGCAGACGTAATTTTTGAATACTGATTTATGAATAAAGCAAAGGATAATAACACGTCGTCAGGGACGGGCACTATAGAGAACATAAAACTATTGAAGGGGGAATGGCTGAGCAGACTGCCACTGGCTCTGGCACCTAACATCAAGGCGGGATTTCCGAGTCCGGCTGACGACTACCTTCGTGACAGCCTCGACTTCAACCGTGACCTTATAAAGAACCCTGAGGCCACGTTCTATGGACGCGTGTCGGGCGACTCAATGAGGGACGCAGGCATCAATGAAGGCGACATTGCCGTAATCGACAGATCGCTGCAACCAACGGACGGGGACGTTATCGTGGCATACGTCAACGAGGAGTTTACCATCAAGTATCTCGACCTTACGCATAAGGAGGAGGGCTACATCGAGCTGCAACCTGCCAATCCCGACTATTCACCAATACGCATTGACGGCACCGACAACTTCCGTGTGTGGGGCGTAGTGGTATGGACCATAAAGCAATGGAAATAAAAAAATCCTCAAGCAGTGGTAAGCCGCTTGAGGATTTACTATATATAAATGTGTATGTTCGTTTACTTTGCGTAAGCCACAGAGCGAGTCTCTCTGATAACGGTGATCTTCACCTGACCCGGATAGGTCATCTCGGTCTGAATCTTGTTGGCTATCTCGCCAGAGAGCTTCTCCGTCTCCTTGTCGTCCATCTTGTCCGCTCCGACGATGACACGAAGCTCGCGACCAGCCTGGATGGCGTAAGTCTTAGTAACGCCAGGATAAGACATTGCGATGGCCTCAAGGTCGTTGAGACGCTTGATGTAAGCCTCCACAATCTCGCGACGTGCACCGGGACGTGCACCTGAGATGGCGTCGCATACCTGTACGATCGGAGCGAGGAGCGTGTTCATCTCCATCTCGTCGTGGTGAGCACCGATGGCGTTGCATATCTCCGGCTTCTCCTTATACTTCTCGGCAATCTTGGCGCCGTAAAGTGCGTGGGGCAATTCGCTCTCCTCATCAGGCACCTTACCAATATCGTGGAGCAGACCGGCACGCTTAGCCTTCTTAGGATTCAGTCCCAGCTCTGCAGCCATTACAGCACAGAGATTGGCTGTCTCACGAGCGTGCTGGAGAAGATTCTGTCCGTAAGACGAACGATACTTCATCTTACCGATTATACGGATAAGCTCGGGATGGAGACCGTGGATGCCAAGGTCAATGGCTGTACGCTTACCAGTCTCGATTATCTCGTTGTCGAGCTGCTTCTTCACCTTTGCCACAACCTCCTCGATACGTGCCGGATGGATACGACCGTCGGCCACGAGCTGATGGAGAGCCAAGCGGCAAACCTCACGACGAACGGGGTCGAACGCTGAGATTACGATGGCCTCGGGAGTGTCGTCCACTACGATTTCCACTCCTGTGGCAGCCTCAAGAGCGCGGATGTTGCGACCCTCTCTACCGATGATGCGTCCCTTAACTTCATCGTTGTCGATATGGAAGACGCTTACAGAGTTTTCGATAGCCGTCTCAGTGGCTACACGCTGTATGGTCTGGATGACGATTTTCTTAGCCTGAGTGTTGGCGTTGAGCTTTGCCTCGTCCATAATCTCATTGATGTATGAAGCGGCATTGGTGCGTGCCTCGTCCTTGAGGCTCTCCACGAGTCGGTTGCGAGCCTCGTCAGCGCTAAGACCAGAGAGTTCCTCCAGCTTCTCGCGCTCCTTGGTCTGCATCTTGTCGAGTTCCTCCTGCTTGAGGGCGATGAGCTTCTTCTCGTTCTCGATGCGCTGCTGTCCCTGCTCCACCTCCTGCTTGCGACGTCCGATTTCTTCCATACGCTGGTTGAGCGAAATCTCGCGCTGCTTCAGTCGGTTCTCGTTCTGCTGAATCTTCTGGTTGCGCTGCTGCACCTCCTTCTCCAGCTCCGACTTCTTGTTGAGGAACTTCTCCTTTACTTCAAGGAGCTTCTTTTCCTTTACTACTTCAGCCTCCTTGTTGGCGGCTGCTATCATTTCGTTATACTTTCCCTTTATTACATATCGGAAAATGCCATATCCCGCTGCTCCGCCTACGACGAGAGCAACAATGGCTGTGATTAATATACCTGATAACATATATATTTATGTAAAAATGTGATCGTTAGAATGATGTTGATGTTTCTGATTCTTCCGTTTCGGATAGTTACAATGCTTCTTCAATTTCGGATTTCAGCTTGCCTATTATGTCCATGAACGGTGCCGTGTCGTTGCGTTTCGCCTCCATTACATAGCGCAGGGCTATCTCGATGAGCGCCATGTAGAGAATTTCCTTCTCGTTCTTGGGGCCCTTGTATCTGGATGCGTATGCGTTGACAGTCTGCGTGATAAGGCTTGCCGCGTCGCGATAGAGCGGCTCGTCCTCTGGGCGGACGTTTACGGGGATGTCCGTGTCGTAGACGTGTAGGCGTATGCGTAGTTTCTCGTTGTTGTCTTCTGCCATTATCGTGGTAATAACTTTAAGGGGTCACTTATTCGTCGTGCTTCTCGCTGATAAGCGCAATGCACTTGTTGACGTCGCGTATGAGTTGAGAGACTCGCTTCTGCGCCGCCTCCATGTCGCCGTCTGTTATTGCCACCATCCTCGCCAACTTCAGGTTAGTGTATTCCTCGCGTTGCTTTCTGAGCTGTTCCTCAAGATTGCTGACGTCAGCCTTGAGAGCGTCGATGGCGGAACACAGTTGGGCGTTCTGCAGCTTGAGTTCCTTATACTGCAGTATCATCTGTCTCACTCTGGTGGTAAAGACGTCAATAGCTGTCTCGTCTGCGTCCATAATGCTACGTTTGGGTTACAAAATTATATGATTTTGGCGAATGTCGCAAATTATTATTGCGATTTTATGCACTGACAGTCACGATTTTTACGCACTGTAATGCCTCCTTATTACTTCTTGTCGTCGGCTGCGTCGGCAGGCTTAGGCTCTTTCTTTGCGAGCATCACCACCTGATAGACGAAGTCGGTTATCCATTTCTGTGAGAAACCAAGGCGATGGTTATACTGGCGGATAGCCACGACGGTCTTAAGAGTAGCGGCGTCGCTGTAGTCGTTCTTGGTGAAGATTTCGCCCACGGTCTTCTCCGTCATCTTGTAGAGCGCGTTCTTGAAGAAAGAAGGAAGGCGGAGCTTAAACTTCATGAGGTTGCCCATAAGCATCATCAAATCCTGTGTGAATCCCTGGAACTGCACAAGGTAAGTCTGAACGTCCTGCATCTTGCGGCAGTTCTTGCGGATGCTCTGGTCGATTTCCTTGAAGAACAGATCGTCCGTGCCGTATATCTCCTTGAGCATCTTACGGCAAGCTGTCTTCTCTCCCACTCCGAGCTTGTTGTTGACGGTCGGAACGTGGAGCGTGGTCTTGAATACGCGAAGGTCAGGCAGAGCGGCAAGGTTTGCGATACCCACATTGGCAGCTATCGATGCCTGGAAATACACACGCACAAGCTGCATGTAGTCTTCCATTCCTCCTGTCTTGTTATTGTCGTCTTTCTTTCCGAAAAGTTTTGATAGAAATCCCATTTGTTTTCTTTTTTATTATTTTGATTTTAAAAGCATATCTCTGCAAAATTACAAAAAAATCCTAATTTGCCCAAACATTTATCTATACATTATAGTAATAAGGCTTTATAATACAAAAATAACACTTCGGCAAATCAAAAAAGAGAAAAAAGGTTTCGTGTATCGGTCTTTATTAGTAACTTTGCAAAATTAATAATATATTATTTTTTGCTTAGTTAACGAAATAGTAAACACTCAAACATTTAGAAACATGAAAGGTATAGTTTTAGCAGGAGGGTCGGGCACACGTCTTTACCCCATCACAAAGGGCATCAGCAAACAGCTCATCCCTATTTTCGACAAGCCCATGATATATTACCCCATCTCAGTACTTATGCTTGCCAACATAAGGGAGATCCTCATTATCTCTACACCTACTGACTTACCGATGTTTAAGCGTCTGCTTGGCGACGGTAGCGACATGGGAGTGAAGTTTGAGTATGCAGAGCAGCCTTATCCCGGCGGCCTGGCACAGGCTTTCACCATCGGCGAGGAGTTTATCGGCGATGACAGCGCTTGCCTCGTACTTGGCGACAACATCTTCTACGGCGCTGGTTTCACACAGCTGCTGCAGGAAAGCGTGGAGAATGTGGAGAAGCACGGTAAGGCCACTGTTTTCGGATATTACGTTAACGACCCGGAACGCTACGGCGTGGCAGAGTTCGACGCAGAGGGCAACTGCCTCAGCATCGAGGAAAAGCCGGAGCACCCGAAGAGCAACTATGCTGTTGTGGGACTTTATTTCTATCCGAACAGCGTAGTTGAAATAGCCAAGAACATCAAGCCCAGCGCTCGCGGAGAGCTGGAGATAACCACCGTAAACCAGGAATACCTGAAGCGCGGCGACCTGAAGGTTCAGACCTTGCAGCGCGGATTCGCATGGCTTGACACCGGCACACACGACAGCCTTTCGGAGGCCAGCACCTTCATCGAGGTGATAGAGAAGCGTCAGGGTCTGAAGGTGGCATGTCTGGAAGAGATTGCCTTCAAGAAGGGCTGGATAGACAGCGAGCGTCTCCGTGAAGTGGCAAAGCCGATGGCAAAGAACGAGTACGGAAAGTATCTCCTCAGACTTGCTGACGGACTGTAAAGAAAAGGAAAAAGAAAGAAAAAAGATTGATTGATAAGATTTTATTTTAACACTTCAAAAGGTCACTAGTTAAAGAAAATGGAAGTAAATAACCAAGATTTGTACAACACTCAGCAAGAAAACGAAGAGTCGTCATCTCTTAGTTTTGGGATGATATACAAGATGGTGGTCCTCAACTGGAAATGGTTCGTTCTGTCTTTAGCATTGTGTCTGGGCGTAGCTTACGCTTACCTTAGATACAAGACACCAGTTTACCAGTCGGCTGCTAAATTGCTTATCAAGGACGACGACAACACAAACAAATCCAACGGAGTGAACGCACTCCTTAACTCGCAGACGCTCGGTCTCGTATCCAACTCAACGGGTATCGACAACGAGATGGTGCTTCTCAAGTCATCTCGCCTTGCCGGACAGACCATCTACGATCTCAAGCTTTATGTGTCGTACAAGATGAAGGGTCGCGTGGCTGACCACCTTCTCTATAAGAACCAGCCCATCACTGTCGACATCGACAGCAGCAGCCTGTCTAACCTCAAGGCGCCGATAAAGCTCGAAATCACACGCGAGGAAGGATCGTTCCACATCACGGGCGAGTATACGTATGTACCCTCTGACCAGGACAAGTTGCCGAGCGAATACACCATCGACCGTACCGTTAAGGATCTGCCTTTCACGCTCAACACCAGCGTCGGCAGACTCACCTTCTCGCACAACGGCGTCAGCATGCTTCCTGAAGAGAAGAAGCTGAAGGTAACCATCCTTCCTGTACAGATGGCAGCTGCCAAGTACGTAGCAGCGCTTGACGTAGCGGAAGAGAATAAGAAGGCCACCATCGTGGACATGACATTGGCTGACGAGGTGCCGGAACGCTCATGCGACTATCTCAAGCAGCTCGCAGTCTGCTACAACCGCCAGGCCAACGAGGACAAGAACGAGATAGCCATTCGTACAGAGAGATTCATCAACAGCCGTCTGGAGAAGATCAACAACGAACTTGGTCAGACAGAAGGCAATCTTGAGTCAACAAAGCGCCAGTATGGTATCGTGAATACTGAGGCTAACTCAACGATGTCACTCTCTAACTCAGATGCTTACGCAAAGCAGATATCTGAGCTCAAAACCCAGATGGAGCTGCTCAAGAGCATCAGCGAGTTTATGAATGAGCCTGCCAACAAATACCAGCTGCTTCCTTCCAACGTGGGATTGGCAGACGCTTCAGCCAGTGCGTTCATCAACAAGTACAACGAAGTGGCACTGGAGCGTACACACCTGCTTCGCACCTCAAGCGAGAACAGCCCCGTTGTTACGCCTCTTACAGCACAGCTCGACGAGCTTCTCTTAAGCATCCGCCGCGCCATCAAGCAGGCACATCAGACAGCAGAGATACAGTATAACGACCTGCAGCGTCAGTTCAGCCTCTACAACCAGCAGATTCTCTCCACCCCGCAGCAGGAGCGCATCCTTACACAGATAGGTCGCCAGCAGGAGGTGAAATCAGGACTCTACCTTATGCTTCTCCAGAAGCGCGAGGAGAACTCTATCTCTCTTGCAGCCACAGCCGACAAGGGCAAGCTCATTGACGACCCGCTGCTCATTGGAAAGGTTAGCCCCAAAGGGTCAATGATTATGCTCATCGCTCTCGTCCTCGGTCTTGCCATCCCCGCAGGCATCCTCTTCCTCATCGAGTTCTTCCGTTACAAGATTGAGGGACATGACGACGTTGCCGCTCTTACCAAGTTGCCTATCATCGGTGACGTGGCAATCGCCAGCGACCAGGCAAAGACAAAGGCGGACATCGTGGTGCACGCCAACCAGAACAACCTCATGGAGGAGGTGTTCCGTTCCATACGTGCCAACATACAGTTTATGCTCAAGAAGGGAGAGAACACCATCATGTTCACGTCTACTACTTCCGGTGAGGGCAAGACGTTCACCGCAGCCAACCTTGCCGTGAGCTTCGCATTGCTGGACAAGAAGGTGGTAATCGTCGGTCTGGACATCCGTAAGCCACGTCTCGCCGAACTCTTCGAGATACCTAACCATCATCAGGGCATCACCAACCTTCTCGTGAAGGAGAACCCGACAATGGAGGACATCAAGAAGCAAATTCTGCCTTCAGGCGTAAACGACAACCTCGACGTGCTCATGGCAGGACCTATCCCGCCCAACCCGTCAGAGCTTGTTTCGCGCCAGTCGCTTGACATCATCATCGACCAGCTTAAGGAGCATTACGACTACGTCATTATCGACACCGCTCCTGTCGGCTTGGTTACCGATACACAGCAGATAGCACGCGTAGCCGACCTTACTGTCTATATGTGTCGTGCTGATTACACACCGAAGTCAAGCTTCGCATTCATCAACTCTCTAAACGCGGAAAACAAGATGCCGAATATGACCATCGTTATCAACGGCATCGACATGGCGAAGAAGAAGTACGGCTACTACTATGGCTATGGCAAGTACGGCAAGTATGGTAAGTATGGACATTACGGCAAGTACGGTAACTACGGCAATAGCTATGGCAGCTATGGCGCCAACTACGGTAGCTACGGCAACTATGCCAATAGCGGCTACGGCAACCGTAACGACAACTCGATAAAGGTGTAAGTCTATAGAAACAGACTTCATATAAACATTAACGAACAAGAGAATTTAGAGAAGTTCTTGCCCAGGCAGGAGCTTCTCTAATTTCTTAAAGAGAACACCCCTATATATACATTATATTAATACAGGAGAAAAACTATCATGGTAATAGCAGTAGATTTTGACGGAACAATAGTGGAGCACGAATATCCCAAGATAGGCGAAGAGATACCGTTTGCCACCGAAACACTGCGCATGCTCATCAACGACCACCACAAGCTCATCCTCTGGAGCGTACGCGAAGGCAAGCTGCTGGACGAAGCCGTGGAATGGTGCCGTGAGCGCGGCGTGGAGTTCTATGCCATCAACCGCGACTATCCAGAGGAGACCACCCAAAACAACAACCATTTCTCCCGCAAACTGAAAGCAGACCTCTTCATCGACGACCGCAACTTGGGCGGACTGCCTGACTGGGGCATGATCTATCGCATGGTTCGCGAACATCTTACATGGGCTGACCTTATGAGAAGCGCAAGGTCAGGACTTAATTCGCAGGACGCACCGAAGCGCAAGAAGAAGTGGGGACTGTTCTAAAAAATACGGAGACAGATAATATATGATTGATCGCGCCACCGTAGAACGCATCAAGGACGCCGCCAACATTGTGGACGTGGTGTCCGAGTTTGTAACGCTGCGACGCAGCGGAGCAAACTATAAGGGACTGTGTCCGTTCCATGACGAAAAGACACCGTCCTTCATCGTCTCGCCGGCACGCGGCACCTGCCATTGCTTCGGATGCGGAAAGGGAGGCAATCCCATCAGCTTCATCATGGAGCACGAGCAGATGACCTATGTGGAGGCACTGAGATGGCTGGCAAAGAAATACCACATCGAGATACATGAACGCGAGCTTTCCGAAGAGGAGAAGCGAGAGCAGAGTGACCGTGAGAGTATGTTCATCGTCAACGAATGGGCGATGGGCTATTTCAGCGACAAGCTGCACAACGACCCAGACGGCGTCGCCATCGGCATGCAGTATTTCCGCAGCAGAGGCTTCAGAGACGACATCATAAAGAAGTTCAAGCTCGGTTACGACCTGCAGAACGCACGCGCTCTTGCCACGGAAGCGTTAAGCAAAGGCTATAAGGAGGAGTTTATTCTCAAAACCGGCATCTGCTATAAGACAGACCGCGGCGACCTTATCGACCGCTATGCAGGACGTGTCATCTTCCCGTGGATAGGCATCAGCGGAAAGGTGGTGGGATTCGGAGGACGACTGCTCGACTCGCGCACCAAGGGCGTAAACCAGAAGTACGTCAACTCGCCCGATTCGGAAATTTACCACAAGGACCGCGAGCTATACGGCATCTATCAGGCTAAGAAAGCCATTGCCAAGGAAGACCGCGTGTTTATGGTGGAGGGCTATACGGATGTCATCTCCATGCACCAGTGTGGCATTGAGAACGTCGTGGCAAACTCGGGTACGGCTCTTTCCGTACACCAGATTCACATTCTTCACCGCTTTACGTCGAACATCACCCTGCTCTACGACGGCGATGCAGCCGGCATTCACGCTGCCATGCGAGGCACCGACATGCTGCTTGCCGAGGGAATGAACCTCAAGGTGTTACTTCTCCCCGACGGCGACGACCCCGACTCGTTCTCACGCAAGCATACGGCGGCTGACTTCCGTAAGTACATAGAGGAACATCAGACCGACTTCATACAGTTCAAGACAGACCTTCTGCTCAAGAACGAGCGCGACCCGCTGAAACGGTCGGAGGCCATCAATTCCGTAGTACGAAGCATATCGTTCGTCACCAATCAGGTGTTGCGCGACACTTACCTCCACGACTGCTCCGTAAGAATGGGCATCAACGAGGCCACACTCATCAACACCCTGAACAATTTCATACGCAATAACCGCGAGAACCGCTTCCCAGATGCGGCACGCGACCCGCAAGCACAGCAGCAAGCGACAGCACAACCGCAAGTGGTGCAGGACGTCACCCCTGTGCAGCAGGCATCAAAGGTGGAGCGTATGCTTGCCGAACTGATCATCCGTCATGGCGAAACCGTAATATTCGACAATGTGGAGACGGAGGACGGTCAGACCGTCAGCCTCAACATCGCCCAATACATCGACTATAACCTCAGCATTGACGGCCTCAGCTTCCAGAATCCTCTCTTTGCTCGCGTACTGAAAGACGCCGTGGAGCACAGTCAGGACCAGGGGTTCTCAGCCGAACAGTTCTTCCTCAACCATGAGGACATCGAGATTTCGCGCATGGCAACGTCCATCTGTATGGACCAGTATCGCCTTCTTGAGGAACGTAAGAAGACGTCTCAGGACGAAGAGAAGAGCAATGAGGAGAAGCGAGAGGAGGCAGAAAACCGCATCACAGACCTTCGCAAGCAGACCGAACACCTGCTCAACGACTTCCGCATGGACTACGTGGAGCAGCGAATGAAGCAGCTTCAGAGTCAGATAACACAAGCCGCAGCCGATCCCGTCAGTCTGCAGCAGTTGCTTGAGGAATACAAGATGATGCACGAATTGAGGTCGAAGGTGGCTAAGCTGCTCGGCAACAACATCATCGTCTGACGGGAAAGGCCATTAAAAGCCGGATAATAAAGACTATAAAAAAGCATACACTTGGCGGCGCAGGTCGGAGTAATCCTGCGCTGCCATGAATATCAAACCAAAACAACACGTATTTATATGTATTACATCGAAAAGACCATGGAGATTTCGGCATGTCACTGCCTGAAACTCTCATACGAAAGCAAGTGCCAGAACTTGCATGGTCACAACTGGATTATCACAGTCTACTGTAAGTCAAGTGAACTCAACAAGGACGGAATGGTTGTCGACTTCACGCACATCAAGCGCCTTGTCAGCGACCGCCTCGACCACGCCAACCTCAACGAAGTGCTGCCCTTCAACCCCACGGCAGAGAACATCGCACGCTGGGTGACGGAGCAGATTCCGCAGTGTTACCGCTGCATGGTGCAGGAGAGCGAGGGCAACAAAGCCATTTATGACGCAACAGAATAGACGGAGGAACGAAAGATGAACAAAAAGAGAGTTAACGACATCTTCTACTCGCTGCAAGGCGAAGGTCACAACACAGGACGCGCCGCCATCTTCATACGCTTCTCGGGATGCAATCTCAAATGTCCGTTCTGCGACACCGACTTCTCCCGATACGACGAACTGACCGATGACGACATCATCGAGCGCATCAAGGACTTCCCTTCGCGCTTCGTGGTTCTCACCGGAGGCGAGCCGTCGCTGCAAGCAGACAAGCCCCTCATTGACAAGCTGCATGCCCACGGGTACGAAATAGCCATGGAAACCAACGGCACACATCCCGTCCCCGCAGGCATCGACTGGACCACATGCTCCCCGAAAGGCGTCACCAACATAAAAAGTTGCGACGAGCTGAAGGTGATATTCGAGGAGACAACCACTACCCCCGACGACCACGGCATACAGTCGCGCTATCGCTATCTGCAGCCATGCGACGTCGGCGACGCGGAGCGCAACGCACGTATCATACAGCGCTGCCTCGACTACATCCTGCAACACCCCGAATGGCGTCTGTCACTACAGACACATAAGCTTGCCGGATTCAAGTAAAAAACAAAAGAAATGCTCGCCGGAAAGAAGTAAAGGATATGATATACATCCACTGGATATTCCTGCTTATCTACATCATGGTTATCGTAAGCATCATTGTTACGATACTCATGGACAACCGTCAACCAGCCAAGACGATGGCTTGGGTGATGGTGCTCCTTTTCGTCCCTGTTGCGGGCATCATTCTCTACATCTTCTTCGGACAGAACACGCGGAAGATGCGATTTATCTCACAGCGGTCGCTCGACCAGTTGTCAAAGCGGCAGATGCTGGAATTTGTCGAGCAGCGCGAGTTGCGTATGCCCGACAAATTCCAGTCGCTTGTCCGCCTCTTCACCAACCAAAGCCTCGCCTTACCCTTCAAGGACAATGAAGCGGAATTCTATACCGACGGCTATCAATTCTTCCCTGCGCTGCTGCAAGCCATCAGCCGCGCCCGACATCACATCCATCTTGAGACCTACATCTTCGACGACGACCCGTTGGGCCGCCTCATCGCCGACGCACTCATACAGAAGGCAAAGGAAGGCGTCGAGATACGCGTCATCTATGACGACGTGGGCTGCTGGCGTGTGCCGAGTGCCTTCTTCGAACGCATGAAGAAGGCTGGCATTGACGTCTGCGCCTTCATGCCTGTGAAATTCCCTGCTTTCACCAGCAAAGTGAACTATCGCAACCACCGCAAGGTTTGCGTAATCGACGGCATAGAGGGATTCACCGGAGGCATAAACATAGCCCTGCGCTACGTGAAAGGCATGCGTAACGGCACGCTGCCGTGGCGCGACACGCACATGCGACTCAGAGGCAGCATCGTCTACGCCCTGCAACGCGCCTTCCTCGTCGACTGGTATTTCGTCGACCGCACACTTGTCACCAACCGCAAGTATTATCCTCCGATGCCGTGGAAAATCAGCAACGACTGCCTGGCACAGATGGTGACGAGCAGCCCCATTGCGCCCTGGCCCGACATCATGCAGGGCTACGTGCGCATCCTGCTTGAGGCAAAGAGCTACGTCTACATGGAGTCGCCTTACTTCCTGCCCACCGAGCCCGTGCTCTTCGCCATGCGCACCGCCGCTCTCGCCGGCGTGGACGTCCGCCTCATGGTGCCGCGCCACAGCGACTCCCACCTCCTTGAATGGGCAAGCCTGTCGTATGTGGTGGAGACGCTTGCAGCGGGAGTGAAGATAAAGCTCTTCGAGGGCGGATTCAATCACAGCAAGCTGCTCGTAGCCGACGACGAAGTCAGCACGTGCGGTTCCACCAACATCGACTTCCGCAGCTTCGAGAACAATTTCGAGTCGAACGTCTTCTTTTACGACCGCCAAATGGCATTGCGCATAAAAGAGCTGTATATGGCAGACGAGGCACAATCCGTCGACTTCAACGACGTAGACACCCTAAGACACCGACCATACCTCCACCGCTTAACCGAATCGCTCTTCCGTCTGCTGGCTCCGCTGCTATAACTGTGAATACATACCTTTTTACATTTGGAAACATTATTATATTTGGCAATGTCGCGAATAATGCTTAACTTTGACAACACAGACAATAAAGCGCACCATTATGGCAAGAAAATTATATCCGATAGGCATTCAGACATTTGAGGAGATACGCAGAAACGACAACCTCTACATCGACAAGACGGAATACGTCTACCGTATAACCCATACGGACGGCAAGTATTTTTTCCTGTGCAGGCCGCGCCGTTTTGGCAAGTCGCTTCTTGTCTCCACCATAAAGAGTTATTTTGAGGGCAAGCGCGAATTGTTCGAAGGTCTTGCCATCGAGAAACTGGAGAAAGAATGGAAAGAATATCCTGTTCTTCTCTTTAGTTTTGCAGGTGGCAAGCACATGGAGAAAGAACAACTTGAACGCTATCTCTTATTCCTCTTACACAACAACGAAGAACGTTTTGGCATTACATGCGATTCGCCGGACCCAAACGTACGCCTCCTAAATCTTATAAATAAGGTGTACGAGATTACGGGCAAACAGGTGGTGGTATTGATTGACGAATACGACGCTCCATTGCTTGACGTGGTACACGAAGACAACAGCCTCGAAATATTGAGAAGCGTGATGCGTAATTTCTTCAGTCCGCTGAAAGACTGCGACCCTAAATTGCGTTTTGTATTACTTACCGGCATTACAAAATTCTCACAACTTAGCATATTCAGCGAATTAAACAATATCGCAAACATAAGTATGGACACTCCATATTCAGGCATTTGCGGCATCACAAAAGACGAGTTGCTCACACAGATGAGCGACGACATCGACAGACTGGCTGAGAGTATGGGAGCTGACCGAGAATCGACAATAGCCAAGCTGAAAGAATATTATGATGGCTATCACTTCACGTGGCCTTCGCCTGACGTATTCAATCCGTTCAGCCTGTTAAGCTGTTTCGCCAAGCAAAACATCGAAGCGTTCTGGTTTGCCTCAGGAACTCCTACTTACTTGTTGGAAATGCTCCGTAAATATGATGTTGCACCATCTAAAATAGGCGACTTCTATGCTCCTAAGACAGCATTCGATGCTCCTACGGAACGAATGGCCACCATCACACCATTGCTTTACCAAAGCGGATATGTGACAATCAAGGACTACGACAAGGAAACCGAGCTTTACCATCTCGACATTCCTAACATGGAAATAAGAATAGGATTGTACGAAAACCTCTTACCTTATTATCTTGACCGCGATACAGACGCGGGCAGGGTGGTTATTGCCAGAATGTCCTCTCTTATAAAACGTGGAATGATTGACGACGCGATGCAGCTTCTCAAGACATTCTGGGAGACAGTTCCTTATTGTGCCAACACTGACTACGAAGGCCACTATCAGCAAGCCATGTATATAATCTTTGCCCTGCTCTCACACTTTCGCATTCAGGTGGAACAACATACATTCAACGGCAGAACTGACATAACAATGGAAACGTCCGACACCATATATATTATGGAATTGAAGTTCGGAAAGTCTGCACAGGATGCTCTTGACCAAATAAACGCTAAGCATTATGACAAGGCTTTTGCTATGAGTGACAAGAAGGTGGTGAAGATGGGCATCAGCTTCGAAGTGGACACCAATAAGAACATCATGATGGAATGGATAAGATAACAACTGCTATGGACATCGAACAAGTCAGAGACTTCACGCTGTCGTTATTCGGCGTGACAGAAGACCAGCCGTTTGGCGACGACAACGTCACCTTCCGTGTTGAAGGCAAGATTTTTCTTTGCCTTTGGCTGGGAAGCGGGCGATATGAGACGAGGGACGGGATGAGGAGATTCGCATGCAAGCTGAGTCCTGAGAGAAACGAGGAACTGCGCGAACAATACGAAGCCGTCACTCCTGCCTTTCATTGGAACAAGAAACACTGGAGCGACGTCTTCTATGAGCAGCTTGAGCCAGAACTCGTGATGACATTAATAAAAGAGTCGTAC
The DNA here is from genome assembly GCF_002265625.1 of Prevotella sp. 885. Lineage (GTDB taxonomy): Bacteria > Bacteroidota > Bacteroidia > Bacteroidales > Bacteroidaceae > Prevotella. Next base: position 28,821 of record NZ_NOVE01000028.1, read on the forward strand.
GAACTGATCGTCAGCAAGCTGCCCAAAGCTGTAAGAGAAAAAAAATTCAAAAAGACGAATTAGGACGGCGGTTCTGACAAAGACAATATTTGCATTTCTGATGCTCAATACTATTAGCCCGGCGCACAACAAAATCTTTGGTGCGAAATTCTTGAGTTTTGAGCGTTTAGAGACAATATATTCATACACAGTGGATTATGCGGTTTTATGAAGAAACTTTATGAAATCAGACTCGCAAAAAAGCCGTTTTTTGCTACAATAGCGCCACTTTTACACTACAATAGTGCCACTTTTATCATGCAATAGCGCCACTTTTACACTCTAATAGTGGCACTATTGTAGTGTAAAAGTGCGCTATTGTTAAGCACGGGTGCTGTTTGCACAACAAAACACCGTAAAAACAGCAAATCGGAACTCTAGAATCAATTTTTATTTTGTAACATGTTTTTACCGTTTAGACGATATTTGCATAGCGGACGGCATGCCGTCCGAATTAGGAATTTTGAATTTTGTCATTTTCTTGATATTTTATTTGTTTTAGTCTTTCCTATTTCAGCTTTATAATGTCCGTCCACCTTGTTGTCGGGCATTGGCTCTTACGCTCCCTTCTGATAGCATCCGCAAACTTCTGCCCTTTGCCATACTGCTGCGAACTGAGCACCACCGTCTCCGTACCCTCCACCTTGTTAAGTCTGTCTACGGCACTGTCCAGGCTCTGCATCTGCCTGTGACGGTCAGCATCGAAGGTGAAGAGGTCGGTCTGAATGGCGTTGTCCGGAACCACTCCCATCAATATCACGCCCGCCTTCTTATACATCACGTCAGCACGATAGATGCGCTTCAGGCATGCCGTGGCAGCTTTCACGATTTCGATGGTTGACGCTGACGGCATGCGGAGCGTCTGTTCCGTCATGTTCCAGTATTGCGTCAGGTCAGTACGGAAGTGGTTGGTGTCCACAAAGACGCCCACCACCGTAGCCACCGACCGCTGCCGACGCGCCTTCTCCGCACAACGGGCGGCAAAGTTGGCGATGTGAGTGTGGAGAGTGTCGAAGTCGGAGGTCATATCGCGGAAACTCCTGCTCGTGCATATACTCTTCTTCTTGGCAGGAATGTCGTCCGGAATGCAGTCAACACCGTTAAGCTCAGCCCACGTGCGCTCCATTATTACGGTACGGAACGTGGCGCTCACCCACGATCGGGCATGAGAGGCAAAGTCGTACGCCGTCCTTATGCCCATGCTCTCGAGCCGTGCCTGATAACGTCTGCCTATGCCCCACACCTCCCCGATGGGATAGAGTTGCTCCGCCTTTATGCGCCGTTCCTCGGTGTCGATGACACAGCAATGACCGTATCCGGCGTATTTCTTGGCATAGTGTGACGCCATCTTCGCCATTGTCTTCGTGGGTGCGATGCCGATGCTCACCGGCATGCCCACCGACTGCATCACACGGTCGTGCAGCGCCGTGCCCCATTCGTGCAGCTCGTCCACGTTAAACCCGTCGAGCACGGCGAAAGCCTCGTCTATGGAATAGCGGAAACACTCCGGTGCCATATCGCGTATGATGGTCATCACGCGCCCCGTCATCTCGCCGTAGAGTTCGTAATTGGACGAGAACGCCTCAATCTTCACACCTGGGAACATCCTTCCGAGCTGGTAGTAAGGCGTGCCAGCCTTTATGCCCAACCGCTTCGCCTCAGCACTACGCGCGACAACGCAGCCGTCGTTATTGGAGAGAACGACGACCGGCTTGCCTTCAAGGTCGGGACGAAAGACGCGCTCACAACTGACATAGCAGTTGTCGCAGTCGCAAATGGCGTAATATTTCATGCTGGTTATACGTATATATTAATAACGTATAGTGAGGGTGATTTATTGCAATAAAATCAAAAGTCTCACGTGTTTCGCTTTGTAATGCGCACGGTTTTCACTACCTTTGCATTACAACATTCTTGTAACAACATTAATGCAATCACGTTATGACACACATACTCAGACCATTGACCAATCCGTTTGTGTCGCAGGGATACGAAAGTCCGGAATATTTCTGCGACCGTAAGGAAGAGACAGCCACGCTCCTTTCTCATCTCAGGAACGGCAGGAACGTGACGCTCATATCACCACGAAGAATCGGAAAGACCGGACTTATAAAGAACACGTTCTATCATCTGCTTGAAGCCGATAAGGACGCCGTGTGCCTGTATGTTGACATATACGCCACGAAGAACCTGCGCGACTTTGTGGAGCAGTTGGGCATAACCGTCATCAACGACCTTGTACGCAAGAACGCATCGTTGAAGGACAAGGTGCTCACGTTCTTCGCATCGCTGCGTCCTGTCTTCAGCCTTGACCCGCTCACCGGCGAACCAAGTGTGAGCATCACCGTGGAGCAGTCGCAGGAAGACCTTACCATTCGCAGCATCTTCAATTATCTTAACGAAAGCGGCAGGGAAGTCTACGTAGCCATCGACGAGTTTCAGCAGATTGGCGAATATCCCGAAAGCGGCACCGAAGCAATGCTGCGCTCCTACATCCAGTTTGCGCAGCATGTCCACTTCATCTTCTCAGGCAGCAAACATCATCTTATGGCAGAAATATTCGGCTCGCCCAAACATCCTTTCTATCAAAGCACGGAGATGATGGGGCTGAAGCCTCTTAAGAGTGACGTCTATTACGACTTCTGCCGCAACTTCTTCGTGAAGAAGGGAGGAGCGCTCAGCGAGGAAGTGTTTATGTATATATATGACGAGTTTGAGGGACACACCTGGTATGTGCAGACCATTATGAACCGTCTGTACGAGAACGAGACGGAGGTGGACAGCATACAGCAAGCCAACAGCGCCATCCTTGCGGCTCTTGCCGGACGCGAAGCGCAATACGAAAGCATGGTGCAGTTCTTCACGGAGAATCAGTTTGCCCTGCTCAAGGCTATTGCCAAAGAAGGAATCGTTTCGCAGCCCACGTCAGGAAAGTTCATTAAGGCGCACGGGCTTAGCGGAGCAAGCAGCGCAAAGGCGGCGCTGAAAGTGCTCGAAGAGAAAGAACTGGTATATCGTAAGCCTGAGGGATACGTCGTTTACGACCTCTTTATGAACTTATGGCTAAGGAGGAGCTATTGACGGAGATTGCATAAAATAATCGTCGTATAAAAATCCAAAGAAATGGTATATAGGGATTTTCCCCCGATTTTTAGGGCATATCCTTTTGCTGGCTAAAGGATAAATACTAATTTTGCAGCTCAAAGAGAGATGTATAAACATTCCCACAAACAGTAAAAAAACGCTTATGAAAAAGATTTTCCTAATCGCAATGGCGATTATCACCCTCACCCTGTCAGCACAGGCACAAGCCTATCGTGACAGCCGCTATTACAACAATAGCACCGGCAGACTGGAGTATACCTATCATCATCATGACGGCGTAATCGGTACGGGCGACGTCTATTACGGACTGCGTCTCGGACCAGCCTTCTCTACGGTCAACTCAGACGACCAGGCTCTCGACGGAGGCGACTCGCAGACGGGTCTTAATCTTGGAGCCGTGATAGGATTCGGACTGTCCGACACCACTCCCCTCTTCCTCGAAACCGGACTCTTCTACGTTGAGAAGGGCGGAAAGAACGTCTTCGAGGGCAAGAAGATGACGTACGACCTCAACTATCTCCAGATTCCTATCGTGGCAAAGTATGTCATCGACATTGACGGCGACTTCTCCGTACAGCCTTTCTTCGGCGGCTACCTTGCCTGTGGCGTCGGAGGAAAGATCAAGAACTATGGCGACCGCCTTTCCGAAAGCTCGTTCTCACACAAGTATTTCCAGCGCTTCGACGGTGGTCTGCGCATCGGTTGCGGTGCCGCATACGACATGTTCTACGTTGATCTCGGCTACGACATCGGACTTTCCAACATCACTCACGACGAGTTCGACGCATCACACAACAGATGCTGGACACTCAGCTTAGGAGTAAACTTCTAAGCATAAAACACAAAAGCGGAATCCCCAAAGCCGGGATTCCGCTTTTGTGTTTTATGCAATTAGGAGTTTTGAATTGTAAATTGAATAAATCAAAACTCCTAATTCACCTTATGTTCTTCCACATTCTTAAATCCGTTGAGGAAGTCGCGGGCAGCCATACGCTTCTTTCCTGCAGCCTGCAGCTCAACTATCTCAAGCCATTCGTCTCCTGTGGCAACGAGCAGACGTCCGTGTTCTGCCTTTAACGTGCCGGGAGCGGCTCCTCCAGTAGCAACATTCGTCTTTGCCGTGCGGAAGACCTTCAATACAGACGCAGCATTTTTTCCTTCCGCCTCACCACGGGGCGAGAGCGTTGTCCACGTGCCGGGATACGGACTCAGACCGCGCACGAAGTCGTACACACGCTTGGCTGGCAACGTCCAGTCAATCTCACAAGTCTCCTTGAATATCTTCGGCGCCGCATGCAAGGGCAGGTCCTCACGCTGCGGTTGTGCAGGAACGTCGCCGTCCTTCTCTATAACGAGGTCCACGGTGTCCTGGCAGATACCTGCACCAAGCTCCATCAGACCGTCATATACATACTCCACGTCAGCATCGTCGGGGATGGCGAACTCACGCTGCATGATTATCTTACCAGTATCGATGTCATGATCGAGGAAGAACGTCGTCACGCCTGTCGTTGTCTCGCCGTTGATGACAGCCCAGTTTATCGGGGCAGCACCGCGATACTGCGGCAGAAGGGCGGCATGCACATTGAAGGTGCCGAAGCGGGGCATTGCCCACACCACCTCTGGCAGCATTCTGAAAGCCACCACCACCTGCAGGTCGGCATCATAGCCACGCAGCTCCTCAAGGAAAGCCTCATCCTTCATCTTCACCGGCTGGAGAACGGGCAACCCGTGCTCCAGGGCATATTCCTTCACAGCCGATGCACGCAGCACCGAACCGTGACGTCCTACGGGCTTATCAGGCTGAGTGACCACAGCCACAACATTATATCCGTTTTCCACAAGTCGCTTCAATGAGCCGACAGCAAAGTCGGGTGTTCCCATGAAGACAATACGCAAATCTTTCTTTTCCATCTTGTTTTATATCTATTCTTTCGTACAAAGTTACGAAAAAACAAGGGTGGGAAATAAACGTTGCCTTATTATTTTTCACAAAACGAAAAAAAACGTAACTTTGTATTTACATTCATTTGAAGTAACAACATAAAATTCAGAATATCAGAGATGACACAGAAAGAAGACATCAAGAACGCTGTAGAGACAATGCGCAAGGGTGGAGTGATACTCTATCCCACCGACACCGTATGGGGAATTGGCTGCGACGCCACCAACGCCGAAGCCGTAGCAAAGGTATATGCCATAAAGCACCGCGACGACTCGAAGGCGCTGATATGCCTCGCCGACTCCGTTGACCGCGTGCAACGCTACGTTAGGGACGTGCCCGATGTGGCATGGGACATCATGGAGCTGGCGGAGAAACCCACCACCGTGATACTGGACGGCGCCGTAAACCTCGCGCCTAACCTCATAGCCGAGGACGGAAGCATCGGAATGCGCATTACCAACGAGCCGTTCTCCAAGGAGCTGTGCTACCGCTTCCAGAAGCCCATCGTAAGCACCAGCGCCAACATAAGCGGCGAACCTGCTGCACAGAACTATGGCGACATCGCGCCCGAACTGCTCGAAGCTGTCGACTATGTTTGCTGGACAAGACGTCAGGAGCACAAGCCTCACACACCGAGCAGCATCATCAAGCTCACACGAGACGGACAAGTAACCATCATCAGAAAATGACATGGAACCCGAAGTCTTAATAAACGAGCCTAAGGAGACGCTGGCAGACCGCCTCTATAAATGGCGCACCACGCATCTGTCCGAACGCCAGTCCACAATCATACTGGCGTTCCTCATCGGATTTCTCGCGTCGGTGGCTGCCTTCCTGCTCCACTCCTTGATACACGAGATACAGACGCTGCTCAGAACGGGCATCACGTCCGACTCGTTCAACTGGACGTTCCTCATCTTCCCTATCATTGGCGTTTATCTTACTTCCTTATTCGTCAAATACGTGGTGAAGGACAACATATCGCACGGTATCACGCGCATCCTGTATGCCATCTCCTCCAAGCAGTCGCGACTGAAACGCCATAACTGCTGGACGTCAGTGGTGGCATCTGCCATAACCATCGGATTCGGCGGATCAGTAGGAGCCGAGGCACCTATCGTGCTTACCGGTTCAGCCATCGGTTCCAATCTCGGACAGTACTTCCGCATGGACAAGAAGACGCTGATGCTGCTTGTGGGATGCGGTGCGGCAGCTGCCATCGCCGGCATCTTCAAGGCGCCGATAGCCGGACTGGTGTTCACGCTGGAGGTGCTGATGGTGGACCTCAGCATGGCATCGCTTCTGCCCATCCTTACTGCAGCGGTCACCGCCACGTGCTTTACGTATATGTTTATGGGAAGCGACTCACTCTTCAATTTCCATCTGGACGGCGAATGGATTATCGAACGCATACCGGCAAGCATTGTGCTCGGCGTGGTATGCGGACTCGTCAGCCTCTACTTCATCCGCTCCATGGGAGCCTGCGAGGGTCTCTTCGCACGTTTGAAGGAAAAGCGTTACGCCAAGTTGGCATTGGGAGGCGTGCTGCTCAGCTCGCTCATCTTCGTCTTCCCCGTACTCTACGGCGAGGGCTATTCCGCCATAAACATCCTGCTCAACGGCGTTAGTGAAGCCGACTGGGAAGAGCTGCTCAAGAACTCGCTCTTCTATGGTCACGGCCATCTGCTCATCCTCTACATCGCCCTTGTGGTCCTCACCAAGACATTCGCCACGGCTGCCACCAACGGTGGAGGCGGTTGCGGTGGTACGTTCGCACCTTCGCTCTTCGTGGGAGCATTCAGCGGATTCCTCTTCGCACGCCTCTGGAACATCTATCAGGTGGGCGTCTACATCCCCGAGAAGAACTTCACGCTGCTTGGCATGGCAGGAGTGATGGCAGGAGTGATGCACGCCCCGCTCACGGGCATCTTTCTTATAGCCGAAATCACCAACGGATATAATCTCTTCATGCCGCTCATGATTGTGAGCATCTGCTCCGTTATGACCATCAGCATCTTCGAGCCGCACAGCATTTACGCCATGCGACTGGCTCGCGAGGGAAAGCTGCTCACCCACCATACTGACCGTTCGGTGCTCACGCTGATGAGCATGGAAAGCGTAGTGGAGCACGAGTTCACGTCCGTTCAGCCCGACATGCCGCTCGGCAAACTGGTTAACGCCATATCGAAGAGCCACACCAGCTTCATCCCCGTGCTCGACAATGCCGGAAGCATACTCGGCGAGATTGACATCACTAAGATAAGACACGTGATGTTCCGCGCCGAACTCTACAACAAGCTGACTGTAAGACAACTCATGCAGCCCGTCGCTGCAAAGGTGGGCGTCAACGACTCGATGGAGGAAGTGATGCGAAAGTTCGACCTTAAGGGCACCCGCTATCTTCCCGTGGTAAACAACGCCGGACACCTCACGGGCTACATCTCACGCACACGTGCCTACAGCATGTACCGCAAGATGGTGGCTGACTTCTCAGCCGAATAAGCACACCGAAATGAAAAGTGGCGCTTCAGGATTATTCTCCTGAAGCGCCACTTTCATTTTCGGTTACTCAATGTCCACTCTTGCCACCTCGTCCACATTATTAATATGCTCGATGCTGTCGATGGCATGTTGCAGTTCCTTGGCGGAATGCACCTGAAAGTCCACTATGGTCTCCACTATACGGTCCTTGGTCTCCGTGACAAGCTTTGAGATTGACAGATTCTGCTGCTCCGTAATGCAAGCCACCACATCAGTAAGAAGATGAAAACGGTCGACACCACGGATGCAGATACGCACAGGAAAGAGAAAATCCTCGCTCTCCTCAAAGCAGACATCCACAATAGAGTCGCCCTGCTGCGAAGCCAGTTTTATTGCCACCGGGCAGTTGCTCTTGTGGAGCGTGATGTTGCCGTCAGCGTCCTTAAAGCCTGCCACCTCGTCTCCCGGCAGAGGATGACAGCACTGACAACGCTGATACTCCAACTTCGGACGGTTGGAAAGGAAGCGGCTGATATTGCTCTTTGCCTTGTAAGTAAGCACATGACCCAACCAGTCAGCCTCAGGCTTCGCGTCCTTGTCCACCCCTATCTCCACGCAGTCGCCACGATGGAGCACCGTCTTCACCGAACACAGCTTGCCGTTGACACGTGCATAGACAGCATGAAGTCCCACTTCGGAATGTATGTCGAAGGCAAAATCCAGAGCCGTGGCGTTCTTTGGCAGTTTGACACTATCGCCGTTGGGCGTAAACGCAATGATGTTGTCATTATAGAACGTAGACTTCACATATTCCAGATAGTCATTATCGTCGGAATGGAAAGCGATGTCCTTAAGCACCTCCTTGAAGTTCTGCAACCATTCCATGACGTTCTCGTCCGTACGCTCAGCCGTACAACCGAGACGGTTATTACGAACCATGCGCTCTGAAGATATGTGCACCTCCTCCCACTTGCCGCGCATATTGAGCAGCTTCATGTGGAAGCTTCTGTATCCGTTATCCTTTGGAGTGTTGATATAGTTTACAACGGAATACGGCATCTCCTTGAAATACTCGGTCAGCAAGCTGTATATCTGCATGCAGACCTCCTTCTCCTCCTTCGTACCCTCCGCTTTATAAATAATGCGGACATAATGCTTGCCGTCAACATGATAGAAGTCGCAGCCCTTGGTCTGCATCTTGCGCCATACACTGTAAGGCGAACGCATACGCAACTCTATACGAACCTCCACCCCATTGGCGTCCAATATCTCCTGCGCCTTGGCGATGAAGGCGTCCACGGTAGGCTTTTCCGACTCTTGCAGGTCCGCCAAGAGCTTCTCCAGCTTCTGGTATTCGGCTGGACAGCGATAACGTAACGACAGGTTTTCAAGCTCGCTCTTCACGTCATACAGACCCAGACGGTTAGCCAAAGGAGCATAGAAATACTCCGTTTCCGAAGCTATCTTCATACGCTTGGCGGAAGGCATGCTGCTCAGCGTGCGCATATTATGGAGGCGGTCAGCCAGTTTCAGCAAGATGGCACGCACGTCGTACTCCACAGATGAGAGTATCTGACGGAAGTTGTCCACCTGCTTGGAATGCTTATATTTCTCCTTCTTCAGCTTTGTCACCACACCTACAAGGAACGCCACATCATCGCCGAAACGCTCACGGATTTCGTCAATAGAATAAGGGCAATCCTCAATTGTGTCGTGGAGGAATGCAGCCATTACAGGATTGACTCCCAATCCCATTTCCTCAATTATGATGCGTGCCACAGCCACCGGATGACTGATATATGGTTCGCCTGACTTGCGCTTCTGATCACGATGCGCGAATTCGGCAAATCGGTATGCTTCACGCGTCAATGCCAACTGCTTCTCGTCCACACGTTGAGCCAACAACGAGAAGATAACATCCACGTCGGCCTGTATCTTCTTTCTGTACATGTCTGTCATTGTCATAATCACTCATTTTTAAAGTTGTTGTTTTCAGTTTACATCTCTCTATTTTGTCTTTATCGTTTATGACAACATAGAGCAAGAAATAACCACAAAAACTATCAAGTTTTTTTCATATTTCATTGAGTCGTAGTTTTTAAATGTTTCATAAAGGTAACAATAATATTAAAATTAAGCGACTTTTATGGTTTAAATGTAGTTTAGACTTTGATTTTTCATACCTTTGCATCATAATAAAAAAAAACACATTTATATAGAAATGCATAAGAAAAGATCGTTCTTACATCAATGTCTGGTTGACAATTCACAGCAGACGACTGACGGCAGAGGAAAGAACCTCATCCCGCCACCAGAAAGAGATTCCTTATGGAAAGCTTATCTGGAGAAGTTTAAGGATCCACTGATAATCGTGTTGTTAGTGGTGTTCTTCTTCTCCGTAATAGTGTCTTTGTATGAGGCTTTCTATATGGATAAAGGCACGAAGATACTGTTCGAACCGATAGGCATCCTGTCCGCATTATTGCTTGCCACGGGCGTGGGATTCATCTTCGAGGTGAAAGCAGAGAAAGAATTTGAGGTGCTCAACACCGTCAAGGACCAACGTCCCATAAAGGTATACCGTAAGTTTATGGAGGACGGCAAGGAGCAGATACGTATACGTGAGGTGAAGAAGCATGACGTATGCGTCGGCGACTATGTCTATCTTGAGAACGGTGACGAGATTCCTGCGGACGGATATCTGGACGAGACCAACTCCTTCATCGTGGACGAATCTAACTTCACGGGAGAGCAATACGCCCGAAAGTCAGCTTACAAGGAAGAGTTTGACAAGGAAGCCACCTTCCCTTCCAATATGGTACTGCGCGGTTCCACCGTCATCGGAGGCACCGCCATCTTCCATGTCAGCAAGATTGGCATGGACACCATCGAAGGAAAGGGCGTGGCTAAGACGCATGAGGGCAAAGAGGTGGAGACGCCGCTCAACCAGCAGCTCGACACTTTGGGCAAGATGATATCCAAGTTCAGCTTCATCGTTGCCATACTCATTGTCATCGGTCGCATGGTCTACTTTTTCTTCTTCGACGGAAATGCCGCCAACAACCATTCGCTGATCGAAATAGCCGACTTTGCTTTAGGTTCCATCATGCTTGCCGTCACCTTGATTGTCGTTGCCGTTCCCGAAGGACTTCCTATGAGCGTCACCGTCAGTCTGGCTCTCAGCATGCGTAAGATGCTGAAAGAGAACAATCTTGTGCGAAAGCTGCACGCTTGCGAAACGATGGGCGCCACCACCGTGATTTGCACGGACAAGACAGGAACACTCACGCAGAACAAGATGACGGTCGTGGCACACGAGTTCTATGGAGATAACGCCGAACACAGAATACAGCTCAACGTGGCTCTCAACTCCACTGCCGAGATATCCATCGACGACAACGGCAAGGAAAAGCCATTGGGCAATCCCACTGAGGGAGCACTGCTTTTGTGGCTGAAAGCCAAAGGCGTCAACTACGAAACCCTTCGCCATCTTTACGGCTTAGGACAGGGCGAGCCGTTCTCTACGGAGAAGAAGTATATGAGAATGGAGTTCGATGGTCGCGAAGGCAAAGACATTCCGAAGGACGAACAGCATGTCAGATACGTGAAGGGTGCGCCGGAGGTATTGCTCAACATGTGCGAAGCCATAGCCGGCAGTACGGACAAGGCGCACGTGATGCAGACCTTGGCGGAATATCAAGCCAAAGCCATGCGCACATTGGCGTTCGCTTCACAGCACGAAGAGGACGGTAAGTGGAGTCCGCTCACCTTCGACGGCATTGTCGGCATTGCCGATCCTGTACGTGAAGACGTACGTGAAGCCATTACAGACTGCACACAGAAGGCTGGAGTAAGAGTGATTATCGTTACGGGCGACACCTCAGGCACGGCTAACGAGATAGGACGACAGATTGGTTTGCTGGACAATGACGAGCATAACCAGACCGTCACCGGCGACGCCTTCGAAAAGATGTCGGACGATGAAGCCATGACGCTCATTGCGGACAAGAACTTCAAGATTATCTCACGAGCTCGTCCTGACGACAAGGCACGACTGGTGACCTTGCTGCAGAAGCAGAATCAGGTGGTGGCTGTCACGGGGGACGGCACTAACGACGCTCCCGCTCTGAGCAAGGCTCAAGTGGGTCTGTCTATGGGCGACGGCACGTCAAGAGCGAAAGAGGCGAGCGACATCACCATTCTGGACAATTCGTTCGGCAGCATCGTCAAGGCCATCATCTGGGGACGCTCGCTTTATCTGAACATACAGCGATTCATTCTGTTCCAGATGACCATCAACATCTGCGCATGCCTTATCGTCCTTATCGGAGCATTCACTGGTCTCGACTCGCCGCTCAACGTCACACAGATGCTGTGGGTGAACCTCATCATGGACACGTTCGCTGCTATGGCATTGTCATCATTGCCAGCCAACAAGAATGTGCTTAACGAGAAGCCGCGAAATCCGCAAAGCCACATCATCACAAAGAGCATGGCATGGCAGACCGTAGGCGTCGGCTTGACGTTCTTCCTGCTTCTGGCAGGACTGTGGCAGCTGCTATGGCATTGCGACATTTCGTCCGTATCCGACCTCTTCGACACCGAAAAGCTCAAGCTCTTCGTCACCGGAATGCTCGATTTCAGCAAGAACAAGCAACATCTGAGCACCTACGAGCTAAGCGTCTTCTTCACGTTCTTCGTGCTGTTGCAGTTCTGGAATCTCTTTAATGCCAAGTATTTCAAGACCTCCCGCAGTCTTATCCAGGACATCGCCGCTGCATTCAGAAAGGACAAGGAAGCCGAAAGCTCGTTCAGCGCCAGCTTCATTTACATTGCATTGGTCATCTTGATAGGACAGGTGCTTATCGTGACATTCTTGGGCGAAATGTTCAACGTCTCCGCTCTGTCACTAAACGATTGGGGATGGCTGCTGCTCATCACATCGCCCGTTCTCATCATGCCGGATATAAGAAGATGTATGGTTCAAAGACAACATCACGCCTAAGCATCTTCGCTTCCTATAGTCTTAAGGAGTTAAGCCTTTGCTTTTAGCTAAAATCTCAAGCTATAAAGCATGTGGCTTAACTCCTTATTTCTTTTTCTGTCCGATACTATAAAAAAGCCAAACTTTTATGAAAGCAAACGGTTACTTTATCACTCTTTAATTCATAAACAAAAAAAAGAGACTATGAACATCATCAAGAAGTATCTGTACAAACGCGCCATGTCTGTTGCAAAGCAAACTGGATATATGATGCAGGAAATCGAGTTAATGCGTTATGCTGCAATATTGCCATTAAGCAAGAAATGGAGTGATTCTGAATATGATAAGTTAGAATCGGCAAGACTTCTCGGCTCATCCGATAAAGTCCGTGGCATCCCTACCCAAATATCAACGATACACGATAGAAAAAGAACGGTATGTCCCTAACTCCACGCAGTTGGCCTCTAAATGCCTTAAGCTTGGAGTTGAGTGATTC
>NZ_NOVE01000029.1 GCF_002265625.1 Prevotella sp. 885
ACGAATATCGGTTCTGTCACCTGGTCTCAGCTCGTTTTCGTCAAGGTATATGTGAACAAGCTTTGTTTCTTTCTTTTGCTCTACAAACACGTCTTTAAGGTCGAACCAATCCAGCATGTGTTCGGGCAAAAGACATTCTGCAAGGAGTCTATACTTTTCCATATTTATCCGTTCTTTGACTTTATAAACGGACAATATAGTGTTTTTATTGTACTACGATATCCACACACTTTTTCCAGTGGTCCGAACAAAGGCATAGCTTTCTTTTGATAACAATTTTGCAATGTATTTTTGTAAACTTGATATTGTTTGAATTTGTGAAAGATCTGTAATCAAGTATTTGTCTTTAATCAGGAAGTGATACAAGTTACTACAAACAATCTTTCCTGCTATTTCTTTTATTTCCTGCAATGTGGATTCTTCCAATTCTGTAAGTTGCTCGAAATTGTCAGGTAAAGCCTTGATTTCTTTGGCAGGTTTTAAGCGCATCATAACTCCATAAAAATAATCCTTGTCCTCTGCAGTTGTACTTGGAGCAAATGCCCCTAACAAGTCTTTCAGAGTATCGTCATCTTCCTTTACTGGGATTAAACGTTTCTCTATCTTACTATTCATAAGGCAGTTTCTCAGATCATTTTTAAGTTCTGTAGCATCCTTTGTCAATTCATTGTTTTTGATTTCGAAGACACGATATGTTACATTTTTCTTTACCATCTTTTTTCATTTTTTAGTACTCAATTTAGGGCATACCCTTTGTATATATCCTTTTGCAGATGCCTATACATTGAGTTAGATACATTCCTTCTCTATAAAGAATCTTTTGAAACATTTTCTCGGTACGAGAACTTGAAAGCAAGCTTTCATTGTACTCACTGATCGAAAAAAGCTCCAAATCTTCACTACTGTTAAAGTACTATACTTATAAAATATATACGTTATGCTTTAGAAACCAGATAAATCACAATCTTTATTCGCTTGTCCTCTGAATCATTTTCACTCTTAAAACAAAGTTGAGCAGTAAAGACATCTGTCCACCCTGCTTTCAAGAATGGTAATATAGACTTGCTATCATCCTCACCAAGAACTCCTAAGCAAGAAATATCCTTCTTAACTACTACTTTACCATGTTTATCATCATATATCAGGTGTAAATTGTCACCAGTCTTCAAATCCTGCCAAATTTTAAGTGCTTCATAATGATACACCTGCTCTACAAAGCATTCTTTATAATAAGTATTCATTCAATTTTAGATATTAAAATTAGTCATTATTATATTCCCTCATATCAAAGCGTTGCTCAATTGCCATCTCGCGTACCTGATTCAGCCAATCTATTACAGCTCTTGGTGAATTGGTATGTCCTTTTAGTTCATTTCGCTCCATAGCCAATGCAATCAAGGAATACTCTCGTTCCAATGAAGTAGAGAAAACACCTTGATCGTCTGTATTTATAGAGACTGTAATATTATGAGAGGGGTATGGAGTATCTATTCCATAATTGAAAAAACGCAAGATAGGATGTTGGTCATATCGTTCTATTTCACCTATCTTATAATTAGAAGAGGGATTACATTCTATTGCTATATGCTTCTTCTCTATCTTGTTCATCAAGTCTTCCTGTATTTTCTCGAGCAAGTCATAGTAATCTTCTCTGTATATTGAAGGAACTGTAAAAGAATCTACAGAACTACTTTTATCAGCATATTCCTTAGAATGATACATATCATATAATTCTCTGGCATCAGCATTCTGACAAGCCATTTCTACAACCACATGCTGGTTCATACAAGCATCTATCCACCTTCTTTCCATTCCATCAGGCACCTCGTTATAAATTGAAAGATCTGCTCCAAATGTAGGAGAATTACCTCGCAACAACCAGGACAGATAATAGGTGCGTATATTATCCAATCGCTGTAACTCCGGATTCGGCTCAGAAAAAACATGATCCATCATCGTTTTCATACTCCAAAGATTCTTATCATATAGATCTCTAAAGTACTTATGAAACATCATTTCAAGATAGCCAGAGAGAGCAATAGAACCTTTCAGTTTAATACACTTATGGTGTAACCAAGCCAAGTTATCAAGAATTACTTGCTTAGATTCACATATTGTATGATAACGTTTGGCATAATAGGCACGAACATCTGTTCCTAATGCCAATGCATGACCTAAACGATCACCATTACGAAGGTCTAAAAAGACAATAGCCTCTTCTACAGCACGCAAGCCATCAGCAACATCTAAAAAATCCTCACCTACATGATAGGTTATATTTAAATCGTATGGACAATCACGGTCTATTGGAAACACTTCATGTCCTCTCAAAAATCTAAAGGCTTGTGCAAAAACTTCTGGTCGGGCGAAAATTTCAGAATTGGCTGCATCGATACCAACCACTCGTCCCACCAACTCAGGATCAATCTGCTCTTTACGGAAACTATATATAGCAAATGCTTTCTTCTTCAGCTCAGCCCTAAGCACACTATGCCTAATTGAGGAATTGTTCTTATAGGTCTCATCCCTTTTCTTAATGAAGTGGAATATGATGGAGCACTTATCCTTGCTTTCTTCTTTCAAAGGGCGATAGATTTCTGAAATAGACTTGCTAATTTCATCAGAAGAATCCTTAGGAACAATTCTAGCCTCTATATATCTATTATTCGTGTTATTAATAAATCCCTCTATTGCCGCCTTGTATAGCAAAGGATAGTATTTCTTGAGAATAAACTCTGACTTCAACTCCTCATAATTAGCAAAATTAGCAAAACCTACTCGCGAATTAAGTTGCAATATCATGTGCCTAAAATCATCCTTATAGGTAAGATATGCATAAAAAAGAGTTGGAAAGTCTGCATCCTTACAATCGCCAGAATAAATGTAACGATAACATTCATACATGAACCTTCTTTCCGACGCCATCACAAAATTAGTTACAGGATTCTTCTCATAATACTCCACCGGTATGTAATCTAATACATATTCAGATGCGATTCCTTGTTTCTTCGCTTTGCTTACAGCTGATTCATAACATTTTTTTAAACATTCATCAAATGTAGGGACATTTACATCCTCTCCATAATCAGGTTTTTGATGGTTCAGAAAGTTGGTCATCTCACTCTTGGTGATGACATAATCATGACACCCAACTACACCAGACAAATAGAACCGCAGGACTGCTGCATTACGGACTTTCTCGTATAGACAAGTATTCCAACTTTGATTTTGGCGGCTATTAGCTATATTTTCAAATACCTTACGCATGCTTAACACATTACACATCAAGCAAATCCAACTGATATCTACATTATAAGATGATCCTTTCAAATGCATGTGCAATTCAGCCATGGGTTTTAGAAACAACGCATTCAGCTCTTTGCAATCATGTTTAAGATAAGCATCCCAATCAAAAAACTTACGTTTAAATTTATTTACAATATCATGAGAAGCCAAAAATGAAGTTGTGAAAAGATCTTCACCCAACTGTACCGTAAGGAGATGCCATCTAAGTAGAGTACTATACCGACATACTGGCTCTCCATCTTTTATGATGAGCATCTTTGTAGAAAAGTGAAGTGGCATATTAAAAACAGAGTCACCTTCATAAAACTTGAAAGGTAAACAAATGGTACTTGGCATTATCCATTTTTGATTAACCACCTGCCCTATCATTGACAATTGATCAATCGAATAGTTATTCCCATTCTCACGCAACAACATTCTTACAATGGTTGACTCTTCACATTGAGTATCTAAATGGAATTTTTCATCACCCAAAGGTACAAATCCAGCCTCCTTGAGGATGTCATCACCACTCATCTGACTAAACATGGCTCTCAATGCCATACTTAAATTTTCCATACCGCTTTATATTAATAAGCTTTTCAATTCTTCCATGCTCAAATTGCCGCTGGCAGCATTAAACAGATCTATGGTCTGGCGTTTTCTGTCCTGAAGCTGCAAGATTTTCTCTTCTACCGTATCCTTACAAATGATACGGAATACCATCACATTCTGCTTCTGCCCAATTCGATGAGCACGAGCAAATGCTTGGTCTTCCACAGCAGGATTCCACCAATCATCCAAGAGGATGATATTGTTGGCTGCCGTTAAATTCAGGCCTACGCCACCAGCCTTTAAGCTGATAAGAAACACCGTAGTATCTTTATCATTTTGGAATCGTTCTATGGGAGAAACTCTATCTCGTGTATTTCCATAAATTTTCTCATAACGTATATTTCTTTCATCCAAAACATTTTCCATCACCTCCAATGCTCCTACAAATTGAGAGAAGACCAAGACTTTTTCATTATTATGTCTAAACATCTCAATATAATCAAGAGCCGTTTGAAGTTTAGATGAAATCAAAGAGCTAAGACCTTTGTATATTGTATCTGGAAGCAACATGGGAGTCACACACACTTGGCGTAACCTCAACAAACCTTCTAAGGCTATGCTTTCTATCCTACCACTTACCCCACTAGTCAATGCTTGAAGCACCATCTTATGGACGTTGTCATAAAGATGACGTTCAGCTTTTGACATCTCTATATATACTGTCTTTTCTATCAATTCTGGCAGGTCATGCAGAACATCTTGTTTTGTTCGCCTTAGTATGAAAGGTTTCAAGAACTTACGAGACATCTCTAAGAACGCCTCATTACCCTTAGATTGACATTGCTTGCTTAACAGAGCATAAATAGACTTCATCTCTGGCATCAAAAGCATGAAATGTGACCATATATCATCAATACTATTCTCTATGGGTGTTCCTGTGAGGATAATATGATGATGTGCCTTTAATGTTTTGATTGCCTTATATTTCTTCGTGTCCCGATTCTTGATAATCTGAGCCTCGTCTATGACTATAGTCTCATACTCTATTCGTTGATAAGCTTCAATATTTAAGCGAAGGATATCATAAGAAACTATAAGTATCCGCTTATTAGCATTAGGTTGATGAAGTTGGATTGCGACATTATTTTGCCATGATGGTATAAACTTAGCTAACTCATTTTGCCAATTATAGACTAACGATGTTGGAGCTATAACCAAATGTGGCTTACCTTCTTGATCACCTAGACTGTACAGATGTGACAAGACCTGAAGTGTCTTTCCCAATCCCATCTCATCTGCCAAAAGACAACCATGATTATTTTTACGCATTTCTGCCAACCAAAGCACTCCTTCCTGCTGATAAGAACGTAATTGCGCCTTCACACCATATTCTATGGAGGAAAGAATAGCGATTCTCTCTGATTCTGTTAATTTACGTTGTACGCCATAGAGTTGCTTCCAATTAAAGGCAGGAAAACTGTCTGACAGTTGTTCTGTTTCTACAAAAGTGATGTCTTTTGCCCTAAACAAGCTTAACTTGCCCTTACTATCAATAAAGTTCCTGCCATTTAGATAGTTATTTAGCATCAGCCCTATCACCGCATCTTCTGAAGATGAGTCTGAATCGTTAGTAAACCAATTGATGCCCGAATGATGGTGCTTAAGATATACTTGCGTTGCAGGACCTTTAGGCTTAGCCACTAAGACCTTCCAACCTTTATCTGCCAATAGAGCCAAAGTATCTATATCATATTCTCTAAATGTCACCTCGCCTAACTCAATGTTCAAGTCAGATTCCAAATCAGCCAAGAGTTTCT
The DNA here is from genome assembly GCF_002265625.1 of Prevotella sp. 885. Taxonomy (GTDB): domain Bacteria; phylum Bacteroidota; class Bacteroidia; order Bacteroidales; family Bacteroidaceae; genus Prevotella. Next base: position 5,658 of record NZ_NOVE01000029.1, read on the forward strand.
TTTCTGCTTCTGAATCACGAAGCAAGAGTTTTTCAGATGACGTTATGTATGGACATTCATTATATTTCGGTAAGAAGGAAGTCAAGGCATCTTGATAAGCTAGACGAACCTTGATACTTTTATTCCAATTTGCAATATTTGTAATATACAACTCACCATTAAGAAGCTGTCCTTTTGAGAGTCTTTGCAGACTAGGTGCTGAAAAAACCGGGGCGGATTTCTTAATACTACCTTTACCATTCACCTGAATGCCACTCCAAGGATTCTTTATTAAAATATTTTGCACCATCTTGTTAGACAATACCTGTCCTGATATACGGAAAGGTTGCTTTACTAATCCCATTTGATTGAGCAATGGAATCAGACATTGAGACTCAGGTACACAGGCATAGAATAACTCTTCCATATCAACCCTTCTTATAAATGGGGACATGGATTTCGTATTACTACCCAAACAAACCTCAATTCTCAACTCTATACGAGTTGGCGACTTATAAGTTTCATAGATACATACCAAGCGATATTGGGACATTACATATTATAATAAAAGGTGAAACTATCTACCATTTTTTTGATTAAGCGACCTTTAAACTCATCTGTACAACGAGTTTGAACATATTCTTTATTCCAGCCTTTAATATGACCTTTGAAATTAAAATAATCAATACGACAATCTCCACCACAAACATAGCGCAACTGGCAATCCCGACATGGCTCTACATTGTCCACAGCCGTATTATCCAATACCAACTTACCCTTTGTCAGGACATCTTGCAATCTATCACGATTTACATTGCCAAAACAGTCCACCTCATGAATGCGATTGCAGAAATAAACATTTCCATTAGAAGATATGGATAAACCTCCGAAACCACAATTACGTATCATGGTATTTGGTTCATGCCCCTCAATGAAGTTGGCATAGCCTGCCGTTGGATCTACATACCTTTCAATGGCATCTATCTGCTCATAATAGCGTCTATTATCTTCTTCTGAGAAGGTTTTACCTCTGCCTGGAAGCATTTTCTTTGTCAACTTGAAGAAGACTCTATCTCCTACCCGTTCCTTTATGCTATCTACAAAATGCTTATATGCATCAGCTGTACTCAAATTTTCCCATGTGAAAGTCGTCGCTACCGATGTGCGTACATCAGCCATGGCAAAACGGCATACCGTATCTACTACCTTTTGGAAATGATTCTTGCCACGCACCTTGGCATTATCTTGTTCGGTAACACCATCTATGCTGAACTGAATTTCATCTATATAAGTTTTCATTCGAAGGATTTGCTCGTCTGTCCATAGCAATCCATTAGATAGAACCGTTACATTCAGTCCTAGCTGATGAGCAAAGGTAACCACCTCTTCGAATCCGCTATACATAGTTGGCTCACCTCCGGTAAATGTAACAAATTCGCCTCCTGTCTGAGAAAAATCTCGCAAAACAGACTTCCACTTATCTACACTTAACTCTTGCTCCAACTTTATTCCTGCATTCATGAAACAATGAATACAGTGCAAATTACAAGCATTAGTTAGATAAACATTCAAGTATTTAGATGCGTTAACAACAGTTGCCAATGGAGAATGTCCAACTTGTGCAAAAGACCTTGCATATATAGATGAGAGCACTCTCATGAGGTCAGGCAAAGCATCTTCTTGCTGTGCCTCCTCATAGACATCTCCTATTGTTACTTTAGAGAGTAATTTATTAAAATATTTAAGTTGGCTATCATTATACAAAACTATCCAATTACCAGTATCTACTGACAACACCAAAGTTTTATCCTCATAGGGAATAAGCTCAATGCTCTCAGAAAAGCAAAGAACATCATCAGCCTGATAGCTACCACTTTTTCTTCTCATAAAATATAAATAATGAAGAGGGAGACTCTAGCGCATGCCACTAGAATCTCCCTTTGGGATTTTACGGATTAGTTCTGATTAACATCACAACGCTTGAAGCAATACATTGCTCCTACACGCTCTGTATCAAAAGAACTTTTCTCTTCCCAAGAAAATGAAATTTTCTTTGTTTTCATTTTTAAGCTTAAAATTTAACAATTTAGTTAACTAATTATCTAATTCAACATCGCAGAAATGAGCAAGTAACCTTACTCCCTCATTGACATCTAATAAAGATACTATTTCATTAGGCGAATGCATATATCTACATGGAATACTCAGTAAAGCTGTCTTAATACCTGTACCTGAGATTTGCATACTGTTGGCATCTGTGCCTGTTGGTCGAGCAATAGGTTCTATCTGGTATCTGATATTCTGCTGTTTTGCCAATTCTATGAGCATCCCCCCCATCACAGAATCAATATTAGGACCCTTTGCTATTACAATGCCATTACCAAGTTTTATCTCGCCACTCTTCTGAGGAGAGCAAGTGGGATAATCGGTAGCATGTGTAACATCTATTGCGATACCAAAGTCAGGATTTATTCCTAACGTTGCCGTTCTTACACCTCGTGCACCCAACTCTTCCTGAACAGTGGCAACAAAATAAACATCCATGGCAGGTAACTTGCCGTCAAGAGCCTTGGCTAACTCTATCAACATGAGAAGTCCCACTTTATCATCCAGTGCCTTGGAAGTCCAGAAATCTTGGTTTAAACTTAACGGCTGCGTCTGATAAGTAATATAGTCACCTATTTCCACTACCTTCTCGGCATCCTCCTTGTCCTTAGCAGATATATCTATCCACAGGTCTTCGGCATCATAGTCTTTCGCCTTGGTATCTCTTTTTTGAAGATGAATAGGTTTCTTACCAATGATACCTGTAACAACTCCATGACGATTATGAATTTCCACTCGTTGACCAGGTAAAATATTGGTATCAATGCCTCCTATCTCTTGAAAAAAGAGGAAGCCATTATCATCTATGTAGGTAACCATCAAACCCACCTCATCAGCATGGGCTGCCAACATCAACTTTTTATTGCGATTAGCCCCATGCTTCAATGCTATAAGATTGCCATTATTATCAATCGAATACTCGTCAACATAATCCTTGAGAAAGTTGGTAACCTTCTTAATGATAGCATGTTCGCTACCAGATGGACTAGGAGTTATCAATAATTCCTTTAATATATCTTCTTTTGTTATATTCATTATTCTATAAAATCAATGTATAGATATGGGTTGGCATATATAAAGATGCAGGAAGAACCATACTTCACCACACTTTTTATAATATCACGCAGAAAGACCTGGTTAACAAATTCTGAAATCAGATCCATCTCATTGAGGCAATAAAGAGGACAAGTGGAGAGCATAGATAATTCTGTTCAACCTTCAATATCAGTTGCGTTCATGCTAATGCAAAGATAAAAAACTATATTGGCATCTGCAAGCTTTTTTGTTATATTTTATAGATAATTTCCATAAACTCTTATTAACATAGGAATTATGTCTCATTATTATAAGATTTGTAAAAAGCAAGTGCTTTTTATATAATCAGCCAATTTAACGTTTAGCTTTATATACTTATCAGTTAATACTCAATTTAAGGCACAGCCCTTTGTATAGGCACTATTACAGATTCCTTTAACTTGATATGTCTGTCCCGCTTCGCGGAACAAAATAAAAAGGGAGAGTTACTTGCCCACAGCGGCGCTGCTTTGCAGCTTGCAGTGGGTTTCATGATATAGGTCCCGCTTCGCGGAACCCGCAGTTCATACTCAATCTGCTTGCATTTGTGGGTGTGGGGCCTTATATAATTATTAGTAAGTATTTTGTATTTATTAATTGGCTGCGCCCTAATAGTTCGCACCCTACCAAATAATAACTACTAAATAATAACTACTAAATGAAGAAGCGTGGGTGCATGGCTACGGCGGGACGCCATAGCCTCCTAAGTTTGTATTGGCTGCTTGAGAGAAATCACTATCCTCTAATCACTACTAAATAATCACTACTAACTTCTCACTCCTCACCCTTTCTTACTTTTCTTCTTTGTCTGCTTCAGGAAGGAGGGGAACTTGAAGTAGGTCCAGGAGTCTTGGGATTGTAGTTCTTGCATTCCTTTGTGCAGGTGGGTGACTGTTGTGGCGGGGGTGTTGGGGAGCTTCTCCTTTATTTTGCTGAACAGTGCTGTGAGGGTTTGGTCGGGATTGAAAGAGTCTGTTATGTGATTGTATAGCTCGTCTTTGGCGAAGTGGGAGGAGAGGACCAGGGAGATGGAGAGGAAGCGGAAGATGGCGTATGCCGTTTCTTCTTTTTGCAAGTGCTTCTCTATGGCTTCCTGCGCCTCTGCCAGGGCTGCGGACACCTTTTCGATGTCAAGCTTGCCATCCTCCTTCGTGAATGCCTCTTCCAGTTTCGGGTCGGGGGTGATGACGGAGGGGAGGTCTATGATTGGGACCTTGTGGAGGAGGACGTGACGCTGGAGGAGCTTACGCCAGATCAGGAGACGTGCTCCCTGCCATACTTCCACAGCAGCTGCGGTGAGCTGGGAGAAGAGGGTGGCGTTGGCGGTGAAGTATTCGTTTGTCCTTCTGCCTAATTCCTCAATGTCGTCGGTATAGTCGACGTCGGTCTGTATGGAGAATCCTCCTATGCCGCTGATTTTCTCACACTGATAGTTACTTTGTGTGAGAAGATGCAGCAGACGGGGATATTTCTTTGCTTCCAAGTCTGCGAGAAACTTCTCACGGTCCAACTTGCCTTGCGAGGCATAATGTTCGTAGAAGTCGCCCCATGAGCAGATGAGTTTCAGCTTGCCTTCCTCAGTCTCGAAGAGAGCGAAGTGAGCGAAATAGTCATAGTCCTCGTCGAAGACCGGTGCATACTTGTCCGCCTCGTATTTCTTTCCTCGGAAAAACTCGCGGAGGTTGCAGCGGAAGATAAACTCCGTGATGTCATTATGCTGAAGAACAGCGTAATCCTTTCCTTGCGGAATCTCGATGCCGGAAGTTGGGGTAAGGAACGGACGAAGCTTGGCGTCCGGTATCATAGCGTTCAGTCCTTGCTCCAGCGAGGCTTTGTCGCTCTGGAAATACTTGGCAAGGATGCGGAAGTTGCCGCGCATCGAACTGTCTATGTTTCCGAGAATCTCCTGCTGATGGGCAATCTGCTTGTCCGATGTCTTCTTGTCGTATTCTACGTCGGAAGTGTTGCGGTTGCGATATACCGTCAGCTTCTTCTGATAGTCGGAGAACATTCTGCGCAAGGTCTTTGAGGCATTTTCGGATGGTTCCTTAGCCTGCAAATAACCAATCATCTGGTCTATGGCACGCCATGCGTCCACCGATTCCGACGGTGCCTCATGCTCTATCTGCATGTCATACTGACGGATGTTGGAGATGCAGAGACAGCTGTTATTGCCGAAACGCACCAGGAGATGGCGGTCTTTCTTGCCTTTGTTCTTTATCTGCTTCACCACGCCTACCCATCCAGCCATCGGTCCGCTGAGAATGCGTATGGTGTCGTTCTCCTTGACGAGGTCGCTGTATCGCTTGTCCACAATGGTCAAGCCCTTTATGCCGTCGGCTATCTTGTCATTGTAATAGGAGAAGCGTTCCATATCCTCATCGGGGATTCTCGCCTGACTTACGATTTCGCCGATTGACAGCTTCTTGGTGTTGGCGCAAAGGATGTGCGCCCTTGCGAAGAAGGTGCGCTCCATCAGTTCATTGGTTCTCACGTCATAGTCAGCGCCCTTATACATGAAGTAGCCATGCTTGGAGAGAATCCTCATCAGCCGCTTCTCACTTGCCGCCCTGATGAAGAACATTCCTTGCAAGACGGGAGCGAAACGTACCTTCTCCTTCCCTTTCTCGTTCTTGTAGGTCTTCCTTGCCAAAGGGAAATAGATGTCGGTTATCGTATCCGCATACTTCTCACGCAGCAAGTCGATGGACGCTTGCTCCATGAAAACATCTGTCTTGACAATAAACCACATACTGAAACTTTGGATTGGAAGGGTGAATAAGATTGGGAAGTTAAAAAATCCGAAACCAGACCTTAAGCGCATCTGGCTGCAAGGCATACCTCGGCTTCCCCTGAAAAGATGTCTCTTCCCGAGTTATGAGGGTTGTGATATGTATCACAGCATTGAACGACCAATAGACTAACTTCCACTAATCTTCAATACTTTTATGTCTTTCAACCTTACCGTTTTTAGCAAATCGTATTATCATATACCTTCTGCTTATATGAAAGCCATAATATATTCTATTTTCAACACGAGATTCTGAAACTCTACGTAAGAGATACAGAATCATGCTGCAAATGTACGAAAAATAATGTAAATTAGCGAATTACGGTAGTTAAATTATTCGTTATATTCTGAGAAAATTGTCTTAGATTGAGTAAAAGTTTGAAGCAGCCTTATCTACCTTATCGGATTATCAGTCGGTTACGTGATTTTCAGTATCTCTTACGTAGAGACACAAAATATTAGTTCAAATTGTTTTATTTTTGTATATCCATTAATATTCATTCATTTTCTGGTCTCAGATTGCTGCAAGTATTCTGGCATTGGCATCATCCACTTCTGAGGTTCTGATGGAGCGGAGATAGATTTGCGTGGTGGTTTCCGAACTATGTCCCAACGCTTCGCTGATGACCGAGACGGGGATGTTGCTATCTCTTGCCACGGTTGCCCACGAATGGCGTGCTACATAGAGAGTTAGCTTGCCCTTGATGCCTATCCTCTCCCCTATCTTTTTAAGGTGATAGGCTATGCGTGCTTCCGCACTATGATAAAGGCGCATCCCTTCCCGTTTGTTGTCTACAGCCCAGTCATGAGGGTGCTTTCCGTAGCCAAGAAGGAAGGGAAAGAGATAAGGTGAGGAGTCGGTTTTATTTTTGTATTTATCCAGCAGCGCCTGCATCTCCTTCTCCCATCGCACCGTAAGGCGCTGCCCGGTCTTGCTTCGCGTGTAACAGAGATAGCCTTCCTTGAGGTCGGACTTGTGAAGATGGGCAAGGTCGACGAAGGAGATGCCGCGCAGATAGAAGCTCATCAGGAATGCGTCCCTTGCCAGCTCCTCCTTGAAGGTGAGGTCTTTAGCCGAATCCATGCGCTTTATCCTGCTCACGCATTCCGCAGGGATGGCTCGCTTGGCGGTCTTGGCAATGCCGGTATAGACATAACGGAAGGGACTGTGCTGCGGAGTGATGCCTTTAGCCACGGCTTTGTTGTAGGCGGCACGAAGGATGCGCAGATAGAACGAACTGGTGTTGCTACATACCCTTACCTTATTATGTAAGTATGCCTCGTACGAGCGCATCTCCTCCGCGTCAATCTCCGTGAGGGCAATGTCCCGATTGCCACGGAATCGCATAAAGCTGTTGAGCGTAGCCTTGTAATGCTGCATGGTGCGATACTGTCCGTTCTTCGTCAGGAGGGAGATGAGGAGATTCATAAACTGAAACAGCGTCTCTGATGTTTTCTTGTTTCTTGCCATAATGGTTGTGTTTTTGTTGTCTCTATTGTCGTTTTAATCATCTGTCTTGCTATGCAAATATCGTACAAAGAGTAAAAACATGTTACAAAATAAAAATCAATTTTAGAGAATCAAAAAGCTGTTTTTATGGTGTTCTGCTGAGCAAACAGCACCAATGCTTAACGATAGTGCCACTTTTACAGTCCAATAGTGCCACTATTAGAGTGTAAAAGTGGCGCTATTGCATGATAAAAGTGGCACTATTAGAGTATAAAAGTGGCGCTATGACAACTCTATGATGCGTGTATTCATTGCACATTTCTTTCTCCGCCAGCATAATCAGCTGTGTGTCAATACACTATCGCTGCACGCTCAAAACTCAAGAATTTCGCACCAAAGATTTTGTTGTGCGCTGAACGAGGAGTATTGAGCATTAGAAATGCAAATATTGTGTCGGACGACATGCCGTCCGATACCTTGTGTTTTTCTTTGTTTTTTTCGCCTATGGGCGCGTGCTGTGCACAAATCATCACTTTTCGTTTTTACTTTCTACAGTTTGCCGGGTCATATAAGTGAAAGTTTTAAACAAAAAGATAATGTTCAATCATACGACAACAAGCGACGGAGCTATCATTGAGGCTCTGGAGCAAAGCCAGGAAAAAGGATTCCGAATGCTCCTCGCTAAGTATCAGGAGCCTGTCTACTGGCATATCCGCCGACTGGTGGTATCGCATGATGACGCTCAGGATGCCTCACAGGAGACCTTTGTAAGGATATTCCGTTCGCTCCACCAATATAAGGGCGACTATTCGTTCCGAAGTTGGATATATCGCATAGCCACAAACGAGGCATTGCGCATCATCGGAAAACGCAGGCAGGAGAACGTCTCATTAGAGTCAGAATCAACGGGAGCAATCCTACTTTTCTCTGATGACAACATAGACAACGGTGACGCAATAGCGGCGAAACTACAAAAAGCAATACTCACGCTTCCTCCAAAACAGCAATTGGCTTTTAATCTCCGCTACTATGACGAGCTCGGATTTGACGAGATTGCACAGATAGCCGAATCATCGGCTTCGAGCATCAAGTCAAGCTATCACATCGCAAAAGAGAAAATAATAAAGTATATGAATTCTAACAATTAAGGATATGAACGATAAATTCAGTTTCGACAAAGTGGGCAAACGCATGCCTTACTCGGTTCCTGACGATTTCTTTGCCAAGATGGAAGACAACATCCTGGAGGAGATAAAGGGCGAGACTTCTAAACCGTTGGGCATCACAAAGAAGAAGCGCCCCGTCATGCGGAGGCTTATCCCCATTGCGCTGACAGCCGCAGCTGCCATTGCCGCCTTCTTTGTACTTGACATCCACACGCCCGATTCACGACAGCAAGACAACATGCAGGACGTGGAGCAAGCTTTCACAAAGCTCTCGACGAGCGACCAGGCTTATCTGCTTAGTCTGTATCAGGACGACGTCTTCGAAGAATAACACATATTATTAACCAATAAAAACAACAAGAATTATGAACGCACTCAGAAAAACCATCGTCATTGCATTGGCGCTCATCACGTCGGTGCTCACGCTGCAAGCACAGGTAAGTGAGAAGCAGCGCATATCACGCGAACAACTCGCCGAGAAACAGGCACAGCACATAGCCCACGACCTTGCACTTGACGATGCCACCACAGCAAAGTTCGTAGCCACCTACCACGAATACCAGAAAGAGCTGTGGGCCATCGGTCCACGTCCGAAGAGAGTAAAGGGCAATGCGCAGAGCGAGGAACAGGCTGAGGCGCAGATGAAACAGCAGTTCTCACGCAGCCAGCGCATCCTTGACCTTCGCGAGAAATACTACAAGAAGTACAGCACTTTCCTTACGCAGCGCCAGATACAGCGCGTTTACGAAATAGAACGCGGCATGCGTAAAAAGCTGGCGCAACGTCGAGCCGCAGGAAAGAAAGGAGGAGCTCGCCGATGAGACGCTTCACATTGACAATCATCACACTCCTCACTATCACATTGCAAGCCATAGCAACTGACCTCTCCTTCTCATACGAGAAGTTCACGCTGATGGGCAACACCCTCCAATACCGCAAGGCAGTCATCGAAGGAGCGGAAGCCAAGCCGCTCCTCGTGCTCTGGCTGCACGGAGGATCGTGCAAAGGTTCGGACAACGAGAAGCAGCTTACCGAAGTGGGCATTGACTCCGTATGCCACTATCTCGTCCGCAACAATCACAGCGCCATCGTCATCGCTCCGCAATGTCCTTCAGACAAATCGTGGGGCGGCGTAATGACGGGCGTGCTGCGTGCCCTCGTCCTCTCATACACCGACGACGGCAGCGCTGACGCAGACCGCATGTATATATTCGGAGGTTCGATGGGCGGCACCGGCACGTGGACAATGCTCTCCACCTGCCCCGAACTCTTTGCCGCAGCCATGCCCGTAGCCGGCAATCCGTCTGGCTGCGATGCCGAGAAAGTGGCACAAACACCGCTCTTCACAGTCATGGGAACGGCTGACGCCATAATGAAGATTCCGACAGTGGAGGACTTCCTCTCCAGCATGGATGCCTTCGGAGCCGAATATCGCATGGAGACGGAGGAGGGATGGACCCACGAAGACACCTGCACACGCAGTTACACCACCAACCGTCTGGACTGGGTTTTCAGCCATTCACGCTCCTCCACAGCCGTGGACAACATTGAGCAAGAAACAGCCGTCCCCACATCCGTAGTCTGGTTCGACCTCTCCGGTCGCCGTCTGTCCTCCTCCCCATCCTCACACGGCGTATTCATCCGACAGACCACGTACGACAACGGTGGTATAACAAGAGAGAAAACCATAACCTACGCATCGAAGAACAAGTGATTAAGCAATACGTAAGTAGCACAGCAAGCCCGGTAATTACATGAAAGCGTTCTGCATTACCGGGCTACGTTTTTTTATTTTCTCCTAATCGGCGACAGATTGATTAAGAGTCTCTTGACATCTTCTTCACGCAAATCCTTGAACAACTCCAAGAGTTCTTCCTGTCTTGGCTGCCCCATTGTCAGCCTGTATAAGCCCAGAACAGACTTCATGCGCTCATACTTGCTCCAATCTGCACTTAACGGATAAAGCGGGATAACCGACTCTATTCTTTCCTGTTGAGAATCAGGAATCCTGTCAAGCAGTTTTTGGGGAATTGACCAGTAGGGCACCAGCTCGCACAATCCTTCTTTTTCCGCTTCGTTCCTTGCCTCGTCAAATATCCCACTCCATTCATATATGTCAGGATGGAGTTTGGCAACGTTCCTCCTTACGTACAGACTCTTATATCTGTCTATTCTTCCTTCCCTTTGCTCTATGTCCTGCGGATTGGACGGAATGTTCCAATGCATAATCTTACGACAATACCAATGAAAGTCGAGTCCCTCCTGTCCAACGCTTGTTGACGTCAATACGAACGGACGAAACGGGGAGTTAAATGCCAGACGCGTGTCGTTGGCTTTGTTCGTATCCCTCTCGTTCATCTTCATCTTTCCGTATGGCATTGCATAATGAGTGCGTATTCTCCATTTCTTCTTTTTCTTTGCGAAAGATTCGGTAGTGTCTATTTCTTGATAGTTTCTGCCTATAAAAGAGTCTACAATTCTTTTCTGAATCTTATTTACATTATTGGCGTTCACCGGTTCTTCGTCTATCATGTGCGCAAACTCATCCAGCACAGCCTGCAGATTGCCCATCACACAATAATCAATCACCTGCTGATAATAAGTAAGGGCGCTCTTCTTATTGTAGACAATGTCAAGGGTTGCCGCATTATATCTACGATTAAACATCTTGCAGAATTCCGCTGCAGCTTCTCTTGCCAAATCCTGATTCTGCAGCAGACGATAAAAACAAACACCAGGCGAACCAATAGCCATATCGGTCAATATGTCGAGTGCTTCTGACGAAAGCTGAATCTCGTCAGTACAGTCCGAATCGAACTGCGTTATTGCGTCTAAAAGGCTTTGAGCGCTATATGACTGAGGCTGCACCTTAATGTTCTTCTGACCTATAATATACGATCGTACAGAGGCTCTGACATTCTTTATGTCCTGACCTAAATATTCTTCCGGACAGTATGCTTTAGTCAGAAACAAGGACGGAAAGGACGTGAGTCTGAGGCTTTCATCACGCAGTCTTTCCGTACCTGCCTTCCTGTTCTCCTGCTTATTACGTTCATTGATTTCGTCACTTTCCTTCTGATTGGTGTAAGTGGCAGCAGGGAAAGCCAAGCTTATGCTCTTTTGTTCTACTGCGTAAGACACCATACATGCTATCATTCGGGGCACCATCTCCCATGCCGAGAACACAAGAATCTTGGAAAAGTCATGATTCCTTGCAAATACATTATGCGACGGAATACTGTAATAAGGATGCGAAGCGGGAACCCAAAGCAACTGCTCGCCATGCTTTTCTCCTTTTTCTCCAAACAATATATCGTACAGCTTGCCCAGCTTGGCATTGCAAGGCTCAATCTTACGATACCTATAAACGTCATCAACCTTCAGAAGACATCTCTGCTTATGGCTGCTTATCGGCAACAAACGACCGTCTAACGCCTTCTCTACGGCTTGCTTCAGCTTGTATTTGTCCATGAACGACAACAGATATGGGGATGACTTTACATACTCCATAGGGACAGTCTTTGCTCCGAACTGTCCTTTTTGGACATCGTTGCACACATCTATTATCTCTTGCATCTGACAATAAGACACCACATCCCCAACGTCTATGCCCATAGTCAAGTCGGTCTTCGTTTGGGTGCGATAACGTTCTGTCCTGCTCATTCCCTCATACATAGCATCCTCTGCAATATTTTTCTTGGCAATAAGAATGTCTAAGCTGTCCGTGCTCAACCGGCACAGTCCCATAGAATAGTCGTGCCACACCTGCTTAAAATCAAAATCTGCCCTTTCTTTGAAAAGAAAGTCGGTCAGCTTTATGAAGTCTTGATACTGAGAGTCAATCCTATACTCGTTAAGCTCCTCCAACGTTGTGAAAGGCTTGTATGGTGTGGCAGACACTAAAAGAATAAACGGACCATTCTCCTGACCAAAGAAATTTCTTGTCAGCAATGCCTCTTCGCTATTGTCCTCCGTATCAAGAAGCGAACTGAAACGCTGAAACTCGTCCATGACAACCAAGTCGGGCGACAACTCCTTCATGCTGATCTTGCAGAAAATCAGACGGAAAAGCGAAATTGCCTTATTGGATGTAGCATAGTCAGGACACGAGATAGTTTTAAGAAGCAAGCTGCTTGCCTCTTTATAGCCTTCGTCTTCCATTACTTCTTGTCTTATCTTCTTGCTGTAATCACCTTCTTCCCCGTCCAAATCGCTTATCTCTTGCTCATATTTCGTTATGTTATTGTTCCAATTAACGGCATTGGCATTGTATATATTGAGACGGTTCTTCAGCGCGAGTTTATGGTCTTTAAAGTCTGGTAAAGCAGAGAGAATGTTATACATCAAGGCACGCTCGTTCATATTACCAGCCGAGTTTTGCAGATTGAAGGATGTGCCCGGCGTGAGAGGAATCAGAATCTGAGGCTTCCCGCCCTTCATCTCTTTAGCTTTCTTGGCAACAACAAGATGCTGCATAGACAGACGACTTTCGTCTATATTCAACACCTCCGTTATTCCGAGGTTCTCCGTATTCTGCTTTACGATGTTGGCATTAGAGCAAATATACACCACTCTGTAAATGCCATCATCCCAAACTCCGTAGGTTTCGTCTAATTCTCCGACCTGCCTAATCACCTCTTTAGACACGATGGTCTTGCCAAGCCCCACCTCATCAGAAAGCAGAACCCGACGTTGCCTTTTGCTTTTGAATATGTCTACGATGTGATTTGCCGTAGCTATCTGAAAGTCCTTTAATTTCTTTTCCATGTTCACCTTATCAATTTCAGAGCTTGCTTGAACGTCTTATATACGGCAAGAAACTCCTTTGCGTATTCCTCATTACCCAATTTCTTGACAATATCCTCTATCTCGTCCAGCCGTTTAGGACTGGCGCTTGCCATCTTCAGCATCTGCTCATATATATTGACGGATGTGTTAAGAACATTACAGTTATCACTTGTGCCTTTAACCATCCTCTCCGTCTGTTCCATCTCAAACATATATTCCTCAGGATTGTCACTAAGGACGAACGAAAGATAATTGAGAAACTTCTCCTTGCTGTCAATCACAGAGCGATAAATGGCAATATCGCGTTCCTTGGACGGTATGCCATGTGTCTGGATTTTTATCACTTTCTCCATGCTGTCGCCTTCTTCATCACGTACCGTAACAATGTAGAAGTCGGACAACCAGGCAAGTGTGATGTTATGGAATGTGGCCTCTTCATCCAGCTTCACTTTATAGTTAGGCATCTGCATTGGGGCAATGAACAGAGCGTAACGGTCTTCAGACATAACGTTCGCCTTTATTTCCACATCGTACGTGCCATCGGCGTTAGGCTTACAGACGGCAGCAAAGTCAGCAGTTATAAACTTTCTGACGAATGCTTCCATTTCTTTGGTTTCATGATTGTCTTCCGTTTCTGGAGCAACGTTTACGGGTTCGAAGATTCTGCTTTCTTCATCATTGCTGTCCATCTGAAGAAATTCTCGTCGGAACGTATCGAACACAAAGTGCTTGCCGTATTTGTATTGAAGACGAAGGATAAACTCTGAGTTGTAATGAAACGCAGAGTTAGTGGCATTTGCCGAACCGACGAAAAGATAATTGCCGTATTCGCCTTTCGGATTACATACCAGATAGGTTTTGGCATGAAGGTCGGTAGGCATAATGTCGTTGTGCGTCATTCCTTCCTTCATCACGTATATCTTGTGTCCTTCTTTGTCAAACATATCGTATACGTCTTTGGTGACGTATCCTGATGTGGTTACAAGAATATGGCGTCCCTTCACATTTGCGTCCAACTCCAGCAATGTCTGTTTGCTGAGAAACGGAGAATGGTAATCTGATCCTGTCCTTGGAATGATTGTGGATATTCCACTCGAGCATTCAGATTATTGCCAAAGAGGAACGGAACAAACTCATAACCATCCTCTTCAAACAAGTCTGTATCAACGTCGAAGTGGTCCACCCTAAGAATAAAACCAATAAGCTCCCTTATCCTTCGTCTTTTCTCCTTTATGTTGGCAGAGTTTTCGGTATTGGAAGAACACACAAACTTCGAAAGCAAATCAAGAAAGCTGACCAGCGGCTGATGCTTTTCATTATCAGCAATTCGGTCTTCTATCTTTCCTGTCAGACTAACCACCATGTCGAGATTGTTGTCAAAAGTAAGATTCCTACTCATTACCACAACCTTTATCTGCTGGTCAGTCTCAGCCTCTCTGCTTGTCTCCTTCAGAATCCACACCTTTGGATGAAAGTTTGAGAGCGGCTTCTTCTTGTTTGTCACTTCGAAGATGCAGCTGTCCAGTAACGGAAGGAACGACTGTGAACTTTGGGGAACGTGCATGCCACCTCTATTGCAGAACAAGACAAACTTGTCTGCACTTCTTCTAATGCCTTCCAATATACAGATGGGAGTATTGCTCTTGCCTTCTTCGCTCAGCATTCCTAAAGCCATTGGCACTACGAGTAATGCTTGGGGATTGATGCTGTATGTAGTGCCAACAGCAAAATCCACATCATATCCAGGTGTAACAAGCATTTCTCCGTATGTATAGTCGTTGAGTTGTTCTTTAGCCATTTGCCAGTCCTTTGTTTATTTCGTTGATAACCGAGCACACTAACTTCCAACGATAATCGAAGAAGTAAGCGCCAACATGTTCTATGTCTTTATATTTCAAGGGATTGGCAAGCTTGCTTCTTGTTGAACCCTTGGTCTGTTTCTCTCTGCTGATTATGAGGCGTTGCAGTTCCTTTAAACTCTCAGAATCTCCATTGTTGATGAGTCGGCAAGCCGTTTCGCAGAAACTGAGAGAGTTTCTATCCGTAATCAGTCCGCCTACATAATCCAATATCTCGGCAATACGTTCGTTGCTTATCTCATGTTTCCAAAGTTCCTTCAGTTCTTCGTATTTCCTTAATACGTTGTCGGCTTCATCCTTTCGCCCCTGAATAAAAGCAGTCTGTGAATAATAGATATAGTTGTATATTAATCGGAGGAGATACTGAAACTTGGAAAACCTTACCGATAAAGCATAAACAGCATAATGCTCGTCACTCATTCTGTCTCTCCACAAATCTCCCAAACTGAAAAATTCATTGTTTTCCCCTAATGGATAACCGTCACGAAGGATGGATGCCAAAAACGAATCTTTCGATTTAGGCGAACTTAAAATCTTACTCTTTATGAAATTTGCTTCATCGCGTGTCAGGTCTATGCTTATCGGAGTGACACCGTCAAAACTATAAGAAAGACCGCCTGCGTCAAATAATTGAAAGTTGCCAGACAATTGGTTGGCATCTCCCATTTCCTCCTCTTCCTCCTTTGTGAGGTACTTGGGAGGTTGGGCATTCTTTATCTTGCTTCTTTCCATTATAAGCGAATAGATATTGATATTGCTCCTTATCATCCCGTAGGTAGTCAACGCTCCATAATAAATATATGTAGGGTCGTATTTCACATATTTATCATTGTCACGCTCTGCTTTATCAATAACGGTGCTGCCCGTAATTCCGTTAGCAAGTTCAGAAGAAGAGCCTAACAGTAACTGACGTGTAAGCTTTATCTCCAGATCAAGAATCTTAGCTCTTACTTCATTTACGTTCTTGTATGAGCCTCGTTCTGCCTCTAAAAACAAAGACGGCAGCACAGCATAATACTTGGCTCTGTTGTGTAAGGTGGACATTCCGGGGAACATCTTATTGGAGAAAGCGTCACGAATACGGCCTAATCCAAGTTCATCAATGGCTTGATGCTCCTGAATGGACTGTATAACTTGGCGCAGCTTGCCCTGCTCTTCGGTACTAAAGTTGACAAAACCTAATTTCATTATTTCTATTAAAAATCATTAGTGTCCCGATTTTAACGGGACACTAATGTTTAGTAGTTATTATTATTAATTAGCTACGCCCTAACGGTTCGCACCCTACCAAATAATAACCACTAAATAATAAATACTAATTAATACTCGTCCACCGCGATGCTCTTGCGGTAGTCGGTGAGCTGCTTTTGCAGTTGCTTTGATATCTTCTCGTATCCCGGCTTGCCGTAGAGATTGTTCAGCTCGTGGGGGTCAGCCTGGAGGTCGTACAGTTCGTTGTAGTTGACAGCCGAATCCTTTGGCTCGAAGTAGCCGAGGGAGGTGAGGTATGTCATGCAGCCGTGCTCGCGTGTGCCGGGCTGACGCTGATACTTGTTCTCCTTCACGGCGTCCAGTCCACCCGCTCCGTAGAAGTGGATGAGCTTGTAGCGGTCTGTGCGCACGCCGTCGTGCTTACGAACCATGTGGTATGTCGGGTAGTCATAATAGTGATAATAGATGCTGTTGCGCCATCCCTTCACCTTGTCGCCAGCCTTGAATAGGGGCGTGAGCGAACGTCCGGGCAGCTCCTTCGGCTTGCTGATGCCGGCAAGATCGAGGAAGGTCGGGGCATAGTCGATGTTCTGCACCAGCTTGTTGCATACCGATCCGGGCTGGATGTGTCCGGGATAAGCGATGAGGAGCGGTGTGCGGAGCGACTCCTCGTACATGAAGCGCTTGTCAAACCAGCCGTGTTCACCCATATAGAATCCCTGGTCGGAGGTGTAGACGATGATGGTGTTGTCGGTAAGACCGTGGCTGTCCAGATAGTCGAGCACGCGTCCTACGCTCTCGTCCACCGACTTGATGACGCTCATATAGTCGCGGATGTAGTTCTGATACTTCCATTCGTCCAGCTCCTTGCCCGTCAGACGAGCCTCAAGGAGGCGGCGGTTGCGCGGGAAGTAATACTTGCCCCAGGCGATGCGCTGCTCAGGATTCATGCGGTTCACCTCGTTCATGAGGCTCAGGTATGAGTCCCAGCTGTCGGCGTTGGCGGTGTCGAGCATCTCCGGCACCTTGAAGTCCTGCTCCCATCGCATATCCTTCGTGACGCTCATCTTCTGCGTGCGTACGGCAGAACCGCGTGTCTCGTAGTCGTCATAGAAGGTTTCGGGCATGGGGAAGGTTACGTTGTCGTACATTCCGAAGTACTTGGTATTGGCAAGCCAGTTGCGGTGCGGTGCCTTATGATGGAGCAGAAGGCAGAACGGCTTGCTGGCGTCGCGATGCTCTATGAAGCTGAGTGCGTGGTCGGTGGTGAGGTCGGTGGAATAGCCTTCCTCCACTATGTACTTGCCGTCCGTGTCCGTTCCACGATACTGCGGATTGTAATACTGTCCCTGGTCGTTGTAGATGTGATAATAGTCGAAACCCTTCGGGTCGCAACCCATGTGCCACTTGCCCACTACGGCTGTCTGATAACCAGCCTGTTGGAGCTGTTCGGTGAAGAAGGTGCGTGTGGTGTCGATGCCCTCACCGAGCTGGCGCTGTCCGTTCTGATTGCTGTAAAGACCTGTCATGAGGCATGCACGCGACGGTGTGGAGAGCGAGTTCTCCACGAAAGCACGGTCAAAGCGCATGCCACGCTGTGCGATGCGGTCGATGTTGGGTGTGGGAGCAAGCTTCGAGATGGGACCTCCGTATGCGCTGATGCACTGGAATGCGTGGTCGTCGCACATTATATATACGATGTTGGGGCGTTGAGTGGCAGCGGCTGCTTTTTGCTGTGCCTGAGCAGTAGCGGCTATGCAGGACAGAGCAGCGAAAGATAATAAGGATTTGTTGTCCATAAATTGTAGTATAGTTATAAATAAATTTAGTAAACAGTTATAAATGCAAGTTCGGCTATATTTATGCAAAGTTACTAATAATAAGTCAAAGAGAGCCCTTAACGGGGCGCTAATGACAATATATGGATAATTAATAGTAACTTTGCACCTCAAATGAAAAAGATAGCATTGTTAGTTTTGGCGGTTTGCATGGCTGCATCAATGGATGCTCAGACAAGCCGTAAGAAGATAGAGAAGTTTGCCGACGAGGCAGTAAGACAAATAGCATTGACAGGACGCAAGCCCACCATTGACATTCTGGACTCGCTCTCCAACAACGCCGAGGTGAGTGTGGAGATGGTCAGCCGCATGGGCGACCCCGACGACGCAAGACAGCAGAGAGCCTGTCTGCGCCTCATTGACGACATCGTGGACTTCAGTCAGCAGGAGACTGGACGAAAATACACCGACGTTATACGTAAGGGTCTGACGAAGGCACTCGACCGCAGCTTCGAGCCTGACGTGCAGTTGCACGTAATGGAACAGCTGGCACGCATAGCCAAGCCTGCCGACGCCGCACACATTGCCATGTACTTGGAGATGCCTGAGCTGGCCCAGACGGCAAGCGACATCCTTGTGAACATGCCCGACATTGACGACCGCATAGCGGAAGCAGCTGCGGCTCAGCCCGGCATCAAGCAGAAGGTGCAGACCATCCTGGACATACGTGCCGGAAAACGACCCAAGCAGACGGCTGTCACCACCGTGGCAAAGCCGAAACCTGCAGCCATACCTATGTGGACGGAGAGCTTAGACAAGGAAGTGGCAGGTATGTACCACGCTCCGATGCCCAAGGCGGACAGCATCCTTATAAGGAAGGACACGCCGGAAGCGCTCCGTGACTTGCTGAAAATGGCAGCCAACATGGAGGAAGCGGAGCGAAACAGCGTGCTGGCGCGATTCGTGACTCTCGCAGGACAGTCGGCTCAGACGGGCAGCATTACTGCCGCCGAACACTATCTGATGTTGCGTGCAGCTGACGAACTGGTAACAGACAACACTCTCCGAAGCAAGATAATCGTGGACTTGGGCACCACCCACTCCGTTCAGGCTCTCAGTTATCTGCGCCGTTATACGGGCAAGGCCCCGTTCATTGACGCCATGGCTGTGGCAACGGCTGAGACCGTGAGCACACATCCTGAGGCTAACGGAGGACGCTCGGTGAGCGCCATGCTATATTCCGCCAAGCAGTCGTTCATCAATCACTACGACGAGCAGGGCATCGACACGTACATCGACCAGGTACTTGCAGCCATAGACAACTGGAAGCAGGCTGCCGGCTACGACATGTCGCATACGGACCAGACGAAGATGGAGAAGCGTGGATTCTGGATTCTGCATGAAGAGCTGGACGACTGCGACCTCGTGTTCGACTGGAAGGCACGCGGACGACTGACACTCAGCCTCCACTCATCGCCTGTAATAACATTCGACACGACGATGGGTGTGAAGATTGCAGGAGAAAACAAGTGGCATAAGGTGAAGAACATCTGCGAATGGTCGACGGCATCAGTAAGCTTGAAGGGCGACGCCGTGACGGTAAGCGTCAACGGACAAAAGGTGGCGGACGGCGTAAAACTGCCTGCCATGATTGACGGCGAGCCGATGGCAAAGAGCGGACAGACACGCTTCCTCGCCGATGACGACGGAGCAACAGTAAGAGAATTCTGTTTTCTTAGAAAATAAAAAATGAGAATTAAGAATTGAGGGTTGAAAGTTATGATATGTTATTAAAGAAATCATAACTCTCAACCCTCAATTCTTAATTCTCAACTAAACAAATCATCACTTCCACATCACCTTGCGGCATGTTCCGTCAGAATATCTCATGATATACATACCGCCTCTAACTGGAACGTTTACGCGCTGTCCACTGATGCTGTAGACGGCTGTAACAGTGGCTTCAGCGTCGGTGGCAGGTGTGGTTACGCCGATGGATGTGGCAGTGTCCTTGTATGTTACGCAAGGAGCGATGGCTATGGACGTCGGGTCGTCGGTGTTGGCGAACCACGTATAGGTGCCAAGACCATTGTCGTTTTCGTCAGTATCTTCCACTAACTGCCATGCCGTAGTCTTCATTCCTGCGTTGCGACGCAGACAGAAGATTGAGATGTCGTCGGAGGTGTAAGGCGATTCTTCCATCGTGCCGTTGGGGAACGGTCCGACAACGACGAAGAACTCCTTGCCCTTCTCCATGCTTACCGGCTCGGCAAACGCGAATGTGGTGGCGAGATAGTCGTCATCGCTATACTTCAGGTCGGATGCCTTGACGCTCGTAGAGGCAAGTTCCTCGCCCGGTTCGCCATTCTCGCCGACTGCGTTCAGCGTCAGACGTACCTCATAGTCTGGATCGATGGACGTCACGGAAGCGAAGTATACAGCCACCTCATTGATGGTTGCGTCGGCAAGCGGTGCCTTATATTTCTCTGCAAAGCGGTCGAGTCCCAGCCAGTTGGAGCCGGCATACGATCCGAACCATCCGAGTTCCACCTTCTTAAGATTAGAGTTCTCCTCCGAGCTGATGTTCCATACATACTGTGATCCGCCAGCCTGGATGGCATACTGGAGAACGTCGTTGCTCTGTCCGGCTGCGTTCTTGGCTGTCAGTCCTACGCTCACGGTGCCCTTCTTTACGAAGGTGACGGTAGGATTCTGCTCGTTGCTCGTCTCCTTGTCGGCATACTGGAACACCCAGTTCCATTCTGTAGGATTGCCTGTAGAGAGGTCGCGGAAGGTTACGGGCACGTCTGTCGGAACGAATACGCCCACCCAAGGACTCTCATATCCCTCCTCCGGCAGACCGATAAGGGCCGTCGGTGCCTTCTGGGCCACTACCACGAAGCCCTTGCGCTCCATTACGTCGCTCTCATTGCCGCGACGAACGGTAAGGCTGACGTCGTAAGTGCCGGCCTTGTTGTACGTTACGGTCGGGTTGGGGTCGGTGGATGTCTCAGATGCGCTGCCCGGGAACTTCCATTCCGTTGCGTCGGGGCTGCCCTTGGCAAGGCTCACGAACTGTATCTTCTCGCCCTCGAAGATGTGGATGGTCTCAGCTGCGGAGGCATCCTCCTTGGTAAGACGGAAGCCGTCAATGGCAAGGTTTTCGCCACCGAACGGATAATTAAACTCAAACTTAACCTTCTTGCCTGTAAAGGCAGCAAGACTGTAGCTGAACTTGTTCCAGTTCGGACCAGTATAGCCATTGTCCTGCGCCCAGTCGAAGGCGTTGAGCAGCGTTGTGGTTTCGTTGCTCTCCGTGTCGATGACATCAAAGGTCCACTTACCGTAAATCAAGAACGGAGCTTGGAAGTAAGCATAAAACTCTACGTTGCTGCCTTCCTCAATGGTGAACTCCGGACTGGTGAGCTGCGAAGTGCCGTTGTTCTGCGCGTTGTAAGCGATTGACACGGACGAAACGTCGTCTGCCTTTACGCTCTTGAAGTTGCGGTTGGCAAGTTCCCAGCCTTCGCCGACGGTCCAGTCAGCCATTCCTTCCTCAGAATCGAACTCCTGATCGTAGAATGCCGTGAAGGCACGGTCTGTTGTGAAGTCAGCTTTCAGCGGTTCGTTGATGACATACTTCGCCTCCACCACGTCGCTATACTCCTTGCCTTCCTTCACGACAGCCTTCAGCGTGGTGGTGGCAGCAACGGTGATAGGCTCCGTGTAAGCCACGCGCGTGCCGCCTTCCAGCTTCGGATTGCTGCCGTCGGTGGTGTAATAGATGGTGCGAATGACGTCGGTCCTAGCCTCCGAATTTATCTCCACGGTCTGCGCCTCGTCGTATGTACCGGCGGCAGGCGTGAATACCGGCGGCAGAACCGTTGACTGCGCCTTCTCATAATCAATCTCAATCTTGCGCACATAGAGCGGTCCCTTCTTCTCGCTCGTCTGGTTTAGCACGATGGCCACCTCGCCTTCCTTGGCATCAGCGGCAGCAATACTAAACTCAAAATGCTTTTCGGTGGACTCAAGAGCAGCTGTAGTTTTGCCATCGCAGGCATAATTGACACCGTTCACCGTTACGGAGACGTTGCCCTCGTACTCAGCTTTCTGCACACGTGCGGTCACGCGCACAGCCGTAACCTTACCCAATATGCCGTCGGTCCACAGCTTTGCACTCGTAGGCGGTTCGCCAGCCGAGCCGATGTACTGCCCCATCTTGGACGTATAGGCATAGATAAACGTTCCTTCGGCGGAAGCATTCCATTGCACGCCGTTGAGTTCGGTAGTGTAGACGTCCTTTTCCACACGGCTCGCTCCGAAATTATAAAATCCCTGTCCCCCATTAGCCTTAGAGGTATTCCATTCGAACGACCATGTGTCGGCTTTCATCGCCTGAGGCAATAATGAAAGCAAAACGGCGAATAAAAACAGTAAATTCTTCTTCATAAGCATAAATTTTGTTGTGAAACGTATTCTTCTTACAATCTGCAAGCAGCAGCGGTTTGCAAATATACAAAATAAAACAATACGCTGTTAGATTATATCAAATTATTTACACAAATCGCCTTTTTAATTACAATAATGCACTACACGCAGCCATTTAGCATCATTTAAGCGATGCTTCGTATTATTTATCTTTTAGGTTTGCCTTTTGCGGATCACTTTTTATGGGTAACTTTGCAGCATTAACCTGAAATACTCATAATAATAAGATGAAGACAAAGAGAGACAACTACACATTCCTTACCACGGCGCCCGTCCACCGCGTAATCCTGACAATGGCTATACCGACCATCATCAGCATGCTGGTGACGAGCCTATATAATATGGTGGACACTTACTTCGTGGGAAAGATAAACACGCAATGTACGGCCGCCGTGGGCGTGTCGTTCTCGATGATGGCAATAATACAGGCTGTGGGATTCTTCTGCGGGCACGGATCAGGCAACTATATCTCGCAGAAGCTTGGCGCAAAGCAGACCGAAGACGCCGCAATAATGGCTGCCACCGGCTTTTTCTATAGCTTCTCGTTCGGCATCGTGATAGCCATAGTCTGTCACCTGTTCCTGGACGACATAGCCGTGATGCTCGGTTCTACGCCGACCATCCTTCCTTACACCCGCACTTACCTTGGCATCATCCTCCTTGGCGCCCCGTTTATGACCTCCTCCTTCACCATGAACAATCAGATGCGCTTCCAAGGCAACGCTCTCTTGGCTATGGTGGGCATCGTGACGGGAGCCGTGCTGAACGTCTTCCTCGCCCCTCTCTTCATCTTTGTCTTCCACATGGGCATAGCTGGAGCCGCCACAGCCACGCTTATTTCGCAGATATGCAGTTTCTGCGTGCTCTTCGCCATGACCTGCAGCAGCAGGAACATCCATATTCTCCCACGCAACTTCTCGTTCTCACGCCAACTCATGAAGGAGATAGTAGCCGGCGGCACGCCATCGCTGTCGCGTCAGGGACTGGGAAGCTTGGCTGTCATCATGCTTAACGTGGCGGCAGGAGCTTTCGGCGACGCTGCCATTGCCGGAATGTCCATCGTCAGCAGAAGCTGCTTCTTTGTCTTCTCGTTCATCATCGGCTTGGGCCAGGGCTTCCAGCCGTTGTGCGGATTCTGCTACGGCGCACGCCTCTACAGCCGTGTGAAGGAGGGATATATGTACAGCGTGAAGCTCGGCACGGCGTTTCTTATAGTGGTGGCGCTGGTCAGCTTCGCCTTTGCCGAACCCATCGTGGCGGAGTTTCGTGACGACCCGGAAGTGGTCATTGTAGGAACAGCAGCCCTTCGCTGGCAGCTCGTCACCTTTCCGCTCATAGCAACGGTCATCGTCAGCAACATGTTTATGCAGACCATCCGCAAGCCCATTCGCGCCAATATCCTCGCAGCAGCCCGCAGCGGCCTGTTCTTCATCCCTCTGGTGCTCATCCTGCCTAAGCTTTGGGGACTCTTCGGACTGGAAATCTGTCAGGCAGTGGCTGACGTATTCGCCTTTGCCATAACCGTACCTTTGGTGTGGAGCGCATTCCGCGAAATGCGATAAGAAAATAAAAAAAAGACCGGAAGCTTCCTTTTGAGGCTTCCGGTCTTTTGCGTTTAGTGTGTCTTTACATCTTCTTTGCGTGCGAGAGATCTGAGATTATCGTCCCATTCCGCAGCCCGAAGGTTCTGCAGTACGACTTGGCGTTACCTCACCGGCATGCGCCTGGCTGAACTCACGGTTGATGTCGGCAAGCTCTCGTCTGCCGAAGATGTAGTCGTCGTACATGTCATCCATGTCGACGCCTTCACACTCACCGTCGCAGAAGTTGAGCGATTCCTTGACGATTGCCATGCGTTCGTCGACGGTGGTGTCTTTGATAAGAAGGCTTTTCATTTCTTTCGTTACGTTTTTTATAATTGCTTTTACTGATTATCTGCGTAAGATGGTTGTTGCGCTACCGTCAGCATACTTGACGATGATAAGACCGCGTGTGTTTTTATCCGCCTTCATGCCGTCAACGGTGAAGCGTCCTGTCTCGGTCTTTGCAGCATTGTCCTTGATGTCTTTAACGCCAAGGAATGTGTCAACATTCTGGAATGCGGAGCGTTCTGAGCTTACCTTACCTGCCTGGCGCTGACGTACAGCTGTGACGGTGTAAGCATAAGAATGGTTCACTTCAGGCTTCTTCAGATTTGTGACGGTCTGCGATGTCTCCTCCTCGTCGGTAGTGTAAGTGAGCAGGTCCTCATATACACGGTCGCCGGCAGAAAGGTTCTGCGTAATCTTGATGTCGTCGATGATGAACGGATAGTGGTTCGCTGTAGTGAACACCACGATATCAGACTCCTGTCCGTCGGTAAGGTCCACATTGAACGTGCGCCATTCGTCTGGTGTGATGTTAAGGCGTACGCCCTTGCCAGAGCCCTTAGAATAGATGACGAGCTCGTCGTCCTTAATCATAGATCGAGCCGTTACCTTTACATGGAAACGTCCCTCGTCGTTAGAGAGCGTAAGCATCGGTGTAAGGAGTTCGCCCGAGATGTTATAGTCAGTCATGCCTGTGCCAACGAAGCAGCCGTCAGCATATCCGCCCCAGATGCACTGCCATCCCGAACGATAGGTCATATTCGATCCCAATGTCATATAGTTGGAGTTCTGGAAAGCCATCGGCTTCTCGATGGTGACGCCTGTATCGGCAATCTTCGAGAAGTCCTCGTTGAGCACTACGAACCCCTTCTCCTCTTCAGGAGCCACGTATGTGTCATAGTTGGTAACCTCGTAATAAGACGCCTTGGGCACCGCCTGCCAGTTAGCCGTATAGCTGTCGTGGCTGGCATCGGTAGCCGGCTCTACGACGGGAGTGGCAAGTCCGTCAGCCTCTACAGCAGATGAAGAAGCCGAAACCTCATCTCCGTTTACAGCCTTGATAGTGTAAGAATAGTCTGTCTCGGGATCCATGCCACTAACGACATAAGATGTGCCTTCCACCTTCTCGTCCTTGAGGTCGTAAACGAGTGTGGATGACGACTCTGTGGACCAGCTGAAGTCTGTAAGACCGAAGGCGCAGTCGTCGGGCAAGCCGCTCATACGGAAGCGAACCTTCGTAGACTTATACTTGTCCTTCTTGAAGAAGCGGCTCCAATCAAACTCGTGGCGCAGCTGATTGCCGTATTCAGAAGCGTCAATCTGCACGGTTGTGAAGTTCTTCCAGTTGAATCCGTCCCACATCTCCACGATGAGTTCGGTTCCCCAAAGGTCCTCCACGTTGCGGGGCATCTTACACTCTATGAACGAGAAAGTCAGCGCTGTCAGTCTGCCTCCGTTGTCAGGCATGGTGATGATGTCGCCGTTCTTTATCTTAATGGCAGACTGTACGCCGCCTTCCTCGTTGACATACTGCTCAGGAGCTGCACCACTTGTTCCCGGAGTGTATGTCCAACCTTCCGGCAACGTGCCGTTGGAAAGGCTACTGAAGTCCTCCGTGAAGTCTTCCGTCTGCGTCACCGGAGTCTTCTCGTTGTGGAAGAGCGAGAAGAGATAATGTGTGGCGTTCTCCACCGGAGCCCAGTTGGCAGTGAATCCGTCCACCGTGAAGTTAGTGGCTCGGTAAGCCACGGGAGCCGTCAGCTCCGTCGACTTATACACGTGGATGTCGTCAATGAGAACCTTGCCGTCCGTATAGAAGCTGACGAGCATGCGGTTGGAGTTGGCATAGATGGAGTTGTTGTCAAACTTGAACGTAAACTCGCGCCACTCGCTCTTCGTCGTAACGAAGTTCTCGTAGTATGTGGTCTGGTTATACTGGTTCTCAGCCTCCTCCCAGAGTCCGATGTTCAGGCGTGTGTTGTCCTGATAGTTAGAGCTGATAGTCTTCGCGCGAACCTTAACCACGTATGCTCCTGTGTATGTACCAACGACGGTATTGAGCTGCGCTCCGTACTGGTCAGGATTGATAAGTGCACATGCTCCGCCAGCCTGATGTACGCCGTAGCCTGACCATCCAGTTGTGTGGAAGTAGCGTGCAGGAATATTGCCGTTCTCGCTGTTGATGGCAGCCGAAGGCGAATCCTCGCTACCCTCCGTGAAAAGACTGAAGTCCTCGCTGATGTCCGTGGTCTGCGCAGTGGCAGCAAACGGGACAGCCACCGTCATAATGGCGGTCACAGCAAGTGTCTTGATTGTAGTCGAAACGTTCATAAACATTTAAAGATGAATGATTTGAAGAGTTTTTATTTTTTAAGTAATATTTGAGTACAAAAGTAGATAAAATCTTTGTGAGTAACAAATAATATGTTAATTTTGTGATTGTTTATTGAACTAAATGACAATAAACGATAAAGAGTAACTAATAATAAAACATCAAAAACATGAAACACCTTTACATCTTATCTCTTCTGGCACTTATGTCTGCGCCGTCATTTGCAGACAACAATCTGCCACTGCGCCGCCAGCTTGCCAAGCTTTATGCTGAGGCTGAACTGCCTGGACTCTCTTCCATCATCAGCTCACAGCCCGAGGGCACGCTCTATAAGGACCTCAATCATTATTTCGAGGGATGTTATGCGAGCAGCGACGGATACATATATGACTATCTCGGCGACGGCTATGTCTCGGACATCGTGGAGGACAGCGAGGGCAACCTATATATAAAGAATCCGTTCGGCTTCCTAAATATGGACGCTGAGATATGGGTGAAAGCCACAAAAGCCGGTGACGGCAAGTATAATGTGGAGCTGCCACAGGCCGTATATGACAATACGGGAGGATCCGACCCCATCCTTTACGCATGGCGCTATCTGAAGGACGACTCGGAGAACTATGCCACAAAGGATGCCAAGTCGCAGGTGGTGTCCTTTGAACTGCGCGGCGACTCGCTTGTGAAGGTTGGCGACAGCAATGCGTTCATCGGTCTTGGCGCTGCCGACGGCTAC
Source organism: Prevotella sp. 885 (assembly GCF_002265625.1). Classification (GTDB taxonomy): domain Bacteria; phylum Bacteroidota; class Bacteroidia; order Bacteroidales; family Bacteroidaceae; genus Prevotella. Next base: position 33,285 of record NZ_NOVE01000029.1, read on the forward strand.
TTCTATGGCTACGGCGACACCGTCAGCATATACAACAAGATAAAGGACGCCGCCCCAATACCTGCCGACATCTCAAAGGCTGTGGACTATAAGGTGACATACAACGACGCCACCAACACCTCCACAGGAAAGGACATCAGCGTGGTGTTCGAGGGCAACGAGGTGTTCTTCTGCGGATTGGACGACACGCAGCCAGATCTTTGGTTCTCCGGCACCATCGAAGGCGACCGCCTTATGCTGAAGAAATGGCAGTATATGGGCGTTGACCGCAACAACAAGACATACGCTCTCGGACAGCCGTCCCACATGTATCTCTATCCCTTCGGATGGGGCAACTTCACCGACGAGACAGGTAATGAGAAGTACGGACTCTACGAAGTGGAGTCGCCGTCACTCGCATACGACGCAGCCACAAAGACCTTCTCCACCGACGAGCTTACGCTTGCCATCAACCGCGGCCATCATTATTATCCCTTCGTTTACTATACAAAGCCTAAGTTCGTTCCCGCTTCGGCAGCAGGCGTAGAGAGCCTTGAAGCAGAAGAGGAAGGCGTTGACACCTATACAGACCTCGCCGGTCGTCGTGTGGAGCGTCCCACGAAGGGCGTATACGTAAGAACCGTTAAAACAAAGGACGGAAAGGTGAAGACAGACAAGATGGTCATGGCACGTTAACAGTACGTATACAATAATATATATACAACAATATCCACATCAATTAAGTGATGCTGTGTCATTATATTAAAATATATGTGACGCATTTGTAAAAATACGTAAAAACATCCTTAGTACAAAACTTTGTTGGTCATTTAACAATAAATAATATGAAGAAAATCTTAATTTCACTCTTATTTGTGTTGGTTTCGGCTGTTAGCGCCAACGCTCAGTTGCTTTATCGCGTGTCGGGTGCCGACCTTAAAAAGCCGTCGTACGTCTTCGGTACCTTCCACTTTGCCAACTCGCCTTTTGTCGACCAGGTTGCCGGTGTGCGCCAGGCGCTCGACGCTACCGACCAGGTGTATGGCGAATTGAATTTTGATGTTATGCTAAACCCGGACAGTATGCAGGTTATGCAGAAGCACATGCTCCTGCCGGAGGGCAAGACCTTGAAGACGGTGCTAACCCCCGAGCAGTACAAAAAGCTTGATGCGGTGCTGGTAGACTATATGGGTGTAGGTCTAAGCAACCCTATGGTGGCTCAGCAGATGGGCAAGATGTCGCCCGCCACGCTGCTCACACAGCTTATGGTGTTGCAGTATCTCAAGGCTCACATGGGCGAGTTCGACCCTACAAACCTTATCGACCAGTACTTCCAAAAGCAGGCCAAGCAGAACAACGAACCTGTAGGCGGACTTGAGACGCTGTCGTTCCAGGCAAGTCTGTTGTACGGCGCGCCGCTCAAAAGACAGATCCAGCAGCTCGACTGCTTCCTTAACAACCTCGACTATTATGCCCAGTTTACCGAGCGCATGGTCAAGGCTTACTACGCACAGGACGTCAAGGCTCTGCTTGACCTTATGAACGAGAAGTTCAACACAACGTGCGACAGCACTCCTGAAGAGATGGCACAGCTGCTCGACAACCGCAACCTCGACTGGGCAAGTCGTATGCCTGCCATCATGAAGGCTGCCCCAACCTTGTTTGTTGTGGGTGCCGGACACCTGCCTGGCAGTAAGGGCGTGCTTAAGTTGCTGCAGGAAAAAGGATACACGGTTGAGGCTGTTAAGCCTTAACTGTATACAGAGACTACTATTTCGGGCTCTCCGATAGCTGGAGAGATATAAACTGGAGTTTATCGGGGAGGTTTATGTGAGTATATGGCAGGGCTTTGACAAAAACCGATAAAACCCCGTATATATTTTCCGAGTCTTCGACTTGCCTTACATATAGATAAAGCCTTACGAGAGCAAGCTCTCGACAGCTTTGTCTATATGTAAAGCAGTGGCACGATGTGCCCTCGTAAAATATATACGGCAATAAACATAAAAAACATTTGGTAGAGCGTTACTTGCGTGAGGGTGTGTCAAAACTCAAACAATGCGAGCTGAAAGCCCAAATTGCTCCTTCGGGGCGTACCACTTGCGACTTTTGACACACCCTCATTAATGTTTTATCGTATATTTTTTGTAACTTTGCACAAACTTTTATGACCAGTATATGAGAATTGGATTTGACAACGAGAAGTATCAGAAGATTCAGTCTGAACACATTAAGGAACGTATATCACAGTTCGACGGAAAGTTGTATCTCGAACTGGGAGGCAAACTCTTCGACGACCATCATGCCAGCCGCGTACTTCCGGGCTTTATGCCGGACAGCAAGCTGCGCATGTTTCAGAAAATCAGCGACAGCATAGAGATTGTCATCGTCATCAGCGCCACCGACATCGAGAAGAACAAGAAGCGCGCCGACTTAGGCATTACCTACGACGAAGACGTGCTCCGTCTGCGTGGCGAGTTTCAGAACCGTGGATTCATGGTCGGTTCAGTGGTCATCACACACTACAACGGACAGCCTGCAGCCAGCGCTTTCCGCCAGCGTCTTGAGCGAGACGGCATCAAGACATACTGCCATTACCTTATTGAGGGCTATCCCCACAACGTCAGCCTCATCGCCTCGGACGAGGGATTCGGCAAGAACGACTACGTGGAGACGGAGCGTCCACTCGTCATCGTAACTGCTCCCGGACCGGGCAGCGGCAAGATGGCTGTGTGCCTGAGCCAGCTCTACAACGAGAACAAGCGTGGCGTAAGAGCAGGATATGCCAAGTTTGAGACCTTCCCCGTATGGAACCTGCCGCTCAAGCACCCCGTGAACATCGCATACGAGGCTGCCACAGCCGACCTTAACGACGTAAACATGATTGACCCGTTCCACCTTGAGGCATACGGCAAAATCGCCATCAACTATAACCGTGACATCGAGATATATCCGGTTCTCAACGCTCTCTTCGAAGGCATCTACGGATCTAACCCCTATAAGTCGCCCACGGATATGGGTGTCAACATGGTGGGCTTCTGCATCAGCGACGACGAGGCTTGCTGCGAGGCATCGAAGAACGAGATTATCCGCCGTTACTACGACGCCACCAACAAGATGGCACGTGGAGCATGCAACGAGGAAGAGATAAGCAAGATACAGATGCTCTTCAATCAGGCTAAGATCAACACCGACTTCCGCCGCACCACCGTTGCAGCAAAGAACTATAAGAAGGAGACAGGACATACGTCGTCAGCCATCGAAATGGAGGACGGCACCATCATCACAGCCAAGTCGAGCGAGCTGTTGGGGTGCTCCGCAGCGCTTATCCTCAACGTCACAAAGTATCTTGCCGGCATCGACCACAACGTGAAGCTCATCCCGCAGTCGATGATTGAGCCGATACAGCACACGAAGATCAGCTATCTCGGAGGCCACAACCCGCGTCTGCATACTGACGAAGTGCTGGTGGCGCTGTCAGTTCTTTCCGAGAACGACGAGAACTGTCGTAAGGCTCTGGAGCAGCTTCCGAAGCTTCGCGGCTGCCAGGTGCACAGCACCGTGATGCTCAGCGACGTCGACCAGAAAATATTCAAGAAGCTTGGTGTGAATCTTACATGCGAGCCGGTACTTAAAAGCGTTGGTGACAGAAAGAATGGAATATAAGAAACAGAAACTGCTCTTCATCTGTCTCGGTAATATCTGCCGCTCTCCGGCTGCTGAAGCGGTGATGAAGAAGATGGTGGCAGACGCAGGAAGAGAGGACGAGTTCTTCATCGACTCTGCAGGAATAGGCGACTGGCACGTAGGACAGCTTCCTGACAGCAGAATGAGACAGCGTGGAGCACGCCGCGGATACACCCTTGACAGCCATGCACGCCAAATCTGCGCCGACGACTTCTCTCGTTTTGACAAGCTGCTCGTCATGGACAACGACAACTATCGCATCGTCACGTCCAAGGCTCCGACAGAGGAAGCAAGGGCAAAGGTGGAGATGCTCACCGACTATCTTAAGGACCATAAGAACGTAAGCGTGGTGCCCGACCCATATTACGGCGGCACCGCCGACTTCGACTATGCGCTCGACCTCATAGAGGACGCATGCAGCAATCTGCTTAACGCATAACAGCCTTCGGGTTAACAATATAAAAAGGAGAATGTGACTTGTAAGAGAAAACCTCTCACAAGTCACATTCTCCTTTTTATTTGACATTAACTTTATATGGTTATTTCAAGTTTAATATGAAAAAAACGACATGAATAATATACAAGTAAAAGAAATATTCCTTATTTTTGCATACATAATAATATAATGAGATGAGAGCACTTCAAGATTACATAGCAACCATAAAACAAAACAGTTTCAAAATCACTAATGATTTTGGAATAAAGACATTACGCATCTTTGGATCGGTTTCACGAAACGAACATACAGAATTAAGCGATTTGGATGTATGCGTGGAAACAGAAACCCCGAATCCATTCCTGTTAGCAGACTTAAAAGAATTCTTGGAAAGTCTATTCCATTGTTCAGTGGACGTAATCCGCATACATAAAAACATGAATCCCCTCTTCAAGTCAAGAATAGAACATGATGGAATCTACGCAATACGATAAATACATTGCCAAGGACATACTTAATAGAGTATTGACGTCCATAGAACATATTGAAGAACGTTCACAACCTTATCATTGTGGCGATGATTTCATTATGTCCTCTACGGGTGTCGCTATACTTGATTCCATTTGTATGCAATTTATTGCCATAGGAGAGAGTTTGAAAGGCTTAGATAAAGTCACTAAAGGCCTGTTACTTCCCACACATCCTGAAATAGACTGGAAAAACATTAAAGGATTGCGTGACATAATTGCTCACCACTACTTTGACGTAGACCCCGATCAAATCTGGTGGATTATCGAAAAAGAATTACAGCCATTGAAAAAGGCTGTAAAAGAAATGATAAATGAGATTTAAGGCTATACTGCTATAATTATAAAGGAGACCATGGCAAAATACAATAGTCTCCTTTATTCATATCCTAACTACAATGCATATCATAACTCTCAACTGTCAACTCAGAATATCGACTCTTCCGTCTCTGACGTAAACAGTTCCAAGGCTTTCATTCCCATGATGGAGTTGCCCTTCGAGTTGAGTCGCGGGCTCCATACTGCGATGGAGTAACGTGAGGGATAGAGTGCTACGATGCCACCGCCTACGCCACTCTTGCCGGGAAGTCCCACGAGGAAGGCGAAGTCGCCGGCTTCGTCGTAGAAACCGCAAGTCTGCATTATGGCGTTTATGCGCTTCACTCTTGATATGGTGAGGTTTACGCCAGCGTGAGAGAAAGGCTCGCTACTCTTTGCGAACGCCATGAAAGCGCGTGAGAGATCCTCGCAACTCATCTCCAACGAACAAATCGTGCAATAAAACTCCAGCACATCATGCACGTCATTATGCAGGTTGCCATGATGCTTCAGCAGGTAAGCGATGGAAGCGTTGAGGTAACAGCTGTTCAGCTCCGAGCGCATCACCTCCTCAGAATAGTTGATGTCACGGTTGCCGGCGATGGTGCGTACAAACTCAAGGAAGAACTCCTTAGGATTGTCAAGATGCGAGAGAATGACGTCGGCGGTTACCAGGGCACCGGCATTGATAAACGGATTGCGCGGCTTTCCGTGCTCATACTCCAACTGCACGAGCGAATTAAAAGCCGAACCGGAAGGTTCCTTGCCTATTCTTGCCCACAAGTCCTTACCCAAAATACTCAAAGCCACGGCCAGGGAGAACACCTTTGCTATACTCTGTATGGAGAACTTAACGTCCGACTCGCCGAGGCGATAGGTTCTGCCGTCAAGCATTGTGAGGCATATACCGAACTGGTCAGGATTGACCTCAGCTAAAGCCGGAATATAATCCGCCTGCTTGCCGTCCTTGGCATATATCTCAATCTCCTTCCTTATTTTTTCCAATAAAGGTTGATAGTCCATTGTTTTCATTATTCAAGTAGTATTATAAGACGCTGCAAAGATATCGTTTTTTTCAGAAAATAACGCCTAAAAAAGCAAGAAATAGCAGAATGATGCTTTTATTTTGAGTTTCAAGTGGTTGTGGCAGTCGTTGGCTTTAAGTGGCATAGACGAGGAAAAGCGAAAAACGCAGATTGGAGAAATAGAAACGCTTTCAAATCATTACCTCGCAGAAACGCCCTAATAAGCATTTTTAACGGTGGCGGTTCATATTTCCCCGTTCTGCGTAAGTTTTGGTTTTGCCATGCAACTCTCATAGTTTAATTTTGCACCGAACAAAAAAGTAAGAATTATGAGATGCACTTTCAAGACAGTCTTCTATGTAAATGGAAGCAAGGAGAGAAACGGAATTGTCCCTATCATGGGGCGAGTGACAATCAACGGAACTATCGCACAGTTCAGTTGCAAGCAGAGCGTTACCAAGGCTATTTGGGATGCCAAGGGCAACAGAGCCACAGGCAAGAGTAAGGAAGCCAAGGAGGTGAACTTTGCGCTTGACAACATCAAGGCTCAAATCACCAAGCATTACCAGCGACTTTCCGACCGTGAGGCTTTCGTTACCGCTGAAATGGTGAGAAACGCCTACCAAGGCATAGGCACGGAATACGAGACATTGCTCAGAGCCTTTGACAAGGAGAACGCAGCTTTTGCCAAGCGTGTTGGCAAGGATAGAGCCAAGAACACCTACCGCAAGTATCTGACGGTAAGAAAGTATGTTGCCGATTTCATCAAGTATCAGTACAAGCGCAGCGATATGTCCATGAACGAGCTTACTGAGGAGTTCATCCGTGACTATTGCCTGTATCTGAAGAATGTCGTCGGACTTGCGCAGTCCTCCATTTGGATTTATTCCATACCACTGAAGCATATCGTAACGGCAGCTCACTACAACGGCAAGATACCGAGAAATCCATTTGCCATGTACCACGTTGACCCAGACCACAAGGAACGTGAGTTCTTGACATTGGACGAGCTTACCGCCATGACCGAGATAACGTTGGAAGACCCGAATATAGCATTTGCGAGAGACCTTTTTATCTTTGGTTGTTGGACAGGTATATCTTTCATCGACATCAAGAACTTGACGGAAGACAACATCAGCATGATAAACGGTGCTCCTTGGATTGTTTCCAAGCGTCAGAAGACAGGTGTGCCTTTCCAAATCAAGCTGATGGATATTCCCATGCAGATTATTGAGAGATACAAGGCTTTCAGAAAAGGAAGTCACTTGTTCAATATCGGCAACCTTGACAGCATCAACAAGCGCATAAAGAAAGTTGCTGCAATGTGTGGCATCAAGAAGCGTGTCTCGTTTCATGTCTCACGTCATAGTTGGGCTCACCTGAAAAAGTGTGTGGATTAAGCATACAATCTTGTTAGTCTGAAGAGAAAGAATTTCTTGTCAATGATACCCCGAAGTTGTGCTCTGAAATGCTTGACTTTTGCATTGAAAGATTCTGCA
>NZ_NOVE01000002.1 GCF_002265625.1 Prevotella sp. 885
CAGCTGAATCCTTTAATGCAAAAATCAAAGCTTTCAGAGCATCACTAAGGGGCATCGTTGATGAAAAGTTTTTTCTGTATCGACTTGCAAAGATTTATGCTTATCCCCACTAAATTTCCACTGAGCCCAGAAACCCACTGCAAGCTCCGAAGGAGCGCAGCTGTGGGATAAGCATCCTCTCACCCTCTCTTGGTTCCGCAAAGCGGGACCGTCTATTGTGGGTGCGTGACTATGGCGAGACGCCATAGCCTCCTAAGTTTGTCACGGAAGCTTGTAACCCTTATCCTATAATTCGCTTAATTCGTCTCACCGCTAAACTGCGATTTTGCTTTATTCTTGTTCCGGCTTTATTTCTAAAATTTTATAAAATTTCTCTATATAATAAGGTATAAGAAAAAAAAAGCTTACTTTTGCGCCGAAATTATAAAACGAAATCAACAACATGCAAGACAACTTAGTTATTGTCGAGAGCCCTGCGAAGGCAAAGACCATCGAGAAATTCCTTGGCTCCGACTATAAAGTCATGTCCTCGTATGGACATATCAGAGACCTTAAGAAGAAGGAACTGAGCATAGATAAAGATACACTCCAGCCCGCTTACGTAATACCAAAGGACAAGGAAGCGCTCGTAAAGCAGTTGAAGGAAAACGCCAAGAAAGCCACTAAGGTCTGGCTCGCATCCGATGAAGACCGCGAGGGAGAGGCCATCTCATGGCACCTTTGCGAAGTGCTCGGACTGGACGAGGCATCCACCAACCGCATTGTCTTCCATGAGATCACGAAGCCTGCCATTCTCGCGGCAATAGAAAACCCGCGCCATCTGGACATGAACCTTGTGAACGCACAGCAGGCCCGCCGCGTGCTCGACCGCATCGTGGGCTTCAAGCTCTCGCCCGTACTCTGGCGAAAGGTGAAGCCGGCACTCTCGGCTGGACGCGTACAGTCGGTAGCCGTGCGCCTTATCGTAGAGCGTGAGCGCGAGATTCAGCAGTTCCATACAGAGCCTTACTATCGCATTAACGCCATCTTCGCCATCACCAATGCGGACGGATCGCAGCAGGAAGTGAAGGCAGAGCTGGACAAGCGCTTCTCCACACACGACGAAGCGATGGCTTTCCTCGACAAGTGTAAGGACGCCACGTTCCGCGTGGAGACCGTTACGAAGAAGCCGTTGAAGCGTTATCCCGCGGCGCCGTTCACCACATCCACACTCCAGCAGGAGGCAGCCCGCAAGCTCGGATTCTCCGTTTCGCAGACCATGATGGTGGCGCAGCGCCTCTATGAGAACGGTCTTATCACATACATGCGTACTGACAGCGTCAATCTCTCGCAGCTCTGCATCGGTGCAGCAAAGGAAGAGATTGTGAAGCTCTACGGCGAAGAATACAGCTCACCGCGCAATTTCCACACCCACTCTAAGGGAGCGCAGGAGGCACATGAGGCCATCCGACCCACATACATGAGCAACACCACCGTGGAAGGAACCGCACAGGAGCGCCGTCTCTACGATCTTATATGGAAACGCACAGCTGCCAGCCAGATGGCTGAGGCTCAGATAGAGAAGACCACCATCAGCATCGTGGCTGACAAACCCGCCGGCAGCCCCACCGGAAGCATTGAGGAGCACTTCATTGCCAACGGTGAAGTGGTGAAGTTCGACGGTTTCCTCAAGGTTTACCGCGAGTCGTCAGACGACGAGGACGAATCTTCTGCAGACGAGTTCTCGCACATGCTGCCCGTCATCAAGGAGGGCGACGTGCTCACACGCCGCGAGATTACGTCCACAGAGCGTTATTCGCAGGGTCCGTCACGCTACACTGAGGCAAGCCTCGTACACAAACTCGAAGAGCTCGGCATCGGCCGTCCGTCAACATACGCCCCGACCATTTCCACCATTCAGCAGCGCGAGTACGTGGTGAAGGGCGACAAGAAAGGCGAGGAGAGAGGTTATGTCATTGACACGCTCCGCGGACTCAAGGTTACGCAGACACGCAAGGTGGAGATGGCTGGCAACGAGAAGGGCAAGCTTCTGCCCACCGACATAGGTATCGTAGTGAACGACTTCCTCATCGAGAATTTCCCCACCATCATGGACTATAACTTCACCGCCAAGGTGGAGCAGCAGTTCGACCAGATTGCCGACGGCAAGGAAGAGTGGACAGACATGATGCGCCACTTCGACCAGGAGTTTGAGCCTACCGTTGACAAGGTGATGAACGCCCGCACGGAGCACAAGGCAGGCGAACGTCAGCTCGGCATAGACCCGAAGAGCGGACATCCCGTCTTCGTAAAGATAGGCCGTTACGGACCCGTGGTGCAGATCGGTGCAGCCGATGACGAGGAGAAGCCGCGCTTCGCACAGCTTCCTTCGGACAAGAGCATGGAGACCATCACCCTGGAAGAGGCACTCGAGCTGTTCCGTTTCCCGCGCACTCTCGGCGAGTTCGAGGGCAAGACGGTCAGCGTAGGTGCAGGACGCTTCGGTCCTTACGTGCAGCACGACGGCAAGTACGTGTCCATCCCGAAGACCGAAGACCCGATGGCAGTGACGCTTGAGCGAGCCATTGAGCTGATAGAAGAGAAGCGCAAGGCTGAGGCAGAGCGCCATCTGAAGACCTTCGAGGAGGATGACAAGCTGGAAGTGCTCAACGGACGCTACGGACCATACATCGCTTATGACGGCAAGAACTATCGCATTCCGCGCGAACTGCATCAGAAGGCAGCCGAACTTACATACGACGAGTGTATGGAAATCATCAAGAACCCGCCGGCTCCCAAGAAGAGAGCAGCGGCTAAGAAGAAGTAAGCATATACAATATAATGACACGCATTATCCTTATAGGTTATATGGGAGCCGGCAAGACCACTGTCGGCAAGGCGCTTGCCAAGGCTCTCGGACTTCCCTTCTATGACCTCGACTGGTATATCGAGACGCGGATGCGACGCACCGTGAAGCAGATATTCGATGAGTCGGGCGAGGAAGGCTTCAGACGCATCGAGCATAACATGCTGCATGAAGTGGCGGAATTTGAGAATGTGGTGGTGTCGTGCGGCGGTGGAACGCCCTGCTTCTATGACAACATCGACTATATGAACGCCCAGGCGCAGGTGGTTTATCTGAAGGCTTCGCCCGAAGTGCTCCACGAACACCTCAAGATGGGACGCGCCGTGCGCCCCCTGCTGCTCAACAAGACGCCGGAGGAGGTGGAGAAGTTCATCGGGGAACAGCTCGCACACCGCGAACAGTTCTACCAGAAAGCGCAATACACCTTCAACGTGGACCTGCTCGACAACTTCGAGAAGATAAACGATACCGTCAAGGAACTGCGTGCGTTGTTGGATAAATAACATACAGAACTTGCAATAGTTCAATAACATACTGAACCAAAATACAAACCGTTTAAAGAAACAACCCCTTAAAACCAAGAATAGAAAGAAATGAAGAAATGGACCATTGAAGATTCCCGCGAACTCTACAACATAAACGGATGGGGAACATCATATTTCGGTGTCAATGACCGTGGCGACATGTATGTGACGCCGTGTAAGGACAACGTCCAGATTGACCTGCGTGACGTGATGGACGAACTCCAGTTGCGTGACGTCACGCCTCCCGTACTGCTGAGATTCCCCGACATCCTCGACAACCGTATCGAGAAGACATCGTCATGCTTCAAGAAAGCGGCGGAGGAATACAACTACAAGGGGGAGAACTTCATCGTCTATCCTATTAAGGTGAACCAGATGCAGCCCGTCGTGGAGGAGATTATCTCGCACGGACGCAAGTTCAACCTCGGACTGGAGTGCGGTTCGAAGCCTGAGCTGCACGCCGTAATAGCCGTACAGTGCCAGAGCGACTCCATCATCGTCTGCAACGGATATAAGGACCAGAGCTACATCGAGCTGGCTCTGCTTGCCCAGAAGATGGGAAAGCGCATCTTCCTCGTCGTGGAGAAGATGAATGAGATTGGTCTTATCGCCGCTGCTGCCAAGAAGCTTGGCGTCAAGCCCAACATCGGCATCCGCATCAAGCTCGCTTCTTCAGGATCGGGCAAGTGGCAGGAGAGCGGTGGCGACGCATCGAAGTTCGGTCTGAGAGCGTCAGAATTGCTCCAAGCTCTGAAGACTCTCGATGATAAGGGACTGCACGACTGCATCCGTCTCATCCACTTCCACATCGGTTCGCAGATTACGAAGATTCGCCGCATCCAGACTGCGCTGCGCGAAGCAGCCAACTTCTACGTACAGCTGCACAAGATGGGCTATAACATCGACTTCGTTGACTGTGGTGGCGGACTTGGTGTCGACTATGACGGCACACGTTCGTCAAGCTCGGAAAGCTCCGTCAACTACTCCATCCAGGAGTATGTCAACGACTGCGTATATACCTTTGTGGAGGCTTCTGACAAGAACTCCATCCCTCATCCCAACCTTATCACCGAGAGCGGACGTTCGTTGTCAGCCCATCACTCCGTGCTTATCATCGACGTGCTCGAGACCACCACGCTGCCGCAGATGCGCGAGGATTTTGAACCGACGGAGACAGACCACCAGCTGGTGAAGGACCTTTACGAGATATGGGACAATCTCAATCCCCGCACAATGCTGGAGGACTGGCACGACGCCGAGCAGATACGCGACGAAGCACTCGACCTCTTCTCACACGGCATCGTAGACCTCCGCACCCGTGCCGAGATAGAGAGCATGTATTGGAGCGTCTGCCGCGAGGTAAACAGCATGGCGAAGTCGCTGAAGCATACTCCTGAAGAGCTTCGCGGACTGGACAAGCTGCTTGCCGACAAGTATTTCTGCAACTTCTCGCTCTTCCAGTCGCTCCCGGACGCATGGGCCATTGACCAGCTGTTCCCTATCGTCCCTATCCAGCGTCTCGACGAGCGTCCCACACGCAACGCCACGCTGCAGGACATCACCTGCGACTCGGACGGTAAGATAGCCAACTTCGTCACCAACCGTCAGGCGTCGCACGTGCTTCCCGTACATCCCATCCGCAAGAACGAGGACTATTACCTCGGCGTCTTTCTTGTGGGAGCATATCAGGAAATCCTCGGCGACATGCACAATCTCTTCGGCGACACCAATGCCGTGCACATCTCCGTAAAGGACAACTCGTACAAGATTGACCAGATTTTCGACGGCGAGACCGTTGAGGAGGTGCTCGACTACGTGCAGTATAATCCCAAGAAGCTCGTGCGCCAGCTCGAGATTTGGGTGACGAAGAGCGTCAAGGCAGGAAAGATTTCGCTCGAAGAGGGAAAGGAATTCCTCAGCAATTACCGCTCAGGACTCTACGGCTACACGTATCTGGAGTAATGATATATATATGATATTTGAGAGTTGGGAGTTGATAGTTATGTTGTTTGACATATCATAACTATCAACTCCCAACTCTTTTTTATGCCCTACTATCATTAAGTGCTTTTCGTATGACGTTTGGCTTGTTTTGTTTGATGTTGTCTCAATCTGTAAATTATCTGTCAATCTATATAAATTTGCATGTCAATCGGTAAAATTGTACGTTTGACGCGTGGTTTTCATATATCTTGTCCTATTTTTGCAATCGTAAACACCGATTTGCGACATTTCCCGAATCGTGTTATGCAATGAATGTCAAACCTAAAACCTATGTAATTATGGGATTATTCAGTCCGAATGACGAACTCACCAACCTTAAAGAGGATGTGAGTGCTATAAAGAAGCAGGTGGCAGAACTGCTTGCGGAGGTACAGTCGCTCCGTGCTGCAGGGCATCCTGCCGACGCTCAGCCTGCGACACCTGCCACTCCCGAACCGTCCCCTCAAACTTCCGCTCCCGAAGAGAAGCCGGCAGATGCCGTTGCTGAAGAGAAACCAGCAGACAACGCTTCCGCCGCTGAAGAAAAGCCAGACAACACCGAAGCCGTAATGAGATCCTTGGCTGAGATGAAAGGTTCGATTGATGGTCTCGCTGAGAAGATAGACACAGCGGTATATCAGGAGAAACTAATACGTGACCTGCATGACGAACTGCAGAAGATGCGTGCTGGACTCATCACTGACATCAAGCGCGGATACGCCCTTAACATTATCAGTATCTATGAACGCATGGCGCAAACCAGTGCCCGCTTCAATCCGTCTGATGAGGCTTTCGACGCAGAGGCGATGAAGAAGCTCGTAGACGGCGGCATGCTCTACGTGAAGGATATGCTGGAAGACGAGTATTCGCTTACGGCATTTGCTCCCGAACCGGGCTCGCCTTACAAGCCGAAGGAGCACAAAGCCATCCGTGTGATTGACACCACGGAGGAGGAAAAAGCCAATACCGTGTCAGAATGCATAGCGGAAGGATTCCGCGACGACGACAGCGGACGCATTATCCGCCCCGCCCGTATCGTGGTGTATCGCCTTAAACAGTAAATCATTAAACAACAATAATCTTTTAAACCTTTACAAAACATTATTATTATGGCAGAAGACAAATCACGTGCCGTTTATGGCATCGACCTCGGAACAACATATAGCTGTATAGCACAGGTGGACAAGTTTGACCAGGCAGTTGTGCTTACCAACTTTGACGGCGGAACCACCACTCCCTCTGTGGTATACTTTGAGAATAAGGAAAAGGCCATAGTCGGCAATGAGGCAAAGGGAATGCTCTCCACCGAGCCGCAGAACTGCGTGAGCTTCGTGAAGCGCTCGATGGGTGTGGACGCTGATTTCGACAAGTCGTCCAACAAGTTTCCGTACCACATGGACCCGGCAGAGATTTCGGCTCTTATCCTTAAGAAGCTTGTGAAGGACGCCAATGACCTTGGCGACAATCCCGAACCCATCACTGACGTAGTGATAACATGTCCCGCTTATTTCGGAACAAAGGAGCGTATGCAGACCAAGCAGGCAGGCGAGATAGCCGGACTCAATGTCCTCGGCATCATCAATGAGCCTACTGCTGCAGCCATCTCTTACGGCATGAAGACCACAGAGCGCAAGACGGTCCTCGTATATGACCTCGGTGGCGGCACCTTCGACGTTACCATCATCAATGTGAATGGCGGTGCCATCAAGGTTATAGCCACGGGCGGCGACCATCATCTCGGCGGTGTTGACTGGGATATGGAGCTTGCCAACTACATGCTCGCACAGTTTAATGAGCAGACCGGCGGCTCATATACTATGGACGACGAAGAGCTCAAGTATACGCTTCTCCTTGAGGCAGAGGTTAAGAAGAAGCAGCTTTCAGCCAAGACATCCGTAAAGTGCAACATACAGTATAACGGACAGTCGGCTCGCTTCGAGATCACACGTGAGTTGTTTGACGCACTTACCTCTCCATTCCTTGAGCAGACCATCGACGCCACGCGTAAGGTGATTGACGAAGCAAGGGCGAAGGGATATCAGAGCGAACTGGAGTTCCTCCTCGTTGGTGGTTCGAGCCGCATGCCGCAGGTGAAGCAGCGCATTGACGCCGAGTTCGGATGCGACGCCAAGCTTACTGACCCTGACCAGTGTGTGGCAAAGGGTGCTGCCATCTATGCACTCAACAAGGCATACAGAGATGCTGTGGAGGAATATATTGCAGGAGCCATTGAATGTCCTCCTGATCGTATGAAGGGTCCGCAGACTCGCGTCGTGAATGTGACGAGTAAGACCTACGGCACTGATTATACCGGAGACGATGGCACAGCGATGGTGCGCAACCTTATCTTTGCCAACACCTCGTTGCCGACAAAGGCTACTGCATCGTTCCTTACGATGTATGACGGTCAGAAGACCATTACCAATAAGGTGTTTGAGAGCGACTTCACCAATCCCGAGACAGAGTCGGCTGTAGAGGAGCGTTTCTGCACGATGCTGGAGGACCGTTATCTTGCCATTACACGCGAATGGCCTAAGGGCACGCAGATTGACGTTGTGTTCTCAGTGGACGAAGAGGGCATTCTCAGCGTTCATGCCAACGTGGCTGATGAGGCTCTCGACTTCACACTCAAGATTGAGGGCGTTAAGTCGGCGGAGGAACTCGCTGTATCAAAGAACATGATAGGAAAGGCAACCGTCGAATAAAACAACATTATTAAAGACCGAATAAGTTTAAGTAATGGACGAACACATTTTTAAAATGCGCGTCACGAAGTGGGAGGAGGGCGCCGCTTCCCTTCATGGAAGCTATGACGACCTTTCTCCCCAAGAACAGAACGCGTTCAATACCTTATATAATTTATGGCGCAACGCTGCTTTTAGTGACGACCTGAAGAATAGGGTGGAGAGACAGGTCAAACTGCTTAGCGATTCGGACAAGCTACATAACAATAACCGTGACATAGTGCTGGCAAGCAAGAACTTCAGAAGTATGTCGCGAGAGCTTTATGGTACGGATGTGGCAACGCTCCGACAGTTTGTGGCATACATGAAGAACAAGTGTGGAGGTCCGGTAAGAAATAATAATAACAGACCTCAGCCCACAAGCTCGCCCCGTCCAGTCACTAATAACAGACCTCAGCCCACGACGAATCATTCGTTCAGACCGACGGGTAACAGCGGGCATGGAGGAGATGGCAATGATGACACACACTTCAGCCGTGACATGATAGGTTATGCGGTCGGCGTTATGCTGCTCATAGGCATCTGCGTGGCAATGGCAACAGGATGGTCGCATGCCACGGCTCCCAAGCCGTACGATTATGCCAAGTGGCTAAGAACGGAATGGAACGGAGAGACAGGCGGAATGCCGACAACCTTAATTGTAGATACCGTCTGTGGCGACTCTGTTGAGGCACGCCTCATGATAAGCAAGGCAGGTGGTCTGGTGAAAGAGAATCTTAAAGGAAGTCTCGAGATAGCTTCCGAGGGATGTTACGTCTATCTGAGAAATTCTGATCCACAGACAAATGACAGTAGCGTCATACGCTTGCTTGTCGCACAGGAAGCAGTCAGAATGGGAGGGTCCGTGCAGACATCCGACTCCACGTCATTGGCTATGTCGCTCCTGCGTGCTGGCAGCAAGGAGAAGGTTCAGGCCGGCACTTCCCAACCTAAGCAAAGCAAGAAGAACCGCAAGTCACAGAGAACCCGCAAGACGGACAACTCCAACGGTTCGTACAGTTCAAGTAGCTCAACCAACACAAGTTCTGCATCGCATTCAGTAAGAAACAAGCCAACCGAGGAGGCACAGCCTGCAGCCAGCGAGCCGTCACAGCCCGACCCGTCGAAGGGAGGCTTCCGCCTTGAGGTTATAAAGAAGGAATAATCATGAACCAGACAGTACACAGACTTCTCCGTGCGCTCATGATGATGTTCATGTTAGCGCTTTTGCCGTTGTGCACACATGCCCGTCAGTTTGTTGTTGACCAGCCTTTGTCAGACAGCGTACGTTGTGAAGAGGTGGTCAGAAACGACACGGCGTGGACAACGAAAGGCGGGAATGCGCATATATATCTGCGCAATGGCGAGATAATCGATTCCTGCGGCTCTATATATAAGAGCAGCATAGTCTTCAGACACGGCAGCAAGTATTATTATCTCTCGCGCCACTCGCTTCTATGGAGCCGCACCAATGCGGATTATCTCTCTGATCCGATGACCTTCAAGCAGCACCTTGTCCATTCTTCTGTGGGACGTTTCTACAGTACGCTGTGGGCTTGCTGGACTGTTATTGGGCTTTTTGCCGTAGTAGTCATCATGCTGATATGCTGCAGGTTCTGGCCTCTTGCCATGGCTCAGGCATTGCAGGTGGTGATGCCGTTCAGCCTGTTTGCCGTTGCCGTCATTGAGGCGTTGGGCTATTGGGTGATGGGTAGCGACGCGTTCTGGTGGTGTAGTTCGGAGCGATATGGCTTCTTCGGCGTGGTGCTCCGTCTCATACCTTTCGTTTTCGTTGTTGGCTTTCAGGTTGTCAGTATCGGAATGTATGACTGGGTGTTGTTCCTTAACGACGGACCTGACAGTTCTCGCTCCATACACGTCAAGCCGGCAGCCGTCTGCATGGTGTTGTTCCTGCCTATAATGATAGGTCTGATAATCGTTGCAGAGCTTGTCTTCAGCCATACACCCGTATGGGCGGAATGGGTTATCGCTCTGTTCAGTATCGGCATCCTGCTTTACGGCATCGGCAAGACGCTGATGCTCAACATCCGGGAGACTAACGTGTGGAAGGGAACGCTCCTTACCGTCTTCGTCATCGTTTACATCATCGGATGTATTGTGGTGACAGTCTCTCTCGTTATGGTGGTGCTCAAGGTTATCTTCCAGTTGCTTTGTGCCCTGTTCCTGCTCTCTATTTTGTTAGGTGGTTCGGCAGGAAACAACAAGATATATAAGGACCGCTACGGAAATCTATACAGACGAATATCATAATAAAGAAGACCTGATATGCCAATCATAATTCATACCCACAAGACAGAGCGTCCGCTGATAGGCAAAAGCCATTGGTGGGGCGCCCCTGACCTGCCGGCGGACACGCCTTTTCCGTACGTGACGCTTGACGACGGCACGCCTGAACCGCTCACCTTTGTCTGTCAGATACGTTGCGAGGACCTCGCTGCACACGACCCTGACGGACTCTTGCCGCACGAGGGAATGCTGTATGTCTTCGCGCCGCTCGACCATTATCTCGGCGATATGGACAGCCCGCTCGACTATCACACCAAGCCGTGCGTCTTCTATACGCACCGCACCGACAATCTCCAGCCTTACGAGATGTGCTGGGAGGGAACCGATGAGAGCGTGTTCGAACCTGCCGAGGAGATAGAGTTCGAGTATACTGACGAGCCTTCCGGCGACGGACACCGCCTGCTCACCCAGCCTTACGAGGACGAGGTGGCTCTGCAGCACGCCGGACAGCTGTGTCTGCTCCAGATAGATGAGGACGACCGTTGGTCACTCCATTTCTATGACTGTGGCTCTTACTTCGTCTTCCTGCCCGATGGCGAGCTGAAGCCCGAGGAATGGCAGCAGACCGATAGCGCAATGTTCTATTATTAAAGGTATCTGTCCCAATGTTACTAACCCTACGAAAAAGATAAAGATATGGAAGAAACGTATGATCTTAAAGCCTATAAGGAGGAATACCGTCGTGTGCTTGACCTTGCCGAGAGCAAGCCGCTCGAAAAGACCGCAGAGGCTCTCGACCTTTATTATGACGTCTGCTGCGGTTGCGTTCTTGTGGCAGAGGCGAGTCTGCGTGAGCAGGAAAGCGAGTGGGAGATAGCCTCGCTGTGCAGAGTGCTGCTCAAGTATGCCGCATGGCTTGAGGAGTTCGACCACATGCTTGACTCCGCATACAGCGTTGTAAGCCGCTTCGAGGATTGTCTTATGGATCATCCGCGCCTTAAGCTTCGCCTTCTCGAGCTTGAGCTTGCCATCGTGCGACGCATAGAAGCGCTCCACGATCACGAACTCTCGCATGCCGAATATCTGGAAAGAGACATCAGCCTATATAAGCGCAACATCTACTTTGCCGACAACGACCAGCTCGACTCCATTGAGCAGACCGGATACGGCCTTAAGAAAGACCCCGTGGAATGGACAGCACGTTGGGAAGAGGTGATAGATGAGGCTGACCGCATGACAGAGGAGAAGCTGAAGGATCATCCGCGCGGCATGGGCTTTTGCCACGGTTTTTGGCATGAACGTCAGAAAGCGCTGAGAAAGCTTGGCGTTGTGTGGCGCTGCCCGACGGAAATGAATCCCGGAACGATGTTCGATTGATACATCGTCCGGTAAGTTCTGCCGAAATCAGAATCTGAATCCGAAGAACATCCTAACCCTCCATTTGTTTCGTTTTAGCTGGAGGTGGTCCTCATCACCAGCCACGGAGTAGTTGTATACGGCTGTGGCTCCGGCGAACTTGTTTCGCCAGGAATATACGGCGGCGGCTCGACTGGTGATGATGGCGGAAGGGAAGTGATATTCCATGTTGTGGCGTTCGGTATGCTTCACGCCGTCGTCAGTTACGGTAGTGGTCTTCGTATAGTCGTGCGAATACACTGTTACTGTGGGCAAGGCGGAGAGATGGAACAGGAAACGGTGGAAAGCCACAAGGTTAAAGGCATAGCCGGCGCCTACAGCCCATTCGTTGAGGCGGATGGTAAGGTCATCGGTGGTGGTCTTCGACCCGTCGAAGCTTGCTCCGATCATCCAGCTGCCGGCGCTGCGCTTCTGTATGTAGCTTTGGCTGAAGGCAGCAGGGAAGGAGAACTTGCGCGAGTTGAAGGCATAATAGAAGTTGATGTTTATGGCGTTCTGCGATATCTTTCCTTTGGGGATGTCTATGCGTTCCGTGCCGTTGTCCTTATGACCGTGCAGCGTCTTCGACGAGAGGTAAACCACGTCAAAGCCATAACGGTTGCTGTACGAGTTGAGATTGAATTCAAAGTCCTTGCTCTTGCCGGCAAGCTTTGCAGGATTGACTGCCACGCCGGCTGCCAGTCCGCGATATGCCACTGCCATACTCAGCGTACCGCGGCAGTCCGCCATCACGTGCGTGCGGTTCTCCACGTCCTGCGTCACCGTTGTGGTCTGCATATCAGCCCCCGAGAGATTGCCTCTGAACTTGATGGTCCAGCGTGCGTCGGGACGTGAGATATAATTGGTGTCGAATCTTACCTTCTTGTATTTGGCAGCGAGGATGGAGTCGCCCCAGAACAGCTTTCGGTCATAGAAGCTCAACCGTCGCTGTATTTTCGAGTAATGCTTCATAATCCTCTGCTTCTTCTTCTCGCTCATTCGGCTCTTGTCCAGTTCAGCCATGAAGATGGAGTCGCCCCATTGCAGCATTTGTCCGCGGTCTGCCGACTTCCTGAGTTCCTTTCTGAGGCTGTCCGCTATGCAAAGCAACTGCTTCAGCTTCTTGCGCGGCTTCTTTTCCTGCGCCTCTGCCGCGCCGACCGCCATAAACGACATCACCACCGCAAGCAACAGCGCCCGCAGCAACATCCCGTATCCATTATTTAGCTTGAGAATTCCGAACATATTATTTAGGTTTGTGTTTTGTAGAATGCAAAAGTAACTAATAGTTAGGAATCTCAATTATCATACACGCTATTTTTTCTTGGTGGCAAACAGGAATTTAGCGGTGAGACGAATTAAGACTGTATTCACAAGTAGCCAAGACAAACATAGGAGGCTATGGCGTCTCGCCGTAGCCCCGCAGCCTCCCATAGCAGAACACCAATCAGCGCCGTGTCCTGAAGGGACACGTATCTATCAGAAACCCACTGCAAGCTCCGAAGGAGCGCAGCTGTGGGATAAGCAACCCCTCACCTTCTCTTGGTTCCGCAAAGCGGGACCGACTATACTCATAGGTCAGTCCCCCTTCGGGGAACTATATGGGGTGGAAGTGTCGCACGTACCCACAGCTGCGCTGCTTCGCAGCTTGCAGTGGGTTTCTGATGGAAGGTCCCGCTTCGCGGAACCCACAGCTCATACTCAATCTGCTGGTTGTTCGTGGGTGCGTGGCTATGCCATGCAAATATCGTACAAAGAGTAAAAACATGTTACAAAATAAAAATTGATTTTAGAGTTCTGGATTGCTGTTTTTATGGTGTTATGCTGTGCAAACAGCACCCATACTTAACAATAGCGCCACTTTTACAGTACAATAGTGGCACTATTAGAGTGCAATAGTGGCGCTATTGTATGATAAAAGTGGCACTATTAGAGTGTAAAAGTGGCGCTATTGCAACCCTATGAGGCTTGTTTAGCTCAGTCTTTCATTGCACACTTCTCCTCTAAATAGCGTAATATGCAGAATGTCAGCATGTTGTCGCTGCACGCTCAAAACTCAAGAATTTCGCACCAAAGATTTAGTAGTGCGCTCAAATGGGAGTATTGAGCGTTAGAAATGCAAATATTGTCTCGGACGGCAAGGCGTCCGAATTAGGAATTTTGAATTTTGAGTTCTTGCTTAGGCAAGCGGCAAAGCCGAGCGGTGAATTATTCTCGGCTTCGCCTGCGATTTTGAATTATTCAATTGTGAATTACAGCAGACAAGGCAAACATAGGAGGCTATGGCGTCTCGCCGTAGCCCCGCAGCCTCCCATTGTATAAATTACTTCATTTGCTTGCAGCCTCCCATAGCATAACACTTCAATCAGCGCCGTGTCCCGAGGGGACACGTATCTATCAGAAACCCACTGCAAGCTCCGAAGGAGCGCAGCTGTGGGATAAGCAACCCCTCACCTTCTCTTGGTTCCGCAAAGCGGGACCGACTATACTCATAGGTCAGTCCCCCTTCGGGGAACTATATATGGAAGGGATGAGATAGCGCACGTACCCACAGCTGCGCTGCTTCGCCGCTTGCAGTGGGTTTCTGATGGAAGGTCCCGCTCCGCGGAACCCGCAGCTCATACTCAATCTGCTGGTCGTTCGTGGGTGCGTGGCTACGGCGGGACGCCATAGCCTCCTATGTTTGTCACGGCAGCTTGTGGCTTTCATCCAATAATTCGCTTCGATAAAAATTCGTTGTTTCGCCGTCTAAGGCAATATGTACTTCGCTTTGTTAATTCGTCTTACCTCTAAACTGCAATTTTTAATCTTCCTCAAACAAAAAAACGAATAAATCATTTGTGGAGCGGCTAAATTTAGTTAAATTTGTAGATATGACCCATACTTACAACACTCTCGTAGTCGTGGATGACAATGCTGCCATCCTTACGGCCCTTAAGATTTGCCTTGCTGCGGAGTTTGAGCGCATTGTCACGCTGACATCGCCAGACACGCTTGTCGCCACTCTTGCCAAAGAGGAGGCGGTGGACGCCGTGTTGCTCGACATGAACTTCTCGCTTGGCGTCAATACCGGGCAGGACGGACTGTTCTGGCTGCGGACCATCAAGAAGCTCCATCCCAATACGCCCGTCATCCTGATTACGGCTTACGCCGACGTGCAACTGGCGGTGAAGGGACTGAAGTATGGGGCTGCCGACTTCGTCACGAAGCCATGGGACAACGACCGCCTCATTGCCGCGCTGCACGAAGCCATCGACAAGAGCCGGGAGGTCATTCCGCTCGAGCAGATGGAGCAGGAGCATGTGCAGAGAGCTGTGGATCAATGCCACGGCAATATGAGCCGGACTGCCGAAATGCTCGGCATAACAAGGCAGACGCTCTATAAGAAGCTGAAGAAATAAAAACCAGAGATAAATGACCCCATATTATATCATAGCAGCTCTCGCAGCCGTCATCGTCATCATGATTCTTTGGCAATGGCGCCACCAACGGCTGCTCTCGCTGCGTGCCCAGCTGATGCGTGAGGCGCTGCACAACCATGACTTCTCCTTCCGCTTGCCCACGGACGGACTGCTCGCCGGTGAGCGCGACCTGCAGTCGGCGCTTAACGACACGGGCTTGGAGGTGAGCCGGCTGCTGGCGAGGAACGAGGTGGAGTCGTGGCAGAAGCTGACGCGCATTCTGACGCACGAGATTATGAACGCCACTACGCCCATCTCATGCATAAGCCAGGCTTACATGAGCAGCCCTGCCGTTAAGGGCACACCGCTGGAGGAGGGCATCAGAGCCATACACGACACCTGCGCTTCGCTGAACGTCTTCGTGGACAGTTATCGCAAGATAACGCAACTCCAGAAGGCTGTCATTACCGACGTAAGCCTTAAGCCGTTCTTCGGCGGCATGAGTGCCATGTACGCCAATCTAAGGTTCAGCTGCGACATAGAGGACGACGTCACTATTCGTGCAGACGAGAACATGCTGCGGCAGGTGATGGCAAATCTGACGAAAAACGCTGTGGAGGCAGGAGCGCACCGCATGGACATACGCCTCAGACAGCAGGATGACCATACCGACATACTCGTCAGCAACGACGGCTGTCCGATGAAGCCGGAGGTGGCACGCGAGGTGTTCGTGCCGTTCTTCACGACGAAGAAAAGCGGGTCGGGCATAGGGCTGCCGCTGTCGCGCCAGATGATGATGGCGCAGGACGGCGACCTCTCGCTCGCCGAACGCCCCGTGCCGTCATACAGCACCACATTCATACTCACACTACAAACTTATACCAAATAAATAGATACATTCTTTAATATATATGTCTCACGAAACAATGATGCGCCTCAGAGACTTCTCTTGCGGACTGTTCTTCATGCTGCAGGTGTCTGGCACCATCGTAATGTACATAAAAGGCAGAAAGCACAAGCTGCAGCGCTCAGCCTTCTACTTCATGTTTTATCTGCTTCTGATAAGCGTATTCGAGTTTTACGTCTTCTTCATTGACAATATCCTCGGCAGCCAGGAGCGACCCGTCACCGACATGCTGCAGACCACAGCCGTGCCGTTGGCGCTGTTTCTGCTTTATCGCCTCACCCATCCTTACAACATGCGCTTCGTGGCAGCAGCCTGCAATGTGGCGCCATACGTCCTTGCCATCTCCTCATACATCGTACAGCCTGACAGAAACGTGTATGAAGCCATTCTGTGGGTGGCGCTTGCACACTCCATATTCATCATCCTCTACGGAGCCTATGCCGTGAAGCGATTCAACAGCATCATCATCCAGTCGTTCTCTTCAGACGATCGGCTCTCGCTCCGCTGGATGTGGTACATTCTGGCGCTCTTTCTGGTGCTCGCAGCGACGTGGTTCGTAGCCACAAAGACAAAGTCGCCGCTCGGTGCTGCAGCGTATAACGCCATCTGCTCCAGCATCTTTGCGTCGCTCTGCTACTTCATCTACCGTCAGGAAGACATGCTCGAGATTCTTGACGCATCGAATAAGGATAAGGCAAAGGCTGACGTTACTGACACGCCCCCGTTGACGTTGAAGGCGATGGACAATGCAGGTCCGGACTACCACTTTGCGCAGCATCTGGAGAAGGTGTTCGTGGAGGACGAGATATTCCTCAATCCCACACTCAACATCAACGACCTCGCACAGGCGCTCCACACCAACCGCACATACATATCCAACTATCTGAACCAACAGCTCGACACCTCATTCTACGAGTATGTGAACGGATGGCGAGTGGACAAGGCGAAGCAGCTTCTCACCAATACGGAACTGACGCTCGAAGAGATAACGATGCAGTCAGGATTTAACTCGCTGAGCAGCTTCCGCCGCTACTTCGTCTCGGCTACGGGACTGACGCCTTCTGCCTACAGACGCCGTAATAAATAACATATATACATATATACACATGAACGTAAAGATAGACCCTTCATGGAAGGAGCACATCGGAGCGGAGTTCGGTAAGCCTTACTTCGAGCAACTCACCTCCTTCGTGCGCCACGAATACGCCACACAGACCTGCTATCCTCCGGGCAGCCTCATATTCAATGCTTACAACCTTTGTCCGTTCGATAAGGTGAAGGTGGTGATAATAGGGCAGGACCCTTATCATGAGCCGGGACAGGCTCACGGACTGAGCTTCTCCGTGGCAGACGGAGTGGCGTTGCCGCCGTCGTTGCAGAACATCTTCAAGGAGATACAGGCTGACCTCGGCAAGCCCATTCCCGCCTCAGGCGACCTCACGCGATGGGCTAAGCAGGGTGTGCTGCTGCTCAACGCCACGCTGACCGTGCGGGCGCATCAGGCGGCAAGCCATCAGCGCCATGGCTGGGAGGCTTTCACCGACGCCACCATACACGCCCTCTCCGAAGGACGTGAGCACTTAGTGTTCATACTCTGGGGAGGCTACGCACGCTCCAAGGCGTCGCTCATCGACGCTAAGAAGCACCTCATCCTACAGTCGGTTCATCCCTCTCCGCTCTCCGCCAACCGCGGAGGATGGTTCGGCAATCACCACTTCTCGCAATGCAACGCATACCTGCAGCAATGGGGAGAAGCGCCGATAGAATGGTAGTAAGAAGAAGTAAAAAAAACAAGAATGACATTATGATATTAGAAATCTCCAATATACTGGTTTCCTCGGACATAATAACCGAGAATTTCTGTTGCGACCTCGACAAATGTAAGGGCATCTGCTGCGTGGAAGGCGACGCAGGAGCGCCCGTCACACTGGACGAGATAGGCGGCATTGAGGCGGTGCTCGACACCGTTTGGGACGATATGTCGGCATCGGCGCAAGCCGTGGTGGACAAGCAGGGCGTGGCTTACACCGACCGCGACGGCGACCTCGTGACGAGCATCGTGGGCGGCAAGGACTGCGTGTTCACCTGCTACGAGAACGGATGCTGCCTTTGCGCTCTGGAAAGGGCTTACCGCGCAGGCAAGACGGGCTTCTGCAAGCCCATCTCATGCGCACTCTATCCCATACGTGAGAAGAAGTTTCGTGACGGCATCGTTGCCCTTAACTATAATCAATGGGACGTCTGTCGTGACGCCGTGCGTAAGGGCAACGAGCTGAAACTGCCGGTATATAAATTCCTGGAAGGACCGCTCGTGAGACGATTCGGCCAGGAATGGTATGACGAACTATGCGCCGTCGCCGAGGCGTTCCTTGCCTCTGGGGCGAGGTGATGCGCCGTTGCGATAGTCGGACGGCGACACGCCCATGTGTTCCTTGAAGTACTTGCCGAGGAACGACTGATTGGAGAAGTTGAGCGACTGCGCTATCTCCTTTATGCTTCTCTGCGAAGAGCGCAGAAGCATGCACAGCTCCATGATGACGTACGAGTCAATCCATTCGTTAGGCGTGCGCTTCGACACCGCCTTGACGGTCTCTGAAAGGTATTTCGGCGAGATGCAGAGCTGCTCCGAATACCATCCCACACGACGTTCCTCACGAAAGTGGCTCTCCACAAGCGTGAGGAACGTCGTGAATATTTCCTCTGCACGCGTGTTGTGTGTGGGCGAATGGGTCTGCACCTTATATATTTCGTCGCACATCTCGTACACCAATGTCAGGAACATCGACTGCACCATCTCACGCAGGAAATGATTGTCCGCCGCGTCTATCTTGCGCTTCATACGGAAGAAAATGTCGGTTATTTCCTCCGCCTTGTCCTCGGGAAGATGGAAGACGGGATGATTGCGGGCGAAGAGGAAGAGCGCGGACAGTTCGTGCACGCTCTTTATGGTGTCCTTGAAGAAGTCGTAATCGATGAGTATGCCAATGGCCTGGCAGTCGGGCGAGAGGGTATAGTCATACGTCACGCGGCCCTTGCTGACGATGATGATGTCGCCGGGACCTACGGTATGCGCCACCGAATCGACGAAATAGCTGGCATGGCCCTTCACGCACATGGCGAGGAAGAGGCTCTGCATGCGGCGCGGGTCTTTGCCGATAAGCACGCTTGTGATGTCGTCAAAGAGGAGAATGTCGTCGCCGACGTGGCTGCCTTCATGCTGACGTACGGAGCTGGCAACGGTTATGTCGCGATATTTTATATCATTGTTCATAGGTTTGCGGTTTTAGTGAGTGATTGTCAGTTGAGTCGGATGCGCAACTGATAGAGCGAAGCACCGAATATCATCAGCGAGAAGAGCATGCAAAGACCGATGCGGAGGGTGTCATGCTGGAAATATTCTGTAAGCGTCATGTCGGCGAATTGTGGCGCTATGCGGTAAAGGATAACCGCAATGGAATTGTTTACCCAATGAAACACCACGCCCGGCACGATGCTGCCTGTGCGGTAATACATCCATCCTATGAGCAGCCCGAGGAAGAAAGCGCCGAAGCCCTGCGCCAGATTGCCGTGAATGACGGCGAAGAGCAAGGCTGTTATGCCTATAGCCAGCCAGCGGCGCTGCTTGCCGAAGGCTGAGAGAAGGGTGCGCAGGATGGCTCCGCGAAACACCATCTCCTCCGCCAAGGGGGCGAGGATGCCTATGGCAAGGAAGCCAAGGTCGTGGCCCATCATGCTCTTGAACAGCTCGTTGTAGTTTTCGGGCAGGTCAATATGGAGCAGCTCTGTGGCTAATGACGTGGGGGCAATGCAGCCTATGGCTATGCAGACCACCCAGAACAGCGTGAACCACTGGCGGCGCTGTACGTATTCGCGTGAGAACGGCGACCACTTGCGCCATGCGAACAGTGCTATGGTGACGGCGCTGGCAATGAGCGATATATATACAAGGGCAGCTCCGCCTATTTGGGCTGTCTGACATGCAAATCCTACGATGCCACCGATGACAGCCTGGATGAGGACGAACACCACAAGATACAGGGCTGACGATAATAGTTTCTGCTTCATATTATTCTGATTTTTTATTTCCATATTCTTCTTTTAATAGAGTTATCCGTATACGTTCTTACATGTTGATGATGGCTTCACGGTCTTTTTCGAGTTGTCTGCGGAGGTCGTCCACGCTGTCAAAGCGTCTTTCTTCGCGCATCCAACGGTCGGTTTCCACGCGTATCTTCTTGCCGTAGATGTCGGCATCGAAGTCGAGGATGTGCGCTTCGAGGCTTACGTGGTCGCGGCAGAAGGTGGGATTGTTGCCTACGTTGAGCAGCGCCTTATGCCACTTGCCGCCTTCGATGCTGACGCGGGCAGCGTAAAGACCCATGCGGGGGACGAGCTGACACGGTTCGGCTGGTTGGATATTGGCAGTGGGGAAGCCTATCTTCCTGCCCTCCTGAAAGCCCTCCACCACGCGTCCTTCGATGGCAAAGGGATGGCCAAGGCAGAGATTGGCGTTGGCAACGTCGCCCTTTTCGGCAATAAGACGTCTCACGAGCGACGACGAGACGCGCATGCCGCTGACGTCCAACGGCGGCGCCTGCACCACCTCCATGCCCATCTCGCGTCCGAACCGGACGTATTCCTCGAAGCCTTCCGAACGGTTATGTCCGAAACGATTGTCATATCCCGTCATGAGCAGGCTCACACTGAGACGGTCGTGCAGCACGTTCTGCATGAAAAGGCGTGCCGGAAGGGCAGCCATAGCAGCATCGAAGTGGAGCGTCTCCACACGGTCAGCGTCCGTAGCGGCAAGCAGACGGAGCTTCTCGTTGAGGGATGTGATGAGGCGCGGCACGTAGTCGGTCTGGACCACTTGCCGTGGATGGCGGTCAAAGGTGATGACCATCGACTTCCTTCCGCTTGCATGCGCCATCTCAGTAAGCTTGCTGATAAGAAACTGATGGCCGCGATGTACGCCGTCGAAGAAGCCGATGGTGGCACAATAGCCATGATCGTCAGATGTAGGGGGTATGTTTGTGGAGATAGTGTTGTTCATACTTGTATGCAAAAGTAATGCTTTTCGTATGAACGGCAAAGGAATAAAGACTTTTTAAGGACTGGCGGAGCTTACCAATGGCGGAACAGCTCGATGCCTATGCGTATCGTAGCCTCCTTGAAATCCCACTTATGCTGAGACACGAACGCACCCACCGATATGGCACGGGTGCGAAATCCGTAGCCCCACTCGATGTAAGGATTGAGGTTGCGCACGGCAAGGGCGTTGAAGTAGATGCGCTCCTTCTCAATGAGTCGGCCGCAGAGAGGCAGGCGTGAGAGCAACATCAACGGCGATTCGTAGGCTATGTTGGCACGCACGTAATACTCCGAAGCGTTATACCAGTTAGAGTTGAGAAGCTCGAAGGAGCACGCCCAGTCATCGTTCCATCCTCCCGGCACGTTGTTCTCGCGGAAGTTGGTATAGTCAAGGAAGTAGCTGTCTGGTCCCTTATGAGTGTAGAATCCGGCTCCGGCACGCATCTGCAGGGAGCTGAGAGCGGACAGACGATGAATGTATTGTCCGTCAATCTCCATACGCTCGTAGGCGGTGTTCGATCCCATCAGACCGCGAAAGCTCCGCTCATAGTCGAGAGTGAAGACTGGACCGTTATATCCCGTTGGACGATAGGTCAGCTCCAGAAGCGGAGCCACGGACGTATAGTGTGATGGCTTGTCTGCCTGAGAGAAGCCGTCCGTGAAGATGGCGCGGCGCTTTCGGGTGATGATGCCCGTCTCAAGACCCCATTGTGGAGTGGGGTCGTAGTGGGCGAAGACCTTCAGATAATGGCTTCGGAAGTAAGTAAGGTTGAGAGCGTCCCAGTCAATGGAGTCGGCACGCTCCTTCTTTATGGCGTCCACCACCTCCGAACTGGTCATGCGTCGTCCGCTGTCCCATTCGGTTCGGATGTAAGCGTCGTGCTTGCGGTCGAGATAGAAGGTGAAGGGAAGATTGAAGAAGAACTGCTTCTCCTTGAACGCATAGCCCGCCTTGAAGCGCAACTGCAGCGCCTGATGGTCGTTAAAATAGTAAGATCCACGAATGTCGAACTTGTATGTGAAGCCTCGGCGCGAGCTGTAGCTGAAGTAGAGCGGATTGAGGATAGGCGCCACACGCACCGATCCCTGTCCTTTCGATCCGAAATCCTGCTTCATCTTGTCCACCAGACCGCGTCCCACAGCCCCCCAGAAGCGGTGTGAGAAAGTCTTCTTCTGTTCCTTGCCGTCGCTGCGTAGCGTGTCGTTGCCCTTGTTTCGGGCAGCATAATACTTGTGATAGAGATATTCCTCATGACTGGTGAGAGGGATGGGGCGTACGCGATTGATGAGCGCCGTGTCGCGACGGTTGACGATGGTGTCGCCGATTACCTTCGGAAGTCCGATGGCAAGCGTATATTCAGACGTGATGTCGTTGCCGAGAAAGAGGAAGCGCGAGTTGAGGCTGCACTCCGAAGGCAGCACAGACCACGCGCCCTTCGTGCCCATCGTGACGGCGATGTGGAACCTTATCATGTCGTATTCGCCGTCAAAGGCACCCTCAAGGATGCGTCCCGTATGAACGTCTACACGCGCCCAGCCCCTCACCATCTGCGTATTGTTGGTACGCGGACGGAAGCTGACAAGCGCCTCGTTCACGGAGAACGGCGTCACCTGATAGCGATAGAAGCGGCGGTTGCGGAAGTGGAACGGTGAAAGCACCCTGCCTTCGATGAGCATCTCCTCGTAAGGACGAGGCGTAAGATACTTGAAGAGCGTGGGCATGGTGTTCATCTGGTGCGGAACTGTGGAGCGGTCGAGCAGTCTCTTCGCCTTAATTTCGCCGTTCTTGCCGATGGTGATGCGGTCGTAAGTCTCGCCTATATACTCGCGGTCGCCCCCGTTTGCAACGGCAAACATGGTGGGGATGGCAAGCAGGATGGCATTTCGGCGGTTTATGCGGATGTCATACTTGAGGTATGCACGCGTGTCGACGGAGCGCAGACGTGATGTATCCACAGTGGAAGCATAGCGGAACACACGCGACATGACACGAAATCTGTAACTCCTGCCCGACGCCATGGCGAAAGAGACGGTAAGCAGGAGGAGGAAAGTCAGGACGGTTCGCTTCATATTCCCCGCCGACACGGTTATCCTCGAAAGATTTGTCATATATAAGGTGTGCGTAATGTTAAGTGTTGACACTATGGTAAGTAAACCGATGGACGACGTGTGCAAAAGTAATGAAAACATTTGTAAATGCAAATTTTAGTGGAATTTATTTGGCGTTTCCCTCAAAAAGTAGTATCTTTGCATCCGCAAACTTATTCCACACAAGGTCTAAGTCGGACTTGTAGCTCAGTTGGTTAGAGCAACAGACTCATAATCTGGAGGTCCCTGGTTCAAGCCCAGGCTGGTCCACCTCATTAGAATAGTGCTAATCGCTTATTATTTAAGCCTTTAGCACTTTTTTATTTGTCTGTACTTTCTTTGGGGCGCACAACTTGCAGCCAAAGGCACATCAACCTTATGCTATTTTGTTGACTAATTGTTGACTAATAAAAATTAGCGTAAGATGCTTACAATCAAAGCAGAGATTAAAAGACAAGAGCAAAAAGCGGACGGCACTTATAATATTAAGGTGCGCTTTACGCTCAATCGAAAGGTGAAAAGACTGTCAACAAGCTTATTCATCAAACCGTCCGACTTAACCAAGACAGGCAATTTCAAGAAAGGTACAGCCATTTACAAGGAGATTGAACAGCTTGTTACAGGCTATCAGCAGAAATGCGATGCTATGCAAGTTGACATAAACGGCTACACTCTTGATGAAATTTTCAAGCGTTTAAAGTTTGGAGAGCAGAAAGACAAAGAGATTGATTTCATACAGTTTTCTCGCCAATGGATTGCCAAAGCAACCATCAAAGGTGCAAGCAACTACAAGACGGTTATCAACTCACTTGTTTCTTTTATAGGCAAAGAAGAACTGAACATAAAAGAGGTTACTGTTTCGTTTCTCAACAAATACACCCAATATCTGAACCAACGCAGAAATGAAAGAATCAAGGAATTGGAAGCAAAGGGAAAACGCATACCGTCTAACAGGATGATTTCTCTTTACCTTGGGAGTTTGCGCCACCTTTACAAGGAAGCGCAACGCAAATACAATGATGTGGAGAATGGACTTATACTTATTCCATCCTCACCATTTGACAGCATTTCCATTCCCAAGCAAGAAGCCACACGCAAGAGAGCACTTGACAAAGGCATCATCAAAAGAATCTACGACCTCCCTTATAAAGAGGTAGGCAAAGGTTTGAAGCACACCTGTAGATTTGACCTTGCCAAAGACTGTTTTATTATGTCGTTCTGCCTTATAGGAATGAACTCCGCCGACTTATACAACGCTACAGAGTTGAAAGATGGCAAACTGACCTATTACAGAACAAAGACAAAGGACAGACGAAACGACAAGGCTAAAATGGTGGTTGAAGTTCCTGCTTTCGTCCAACCTCTAATAGAAAAGTACAAGGACAAAACAGGAAAGCACCTGTTTAATTTCTATCAGACCTATGCCAATAGCAAGGCTTTTAACAAGGCTATCAACTACGGTTTGAAAGAGATTGGCGAACTTTTAGAGGTTGACGATTTGGAATACTATGCAGCTCGCCACTCTTGGGCAACAATCGCCCTCAATAAAGTTGGCATTGATAAATACACCGTCCACGCAAGCCTCAACCACGTAGATGAATCCATGAAAGTGACAGACATCTACATTGAACGTGATTTTGCGAATGAGAACAAGGCTAACGCCAAGGTTCTAAAATACGTGTTTGGATAAGAAAGATACAAGGGCATTCCGTAGCACATACGGTTTGCCCTTTATTTTTTCAGATAAATTCGTAGCCATTCTTTCGGCTTCCATCATCAAGCGTTATTTTTATTGCTTTCATTTTGAAGCCATACGTACTTTCTAAATGGCTTGCTACCCCTTTTTGCTGAATGCCATATTTAGAATAGACACTATTCATTTTTTCCTTTATCACAGAAACAAGCATCCTTGTACCAACAGGAAAGAGAATACTAAAATCCTCTAACAAGCGGTGCGTTTTTCGTTTCTTTAGCAACTCATTCTTTAGATTACTCTCTTTATAGCCAAGAGCCTTTATCCTATCATAGCCCAACGCATCATAATATACCGCCAAGTCTTCATTTTGTCGCTCCATCACCCTATTCGCAAAGTGGAACTTAGCCAAGTCCTTGTTTTTGCGATATTCACAGTAGCGTTTCATCCTTTCAGCAAAACTCTCCTTTTTAATGATGCAGTCTAATTGCTCCTTATAGTCCGATTGGAGTTCTTTTCCATCTACTGC
Organism: Prevotella sp. 885; assembly: GCF_002265625.1. Classification (GTDB taxonomy): domain Bacteria; phylum Bacteroidota; class Bacteroidia; order Bacteroidales; family Bacteroidaceae; genus Prevotella. The sequence goes on from NZ_NOVE01000002.1 coordinate 25,427, forward strand.
AAACCCATTTTCTTCTAATTGCCGCTTAACAATGAGGCTATTCTGATAGTTTTCTTTCTGAACATCATAAGCAAAAAGGTCATTCAGATAAGCCATCTTGTTTATGGAGAACCTATCCTTTACCGAATCATACCACACGTAACTTTCGCTATACTTGTTGACTTTCTGTAAAGACACTGTTTCCTTTATAAGTTCAGCCCTAAGGTCTATATTATCCACCTCATTTTTATGAGCGGCATTCATTTCGGACGTGTGAAGCCTTTTCTCCAAGAAAGCCTTATACTCCCTTTCTTCTTCCTCGCCAATATCCATATTATAGATGAAAGAAATTTCCTTTCTAAAAGGATTTATGGCTAATCGTTGTCTCCCTGCTATCTGTCTAAGTTCTGTTGCAATATCAATGGAAGTGTTTACCCTCTTGTTGTCGCTTATAACAAAGGTAGATGCACAAGTAGAATAGAAATCGCATCCTGCAAAAGCCGTGGAAGTACAAAACGTAATCATTTTGTGAGCCTCCCCTTTAAGCGGAATCCTGCCAAGTTCAAAACCTTTTCCTAATTTCTTTATCAGCGTCTCATTTTCAGAAGATGAAGCTACTATAATATTCACCTCATTTGGCTGCAAATTCGTGTGCTTGATGATGTTCAGAATATTATTCACGCTATTCAGAAATATCACGCATTCTTTAGATTCTACCACTTTACCGCCAGCCTCAACACTTGGAAAGATTCCTTTCTGATAGTTCCTTACTATTTCTATCGCATTGTTGACAGGACATTTTGAAACGAGCCTGTTGACTTTTATCCTATCGAAGCCATCCCACCTTAAAACATAATATGGGACACCCTTAAACCATTCCATTTGCAACATATACTTGTCCGCTATTGGTGTAGCAGAAAGATAGGTGACATACGGAAAAGTTCTGATTGCCTCCATCAGCCTCATTTCCGTTTCAGACTTGAAGCTGCTATCAATAAGCAAATACTGATATTCGTCAACAACTACCCTCCAATCGTCTTTGTCAGCAATCAATCTCGCCAAACGTGGCATTGAATCATAAGTAGCCAATATCTTTGGCTTTTCCGCATTCCTCAAATAGTCGTCTATCTCCGCATTTGTCACATCACCATAAACCGCCAAAGCACCTTTATGCTGTTGGCACTTGTTCTTTATCAAATTAATTCTTGGGCAGCAAATAATAGTCTTATAGTCATCTACTAAGGCGAGGGTTGTCGCACCACAAGCCGTTATCCCTTTGTTTAATACCCCACAAGGCAATTCAAAGCCTTTCCATTCTGTTAAATAATTTACTTTGTTTGGAACATCAATCACTTGTTTCATAACCGTTTGATTTACTCTTAAAAATCCGCATCTCTTTACTCTTGTCTATTTTCTTATCTATTACTCTTACTCTATTAAGACAGCCAAGACAAAAAATCAGACTGTCCGAAAATCTATTGCTTCTATTTTCTATCTAAGGACACCAAGAAAGAAAATCAGACACCACCCACAAAATAAAACCGAAAGCGATATTTCTCTCGGCTTTACTCTCTTGAAACAAGCGAATACTTGATTTTATGTGGGAAAGGTCTGACAGTAAGCTAAACTTCCTTTGAACCTCTTATATAAGCAAATATATACTGCTCCGAGCATTTTTCCAAATTAAAATCATCGTCAATTCCATTTTTCTTACATTCTTCATTCATTTGATACTACACTACCATAAAAGCATTTTTTCATAGAAACGAAACAGAGGGAAAAATATTGCATATCAGAATGAAATAAAACCACACAAAAACATAGCCGAAATATAGAAAACGAAACTTAACTAAAGCTAAGATTAAAAATTCCCCTTTACACCTTATCTAAAAAGCAGAGGGCTATTGTACAAGCGCAAGTTTACAACATCTTTCAGTCCCCCTACAAGATTTAGAGGGAAAGTAAAATCAAAAGTTACATTTTGCTTCTGAATACGACATTTATTCTACATAATATAGTTAAAATTGGAGCATTTCCTAATTTTAATCGTTAAAAAGAAGAGATTATCAACGCTTTTTCGTACCTTTGCAACTGACATTCGTAAGTTTGTCAAGACATTTTAGAAAACGAAGAGCGTTATTGAAACTCGCCTTTACCATCAAATTCTCGCAAAATTTGAATACACAAAAGGGTCGGGCTGCAACAACGCTCACGCTACGGATATATACTATCCCGAAAGGGGTAACTATATACTCGCTTTGCGTGAGCGACTGTTGCTTATCCATTTGTGTAGGCAATGCGAGAAGCCTGATGGTAGGATAAGCAAGATACAGTCCTCACGCTTTTTGCATTTATAAACTTAGTGTTCCAATGGGGGATGAGGGACAACGCAAAATGTTATGAAGACATTAAGATTTATCGGAATGGCAATTTTAGCCGTAGTAATTAGTGTTAGCTTTATGGCTTGTTCAAATGATGACAATGATGAAACAGAAAAGGACAATTTTGTTTCCATTATCACCAATGGAGCTTGGTCACAAGATGGAGACAACGACATTATTAGCATTTCTAAAGATGGTACAGGCTTTATGTTTGAGAACTCTAATTCTTATAATAGCAATACAAAAACAGGCTATTCATTTAGTTGGGTTTACAGCAACAACACAATCACCATCAAGACTACAGGATATTACGAGAATGGCAACAAGACTGAAAGCTATTCCGACACCGACAAATGGATTGTTACGTCTTTTTCCAATTCAAAAATCGTACTCACTAACGCAGAGGATGAAAGTGATATTTGGACTTGGAAACGCTACAATTAAAAGGACAATTTTTATTCACAACTTAAAGATAGAAAAGAATGAAGACATTAAGACTATTAGGGATGGCACTGTTAGCCATTATTATGAGCGTTAATATTATTGCTTGTTCAAGCGATGACAATAACGACAGTGAAGAACAGCAGGCAACGGCTAATCTTTTAGGCACTTGGAAATGTACCTCTACAACTCCTTATGAGGAACATAGCGCAACACAAGGAGGCGATGGACTTAGAGAAGGACTAAAGATAAAATTTATACAGAACAACAAATGTTTCATAGACTATTGGGGGAATGGCTTTGACACAGGAAGTGGCAACATCAATAATCCAACTGAATCAGATTGGCATTCTGAGGAGGGTTGCAAATGGCTTTTAAGTGGCAACAACCTTACTGTTATGGAAAGCGATTTAGACCGTTGGGTTGGTACTGTTACCATTAAAGGGAATGAAATGACATTCACTTATAAATATCAAGATTGGAACTACGATAAGCAAACTATGATTTCCGAAAGCAAGGAAACCTATACATCAAAGTTCACCCTTACTTCAAGAAACTAACGAAAGATGCAAGTCTATTCAAAAAACTACTTGCATTGCTTAGAGAGCAGTTGTTGACTGATTGTTGACTAATTGTTTCTCGCTTAGAGTTTATTCATGGTCAACGGCATAGCTATAAGGATTTGTAGCTCAGTTGGTTGCACACAAAAGCGCAGCTTTCGTGTGCCGCAGAGAGCAACAGACTCATAATCTGGAGGTCCCTGGTTCAAGCCCAGGCTGGTCCACGCTTCTATTACAGCGACTTACGCTTCGGCGTAGGCCGCTGTTTTTGGTTTCTGCGTAAACAAACTGTTTGAGTTAGGTGTGTTTACGCTGTGATATTTTATGAAACTCCCCATCATTCCATAAGATGTTATATCGTGTCTTGTTTTAATGAGCTATTGAAGAATTTGCTTATTCCAATAAATTTTTCATCGAAACATGATACATTGTCATGCAAAAGCCTTACCTTTGCGATGTCCATACTCATACCGAAAGCCCCGACGGGCAGAGGTAGGGCAGACATATACATATAATAAGGCGTAACTGTACGCTTTGGTTTTGACTTGTTAGAACTTCGCAAACTCTATGGATTGTCAAAAACAAAGCAACGGAAACGCCTCATGGGGTGTATTGTATACAGCCCTCATTGGCTTCGGACGGCTCTGCCGCTCGTTGTCATTGAGGGTGAATTATATACTTACACTAACGTGGGGCTTTCAACGTTGCTCGTTTCGACAATCCGGGCAATGCGAAGGCCTTAACAAGTGGAACGAGTAACAGGACTGGCTCCACGTTTGAACCAGTATGTTTTTTGTAAGTATCTGTAAATCAAAAGAAACTTTACGGCATCAAGCGTAAATGATACCATAAAGTTCCCGTTGTCTGCAAGAAATCAGTCTTGCGTTGTTTACATCAGAAAATGAATTGCTTGATGCAAATTAGCGATTAACATCCATTAACTCCGCTTTTGCTGTTTCAATGGCAGAAAGTTTCAATTCATCTTCATCCTCCAAATCACTTAGAATTTTATCAGCAAGCCAAAGAGTTAGCATTTCCTTTTCGTCCACTTTGAAGTATGTTGCCATTTGAATTACTTGGCATCTTTTTGCTCGTCTGTCCCCGCGTTCAATCTTGCTGAACATGGGTGTGTCTATTTCTAAGTATGCAGCCACTTGACGCTGCAATATTCCTTGTTCGTCTCTAAGAGACCTTATCTTGTTTCCTAATAACATATCCGTTTTATTCTTTGTCTAATATTACAATTTCCCAATAGCCTCCAAATCTACCACCTGTTCGTTTAATTTTGCCTAATTCACGAAGTTTACGTATTTGCTTCTCAACTCCTCGTGAAGACATATTCAATTGCATTGCGATTTCTGCGGCTGTTATATGTGGGTCATGTTTTATAATGTCTAATATCAAGTTCTTTGTTTCCGAACTTCTTTCCGAACCTACTGCGTTTCTTTCCGAACAACATATCTTTTGCAATTTTAATTTGACCGAAATTGTCGGTTTATCGGTCTGATTTTGTTCTAATCGGTCGCTTCCGCTGTAAAATCCGTTGGATTTCGACGGATATGTGTGAATTATGACGGATTTACTACGACTATTTCGCTATAATTATGACGAATCCGCTATAAATCCGTCATAATTCGCTATAATCTGATATGTTCGCTATAATTGAGACACTATATACCATGTTCGCCCTTCTGCCTTTATTGTATTCTCTTTGCTCATACTTTTTAGCAAGTCTCCAAGCATGCGTATCTGTTGCTCTTCCGTCTTATTCTGAGGAAGCACATCCTTCAAATATTCGTAGATGCTATCCCTTTTGGCACCTTCCTCACCTGCATTACTGAGAAATTGAAGAACCATTTGGCGCAGTTTCTCCTTGTCTAAACCCTTTGTCTTAGTGTAAGAAGGCAGCTGGTGCGTGTCTTTTGCGACACTTAGGGAAATGCTGTAATGTGGAGGCTCACCATCTATAAGTCCACGTCTGAGCAAGTCTTGCGCTACATCCTCATGAATGGTTCTTCCTTTCTGCACTGCATCAAGCGAGATGCAATCCCATAGAGAGAGTGTGTCATTTGTCTTCAGCAAATCTGTGTATCGCTTGTTGATTTCGTTGCCATAAATGCGTACTACGACTTTCTTCTTTGCTTGATCAATCTCATAATCAGGCATGGGGAAGTGTCTGCGCCATTGCTCGTTGAACATCTTCTTGATACCACGGCTTACGGTATCGATCATGTTGAAGTCAACCATAGCTCTACACAGACATTCATTGCGGAAATGAGTCTGCGGTTCTTCGTTTCTCAAAGCATTCTCCAATGTGCCAGGGATAAATGTTCCTGCGTTGGAGTAATACAAGTAGCCTGGATTTTCCACAAAGTTGATGCGTTGCAGAAGTGTGTAATCCTGATGGGCAATGCAGTTGTGCAATGCCTCACGAATGGTGTAGTCATCATACTGCTTCATCGTATCAGGGAACAACGTACCGCCAGGCATCTCACGCAACGTAAGATTTTCTATCTTTGAGAGGATTTCATCCACTGTCAATATGAATGGAACTGTGAAATGTTCATAGTCCACTACATCTTGTCTCGCGTCTCGTCGTGTCCAAGTGACTTGCGCAACGGCTGGACGCAGTTTGAATGCCGATTCGTATTTGCCCAGCAATATGATGGCAGCACGAGTGATGCTACCATCCCTTATCAATCCACATTTACCGAGGAACGTCTGAACGCTCCAACTATTCACTTCTTCAGCAGGTATGCGACTATGTACTTTCTTGAACATCATGCTAGCCTTAGCGATAGCCACTTCATCCAAATCATCTATAGTAGCATCTGACACAATCTCTGCCGACCAGTCTTTGGCGGTATAGATTGGCTCTTCAAGTATGACAGCCATTCTTTCCTGCGTCAGTTCTACCAAAGAATCCTCTATCCGTTGCCATGCCTTCTTGTGGGCAAGTACAGGACGACGAGGCTGATGCTTCGGAATATGTATTATCCATATTCGCTTGTTTGTATCATCAGTTACAAATTCCTCTATGCTTAGACCTTCCGATGACAGATAAGTGCATTGTTCTGTAAGTTTGAACGTTGCCGACTGCGTGTTTGCTGATTGGCCATTAAATGTAAGCCTTGAAATGTCGGTACCGACTATTTCAAGTGTCTTGTCTTTAACACCAATCACAAGATGTCCTCCCTCCATGTTGGCGATAGCCGACACGTAGGAAATGACATCGCCCTTCTCATCCCCACAGAACGAGTTCTTCAGATTCTTAAATTCCTTCCACTCACATCGCGCATTCTCCTGAGGATATTCACGAAGGAGATATTGTTGTAGTTCTTGTTCGAGCATAATCAATACTTCATTCTGTTTCAGTAATATTTATATCTCAATATAATCACGTCTTCGTGATAATGGTAGTTCTCTGAAAATAACAGGATTCCCTTCACTTGTCAAAAATAAGGATACTCTGTTTCCATAAAACTTGGTTAGGAATAAATGAAAACTTTTGAGTCCATCATCTTCACAAAACCATTCGTCTTTGGGAACAATAAAATATTCATCGCCGATATTGTTATTCTGATAGTCTGACTTCCTTACCACCAAAACATCTTCATTTGTGTCATACGTTCTTATCAGATTCATTTTTCTTCTTTTATTTTTATTTATTAAACATTGCAATTGAATAGTCATCGTATGCTATCAATCCTTTTCTAATTAGGCTTTGTATGTATCTTATAAAGATGCACAGCTTCTATATATACCATTCATATTCGCGATGTTCTGTTAAGAATTGCACTAATTAAGAAATGACTTTTCGTATTTATTGAACACCCTATGTTGTTGATATCTCATTATACAAACAATCACACTTCATAATTCTGTTTTTATATAATAATGACTCTGTTCAACTCTGACACACGCTCTTTACCATGAAGATAAGTATATTGTTCAAAGACTTCTTTTGCTCGTCCAATGTGTAAATAATGTTCTACTTCCGCAGATTTATTAGCTATATACTGAATATATTCTTTTATAAGATAGGTTATATGAGCTTCTTTTGAATATGACTTTCTGGCCATTTCTCTGATTCTACTATCTTCCAAGTGCATTTCGTTTATTTCTTTCTTTGATGTCCAAGGCCAGTTTGTGGTATATCCAGAATCTTTGTATTCGCTATGGTAACTAGGTAATATGGTTTCTAAATATGCATCAGAATAATATGAATATCTATGTGTTTCAGAATAGAATGTGTCATCATCTCCAATTTTTGTTTTTGTCCATTCCGATATAGTCGTTTCGTATGAGTCAATAATACTGTTAATGTCTAACTTATCAACTTCTTCTTCAATTTGTTTTATTACATCTCTGATGTCTGTCTTTAACCTTTTGTCAACTTCATAATAGTATTTAATTGCATTCTTTTGCAAATCTTCAGATCCAACATATATACCATTGTGGGTTATTTTTGTGTAACGGCTTGAGGTTTTAAGAAAACCCTCAGATATATTCGAAGCATAATGGTCTTTATAATTGCTATAAATGTGAATATCACCGAAAAACATGGCAAAACAGCGTTGGTTCATGTGATTAAAACTGAAGATTCTATTTGACCATTCATCACTTAAACGCTCTGTATAATAAAACCTAAAGTTAGTTAGGCACCATATGTACGAATATATATCATCTTTGCCTATTTCGATTCCACATCTTAAAGTCTCATAATCATCGTCAACCAAAAACTTGTCTATATTATCTGCTTGGAATTCTTTTGCAAACTTTAAATGCTCTAAAGAGTAGCAGTCTCTTAATGCGCCGAAACCTATTTTGATGACACCAATTGCTAATATGGAAGCAAGATTAGGACAATCGCAAAAAACATACTCGGGCAGATTTGTTACATGATTAGGTAAGCTTATACTTTTAATCTTGCTTCGTTGAAAAGCATGATTTTTTAAATGCATATATTTGCATAGTGAAAAGTCCAAACTTTCTATTTGGGCATTTGGGCTTATACAAAAGGATTCCATATATTCAAAATCTTCTCCAAAAGAAATCTGTTTGATAGGTGGCCACCCATCAAATGATTTCTCTTTTAATATTTTTATGGTAGAAGGGTCAAATGTTACCTTTTCCAATTTAGGGCAGTTGGCAATGGACGGAATATTATCCGTTAATGTTGGCATTATAATCTCTGTAACATGTGGGAAACCGCTAATTACTTTTGGTACATTAGGGCACATTGATAAATCTAATATGACGATATGTTCCTGCCTGATGGCAGTATACAGACTATAATTGTAATTTCCCATTGTAATATCACTAATTCTATTGTCATAGAATGTGAACTTACCATTTTCGTAGCAGTATTTGTAGCTTCCGGTATTCAGAATAGTTTTAAGACTCGTTTTCATAAAAGTGAGTTATCTTCATGATTATTACACAATATATGCAATCTAAATATGGAATCGGGAATAGCTTCGCTAACTTGCTCAAAATCGCAATAGACGAAGCATTGAATATCTTCTTCTAATATTTTTAATATTGAACTCGTATCATTTCTTTTTTTGAAACGTCAAACATCTATCTCACAATTCTCTCCAGGAATGAGAATATCATATCCATTGGAAGAATTCCATATCGTTTCTGTGTGCTTTATATCAATAAGAGAATAATCAAGCAATCCATTACCATATACCAGTAGTGGAACTCTTTGTGTATGTTTATTCAGTTTCTCTACATTTTTTTTAAATTTAACGCTGTCAGTATCTTCGATTACAGAATTCAAGATGATATATTTTAAGGCTTCACCATAATCTACATATTCCTCTTTTTCAAGGTTGGGACAGCGCTTAATAAACCTATACTCTTGTTCATGCTCCCATTCGTTGCGCTTGTGAAAGAATATTTTTTTTATTTGCTTCTGTATGTCATACTGAATACTTTGAGAGTCATTGGGCTTTGCTATATAAAACGACTCTACAGCTTTATCGTATGACACATTTATATGTTGAACATCTTTATCAAGATTGTTACATAAAGTATCTTTATCAAATACAAGGCAGACACCTTTACCTTTATCTGCATATAGCCCCCACATTTGATGGAGGTCAAATCCCAATTTGTTTTGTTCCATATCATCAATGGTAAGGCTAATTTGACGATATTTGGCCATCTCATTTTTTATTGTTTCCAATATGTCAGATGACAAATGTTGAATAGAATTCCCTGATAAATCAACATAGGAAAGTTTGTTATTTTCATGAATGTCATTCATGTCACATAAACTTCCAAATCTAAGACTGTGGGATTCCAATATTTTAATGGCTGTATCAAATTTCGTGTAATGATACAATTTGCTTATGCTCTCGAATTCTTCTCTCATATTTGAATATTTTGTGTTACTGGCATTGCTTCCAATAGGCACATTTTCTACCGACACCCCACCTTTGTTCTTTGAGATGGAGGGCGTACAAGAGGTAAGTCTTGCACTTGGACACGATAAGCCTGTGTCGGTAGGCTGCCCATTATACAATGAAGCGTCAGCCGTTAAAGGCTGTTTGGTGTTATCTTCCAATGTTATTGCTCAGAGGTTAGATTAAACCAATAGACTTTCTTTTGATAGAATTGTCAATTATTGACCACAAAAGTAGTAAATCTTATTCAGACGAAAGAATAAATAACTGGAAATCTTTATTTTGGCATCGCATTTCTATAATTTGAGGCGATTTGCAGTAACCAACGCTACAAATCGCCTCTCATTGTCATTATCTGGATAAACCTTGTGACTTCTTTTTTGGTGGTGCTCCTAATCCCAACTTCTGTGTTCCGTCCCAATTCGTAAGTTGGTCAGCACAACCATTGGAGCCACCGAGTGAAACGTATGTATCTGCGCTGCACGACATGTAATCAATGAACGAAAGGAAGTTCTGAATGATGGGTTCGGTATAAACAACCTCATCGGTAGCAAAGAGTTTTGTCCAGTGTGCGACACATTCTCTCCGATAGTTGCCACAACCATTCCATTCCATGCTCGCGAGAAATCTTTCAACGGCAAACTTTGTTCCTTGTGGAGAGCAAAGCGCAATGTTGGATTTTGTAGCAGTAGCCATAATACCATAATAGATTGCTTTGGCTTCTTTTTCATCGAAATCTATTCTGCTTGATTGCGAAAAGGCTTTAAGCTGTTCATTACCTTCACTAATGAATCGGTCAAGTACACCTTGGTATCTGTCTTGTCTTGCCTGTTTCTCACGTTTTGCCTCCGCTTCTTGTTCCTTGCGTTCTTCCACACGTTTAACAGCTTCAATTATTTCTGGCTGCTTTGTTAAGTCGTTCCATTGAATAACCAAGATTTTGTATTTCTCCCATAGAGTATTGTAATCAGTCTTGAGTTTTGTAATGTCTTCGTTTTTTGAAGCTAATTGGGTATTGAGCCTTTCAATAACGGCATCCTTTTGAGCGGTTACTCGTCTGACTGCGTTCTCGTCAAGTTGCGATATGCGTTGTTTCACCTCCATAATTTCGGCCTTTAGTGCTTCATTCTCATTCTGCAATGCCTTGTTCTCTACAATCAGTTTGTTGAGATTCTGCATATAGTAAGTGTAAGTTTTGTTGACAGATGCTCGTATACCATTATTCTGCTTGTCACGTTCAGCGTTGATGGCAACGACAAGAGCCTTGATAGCATCATTGATGTTTGTTGTCCGTTCCTCTCGCCAAGTCTTTTGTCCGATAAGTGCAGGAATAGGAATGGCAAGTTCTTTCTTAACGGCATCCATTGCCTCTTGAACTGGTGTCTTGATGTTTAGAAGAGGGAATGTAAGCTCTTGCTTGTCAATAGTGGCAAGCACAGCGTATTTCTCCACCTTGTCAAGAGCAGCTTTCGCCTGTCGCTCGGCTTCAAGAACGATTTTGTTCTTATGCCTTCGTCCTCGCTTTTCCTCCTCGGACAATTCATTGTAAGGGATGCCGCGTGCAAGACCATACTTGCGGCCAACCTCATTGTGATAGTCTGTATGAAGTTGCGAGAGATATTCCGACTTTGCTTTTCTCGTCTCTCCCCACACCTTGGCATAAGACACACGCTCAACATAATCCTTTGAGGCAGTATGCTTGGTGTAGTTGTTTCGCTCCTCTTTGGGTAATGCTCTCCATTCCTTAGTTGAAAGCACTATGTCGGGATTGTTCTTGTTGACATACTTGCTACCAATGCGTCCACGTTTCTTGACTTTCTCCACAGGAATAGTCTGCACATGGGCATGGATGCTTGTTTCGTCACAATGGACTGCGAAACTGATAATATTCTCCTCGCCCCATTTTCGACAGGCAAAGTCGTAGGTGTCCTTTGCCCATTTATAAATGCCTTGTTGCAATACGATGTGGCTATGATCTGCATCAGGATTGGCAGTGTCTATCCTTTGGTTGCCAAAAGCGAGGTTGTACAGCACGTCGTGGTCGCCACTGAATATCATGCCGACAGTGCAGTTCGGACTGTTCTTTGAAACTTGGTCAAGATGCTTGGCATCCATATATGGTTTGAACCCCAATTCATCAAGACTCATCTGAATGCGCTCATGGAGTGGAATGGGATTGGAACCAAGAGGGACAATCTTTCCATCCTTGACTATCTCAAAATTGAGATTCTTGCGAGAGAAATTATAATGGTTGTTCTTCTCCTTGTCGGCATTCTTCAACCGATAGACATTCTCGTCCCAACCTCTGCGCTCCGCCTCGTTACCTACTTGGGCGGAGAATGATTTCTTGTCTTTGCCGACATGGATAGCGGCACGTGGTATGTTGCTTTGCATATTGTATTTCTGTCTTGTTGTACATTGTAAAAGGCGTAACTCGGTATAATGGCAGCAGGTCTCGGGCGGAGCCTGAGCATAATAGAAGGACTTTTTAAGTGAACAGCGTCAGCAGGTGAATCTAAAAGTCCCTATTATGTTCATGGACTTTTGCAAAAAGTCGGCTCCCTCACGAAAGACTGCCTCTATCCTTGACTGTCCGCCATCTGTGCGTTTTCTGTCCGGTAGGTTGGATTACGATAGACCACCTTTGTCATCATCTCGTTGAGTCGGTCGGCAATTCGGTCACCATATCGCTGACGGATTTCCTTGGGCTCAAGGTTTGTGGTGAAGACCGTGAACAGTTGAGCGTCATACCGCATAGCCAAGAGTTCCTTGATGGGATAAATGAAATTGCCGTAGTCCTGCACTTCAGCAGGTTCAGTACCAATATCGTCTATACCTAATATATCAGCTTCCGCCAATCTGCAAAACTTATTATAGTCCGTCTTGCGGATTTGCACAATCTGCATGGCATTGACAATGGTAAAACTATAGTAGTTATCAGAACTATGTCCAGCATTAGGCGATAGGTTCGGTTTGAGGATTTCCAATCGTCTGACAAGGTTCTGCAATGCCTTGAGCATAGTGGTCTTGCCGTTGCCGCATCCGCCACATAAAACGATTCCGAATTTTGCAGTGTTTGCAGTCAGGCAATTGGCTACCTGTTTGAGTTGCTCTTCAACAAAACCATTATAGATAAACCTGCGATAGCGAAGCTGTACTTCCATGATATATGCTGCCAGAAGATATTCGTATGCCTGCTCCTCCAACATAGGCAGTCTAAAACGCCCCGTCATAGTCCGTCCCTTCCGCAGGAACTGGACAAGTCCTGCGATTTTCTTTTCGTTTGCTATTTCCATATACACCTCCGTTTTTACTGTCAAAAATCTCACACCTTCCCTTTATAAAAGAATCTTTGCTTTGGTGTTTGTCTTTATCTTTAATATGTGTCAAGTCCTGTGTCAAACCATGCGTCAAGTTATCCGTCAAGCCTACTGTCAAGTTATCTGTCCATTCAAGCAGTGTGTAATTGGATGGTAGATGGCGGGATTTGCCTTCTGTAAAAGCGATAAGTTTGCGCTCGGCTAGATGCTTCCGTGCCGTGATGACAGTTTGCCTTGATAGGCGCAAGTCTTCACATGTTCTTGTTGTGGAGCACGCAAACGGCATTTTCCAATACCGCTTGTTGCTCTCGTTCACAAGATAGGCAAACAAGGCTATCTCACTCGCTGGCATTGGCGACAACAAAGCAGAACGCCAAAGCTGGTTCATGTATTCGATATACGTCATACGCTCTCTTTACTATCGTTGTCGTAAGCATTAGGCAAGTTCTTGTCCACTTTACTCTTCCGTTTGCAATAGCCTACAACTGTTTCGTTCATGGAGCGAGCGTGTGTAATGGCTTTGACTGCCGAGGCAGGGTACATGTTCTTGTTGCCAAACTTGATGTGCTGCAAGTAGCCTGTGCGATGCCACTGCCATAGAGTAGCAGGACATACATTGAAAATTTTGCAAACCTCCTCTGTCGTAAGAAAGGTTTCCTCTGATTCTTCCTTGCGAACAGACGCAGCTTGTTCCTCCCATTCCTTGCGTGACTGCGCCAAGAGAGCATTTGCAAAATGGTGAAGGTCTTCAGGAGTAACGGTTAGTGCAACCTGGCCTCCCATCTTTGTCAATGACATGATGTCAACCATATTTTTTCTTTTGATATTCGTTATACATACGCTGTCTTGCTCGTAAACCAGGATGCTCTTTCTCGCAGCGTGATAAAAAAGAAACACCGTCAATCCGCTGATTTGTCGGATTGACGGTGCAAAGGTATATGGCTTTTGACGGCTCTCGATGAGATTTGAATAGGCATTAGGATGCGACTACTATTGACTACTCTTTGTTAATGGAATTAACGTGACAACATCAAAAATCCTTAGCCAAATGCTGTTTTACGTTTGACTAAGGATTGTAAATGGTAGCAGATTGTCAGAAACGAAATATGCTGCGACAATATGCAATAATCATAGAAAGGAAGTTCTTGCGTCCTAATTTGCGGTCGTAGAAGTGCACTTTATTTTCATTGGTGACATTGTAGCCTATGGCATTTCGTAAAGACCTTCTGTGATATTTGATTTTCTCCTCAACCTGTTTCTTGACGGCATCGGACTCGTATTTCAGGTTTATATGATACTTGCTGAAATACTTGTCGAAACTACTTTTCTTCAGGTTGAACTCATCGACCAGCAGACTGCGAGGAATTGTTGGGAACAATATGCCGTCCTCTATTGCACAATGGATAATGACGGCTGCATCATCTGGATGTTCACCTCTGATAAGCTGGTGAAGTCCGTACTGGATAGCATAGTATTGGGCTGCGAATGGAGTATATTCAATAAGTTTGGTCGGACGTTCTTCATTCGACACCCCACGAATAATCTTCAAGAACCCTAATACCATCTTTTGGGTAATGCCATCAAAGTGCTTCCGTATCAGTTCCTTGGTCAATGCCTCCATCTCGTCATAATGGCAGTTTCCTCTAATGGCAATATATTTGAGTGTCTTGCGGATTGAAGGTTTCTTTGCCAATTCTTCCCAAGGCGTAGTTTGGTATGACATAACAGCAAGAATGGTCATGCCGAAGGCTTCAAGACTTGGCTTTTCGATATTTTCGTTCACTTTCGTTCCATCAAATTCTTCCTTTATGAGCGAAAGCATGAACCTAACGTTCTCTTCTGTTATGTTGCGAGGCTTGCCGAACTGCTGTTCAAGATCCTCGCCGAGTTCGTTTATGTTCATGCCTTTCGGTAATTTAACTGTCTAATTTGCTCGTTGAGCGTTGACAACTTGCTTATCAGTTCATCAAAAGAAGGCACCTGTCCGAAAATCATGTGCTCACACATGAATTTATAGTCATCTTGCCATAGTCTTGCAATATCCTCGTTGGGCACGATACATAATGTGGCAGGATATAGCTCATCATAGTTGAAGCCCTTAAGTCCGATGAACTTTCTGCGATGTTCAAGTACCGCCTTATACAGGGCTTCGTTGTGGATTGCACGATATGCAATATTACCTTCAGAATCCATCATCATTGCCAAATCATATATATGGCGAGACATACGCTCCACTCTTACCTCATTCTTCCTGAACTCTTCATGCAGCAGGAAAACCTTTTCAAGGAATGTACGCTCTGGAATGACAGCGTTCACCTCAAATGGCTTTTCTGCAAATGGAGCTTTGCTGAAATGGGCGTCAATAGCAGCGTTGATTGCTTTTTTCTCAATAGGCTCTATCATCGATCTGCCGCTGATTTCTATCTTTACCGTATTCTTGATATATGGTGATACTTCATACAAACTATGATAGGTTATAGTTATCACCTCTGGGTCTGTTGTCGTAACTGGTGTGATTATAACATCCACACTAAAGGCATCTGCCCGTATGCCCAAATCCACTAAAGCTTTCCTTACATCATGCTGCATCTTCTCTCTTACGAAAGAACAGGCGGTGCGACGTAGTCTGTCGCTGATTTGAGTTTTCGATAATTCACCGCTAAAGCCAAGGAATTCTCGGCTGAGTGCAATATCCACGTCTTCGGAGAATCTGGCAATCAAGTTCCAGCATTTGCTGAGACTTGTACCTCCTTTGAAAGCAATATGTTCTGCATATGGCAAAGTATGAAGGACTTTCAACACCTGCGTTACCCACCAGTCCTTTTCGATACTTGACGGCGGTAATCCGGTCTGCAATGCCACGGTATTGATAGCTTCACGTTGTCTATCTTCTGGTATGTCTATGAATTTCATCGTACAATTAGTATTTTGCGCACCCATGCAGGGGCAAGTTTTATATCATGGTTGAAATCGTTGTCGTTTACATTCTTTGCGTGCTCGACAAGCACGTTGCGTTCCTCGTCGGTTATTTTGTTCTCGCCTATGGTGCGCATGGCTGTTACAACAAGCATCATCAGCTCTGATTTATAGGCAAAGTTCTTGCCCGAAGAAGAATGCTTGAACAGGATGCCACGCCCGTTTCCGATCTTTATCCTACGTGGTGCGCCGTTGGTCAGGAACACGACATTCATGGGCATCTGTGTGGACAATCCGAGACGATTCAAGGCATATGCTCCCATAGGTACAATCTTAGCCTTGTCTCGTTTGACTATAGCCTGGGCAATGTCTTCAACAGACGGATAGATAAAGCCAAGTCCATATTCCTTGTCCTCTTTGGGGTAATAATAGATACCATGAGCCAGACGCACCAACATTCCGTCGGTGTACATCCGATGGAATGTTGACTTCACGGCTGATGGTGTTCCGCAGTCTGCATAGTCTTGTTGAAAAACTATCGAACCACGTCCTTTCCCTCTAAGCCTCATTTCTATCTTATTTACAGTGCTTTGGCTTGATGTCTGTACCATATTTTTGAAACCTTTTTATTATATTTTTGGTTCTTGTTCGTCTGCAAAGGTATAGTATTTTCTTCTAAACGCCAACGTTTTTATTTAATAACCGTTTTTGAAACGCAATTTTGGCAAACTCGCAATAGGTCAGTCTATCAATTTCACCAGCTCGCGTTTCATCTCGTTGTCGATTTCTCTATAACGTGCAAAAGCTCGACTGCCATCTGTGTGTCCCGAAAGAGATGCAACAAGATTTGGATCTTTCACCTTCTTGTATAGGTTGCCTATGAACGTCTTTCTTGCAGTGTGGCTTGTCGCAATATCGCAGATTGGTTTCTGTATAGGCTCACGAGTCTTGTTGTCAATAACAGTCACCATGCGGTCAATGCCGAGCAGTTTTAGAATTTTCTTAATCTGACGGTTGTATATGTTCTGATTTATCTTTGGCAACAACCTCGTTTCAAGGTCTGCATATTTAGCGAGAATCGCTTTCGCCTTATCATTGAGCGGTACTCGGATGGTGCGTGGCTTGTGGTTCTTTGTCTTTTCAGCAATGTATTCCACAGCACCATCAACGATGTTGGCACGTGTCATCTTTTCAAGGTCTCCCACACGGCAACCGATGAGACAATGAAACATGAATATGTCACGATATACTTGTGTGGATGGTGTTTCGTTACTGAGGTCGGCATAGTAGACTTTGTCACGCTCTTCAAGTGTCAGATAGAATGGAGGGCTGTCCAGCACCTTAGGCATCTCAAAGGTGGCGAAAGGGTCGTTTGTCGTGATATTATGCTTCAAACACCAGTTCACAACCGTGCGTATTCTTCTGAATATAGTATTGATGGAATTTTCCGTTAGTTGGCGTGGTTTGAAACGCTCCTCTATGTCATCGAAGATTTGAGGGTAATGTTCATAATATTCAGCCTCGTTTACCAGATATTTATGAAACTCACGCAAGTCACCGGCTGTTATGGCATCAAGTCGCATGGTGTAACCTCGTCTACGCATGATTTCCCTTTGGAAACGCTCGAAGTGCTGCAGCTTACGTACGTTATGCTCATGATGCCTTATGGATTCCTTTTCCATTGGATGGTTCTCGGCATACTGTTGGCATTGATACACAAGGCTGTATTCGTCACCTTTTCTGCCTTGGCGGATGTTGATGTTTGGATGATGAAACTCCTCAATAACACCTTTTAGCCAACGGCTGTCCGCTCCATGATAATATTGTGCGGATATAAGCGCCGTCATGTCCTGCACGGCTTTGTCGAATGCCGTGCGCTTTGCTTCCGCTACAAGAGCCACACGTGTCTTGTAACCCTGCCGTTCCGCGCTCCAATGATTAGGATTGATGGATAACTCGCTGACAGCTTTGATGTCAGTCTTTCCGTCACGCACACGGAAATAAACGTGCGCCTGGTCGGTTATGTTGTTCTTTGCCGAGGTTTCTCGGATGAATGCTGTTACTTTCATGCTACTCTATATATAATGAGGTATAACTGGTAGATTGTATAAACGTTAGTTGATGAGGTTGACAAGATTTACTTTCGTTTCCTCATCAATCTCTCTGTATCTGGCGAAAGCTCTGCTTCCGTTTACATGTCCTGTCATGGAACTCACAAGCTCGGGGTCTTTCACTTTCTTGTATAGGTTGCCGATAAAGTTGCGTCTTGCCATGTGGCTTGTAGCGACATCACATATTGGCTTCTGAACCTCCTTTCCTGTGACGGTGTCAAGGATAGTAACCATTCTGTTAATGCCACATTCTCGAAGCACGGCACGGATGCCCTCGTTGTATTGATACACTTGCTTTGTCGGCAGAAGCTTTTCTTGCTTGCCATCGTAACGTTTTAATATTTCCATAGCCTTTGTGGTAAGCGGGACGCTCACGGTCTGCGACCGTTTGCGCATGGTCTTGTGTGGAAGATACTGCAATATGTCACCGACTATATTGTCTTTGGTAAAAGAAAACAGGTCTCCGACTCTACAACCCACCATTGATTGGAAGATGAACAAGTCACGATACACTTCTAACTCTGGCTTGTTATGTAGGTTTGCATTGTAAACCTTGTCACGTTCTTCTATCGTCAGATAAAAAGGTGTGCCTTGTACCGCTGCTGGAATAGTGAACGCATCGCATGAGCGATTTGTTGTAAACCCCATCTTGATGCACCAATGCCCAACAATACGCAGATGATGCATGATACCTATAATCTGTGTGCTTGACATCTGCTTGGGAGGGTGCATGCAAAGGTTGAACTGTTCATAAAACTCTGGGTAGTCATTGTAATGAATATATTCGTTTATGACATACTCACGAAAATCAAGATACTCTTCGGGGCGGATTGTCTCGCAATAGAGCGTGAAGCCTTCCTTTCCCTCTATTTCCCTCTTGTAGGCTTCATAGCGTTGAAGCTTCTTGATTGTTGGTTTATAAACGAGTGCTGATTTCGGACTCATGGGATGTTCCGCAATGTATTGTTCCATTCTCGAAACAACTGTAGTCAATGTCTCTGTTGACCTTGAAGTTGAATTGACACATTCATCAATCACATTCTTCATCCATGCAACATCAGCAGTCGCAGAGTTATACTGCTCGCTAAGAGCCGTTGTAATGGTCTGCACCAAAACCTTGACTTTCTTCTGCTCGTCAGATGGTAATTTCTTTGTCCTTCGATAGGAAAGTGCATCATTGTCCCAATAGTCAAGCATAACCTCAATGTCGGAACGGACTTTGAGGTCAACACCCTTATCTCGGAGTCGAAAACAAAGATTGGCTTTTGCAGGAGCGTCTTTGTCTTTGGTCTTGCATTCCTTTGTGATGATGGTAATCTTCATGTTCCTATGTTTTTTATTTCAGCCACAAAGGTAATATCTTTCCCGTAAATGTTCCCACATATCCCCAATAAACTATGATTCGTTTAAATCTATTTATGATTTGGTTTTTGCACTTTCCTTCCTTATTATCAGTTATTTGCAGGTATTATCGTCAAAATTAATCAAGTCGAATCATTGTTGTTTTAGTATATACAGTTTCCACGCTTTTATATATGTATATGGCAAACTTAATGAAATAACGGACCAATCAGGGAGTCGTTGGTTTATTTGTACAACAACAACGATGAAAAAATTTTGTTTATTGATTGCTCTGTTGATGTCAATACAATTAGCATCAGCACAACGAAAGACAGTCATCGTAGAAACACCTACAAACCAAGTCCAAGATGATGGAATGGTATTGAAGCGTAAAGTAGCAATTGGGCGTTTTTCAAATGAGACCCAATATGCTAAAGGCATTTTCTACGACAAGGAAAACGATCCTATGGGAAAACAAGCTTTGGACATTCTTTCAACAAAGCTAGCTTCTTCGGGAAAATTTATTCTTCTTGAACGTAGTGACCTTTCGACACTCTTAGAAGAATGCCAGAAGAATGGTGGAGGTTCTGCTACTATTGGTGCTGATTACATGATTATTGGCTCCATAACAGAATTTGGAAGAAAAAACACAGGTAAGAATGGGGTTTTCTCTTCACAAAAGACCCAAACAGTTGAAGCTGCTGTTGCTATTCGTTTAGTTGATGTTTCTTCAGGACTAATCATTTATTCGGATGAAGCTAAAGGAAGTGCAGAACTTACAACGAAAACAACAATGGGTGTTGGAGGTTCAGCAAGCTTTGATGCTACGCTGAGCGATAAGGCTATTTCAGAGGCTATCGGTCAACTAGTCGAAAACATTATCAATAAATGTACAAATAGTCCTTGGAAAACATACATCATTTCAAGTGATGCCGATGGTACGCTTATAGCTGGAGGAGCAAGCCAAGGTATTAAAGAAGGTATGAAATTTGCCATCAAAACAAAAGGTAAAAAGGTTAAGAATCCACAGACGGGAATAATGATAAACCTCCCAGGCAAACAGATTGGTACAGCTACCATACTTTCTACTGGCGGTGATACTCCCGAAACAGAATATTCGTTTGTTAGTGTGGATACCTCAGAGCCCATTAATGAATCTACAATGAATAATTATATAATTGAGCAAATGAAATGAAAAAATTAATAACTCTATTATTCGTCATACCTCTCTTACTGATTGGATGTCGCGCCCATCTTCCAGTTGCGCAAGAAAGTGGAAAAGAAGACATTGCTTACCTTTTATTTGTCAGTTCGAATGAATATGCAGGTAAAAATGTTGCAGTGAAAATTGATAATAACATGCCATTTATCGCAAAAGTCGTTAAGAATTCGAAAGCAAACAGACGTGGCTCTCAATACGGCATTGCTGTAGGAACAAGAAACTTAACAGTATCTTATAATGGTAAAAACATCTATCAAAAGAAGATATTCGTATCAACCCAAGAAGTTAAACAAATAATATTACCATAATGAAAAAGATAATTCTATTAGGAGCTATAATTGGACTTTTTGCCTCATGCAGCTCAACCAAACCCTTATACTCATGGTACAACTATGAGGATGCTACATACCAGTATAACAAAAAACGTACAGATGAGTTAAAGGTGAAGATGATGGATCAATATCTTAAACTCATCCAAAAACAAAAAGGCTCGCGTGGAACAGTTCCCCCAGGACTTTATGCAGAATATGGGTACGCTCTTTACATGGGCGGAAAGAAAGAAGAAGGTTTGAATTATCTTAAGCAAGAGATGAAGCTTTATCCCGAATCTGAGACTTATATTTCACGAATCATTAAACAGCTAGAAAAATGAAACAGATATTAATGCTTGTGCTAACGGCAATTGTTGTTGTCTCATGTTCTTCGACAAAAACAATGGGTGAACAATATCCGGCTATGTATGAAGAAAAGCCTGTAACAATCGCCATTATGCCTCCTATAAACCAGACTACGCATGCAGAGGCAAAAGACTATTTTTACACAACCATGTACCTTCCTCTATGTGAGAAAGGATACTATGTCTTTTCTCCGTATTTAACGATGGAGATGTTCCAACAAGAAAGTGCATATGATGCAGAAAACTTTTTGGAAGGTGACCTCTCCATATTCCGCAAGGTACTGGGCGCTGATGCAGCAATGTTTACAATTATCAAAAATTGGAAACGTAATAACGTTGGTGGGAAACTAACGGTTGATGTTGAATACATTCTTCGCTCTACTAAGACTGGGCAAACACTTTACACACGCGAAGGCAATATCAAGGTTGACACAAGCGTAAATGGTGGTAGCGGTGGTTTTGGGGCTATAGTCGGTCTCATAGCAACTGCTGTTAACACAGCTGCAACAGACAAGGTCATTGCAGGAAGAAAATGTAATGCATACGTATTAACAGATTTACCTGCTGGCAAATACTCCGAGTTTTACGAAAAAGATTCAAAGAATCCTGCTGGCAAGAAGTTTGTTAAAGCAACAGTGAAATAGACATGGGACACACGACAATTACTATTTGGCAAAGAACGAAATAGTGTAACAAAAGCCTCGGTGGAAAGAATATCCCATCGAGGCTCTTTTATCTCTATTACGTTTTACATGTCTATATACGAAACGACAAAAAGCAATCGAAATGATCGTATAAAGGAAACTCGGCAAGAAAATCCAAAGCAAAGTCTTTACCCAACCATTTGACAACCACACACCTTCATTTCTTGACATCATATTAGACATGTCATAGAAATGGCGAGTAAGGATTTCCTTATTCGCCTTTCGGTGGTCTTCAAGAAGTTTGGACTCATCGCCAATGAGTTTCTTTCTGTCATCTGTCAGTCTCTCAATGTCGGCATTCAAGGCTATATTCTTGTTGATGACATCCAGACAGTTCTGAGTAATCTCTTGCGCAAACTTAGAAAGGAAGGAAAGATTAGCAACACCACTATAGCTGGCAATAAATCGACTTGGGCGCTTGTAAATGGCTAAAATTTACAAGCGCTTACAAGGTTTTACATGCGGTTTTTACTTGCAATAGAGGATGCACGCATAACGTAAGTGCCTGATTGTCTGGATTTATTGTTATACAGTGAGAGCTTGTAAGGAACAGAAAAATTCCGCAAGGTTTCCGTGTGCACAACTATCTTAGACAAAGACATCGTATGGTATGGCGCTGTAAATACTCTTGGCTATGCAACAGAAGAGGACAATGTGATAAAAGTGGTAGACAACAAACTTGCCAATGAATTGTTGGAAGTTCTGCTCACTTCCTAAATTCTGCGTAAACAATGCGTAAACCAAACTGTTTGAGTTTGGGGGTATGGAATGTGTTTGTGTCTGTCAATGCAAATATTGTGACGTGTGAACCATCATTAAGAAATATTTTATTACCTTTGCATCGTTTTATAAAGCATTTTGCAATGGCTTTATGGCAAACCGAAGCATATTGAAAGCCGTCGGGATAACAATGAATACACATTAGATATGGATAACGTCAACGATTTTTTCGCCACGCTAAGCTCGTTTCTTTGGGGCTGGCCCATGATTGTACTGCTACTTGGTACGCACGTTTTTCTTACCGTCCGCTTGCGTTTCCCGCAACGTAAGCTGTTCACAGCCATCCGTATTTCCGTACAGCGCGACAAGTCGCAGAAGGGTGATGTGTCGCAGTTCGGGGCGCTTGCCACAGCCCTTGCCGCCACCATCGGCACCGGAAACATCATTGGCGTTGCCACAGCGGTGGCGTTAGGCGGTCCGGGAGCGGTGTTCTGGTGCTGGCTTACAGGCGTGTTCGGCATTTCGACGAAGTATTCCGAGGCGTTGCTTGCTATAAAATACCGTGTGAAGTCTGAAAGTGGACGCATGCTTGGTGGTCCGATGTATACTCTGGAACGTGGCTTGGGATGGCGTAAGATGGGAATGTTGTTTGCCGTGTTTACAGCCATTGCTGCTTTCGGCATCGGCTGTACGGTGCAGGCCAATGCCATTTCCACGATAATGCACGCCTCGTACGGCATCAATACTGAGGTGAGTGGCGGCGTGCTGATGCTTCTTTCGGCGGCTGTTATCATCGGTGGCGTACGAAGCGTCTCGAAGGTCTGTAGCATGCTGGTGCCGCTTATGGCATTGCTTTATGTGCTGGGATGTATATTTATATTGTGTGTGAATGCCGGTTATGTGATGCCTGCGCTCAGGCTGATAGTTTGTTCGGCATTCTCGCCGCAAGCCGCAGGTGGCGGTTTTGCAGGTGCCTCAGTCATCATGGCTGCCCGTTACGGCATTGCACGCGGACTGTTCAGCAACGAGTCTGGACTTGGTTCGGCTCCTATTGTCGCTGCCGCTGCCCGTACCAAGAATCCGGTACGCCAGGCTTTGGTTTCCTCCACAGGCACTTTCTGGGACACGGTGGTGATATGTGCGCTCACCGGACTCGTAATCGTAAGCAGCATCATTGCCTATCCTGACATCGACTATAGCAATGGTGCGGAGCTTACGAAGATGGCTTTCTCGAAGATTCCCGTCATCGGTCCGTTCATATTGAGTTTCGGATTGCTCACTTTCGCCTTCAGCACCATTCTCGGTTGGGGCTATTATGGTGAGCGTGCTATGGAATATCTCAAGGGTAAGCGCTGGACTCACGCTTACCGCATGCTCTACATCGTTGCCGTTTTTGTCGGCAGCGTCGCCAATCTCACTATTGTGTGGAACATTGCCGACTGCATGAATGCGCTCATGGCCATCCCTAATCTTCTGTCCTTGATAGGTCTGAACGGCGTCATCGTACACGAAACGCGCAAGTATCTGTGGCGCAACCGGCTCGACCGCGAGATGAACGACTGACCTCAGCCTTCCTGCTCCCTTAATTGTCTTATTTTTGTGACACAAATTGGTGCATCATTGATGCACTAATTGCATCTAATGTCTGCAAATATACTCGAATTCGTCAAACCGCTCAAATCCCATTTGCTTTAATGCTTGCTTGCTGCGCTCCCGGTCTTCCGGCGTATTGAATTGAGGAATGAGCGGCAGACGGATGATGATTTTGTCTTTATGCTTGGCATGGGTGGAGAGCCATACGAGGTTGTCTATGACTTGCTGGTTGCTCTTGCCCGTGTAGGCTTGATAGATGGCGGGGTTCATGTCCTTTATGTCGATGATGAAGGAATGGATGAAGGGAGCCACTTCCTCCAAGTGGCGGCGAGGCACGTTCAGACTTGTCTCCATCGTAAACTGCCATCCTTCCGGGCATTGCCCGCAAAATTCCTTGATGAAGGAGCTTCGCAAGAGCGGTTCGCCTCCACCGAAGCAGATGCCGCCTCCCGTAGCGAGGAAGTAGAGATTGTCCATCTCCACGTCCTTCATCAGGAGTTCCGCGTCCGTTTCCTTCCATACGTCTTCGGCTTCAAGGCATTGCGGATTGAGGCAGTACTTGCAATGTAGAGGACACCCGTGGAACGCCACGAGCGTGGTGACCCCCTCACCGTCTATCGTAAGGCGGTGGCGGTCGATGCAGATAAGTGGAACTGTTGTCATTTTATTCTGTTCGGAAAGATACGGGTACTGTGTATTTTGTCTTCACCGCTTTGCCGTTCTGTTTACCGGGATTCCATTTCGGCATACCTTTCACAATCTTAACAGCCACCTCGTCAAATTCAGGCGTAAGGCTTCTCAATACCTTTACATCACTAATGCTTCCGTCCTCATTGATAACGAAGCCGACCATCACTCTGCCTTGAGCTGCTCCTTCACACATCTCTTCCGGATAATAGGTGTTGTCCTTGATGTATTGCATCAATGCTTTCTCGCCACCCGGAAATGAAGGCATCTCCTCGGCAGCACCGAATATCTTGCTGCTTGTTTCTTCCGGCTGACGGTATGGAGCAATCCCTAACAGTCTGGGACTTTCCTCTTCCGCTGGCTTCTCCACTCTTGGCTTGGCATTATCCGAAGCCGTTCTTTGTATCTTGCTGTTCGAGCATGCAGTCATGGCAACTATTCCAGCAGCGACGCCTGCCACCTTGATAGCCGTTCCAGCCATCTGTCGGAGTCTCAACTCATACTCCAGGTCTTTCACCTCCTGCTCGCATTTCGGGCAAGTTCCCCTGCATTCGCCCTTGAAGTGACATTCCTCGGGTGAATATTCAATTCCGTTGGCATCCGCTATTTCCTTGCGGATAGCCTTAAGCGTATCGCAGATATTGCGTCCTCTGGTTTTCATATATAGTTGGTTTTAGGTGTATTACATTTATTTGCAAAAATAACATATTATCAGCAAAACTCTTTGTGATTTAGCAAATAATTCTTTGTATCTTTGTGACTGACAACAAAACGTAGTGAGATATGAAGAAACTGATGGCTTTTTTGATGTTCTTGTCGGCAATGACGATGGGGGCTGCGGCGCAGGAAGTGTCGGGGCTGACACAGCCTATAACGCCTTCCTATTCGGACATTCTGATGATGAAGGCGATGGCGTCTTCTGATGTTCTTGCCACGCCAGTCATGCTTTCGCCTATGCCTATGTCGTTCGCTGTAGAGCAGCCGCTTGCCTACGGTTATGATGCGAGCCATACGGAGGCTACGTCGATGGAAGTGTCGAAGAATCTGAGTTTTACTGCCGTAGGAAACTATCGCAGCTACATCGGACTGATGGATGTGCAGTCAGTGAGTGGCGGCGTGCAGTACAGTCTTGGCGATCTGACCGTGCAGGGCATGCTCTCTGCCAACCGCTACCTCTATTACGATCGCGTCACCTCGCAATACGGCGTGTCTGGACAGATAGCCTACAGCTTCAGCCCGAACCTTTCTCTGACCGTCTTCGGCACTTACTACAACTCCAACCCGTTTATCTGCATGGCAGCATTCCCGTATGTGCCTACCACAAGTTACGGCGGATATATGACCGTTGGCAACCGCCGTTTCTACATGAATCTCGGTGTGGAGCGCCGCTACAATCCGTTCGAGCGCAAGATGGAGACCGTTCCCATCATTTCGCCTGCATTCAAGATTTCCAATAAAGTGACCGTAGAACTCCCCTTGGGCGACTTGATAGAGCATCTTGTTGAGGAGCTGGTGATGAAGAACAACGGACACGGACCGATGGTGCCACGCAGAAGGTAAAGGGATTATAAATTGCAGTTTTCCCTTTACTTGTATATTTCTTCATAATTCGCTATTTTTGCAGACGTTATTATTTTCTCTTGCTTCACAGGCAAGATTTGCCACCTTTGTGGTTTTTATGGATGTCAACCCAATATCAGAATGTTCGGAATAACCCTTAACAAGACACATAGCGAGGAGCGCCTGCTGCGGAAAGTGCAGAAGGGCGACACGTCAGCCGCGGAGTCGCTCTATAGGCTGCACGTGCGCTATCTGTCTGCCCTATGCTCGCGTTATCTTACCAATGACGAGGACATAAAGGACGTGCTGCAGGAGGCGTTCATTAAGATATTCACGCTGATCGGCGACTTTGAATATCGCGGCATGGGATCGTTGAGGGGATGGATGGCGAGGATTACGCTTAACGAAACTCTTAAGTTCCTGCGCACCGACAGCCGACTCAATTTCGTCGAAATGGACGAACGGCTGCTGGACGTGCCTGACTCCGACCTTGATACGGGAGACATTCCGACGGACGTATTGTTCGGCTTTGTGAGGGAACTGCCGGAAGGCTATCGCACGGTGTTCAATCTTTATGTCATAGATGGCAAGAGTCATAAGGAGATAGCCGCGCTGCTCGGCATCAAGGAGAACACTTCGGCGTCGCAGCTGTTTAAGGCGAAGGCGATGTTGGCGAGAAAGATAAAACAGTATAGAACCATCAATTCAGTTTAAGACACAATGAAAACAAATTGGCAAAAAGACATACACGACCGCTTGGGCAGCTACGAGAAGGATGCGCCCGAGGGACTCTGGGAAGGTATCAGCCGGAGAATGCCGAAGCTGAATGATGGTGTTATGCTGACGCACAAGCCTCAACGTACAGCCAAGTTCAGAATGTGGCGCGTGGCTGGTGTGGCTGCCGCAGCAAGCGTGGCGCTCGTCATAGGTTATAATTTCCTCGGCAATGACACGAAGGACAATATTAATATAGCGACAAACACAACTAATCATCATAATATGCTTGCTTCCAGCCAGAAGCCCATCGGCAACGAGCCTACGGACATCTGCGCTGATCAAGCCACGCATTCTGCGGACGATTTATTGTCGGAGCAGCCTAAATTGGCTAATGCCTCTACGGAGCAACCGACATTGGCTTCTGCCTCAATGGAGACAGACGTTAAGGAGATTAGCAGCAAGGAGGAGAACAGCAAGGAGGAGAACAAGCAGACGGTGACGAAGCCGGCGAAACGTGAGGACAGCTATGTGCTTCCCCAAAAACCGGACAACAATCTCCTGGCTTTCAACGACATGACGGAAAGAAGAGGGGATGAAGACGCACCGTCACGATGGAGCGTCTGCACGGGCGCAATGGGCGGTCTGGGCGCATCGGGCACCACTACCGCTTACGGCGACCACCTTGTGCTCTCATCTCCGGGAGTTGCGGACACGAAGGACTCGCCCATGCTGGACATGAACACCATCAACCGCGACATAGAAACAAAGACGGAGTATGATCATCATCTGCCCATACGCATAGGGCTGAGCGTGGCTTACGCTCTGACTGACCGGCTGAGCATCAGCAGCGGACTGACCTATACGCGCCTCTCGTCGGACATCAAGGACGCCTCAAGGGAGAGCAAATACATTGGAGAACAACGCCTGCATTACGTCGGCATCCCCGTGAACGTAAGCTATAAGGTGGCGTCATTCAGATGGTTGGTGCTGTACGGCACGGCGGGAGTGCTGGCGGAGAAATGCGTGTCGGGAACTACGGACGAGGGGTATGTTGAGAACAATACGATGAAATACACCAACACGCAAGACATCAGCAGCAAGCCTCTGCAGATGTCAGTAAACGCCGGAGTAGGCATACAGTTTGACATCATTGACAATGTCGGCATCTACGCCGAGCCTGGCCTCAGCTATTACTTCGACGACGGTTCGGCGCTGCAGACCATATACAAGGAAAAGCCCCTGAACTTCAATCTTAACGTGGGAGTGAGGTTTAAGTTGTCTAAATATTGAATTTGGATTTTTGAATTACAGCAGACAAGGCAAACTTAGGAGGCTATGGCGTCTCGCCGTAGCCACGCAGCCTACTATTGCAGGTTTTCTCCTCAACATCATACGGGATGCGTCAGTCCCCCTTTGGGGAACTATATGGGGTGGAAGTATCTCACGTACCCACAGCTGCGCTGCTTCGCAGCTTGCAGTGGGTTTCATAATATAGGTCCCGCTCCGCGGAACCCGCAGTTCATTATCAATCTGCTGGTTGTTCGTGGGTGCGTGGCTATGCCATGCAAATATCGTACAAAGAGTAAAAAGCTGTTACAAAATAAAAATTGATTATAGAGTCCTGGATTGCTATTTTTATGGTGTTACGCTGTGCAAACAGCACCCATACTTAACAATAACGCCACTTTTACAGTCCAATAGTGCCACTATTAGAGTGTAAAAGTGGCGCTATTGTATGATAAAAGTGGCACTATTAGAGTGCAAAAGTGGCGCTATTGCAACCCTATGATGCTTGTATTCATTGCACACTTCTTTCCCCGTCAGCATAATCAGCTGTGTGTCAATGCACTATCGCTGCACGCTCAAAACTCAAGAATTTCGCACCAAAGATTTCTTCGTGCGCTCAGCTCATAGTATTGAGCATCAGAAATGCAAATATTGTGTCTAATCAGTTCTGCCCGCTTTATGCTTCTTCTCCTTACCGTTAAAGCTCTTCACTTTCATGCCGAGCTGGTCAGGAAGGATGGCGTTGAGGAAGATGCCTACGAGGGCGGCGAGAGCTAAACCTGAGAATGAGACGGAGCCAATCTGTACGCCACCGTCCGTGCCGTACTGCACACCGATGGACACCACCATGATGAGAGCTGCGACGAAGACATTGCGCGATGAAGAGAAGTCGACGGAAGTCTCAACGAGGTTGCGCACACCAACAGCCGAAATCATACCGTAGAGGATGAGGCTCACACCGCCGATGGTGGCAGCCGGCATCAGACCGATGAGGCAAGCGAACTTCGGGCAGAAGCTAAGCAGGATGGCGAAGCAGGCGGCGAGGCGGATAACGGCAGGGTCGAACACCTTGGTGAGGTTGAGCACTCCCGTGTTTTCGCCGTACGTGGTGTTGGCAGGTGCACCGAAGAGAGAGGCGAGGAAGGTAGCAAGTCCGTCGCCGCAGAGCGTGCGGTGAAGTCCCGGATCCTTTATGAAGTTCTTGCCCACGGTGCTCTGAATGGCACACATGTCGCCGATGTGCTCCATGATGGTGGCGAAGGCGATGGGGAAGATGGCGATGATGGAGGTAAGGATAAGGTCGAAGTTGGGATCCTTGAAGACGGAGATGGCTGTGCGGTCCATGTCGATGGGCAGACCTATCCATGCCGCTTCGCTCAGCTTCGTGAAGTCAACCTCGCCCATCGCTGCAGCCAAGGCGTACGAGCCGAGCACGCCGAGGAGTATGGGGACAATCTTTATGATGCCCTTGCCCCAGATAGACGTACTGATGACGATGACGATGGCTGTAATGGCGAGCAGCCAGTTCTGCTGGCAGTTGCTGATGGCGGAGCCTGAAAGCGTCAGACCGATGGCGATGACCATCGGACCGGTCACCACTGGCGGGAAGAAGCGCATCACCTTCTCCGTGCCGAACATCTTGAGGAGGAATGCCATGACAAAGTAGAGCAGAGAGGCGGCTGCCACGCCGATGCAGGCATAGTTGAGCGCCACTTCGTCCGTCAGTCCCTGCGCCACGCAAAGTTGCTTGACGGAAGCATAGCCTCCGAGGAACGCAAAGCTGGAACCGAGGAAGGCTGGCACCTTCAGCTGCGAGACGAAATGGAAGATGAGCGTGCCTATACCCGCAAAGAGCAATGTGGCGCTGACGTCCAGTCCGGTGATGAGGGGAACGAGAATGGTGGCACCGAACATGGCGAACAGATGCTGGATGCCGAGTACTACAAATTTGGGCTTACCCAATTCACGGGCATCGTATATGCCCTGGTTGTCTGTGGTCATAATATTATGAGGTTTGTTTTAAATGGATATATATACAGTATATTTATATATCATAACGATTATACACATTTTTTATTGCCTAATGGATAAGGCAAAATTCGGTGCAACGCACCGCTATTGTATGATTTTCATACACTTTTCGTATGATTTGCTTTCGTTTCTTGTTTTTCTTCCGATTCATTATTACGTCGTACGTTTCCAGTCGTTAAATTTGCAACGTAAAAACAAAGAAACGACATGATGAAGCATCTACTTCTTATTATTTACGTCATTGCTGCCGCCTTGCCGCTGTCCGCTTCAGAGCCTTGGACCGTGGAGCGCTGCATGCAGTATGCTGCCGACCACAGTCACGGCGTGCGCCAGCAGCAGTTCGCGCTTGAGGACAGCCGTGCGGCGAAGACACAGGCCATCGGCGCGTTCCTGCCGAGCGTCTACGGCTCCGTGGACGGACAGATGAATTTCGGTCGTGCCATCGACCCGTCCACCAATACCTACACTGATGTAAGTACATTATACAACGGTTACGGTTTGCAGGCGTCGCTCGTGGTGTTCGACGGCTTGCAGCGATACAACAATCTGCGGCTTGCCAAGGCTAACGAGGCAATGGGTCGCAGCGGCGTAAGGGCAGAGAAGGACGATGTGGCGCTGAAGGTCTATAAGGCTTACATGGACCTCGTGTATTGCGAAGGCGCTGTCAGCCAGACCGCCAAGAAGCGCGACGAGAGCCGTGAACTGCTCCGTCAGACCAGTGTGATGGCTGAGGTGGGGCAGAAGAGCGATGCCGATGTGGCGCAGATGCGTGCCACGCTTGCCGCTGACGAATACGAGTTGGCGCACATGCAGAGTCAGACCACCAAGGCACGTTTGGCGCTGAAGCAACTGATGGGATTACCCGTTGACTCCGCTCTCGCCGTCATACAACCGTCCTTCGATGACGAAATCCTCACAGCCGAGGACGCTTCACAGATATCCGCTTTCGCCGCCACAGACAATCCGCGCATCTTTATGGCGCAGCAGAATGTGGAGGCGGCACGCTACAGTCTGCGTGCAGCACGCGGAGCATTACTTCCGACAATCTCTCTCTCTGGTGGCGTGTCCACTTCTTTCTTCCGCAATATGGATAAGGGCGGACACGCTTCTTTTTCTTCCCAGTTCCGCAACAACGCCGGCGAGTACGTAGGGCTGTCGCTCTCTATTCCGCTGTTCGACCGCCTCGCCTCGTATTCCACGATACGCCGACGCAAGACGGCTCTCGTTCAGGCGCAGGAGAACCTCGCGTACGAGCAGTCTGAACTGCGGCGCATCATTGTTGAGGCTGCCTCGGACGTGGCGAACAGCACGAAGGAGGTGGAGAAGATGCAGGAACAGGTGGAGGCGGACAGCATCGCCTCACGCCTCACCACACGCAAGTATGAGGAAGGCTTGGCATCATCCATAGACGTTAAGACGGCAGCTGTGACGCTGCTGCAGAGTAGGGTAAGGCTGTTGCAGAGCCAGCTGACAATGGCTTATAACAAAAAGCTATTAGCATATTATAAAGGAGAAAAATTATGGACCGACCTATAGAAAAGAAATCATTCATTCGCCGTTATGCTTTGTATATTGCGGCGGCGGTGGCAGTGGTGGCGCTGCTCACGTGGATAGTGTTCGGCAGCACGGCGAGCACGATGACCGTAGAGAGAGCTGACGTCACGGTGAGCGATGTCACACGTGGCAAGTTTGACGACTATGTGCGTCTTAACGGACAGGTGGTGCCCATCCAGGTGGTGCAGATATCGCCTGAAGAGGGAGGCATCGTGAGAGAAAAGGTTGTTGAGGAAGGCACTCGCGTGAAGAAAGGCGACGTGATATTGCGACTGAGCAACAGCAATCTGGACCTGCAGATTCTCAATGCTGAGGCTGAACTTGCCGAAAAGCAGAACCTGCTGCGCAACACGCAGGTGACCATGCAGCAGGACAGGCTCAACAACCGCACGGAGGAAGCCACGCTCGACATGGACTGCAATCGCAAGCTGCGTGCCTTTCAGCAGAACTCGCGCCTGTACAAGGAGAAGCTGATAAGCAAGGAGGTTTATCTTCAGAGCCGCGAGGACTATAATCTCGCTCAGCGCAAGCAGCGTCTTATAGGTCAGCGACTGAAGCAGGACAGCGTCTATCGTCACGTCCAGATGGCGCAGATGGAGGACAATCTTCAGAATATGTGCAAGAACGTGCTGCTCGTTCGTGAGCGCAAGAACAAGCTGGAGGTGCGGTCTGCCATCGACGGCGAGTTGGGACTGCTGGACGTGGAGCTTGGTCTGAACATACAGGCTGGTCAGAACATCGGACAGATAAACGATCTCAGCGACTTCAAGATAGAGGCGAAGATAGACGAGCACTACATCGACCGTGTGCGTCCGGGACTCATCGCCACCATCACGCGCGACGGCAAGCAATATCAGTTGCGTGTCCGCAAGGTTTATCCTGAGGTGCGCGACGGATCGTTCCGCACCGACTTCGTCTTCGTTAGCTCGCGTCCAGCACAGATGCGCAGCGGTCAGACTTACTACGTGGAGCTGGCTCTCGGCAAGTCGTCGCAGGCAACGCTAATCCCCCGCGGCACCTTCTTCCAGACCACCGGCGGCAACTGGATATACGTGCTCGACCGTTCGGGCAAGAAGGCGTACCGCCGCAAAATAAGCATAGCCCGCCAGAACCCGCAGTATTATGAGGTGACCGAGGGCTTGGAGCCTGGCGAAAAGGTAATAACCAGCGGCTACGAAGCATTCAAGGACAATGAAGTATTAATTTTAAAATAGTAATAATCATGATAAAGACAGAAAATCTTTCGAAGATCTTCCGCACGGAAGAAGTGGAGACAGTGGCTCTCAACGGTGTTAGCATAAACGTGGAAGACGGCGAGTTTGTCGCCATAATGGGACCGAGCGGTTGCGGCAAGTCGACGCTCCTCAACATCCTCGGACTCCTTGACAATCCCAACAGCGGCGAGTACTGGCTCGACGGCGAACCCGTTGGCAAGCTGAAGGAGAGCGAACGCACGAAGTATCGTCGCGGCAGGATAGGCTTCGTCTTCCAGAGTTTCAATCTCATCGACGAGCTTACCGTAGAGGAGAACGTAGACCTGCAGCTACGTTACCTCAATGTACCGTCCAAGGAACGCCGAGAACGCGTAACTGAGATTCTGCGCAAGGTGGGACTCTGCCAGCGTGCCAAGCATTATCCGCAGCAACTCTCCGGCGGTCAGCAGCAGCGTGTGGCTATAGCACGTGCCGTGGTGGGCAAGCCGAAGCTCATACTCGCCGACGAGCCGACAGGTAATCTCGACTCGAAGAGCGGACTCGCCGTAATGGAACTGCTCTCGCAGCTCAACGCCGAAGGAACCACCATCGTGATGGTGACCCACTCGCAGCACGACGCCAAGATGGCAAACAGAATTATCAACTTGTTCGACGGACAAGTAGTGGAGAATAAAAATATTCTTTAGGAGGATAGCGTATGAAAAGCTTATTATACATGTTTCGTCGCTACCGCGTAGCCACTCTGCTCAATCTCCTGGGCTTGGGTGTAGCCGTAGCCACGTTCTATTTGTTCATGACGCAGGTGATATACAACCGCACGTATAACCATAACATTCACGACTACAAGCACATGTATCGCTTGGAGATATATGGCAACTTTGGCGATGTATGGGGAGCTAATGTCTGTCGCCCGTTCGTGACATTACTCAAGGAAATACCGCAGGTGAAGGACGTCACCTATATCAGTCCGTATGTACACGATTCAGACGTCAAGGTGGGCAACCGCACCATAGCAGTTCCTGTGATAACTATGGGCATGCCTGGCATAGAGTTCTTCACAGGCAAGCTGCTGTCAGGCTCAAGCAAGACATGTGCAGATGGAAAACATAATGTTATTGTAAACCGAAGCACAGCCGAGAAGATTTTCGGCACGGCGAACGCAGTAGGCAAGACGTTTGAGGGTGAAAATAACAATGAAACCAAAACTACCGTTACCGTGGTAGGTGTGAGCGAGGATATGCCCGACAACTGCACCCTGCCAAACGGCGTGTATACATGCGAGAACGAGAGTGTGATGAATGAGTGGAGCGAATGGAGCTTTAATGTCTATATGCTACTCGACAAAGGTGCCAACCCTAAGAAAGTGGAGCGTGCCATAAAACTTGCCTTTATGAAAGAAAACGGCTATAGCGAGAAGGACGAGAAGAAGTTTGACAAGGAGGTCAACATGAAAATCCGCATCACTCCCGTGGACGACATATATTTCTCAGGCGTAGGTCCGAAAGACCGTGGCAATCGTGGCTTGGTGGATGTCCTGACCGTTGCGTCGGTGTTTGTGCTGTTCATTGCCATGCTCAATCTGCTAAACTTCTCGCTTTCTGAGGTGCCGATGCGCATGCGTGGCATCAATACCCGCCGTGTTATGGGAGCTTCTATAGGAAGTTTGCGAATGAAGATGATATTGGAGAATGTGGTCTTTGCCTTCGTGGGATTGGTTATAGGCATTCTGCTTATTGTTGCCTTCCAGCGCAGCGAGACCTGCATGAAGCTGGTTTCGGGCGACATCCATTTCGCTTCACACATGGTTCTGGCTGCGGCAATGGCTGTTTCGGCTCTCGTCGTGGGTGCCTTGTCGGCAATGATTCCTGCCTTTTACAGCACGTCGTTCGCGCCGGCAATGGTGCTGAAAGGATCGTTCGGACTCTCGCCGCGCGGCAGACGTCTGCGTATGGCTATCATGGCGGTACAGTTCTGCGTGGCTTTCGCATTGGCTATATATATAGGTGTGATGTCGAACCAGTCGAGCTACATCTTCAACAGCGACTACGGATTCAACAAGAACGAGGTGTTCTATGCTTGGCTTTCGCAGGAGGCGAAGGCTAAGAGGGATGCCATACGTGCCGAACTGAAGAAGCTTCCGTTCGTGGAAAGCGTCGGTTTTGCGCAGAATGCCATCGGCACAAGTGATGGTTATATGAGCTGGGGACGTGGCGTTAACGAGCATCAAATGACGCTTCAGGTGCTGCCTTGCGACTATGAATATCTGCGCACCATGCAGCTGAAGATTACGGAAGGTCGCGACTTCCGCGAGGCGGACATGAAGACGGGTGCCTACGTGCTCAACGAGGCTGCCATGAAACAATACAAATGGCTGGCGGTAGGCGACTCCATAGGTCGTCAGAACGAGTGGGGACCAACGAGCAATTATCTCATTGTTGGCACCTGCAACAACTTCAAACTCAAGTCTATGCGCTGCGACAACAGCAA
Organism: Prevotella sp. 885; assembly: GCF_002265625.1. Lineage (GTDB taxonomy): Bacteria > Bacteroidota > Bacteroidia > Bacteroidales > Bacteroidaceae > Prevotella. The sequence goes on from NZ_NOVE01000002.1 coordinate 61,344, forward strand.
TGTGGCTGTGGCGTTCATCATCTTCGGTCCCGATATGGAACAGTGGGGCGATCGCTGCAATCAGGTGTTCGTACGAGTGGCGAAGGGTCAGGATAAGATAGAGGCAAAGCATCGCATAGCCGAAGTTCTGAACAAGCTGGACGGATCGCAGAAGTATGAGATGGATTTCCTTGACGACGACTTGCAGTGGACCTATATAGAAGAGTTCCGCTTCATCTCGCAAGTGAAGCTTTTCGCCATCATCTGCATCATCATAACCGTCATCGGCGTCTTCTCTCTGACAATGTTCGAGACCGAATACCGTCGTAAGGAGATAGCCATCCGCAAGGTAATGGGTTCGTCAGTAGGCTCCGTGGTCAGTCTCTTCGCTCTGCGTTACGCCGTTCCCCTCGTCGTAGCCTTCGTCATAGCGGCTCCGATAGGCTGGTGGCTCAGCAACAGCTGGCTGCAAAGCTTCGCCGAGCACACGCCAATACACTGGTGGCTCTTCCCCATAAGCTTCGTAGCTGTATCGGCAGTAGTGGTGCTGACGGTAGTGGTGCAGTCGTGGCGAGTGGCAACGGCAAACCCGGTGGAAAGCATAAAGACGGAATAATTGCAGTTTAGCGGTTGGGCTGCTATGGTAGGCAGTGCTTTTACAAGCAAATTCCCTCCACTTCCTGCACTTGTTCTGGCTTGAAATGGCGGTCGCCGCTGATGGTTATCTTTCGCATGAATGCGGGATTGAAGCGGGCGAAGGCTTGCTCGTCTATCTCGCCGGAGCAGACGTAAAGGAGGTTGCCTATTCTTATGCGTTCGCCACGGCGGCATCCTCGCAGCGTGACACGTACGAAGCCGAAGAATCCTGGGGCGAAATCGTACGAGACGGAATGGCTGTCTATGATGTCGAAATAGCGTGGGCGGAGAATAGTGTGAGCGCGTTGAACGTTGTCTGTCAGCGTGTTGTACGAGTGGTGACTGTAGCCGAAGATGCTCTCCGCTGTCACTCCATTGTCATGTACGGATGCTGACGGATAGCCTTCCGTGGGGACGGCTGGCTGCCAAAGGGCTGTCGCCATGTCGCCGTATGCAGGGTGGGGGATGTCCTCCGAGGCGTCCATAGTTTCTCCTTCCTCCGTCATCCATCTGCCGGCGTGGCAAGACATCCATCCTTCCTCAGTGCTCCAAGCGAACCGTTCGCCCATAATGTCGCTGCCGAAGAAGCTCACTGCAAGCGAGGCAGCCTCACGGCGAAGCAGCGAAGGGCTGGTCCGGACAGCCACAATGTTGGTGTCGGGGCGCAGGAAACGTGTCACGTCGTAGGTGGAGCAGGACGGCATTCGTCTGTCAGAGGGCGTATAGAGCGCCGTAGAGACGTTCCTGCCGTTGACGTAAAGAACATAACGGCAGTCGGCTGCTATGGTCACAGCGGCGCGATAAGGGCATTCCTTGGCGATGAAAGTGCGTCGGAACCAAAGGCAGTCCGTGCCGTTTGCGCCGCCAGCGGTCATCCAGCGTCCACCGAAGGGTTGCGCTGAGGCTGTGATGGCAGAGAAGACGATGATAAGAAGAAGGAGAATGCGCTGCATTTGTATGAAAGTGTGAAAGCGAAAAGGGCTTGCACCGTGAGTCAGCAATAGAGTCACATGGTGCAAGCCCTTGATGTTTGTATGTATTAATCTTTATGCGTCAATGTTGGCGTATGTGGCGTGTTCCTCGATGAACTTGCGGCGTGGCTCCACATCGTCGCCCATAAGCATTGAGAAAATCTCGTCTGCCTCGGCGGCATTGTCGATGGTAACCTGCTTGAGTCGGCGTGTTGCGGGGTCCATAGTGGTCTCCCAAAGCTGCTCAGGGTTCATCTCACCCAGACCTTTATAGCGCTGTGTGTGGATGGCCTTGCCGTCATCGCTGCCGTTGCCGTAGGTGTCGAGGAACGCCTGGCGCTCCTGCTCCGTGTAGCAGTACTGCTTCACCTTGTTCTTGTAAGAGCACTGGTAGAGCGGCGGGTTGGCGATATAGAGGTGTCCGTCCTGGATTACCTTCGGCATGAAGCGATAGAAGAGAGTCATGATGAGCGTGTCGATGTGCGAACCATCGACATCGGCATCGGTCATGATGATAATCTTGTCGTAGCGGAGCTTGTCGATGTTGGCCTCCTTGTCCTCCTCGCCGTCAACGCCGAAGCGTACGCCGATGCTCTGGATGATGTTCATTACCGATTCAGACTCGAACACCTTGTGCCACATCACCTTCTCCACGTTGAGGATTTTGCCTCGCAGCGGGAGGATGGCCTGAGTGTAACGGTCGCGTCCCTGCTTTGCAGATCCGCCGGCGGAGTCACCCTCGACGATGAATATCTCGCACTTGCTGGGGTCACGGTTGGAGCAGTCGGCAAGCTTGCCGGGCAGACCGCCACCCGTCATCGGGTTCTTACGCTGCACGCTCTCACGTGCCTTGCGTGCTGCGATACGTGCTGTGGCAGCTAAGATGACCTTCTCGCAGATCATCTTTGCCTCCTTCGGGTTCTCCTCCAGGTAGTTGCTGAGAGCCTCGCCCACTGCCTGCTGCACGGCTCCAGCCACTTCGCTGTTGCCGAGCTTGGTCTTGGTTTGTCCCTCGAACTGCGGTTCAGCCACCTTGATGGAGATAACAGCGGTGAGTCCCTCGCGGAAGTCCTCGCCTGCAATCTCAATCTTAGCCTTTTCGATCTGCTTTGAGATGGCAGGGTCAGCGTCTGCGTAAGCCTTGAGCGTACGTGTGAGAGCGGCGCGGAAGCCGGTGAGGTGCGTACCGCCCTCTATGGTGTTGATGTTGTTAACGTAAGAATGGATGTTCTCCGAGTAATCGTTGTTATACATGACAGCCACTTCGATGGGTATGCCCTGCTTCTCTGTCTTGAGATAGATGACGTCGTCGAAGAGGTGGGTGCGGTGACGGTCTACGTAACGCACAAACTCCTTCAGTCCGTCCTTGGCGTGGAATACCTCCTCGCGTGTCTTGCCTTCCTCGTCGGGGCGCATGTCGCGGAGCGTGATACGGATGCCGGCGTTAAGGAAAGCCAGCTCACGCATGCGGCGTGCCACGATGTCCCACTGGTAGTGAGTGGTGGTGAAGATGGTGGGGTCCGGCCAGAACTGCTGGCGTGTACCGCGCTGTGTGGTCTCGCCTACAACCTTTACGGGATAGAGCGGCTTGCCCTTCTCGTACTCCTGCTGATAGATTTTGCCGTCACGGAACACCTGCGACTTCATGTGAGTGGAGAGCGCATTTACGCAGCTCACGCCCACACCGTGCAGACCTCCGCTGACTTTGTAAGAGCCCTTGTCGAACTTGCCTCCGGCGTGGAGGACGGTCATTACCACTTCAAGTGCCGACTTGTGCAGCTTCTTATGCTCGTCCACGGGGATGCCTCGTCCGTTGTCCTGAACGGTTATCGACTCGTCCTCGTTGATGGTCACTTCGATGTCCGTGCAATAGCCCGCCATCGCCTCGTCGATGGAGTTGTCAACGGTCTCGTTGACGAGGTGGTGGAGACCCTTTTCGCTGATGTCTCCGATATACATCGCAGGGCGCTTGCGCACTGCCTCAAGTCCTTCGAGGACCTGGATGTTGCTTGCCGAATAGTTGTTACCGGCGTTCTGTGTTTCTGCCATTTTTGATGTTGTGTATTATAGACTACAAAGGTACTGATTTTTTGTGATTTTCAGAAATTATAATGTTAATATTTAGCCGTTTTGAATTTCTGTTTGTATGCTGATATTTCAGAAATTATCCATAATTTTGCAGTATGAATAGAAAAATGCTTTCGATTGTTATGTTACAGTTCGTCATGTCGATGCCGGCGGTTGCCGCAGCCGACTATTTCGACGTTGTGCCGCTGTCGTGCCGCGAGGGTTCGGGCAGCGTCAGGTATGAGGCTTCCGTCGACTTTCCTGTCGGTGGAGGCAGGGAGGTCATGGCTGCTGCAAAGGAATGGATAGGTGAGATACTTGAGGTGGATGGAACGATGGCTGAGCAGGACGTGAGCGGCATGTCTGCGGACGATTTCGGACGCTTGCTGGGCGCTGTGGCTGCCGATTTCGTAAAGACGGGTGACGGACACCGTGAGGTAAACATCACGTGGCTCTATGAGGATCCGACGTGCGTAAGCTACGAGGCGGTGGTGACGGATCGTGATTCGGTGGCGTGGATCGCCAGTTCGGTTGCTACATTCTCTAAGCGAGACGGCCACAGGATAACGCCGGAGGAGGTGTTCAGCTGCGACGAGAAGCAGATAAAGCGCCTTATGTGGCAGTATCGCGGCGACCTGCCGATGGAGGTGTCGTCCCCTGACGCTCTCTATGTAGGCGACGTGGCGTTCATTGACGGATGGGTGATAGTGATTGGTCCGGCAAGAGGCACGTCAGGAGCTGAATACAGGCTGCGCTATCCCGAGATAGAAAAATGGCTGATACCGGCAAAAGGAGAAGGCTATCTGAGCAGATGAGGAGAGTTGTGAGTTGAGAGTTGAGAATTGAGAGTTAAGAGTTGTGAGTTGAGAATTGAGAGTTAAAAAGGTAATCATAACTCTCAACTCTCAATTCTCAACTTAAAAAACTCTCAGCTTTAAACAAAAAAGAGGTCATATTCCTTGCGGAACATGACCTCAGTATGTTTTTGTCAGCAGACGGGCTTAGGCGAGCTTGCTGATATGCAGGCACAAGCTTGACTTCAAGTTTGCAGCCTTGTTCTTGTGGATGATGTTGGTCTTAGCCAACTTGTCCAGCATCTTCTGAACTGAAGGATAGAGCTTTACAGCCTCTTCCTTATCAGTCATTGCGCGCAACTTGCGAACAGCGTTGCGCATAGTCTTTGCATAGTATCTGTTGTGCAAAGCCTTTGCCTTGTCCTGACGGATTCTCTTTAATGATGATTTGTGATTTGCCATCTTGTTATTTCTTCTTTTTTATTTTTATTGTAGTCCCTAGGAGAGTCGAACTCCTCTTTAGAGAATGAAAATCTCTCGTCCTAACCGATAGACGAAGGGACCATTATTGACCTCAATTTTGCGGATGCAAAGGTACGACTTTATTTTAGGACACACAAATTTTCCTTCAAAATTTTTCGTTAAATCATTCATTTTTCAGTAATTTTGCCCTTAAATCGACCAAAATACACTGAAAATGCTCGTAAACACTCGCGCCATAGTGCTTAACACGCTGAAATACGGTGAGTCGCAAGTCATCGCTGATTTGCTTACAGAGGAGTATGGAAGACTCTCTTTCATCATCTCCGTGACACGTTCGAGGCGCTCCGTGCGCAAGACGCCGATGCTGCAGCCGCTGACCATCCTGTCAGTCTGCTTCGACCATCGCCCGCAACGTCGCTTGGGACGCATCAAGGAAGCCACCGTGGCTTTCCCTGCCGTGTCGATTCCGTTCGACGCAAGGAAACTCTCGATAGCGCTTTTCATTGCCGAGTTTACGAGTTACGCCACGCGGTCAGAGCAGCGCGACGACTGTCTCTACGCTTTCGTGGAGAACAGCATAAGATGGTTGGATGCCTGTCAGGGCGACTTTGCCAACTTCCACATCGTCTACATGCTACACCTTACGCGCTTCGTGGGCTTCTTCCCCAACCTGTATGACGCACAGGACGATGCCTGTTTCGATATGCGCGGCGGCTGTTTTGTCGACAATGCGCCCCCTCACCCCGACTTCCTTCCGCCCCATGAAGCATCAAAGATAAAGCTGCTGATGCGTCTCAGTTATGCCACGATGCACCTCCTGGCTATCTCCAGACAGGAGCGCGGGCGCATACTGGACGTCATCCTTACCTACTACAGGCTGCACCAGCCCGACTTCCCCGAAATGAAGTCGCTGCCAGTGCTGCGCACGCTGTTCGTGTGAGGTGCGTATATATACATTAATAATATAAATAAGGAAATAAAAATAAACCTATAACTTATATAGAAAATGAAAACAATCAGAATTGCTGCTTTGGACATTGCCAACCGTCATCCGCTTGGCTTGAAATGCCAGACCGACTCTACTTACGCCAGATTCGCCACCGAACTTGCCGAACTGCTGGCAAAACAGAATATACAGGGATTTGAGGGACGCAACGTCAAGGAACTCGCCATCGTGCTGACGATGTATTACGAGGACGTGCTCTCTGACCTGGGTATGTGGTATTCGTTCACGGAGCGCATGCACCAGCTCTACGGCCGCTACCTGCCTTTCTTCGACGTGGACGAGAAGCAGTATTATCGCGACGAGCCTAACAACGTGGACATCCGATTCCTCATCTGGCTCTTCATCTCGCGCACCGAGCCGGGATATATCGTTTCGCCCGACACGCTTGCCGTGGAGTATGCCTCAGAGGTGGTGGGCGAACTGATGGACCGTAAGTTCGAGGAGATGCCCGTAAACGAGGAGCTGAAGGAATATTTCGCTCATCCCGCTTTCGAGAACGTCTTCACCATGCAGCGCGACGCTCAGAAGTGGTTCTTCTTCACCAATTATCTCACCTGCAACGAGCACGCCATTGACATAACCATGCAACAGGGCATGCGCTTCTCACGCAACATGAACTGCCCGCCGCAGCTGGCGCTGAGAGTGTCGGAGTGTGTGGCTGTATACGAGAACAAGCTGCAGCCGCTGGCTCTGCGTCCGAACGAATGGCTCGGTATGCTGCTCGACTATAACGGAGCCAAGGAGGAGGCTGCCCGCGTGAAGGAACAGGAATACCTGCCGTTCGACTTCTACAAGATTGTTGAGGCTGAACACGGCAAGGGATTCACGCTGGAGACGCTCGAAGGAAAGAAGTTCCACGTAACGGACGAGGACATGGGTATGCCGTCAGACGACTGCTACAGCAGCAAGACCGTCCTCTCGTTCTTCGTTAAGTATGGCGACCGCTATTATCTCGGCACCGAAAGTTCTTGGGCGCCTGACACGAAAGCCTTCGACGAGGAGCGCAAGTCGCGTGAAGCGCAGCGCAATCAGAGCAAGGACGAGCGCGAGAATCTCATCGCAGACAACGGCGGATCGCCACTCTTCTATTTCGCCAACGCGGACAAGATGAAGTCGTTCCTCAAGGATACGGTGAAGATGCCGGCACAGCGAGTGGAGACCTTGCAGCTGCCGAAGGAACAGAACATCACCTTTACGCTCTTTGTCCGTGAGCGCGACCTCAACATCTGCTTCTATCCCGAGGTGGCTAAGTTTATCAAGGACGATAAGAATCCTTACTACGACGCAGAGTTTGCGAAGACCAATACATTCGCTCAGCTCTTCGGAATGGACGGCGACATGGTGCGCTATCTCGTTGGCAACGATATGCTGCCCGAGGCTACCATCAACTGTGAGGGCGGCGAAGAGGCAGGAAAGAAGATTGTCCATGACAACTTCGACTTCCTCTCAAGAATGATGCAGGGCAACCTCTACTAAACCGCAGAACTGATGTAAAATGCTGGTCTTTTAGTTTCTGACGAAGACAATATTTGCATTCCTGATGCTCAATACTATGAGCTTGGCGCACAACAAAATCTTTGGTGCGAAATTCTCGAGTTTTGAGCGTTTAGAAACAATGTGCTTATACACAGCGAGTTATACGGATTTCTGGCGAAGCGTTATGAAATCAGACTCGCAAATGAGCCTCTTTTCTCTGCAATAGCGCCACTTTTACACTCCAATAGTGCCACTTTTATCATACAATAGTGCCACTTTTACACTCTAATAGTGGCACTATTGTATGATAAAAGTGGCACTATTGTTAAGCATTGGTGCTGTTTGCACATCATAACACCGTAAAAACAGCAAATCTGACCTCTAGAATCAATTTTTATTTTGTAACAGGATTTTACTGCTTGTACGATATTTGCATGGCATAAAAAAACAACCGCGACTTGGTAACATCGTTACCATGCCGCGGTTGTTTTTTCGTTTTAAGTCTGCTATAACGTGGTTATTGCAGCGTTATGTCTGTTTGGTATGTTATGCAAGCAGTTTCTTCACTATTGCAGAGATGGTCTTGCCGTCAGCCTTGCCAGCCATTTTCTTTGAGGCAGTGCCCATGACGCGTCCCATGTCCTTCATCGTTGAGGCTCCAGTCTCGGCTATCACCGCCTTGACCACCTCCTCAATCTCAGCCTCTGTGAGAGGTTTCGGTAGATATTCCTCGATGACCTTCGCCTGAGCCAGCTCCACGTCGGCGAGGTCCTGACGACCTGCTGCGATGAACGTGTCGGCTGTTTCGTGGCCTTGCTTGGCGAGTTTCTGCAATATCTTCATGGCGTCAGCGTCCTCAAGGGTGTCGTTGGCTCCCGGAGCTGTCTTTGCTTCAAGGAATACTTTCTTGATGTTTCGCAGCGTGTCGAGGCGCACCTTGTCGCGTGCCTTCATGGCTGCCTTGATGTCTTCGCTTATAGTTTCAAAGAGTGCCATAATAGTGTGTGTGTTTATTGTTTATGTATTGTTGCCTTGTTATCCCTACAGCCGTTGCTTACTTGAAGGAAATGGTGCCGTGTACGGAGTCGTCCTCCTCCTTCTGTCTTGCCACAGTCTCGTTGTTGCCCTCGTTGATACGGCGGCGAAGCTCGTTTACCTGCTGCAGCGTGCGCTTGTATGTCGGGGTTGACTCAACGGTGAGGATAACCTCCTCGTTGTCGAGTTCTTCGGGACGGAAGCGATAGATGTGGGGACGATGCTTGATGATGGTGCCGCCGTCGTTGCCGGTACCGTAGTAGCGTTCGCGTCGTCCGTCCTTGCGGATGTCTATCTCGGTCTGCTTTTCCTCTTCCTCCTGAGTGTGTCGTGCGATGTGTGTGTCCATTTCGGGCACGTCCTTGATGCCGAAACCGGTGGCGAGAATAGTTACCTTCACCTTCTTGCCAAGCTCCGGGTCGAGCGCGATACCCCATTTTATCTCGAAGTCCGAGCCGAACTGTTCCATGAAGTCGTTCACCTCGTTCATCTCCTCCATCATCAAGCCACCTTCGTTCTGTGCCTCACCGTTGTTGCTCTGCTTGGCAAAGTTGATGCTGAGCAGAATCTTCTTGGCGTTGAACACGTCGTTGTCGTTGAGAAGCGGTGAATTGAGAGCGTCCTCAATGGCTTGCTTCACACGGCCTTCGCCCTCGCCGTAGCCCGTACTCATAATGGCCACGCCACCGTCCTTGAGCACAGTCTTGACGTCGTTGAAGTCGAGGTTGATAAGACCGTGGTTGGTGATGATCTCTGCGATAGACTTGGCAGCCACGCTGAGCGTGTCGTCAGCCTTCTCGAAGGCGCTGAGCACGGTGAGGTCAGGATAGATCTTGCGGAGGCGTTCGTTGTTGATGACGAGCAGAGCGTCCACGTTCTTCGCCATCTCCTCCACGCCGTCGAGCGCCTGGTCTATCTTGCGCTTGCCCTCGAAGCGGAACGGTATGGTGACGATACCTACGGTGAGGATGCCCATCTCCTTCGATACTCGTGCGATGACAGGTGCGGCACCCGTTCCGGTTCCGCCACCCATTCCTGCCGTGATGAAAGCCATCTTGGTGCCGTCGTTGAGCATTTCCTTGATGGCGTCGATGCTGTCCTCGGCAGCCTTACGTGCCTTGGCGGGCTTGTTGCCAGCACCGAGTCCCTCTTCGCCGAGCTGCAGCAGTACGGGCACGCTGGAGTCGCTGAGTGCCTGGTTGTCGGTGTTGCAGAGAACGAACGAGACGTCGTGAATGCCCTGCTTGTACATGTGGTTGACAGCGTTGCCGCCACCGCCACCTACGCCAATGGCCTTTATGATGGTGTTCTCTTTTTCTGGTGTTCCGAAGTCCACCATTGTGTTTGTATTGTTGTCTGGCATGGTAATGTCTCCGTTATGTTATGTAGTGTGTATGTGTCTTTAGTTGTTGTCGTTCTCAGGCTCGACGAGCGACTTGCCGAAGTTGGTGAGCGAGTCTTTCATTCTCTTGAAGAATGACGGCTTCTTCTTGCTTTCCTCCTTCTTCAGTCTTTCCTCTTCTTCCTGACGTTTTCTCTCCTCTTCCTCAAGGCGCTTTCTCTCCTCTTCCGCCTTGCGTGCAGCCTCTGCTCTCTGTGCAGCCATTGCTGCAGCGTCGATGGCGGTGCCGGTTGTAGCGGTGGTGGTCTGCGTGGTTGAGGTTGTAGTGGCGGTGTTGAGGTCGTCGCCGAAGAGAGTGTTGCTGAACTCGCGTCCTGCGCAGTTCATTGTTCCCTTAGAGACGAGGCTGAGAATGGTGTTCATGGTTCCGTCCTCTGCTATGCCGCGTACCGAATCCTTCGAGTTGATGTTGATGGCTGTGGTCTTTGCCACGCGTACCTTCTCCATATTGGTGGCGTTACGGAAGGCAGTCTCGATGTTCTTCATGTTGCTGCCGCCGCCGGTAAGCACGATGCCGCAGATGAGCTTGTCAGCGTATTCAGCCGGAATGAGGTTGCGCACGTTCTCGATGATTTCGAGTGTACGGGCTTCGATGACGTCAACGAGCTGCACGCGCTTGATGCTTCGTGTGCTGTCGATGTTGATAACCTCGTTGGGGTCGATAGTTGCGGGGTCGGTGTAAGCCGAACCGTACTTTGTCTTGAGCGCTTCTGCCTCGTTTTCCTCAAGCTGCAACGACTCGAGGTCCTTTGTGATGTTGTTTCCGCCGAGCGGGATGACAGCTATGTAGCGCAGCTTGTTGCGATAGTATACGGACATGGTGGTGGTCTCCGCACCGAGGTCGACGAGCACGCAACCGGCACGCTTCTCTGCCTCCGAGAGCACGTTGTCCGCCATTACGAGCGGTGCTATATACATCTCCGCAATGGTGATGCCTGCGTTCTCCAGACTCTTGTTGAGGTTGCGGTAGAATGAGCGGCGCCATACGATGTTGAGGAAGTTGCCTTCGAGGTGCTTGGCCTGGATGCCCACGGGATCGTCCTGATACTGCGAGTCAACCTTATATTCCTCTGTTACGGCGTCTTGTATCTCGTATTCGGGGTAGGTCATGTTGCGGTTGTTGTCCATCAGCTCGTTCACCATATCCTGAGATATGATGGCGTCGATGGGCAGATCCTTTATTACGGAGTTGTTGATGCTATGTATGCTCTGTCCGCCTATGCCTACGTATACTTGTGTTATGTCAGTTTGTAGTGTATTCTTGAGTTTGGAGATGATATTGCTGAGTCCTTGTGCTGTCTTGTCGATGTTGTAGACAACACCTTTGCGTATGTACGAGGTGGAGTCTTCTTTGGCAACAGCAAGGATAGTCATGCTGCCATCGGGGTTTTTCCTCCCTGCAATTCCGGTCATCTTCGACGACCCTAGCTCAATAGCTACTATAAATTCCTTTGCCATACGTTTCTTATGTATTGTTGTTTGTTTGTATTCCGGTTACTTGATTCTTTGTCTTAGGCATCAGCTGCCAATGGCGTCTTACTGCTTCTTGCTTTCCTTCTTGGAAGCTTTCTTGCTTTCCTTCTTTGAAGTATTCTTGCTTTCCTTGTCAGATGTCTTTTTGCCTTCAGCCTTGGAAGCCTTCTTGCTTTCAGCCTTATTTGTTCTAGTGTTGCTGTCAGCCTTTTCTTTCTTTTCGTCAGTCTTCTTCCCTGAATCAGTCTGACTGTCGGCTGCGGCTGGTGCAGCCGTGTTCTCTCCTTCCGAGAGCGCAGCTGGCTCATTGTTTGCGACGGGTGGGGCAGGGGTGGAGCTGGCGTGCAGGGCGGCATCTCGCTTCCGACAGATTATCTGGTTGTCGAATTGGATGTCGATGTACGAGTACTTGTTCCATCCCACGTTGTTCAGTCCGTACTTGTAGAACTTGACGAGTCGTCCCATCTTTCGTGCCATGAATTCCTGTATCTCCTTCTCGCCGTTCTTCCCTTTGTAAGCAGGCAGCGGTCCGAGACACACGATATGGTCGCCGACACGCGGCACTATTTCTACGCTTCTGTCCGGCAGGATGTTCACCTGCTCGATGATGTTCTTCCAGAGCTCGTTGCCCATTATCACCTTTCCGAGCGGCGAGAGATAGCGTGTGGCGTACTGTCTGTTGATGTTTCCCGTGGCGATGATGAGGTCAGAGGTGTAGCTGGAGCTTTTCATCACGCGGTCGTTGTCGTCCACGTAATAGTCGTCCCCGTTCTCCGCCTTTATCCTTATCACGGGCATTCGTTGAGTGACGGTGATATATACGTTGCCGCCCTCCGTCTTATAGCATTCCGCTGTCTTGACGAAGGGTGTGCGCAGCATGAGCGCTTCCTCGATGCTTCGTGTGTTTACGTCCGTCAGGGGTTTGTTGATGACGGGGTAGCATCCCGCTTTCTGCAGATTGTGCTTCACGGTGGCGGCGTCGAGGAAGCCGTTGGTCATTTCATCAGCTATACGTATGTCCACCTTGGAGCATACCGTCGTAGCGCTGCTCTTCTTGCTTACGGTTGTAAACGCGAAGAGCAGGTAAACGGCGAGTATTACATCGCTGGCGATGAAGAGTATTTTGCTCCAGTTCTTTTTCACTTTACGTCTTTCTTGTGATTGTGGATATTGATGTCTTTTGTTCTGTTAGCCTTTAGCCTCTATTATCTTTGCTATCTGCGGAACGTAGTTGTCGAGGTCACCGGCTCCGAGTATTACGAGCACGTCGAAGTCGCGGTTCTTCACGAGGTCGAGCACGTCTTCCTTGTGTATCATGCTCTTCTCTACGCCCGGCTTGAGATTGTCGTAAATCAGCTGCGACGTTACGCCCGGTATTGGCTGCTCACGAGCGGGATAGATGTCGCAGAGGATCACCTCGTCCAGCTGGCTGAGCGCATCTGCGAAGTCCTTATAGAAGTCGCGAGTGCGGGTATAGAGGTGCGGCTGGAAGATTGCTGTGATATGACGGTTGCGATAGAGTTCGCGTATGCTCTTGGCGCTCTGATAAATCTCCTTCGGGTGGTGGGCATAGTCAGAGAGGAGCACGTGCTTGTCGTTCTTTATTTTGAAGTCGAAGCGTCTCTCCACTCCGCGGTATGTCTTCATGCCGTACTTCAGTTCTTCGGCGTTACATCCGGCGAGCTGTGCCATTGCCATGGCAGCCACGGCGTTTTCGATGTTGATGGGAACGGGCTGCCCGAGCTCAACGCCCTTGACTGTCTCGATGGGCGAAACGAAGTCGAATGTTATCTCTCCGTTCTCGATGACGATGTTCTCGGCATGGAAGTCGCCCTCGTCGCGGCTGTAGTCGTAAACCTTTACGCCTTCCTGCACGTCCTGCTTCATCTCCAGGTCGCGGTGGATGATGAGTGCGCCGCCCGGCTGGATGAGTGTGGTGTAGTGGCGGAAGCTCTCGAGGTAGGCTTCCTTGGTGCCGTAGATGTCGAGATGGTCAGGGTCTGTGGCAGTGATGACGGTCATCCATGGACGCAGCCAATGGAATGAGCGGTCAAACTCGTCTGCTTCTATCACTACATAGTCACTTTGATCAGAAAGAATGTAGTTTGTGCCGTAGTTCTTGGATATTCCTCCAAGGAAGGCGTTGCAGTCGATGTGGCTTTGGTGCATGATGTGTGCACACATTGTGGAAGTGGATGTCTTGCCGTGTGTGCCAGCCACGCATAGTCCGTGGTGTGCGAGTGTGAGCGTACCGAGCACCTGGGCTCGCTTCTCGATCTCGAATCCTCCGTTGCGGAAGAACTGCAGTTCCTTGTGTTCGGCGGGTATCGCCGGTGTGTAGACTACGAGGCAGGATTTCGGGTCGCGGCATGCGTGCGGAATCTCGTTGACGTTCTCTTCATAGTGGATGAGCATTCCCTCGCGCTCAAGCTGGTGTGTCAGGGCTGAAGGTGTCTTGTCGTATCCAGCTACAACCACTCCCTTGCGGATGAAGTAACGTGCTATGGCGCTCATTCCGATGCCACCTGCTCCCACGAAATATACTGACTTGATATCTTTGAATTCCATTTTCTTCTTTGTTTTTTTTATTTTCCTGCAAGCTTCAGAACCTCTTCGGCGATGACGTCGGCAGAGTTCGGCTTTCCGAGTTTCTTGATGTTCTCTGACAGTTGTGCCAGTTGCTCGTCGTCCTTGACGGTGTCTACGGCGAGCTGTAGGAGTGTCTGGGGCGCGTCGGCGTCGCGGACATAGAGTGCGGCGTTCTTGTTTACGAGAGCCATGGCGTTCTTTGTCTGATGGTCTTCAGCCACATTGGGCGACGGTACGAGCACAACGGGCTTGCCTATGAGGCAGAACTCGCTGATGGAGCTGGCTCCGGCGCGGCTGATGACGAGGTCGGCAGCCTTGTATGCGGCTCCCATATCGCTGATAAAGTCGCACACTTTCAGCATCGGCAGCTTCTTGTGGTCCTTGAGGCGGTCAGCCACAGCGGCGCTGTAGTACTTGCCCGTCTGCCAGATAAACTGCACTCCGCTCTTCTCAACGAGGTCGAGATGCTGCAGAACGCTTTCGTTGACAGTGCGTGCTCCGAGGCTTCCTCCGACGAGAAGGATGGTCTTCTTCTGCGGATCCAGTCCGAACGACTCGATGGCTTGCTCACGTGTTATGGTTGTCTCGATGAGGTTCTGTCGCACTGGGTTGCCGGTGTTGATGATCTTGTCTGCGGGGAAGAATCTGTCCATGCCGTCGTAAGCCACGCAAATCTTCTTTGCCTTGGCAGCGAGATGCTTGTTGGTCACTCCAGCGTATGAGTTCTGTTCCTGGATGAGCGTTGGTATTCCGAGGCTGCTTGCGGCGTCGAGCGTCGCTGCGCTGGCGTATCCTCCTACTCCCACCACCACGTCAGGAGCAAACTCCTTGATGGTCTTCCTTATCATGCGCTTGCTCTTGAGAAAGTCGAGAGCCACTCCGATATTGGCAGGCGACCACAGCGGTCGCTTGAAACCTCTTACCGGCAGACCTATTATCTTGTATCCTGCGGCGGGTACGCGCTGCATCTCCATTCTGCCCAATGCTCCTACGAAAAGTATCTCTGCGTTGGGACGTTTTGCCTTTATGGCGTTTGCTATTGAGACGGCAGGGAATATGTGTCCTCCTGTTCCTCCGCCACTGACTATGACTCTGATGTCTTTTTCCATTTTCTCAAGTTTCTTTCAAATCACAAAATTAATCATTTTTTCTGACAAAGCTCAGTATTGCGCTGATTATTATTGTGCTATTTTTATGTCGTATGTTTATTCGCCGGCATTGTCAGTCTTGCTGGCGTTGTCGGTATTGGTTATGGTGCTTATTGGGCTGCTTTCCGAAGCGTCACTGCTTTGTGGCATTGGCTCCACCACCAGCTCTTGTTTGCGCTTGGCGGAGCGGCTGATACTCAGAATTACACCGATGTAAATGCAGTTGGTGATGGTGGATGTTCCACCCCTACTGATCAGTGGTAGCGGCTGTCCGGTTACGGGCGCCAATCCTACAGCCACCATCATATTAAACAGTGCCTGCGTGACGAGCAGCAGAGCCAGTCCCATAGCGAGGAACGCCGGGAAGCTTGACTCGCACCGGCTGGCAATTCTTCCGGTTCGGAACAGCAATATTATGTAGAGCATCGCCACGCCGAACGCTCCTTCTATGCCCATTTCTTCGATGATGATGGCGTAGATGAAGTCGGAGAACGCCTGCGAGATGAAGTCGCATTGGTCTGAGTTGCCGGGTCCTTTGCCCACCACGTTGGACGTGGCTATCGCCACCTTGGCGTACGACTCCTGCGCATCGTCGTCGAGGTCGACATCCTTAGGCGTAAGTTCCTTGCCGTCAAGGAACTTTTCTATACGTCCTTTCCATGTGTCGAAGCGGTGGAATACGCTCCCCATGATGGTCTTTTCCTTCTTCTCCTTGTTTTCTTTCTGCACCAGTTCGGTGAGGTTCTGCTTGTCTGCCTTTGGATTTTCCTCCGCATGGCCGAATACCATAATCATCGAGAGCATGAAGGCTCCCAATATGACCACTGTGCCAAGGAGTTTGCCTATCTGCTTCATCGGAACGCGTCCGATGAACATCATCATCAGTATGACAGCGCTCAGAAGTGCGGCTGTAGACAGGTTCTCCGACATAATCAGAGGTATTATTCCTGCGCTGGCCCACAAAATATACCTAAAGGCTCTGGGATCAGCTCCTTTTTCAGTCTGCAGTGAACTGAGAATCTGTGCCGTTGACAGTATCAATGCGCCTTTCGCTATCTCAGATGGCTGAAACTGTATAGGGCCGATATTTATCCATCGTTGCGCACCATTGGTGGCTGAACCGATGAAGAATACGACGGCAAGGAGGAGTATGGCGCCAAACAGCATGAATGGCGTCAGGACTTTGAAGTATCCGCAGTTGATATTGGCGGTCACCACCATTGCTGTCAGTCCCAAGCCGAGTAGGAAGATGTGCTTCAGAATCGGTGCAATGTAGCTTCCTCCTTTGTATGTAAGCATTGTAGAGGCAGAGTATACCTCCACGATGCTGACGATGCAAAGGAAGAAGAACACCATCCATATTCCCTTATCGCCTTTGAATAGGTTGCCTATTGTATTGCTCATATATTGTTATTGTCCGGGCTTATTGTGTGATGGCTATGGTTTACGTGGGGTCTATAGGCTTCGCACGAGCGTCTTGAACTGTTCGCCGCGGTCCTCCATGTTCTTGAAGAGGTCGAAGCTGGCGCAACAGGGGCTGAGCAGCACGGTGTCGCCGGGTTCGGCAAGTTCATGGCAAGCCTCCACACAGTCCTTCATGGAGTGTGTGTCGCGGATGGTGATGCCCATTCCGTCGAAGAAGTCGTGCAGCTTCTTGTTGTCGGCTCCGAGGAAAACGAGAGCCTTACACTTCTCCTTCACGAGTTCCTTTATCTCGTTGTAGTCATTGCCTTTGTCCTTTCCACCCAAGATAAGGATGGTCGGTGTCTTCATGCTGTCGAGAGCATACCAGCAAGCGTCCACGTTTGTCGCCTTCGAGTCGTTGACATACTGCACGCCTCCCACCTTGCAGACCTTCTCCAGACGGTGCTCCACACCGGGGAAGTCGCTGAGGCTTTGGCGTATCACGGAGTTCTTGATGCCGCTGATGTCGCCTGCAATACCTGCTGCCAATGAGTTGTAGATGTTATGTTTGCCGGTGAGCGAGAGCTCTTCCTGCTCCATGTTGAACGGTGTCGGCTTCTCGATGGTGTACTCGCCGTCAGCCATATATCCTATTGATCCGTGCTCCTTCAGCTCAGAGAAGGGATACTGTATGGCTTTTATGTCATACTTCTCCAGCTCGCGCTTGATGACGGGGTCGTCGTTCCAGTAGATGAATGAGTCGCTCTGTGTCTGGTTCTGTATGATTCGCATCTTGGCGTCCACGTAGTTCTGCATGCAGAAGTCGTAGCGGTCGAGGTGGTCAGGTGTGATGTTCAGCAGGATGGCGATGTCGGCATGGAAGTCGTACATGTTGTCAAGCTGGAACGAGCTAAGCTCTATGATGTAGTATTCGTGCGGATCCTCTGCCACCTGAAGTGCCAGTGAGCGTCCGATATTGCCTGCCAGTCCGGCGTCGTAACCAGCTGTCTTGAAGATATGGTAGATAAGCGACGTGGTGGTGGTCTTGCCGTTCGATCCGGTTATGCATATCATCTTCGAGCGTGTATAGCGTCCTGCGAACTCTATCTCGCTGATGATGTGTATGCCTTTCTCCATGGCTTTCTTCACCATAGGAGCCTCCTTGGGTATGCCGGGGCTCTTGATTATCTCGTCGGCGGAGAGGATTTTCTCTTCCGTGTGCTGCTTTTCTTCCCACTCGATGGCGTGGTCGTCGAGCAGCTTCTTGTACTTGTCCTTGATGGCTGACATGTCGCTGACGAACACGTCGAAACCTTCCTTCTTTGCCAGGACGGCTGCGCCGGCTCCGCTCTCGCCGGCTCCGAGTATAACGATTCTTTTCATTTCTTTACTGTTACGTTAGCCTTATCTTATCTTTAGAGTTATGATGGTCAGTGCCGCCAGGATGATGGTGGTGATCCAGAAGCGTATTGTGATTTTCGACTCGTGGATGGCTCCCTTCGGCTTGGTGAAGAGATAGTGACATTCGGGGTCGAGCTGCGACTGCTGTGTACGGAAGTTGTCGTGTATAGGAGTGCGTTTGAATACGCGCTGCTTTATGCCGCGACGCTTGCCGAGCTTGTAGTAGTAGACCTGGATGATGACACTCAGGCTTTCCACGAAGAAGATGCCGCAGAGTATGGGGAGCATCAGCTCCTTGTGTATGATGATGGCTGACACGGCGATGATGCCGCCGATGGTCAGCGATCCGGTGTCGCCCATGAACACCTGCGCGGGGTAAGCGTTATACCACAGGAATCCGATCAGCGCACCTACGAAGGCGCAGAGGAACACCACCAGCTCCTGCGAGTCGGGGATGTACATGATGTTGAGGTAGCTGGCATACTCGATATGCGAACTGACGTACGCCAGTATGCCTAACGCCACACCTATTATGGCAGAGTTGCCGGCGCACATTCCGTCCATTCCGTCGTTGAGGTTGGCTCCGTTGCTGACCGCCGTCACCACGAAGATGGTCATGATGACGAAGAGAATCCATCCTGCTGCCACGCGATGCTCGCCGAATACGCTCGTTATGCGCGAGTAGTCGAGGTTATGGCTCTTTACGAAGGGTATGGTGGTTTTCAGCGACTTATGCGCTTCAGTCTGATGCTTCACCACCACTTCGTTGCCTTGCTTGACGTACGTGAGGTTCTCGTTCATCTTGACGTCGGGCGATGACCAAAGCACCAGTCCTACGATAAGTCCTATGCCCAGCTGTCCGACAATCTTGTATCTGCCCTTCAGACCTTCCTTGTCGTGCTTGAATATCTTGATGAAGTCGTCCATTCCTCCGAGGAATCCCAACCATACCGTCGTTACGATCATCAGTATGAGATAGATATTGCGGAGGCGTCCGAGCAGCAACACGGGCACGAGAATGGAGACGATGATGATGATGCCACCCATTGATGGCACGCCGATCTTCTTGACACCGAACGGGTCGATGCTTGCGTCGCGTTGTGTCTCGGTTATTTGCTTGCTCTTGAGATACTTGATGAATTTCTCGCCGAACCATGCCGAGATTACGAGCGAGAGAATCAGAGCCAGCAGAGAGCGGAACGATATGTATCCCCACATGTGGGCGCCGCTGAAGCCGTATTGCTCAAGGAAGCGGAAAAGATAGTATAACATGTCTTGAATTTTGAATTTTGAGTTTTGAATTTCGAGTTGTTGCGGCAAGCCGTTACAACTTAAAAGCACTGGCGTACCACCTCATGGTCGTCGAAGTGGTGCTTCACGCCCTTTACCTCCTGATAGGTCTCGTGTCCCTTTCCTGCGATGAGGATTACGTCGCCCTTCTCTGCCATCATGCAGGCAGCCTTGATGGCTTCGCGTCGGTCAGTGATGGTTATCACCTTCTTCATCTGCTGGGCGTTCAGTCCTGCCACCATGTCGTTGATGATGTCCTGCGGCTCCTCGAAGCGTGGGTTGTCGCTTGTTATTATGACGCGGTCGCTCTGACGTACAGCCTCCTGCGCCATGAGCGGACGCTTGCCCTTGTCGCGGTTGCCGCCTGCTCCGCATACTGTGATGACGTGTCCCTTTCCGTTGAGCACCTCATGTATGGCGTTGAGCACGTTCTCCAGAGCATCGGGAGTGTGTGCATAGTCCACGACAGCCGTATAGCCCTCCGGCGACTGTATCGGTTCCAGTCGTCCGCTCACGCTGTGCAGTGTGCTCATAGCCACGAGCACGTCCTCCTTGTTGGCTCCGAGCATAACGGCAGCACCGTATACAGCGAGCAGATTGCTGACATTGAACTTGCCAATGAACTGTACGCCAACCTCATGGCCGTCCATCTCAAGGTACATTCCCTCGAAGTGGCACTCGATGATGCGTGCCTTGAAGTCGGCTGTGGCGCGAGTGGAATAAGTCTTCACCTGAGCCTTTGTGTTCTGCACCATCACCATGCCGTTCTTGTCGTCGGCGTTGGTTATGGCGAAAGCTGTCTTGGGCAGACCGTCGAAGAACGCCTTCTTAGCGTTGCGATAGTTCTCGAAAGTCTTGTGATAGTCGAGGTGGTCGCGTGTGAGGTTGGTGAATATGCCTCCAGCGAAGCTCAGTCCTCCGATGCGCTTCTGTGCGATGGCGTGTGACGAACACTCCATGAAGGCATACTCGCATCCCGCCTTCACCATCTTGTCGAGCAGCATATTCAGCTCTATGGGGTCCGGTGTGGTGTGGTCAGCCGGGATCTGCTCGTCAATGATGTAGTTGCAGACCGTTGAGAGCAGACCGCACTTGTGTCCGAGCTTCGTGAACATATTATATAATAAGGTGGCGATGGTGGTCTTTCCGTTGGTTCCGGTCACGCCCACGAGCTTCAGCTTTCTTGACGGGTCGCCGTAGAAAGTGGTAGCCACCTGACCTACGACATCCTCCGTAGAGTCCACCTGCACGTAGCATACGCCCTCTGCAGTCTCCTCCGGCATGTCCTCGCAGAGCACAGCCTTTGCGCCGAGCTCTATGGCCTTTGGTATGAATTTGTGTCCGTCTACTTGTGTGCCCTTCATGGCAATGAAGAGGTGACCCTCCTTGATGCGACGTGAGTCGATGTTCACTCCCGTGATTTCCACATCATCGTTGCCCTTGACGGCCTTTATGGTGATGTCCTTGAACAGTTCTTTCAGTTTCATAATATCTTTATGTTTGTTTTATTGTCATATCCCGTCGGTCGGCAATCTTTATGCCAATCTAAGGGAACAAGTCATTCCTTTCTTTATCTTTTCTCCGGCGCCGATGCTTTGTTCCACCACTTTGCCTCGGCCCTGGATTTTCACCTTCAATCCTCTTTTCTCTATGAGGTAGACGGCGTCGCGTGCGCCCATTCCGTGTACGTCGGGCATGATGTCCTTATGTGTCATGTCCTCCTTGGTGAACGTCACGTTGTGTCCGTTGTTGTCGGCGCGTCCCCAGATGGGGTTGCCGTGCATATAGTCGCCGTCCCAGTCGGCTCTTGGCTTGAGCCCGATCTGCGAGAGCACGTAGTCGGCAGCGAGGATGTTGCCGTTCTTCACGTCCGGCACCAGTATGGAGTTGCTGTCGCGTGCGTCAGATGCCTCCAGCTTCAGCTTGTTGGTCTGCGCCATGATGCCCTCCGAGATTTCGTGGAACACCACGCCGCTCATGCCGCCGCCTGATGCCGGCAGACCCGACTTCTGTATGCAGACGATGCAGCTGTACATAGGCTGGTAAGCGGGGAAGAATCCGGCGAACGAGAGCAGATAGTTCATCTGTCCGCTCTTATATCCGGCTGCACCCTTCGATATCTGTGCCGTACCCGTCTTGCCTGCCACGAGGAACGACGTCGATCCGGCTTTCTTTCCCAAGCCCAGACGCACCACCTGCTCGAGGATGGTGGTTATCTTCTTTATGGTGGTTTCCTTGGCGATGCTCTCTCTGAGCACCACGGGCGGAAATTCCTTCGTCATTCCCTCGTTGTCGCGTATCTCCTTGACGAATCTTGGCTGCATCATCTTGCCGCCGTTGGCTATGGCGTTATAGAAGGTCAGCGTCGATATTGGCGGCACCTGCGTCTCGTAGCCGATGCTCATCCACGGCAGCGCCGTGTCGCTCCAGTTTAGCCATTGTCTGCCCGTCTTGTCCTTCTTCGGCATACGGATGCGTGGCTTGGCAGCGCCGAGCGGTATTTTCAGGTCGTCGGCGAGTCCGAGACGATATATGCCCTTGACGAATTTCTCGGGGTTGTTATGATAGTGGTCGTCGATGATTCGGCTCACACCGATGTTGGAGCTCACCCACAGCGTCTGCGGCAACGTCAGCATGCCGTATCCTCCGCGTCGCCAGTTGTGGTCCTTCATCTCGCGCTTATACATGGGCCACACGCCGCAGCCCGTGTCCACCCGGTACGTCGTGTCGACCACGCCGTCCTCCAGCGCCACCATTATGGACGCCGTCTTAAACACCGAACCCGGCTCAAGCAAGTCGCTCACGGCATGGTTCTGTGCCTCGGCGTATTGTCCGCTCGGCATCTTCTGAAGGTTTACCATCGCCTTGATGTCGCCCGTAGCCACTTCCATGACGATAGCCACACCCACGTTGCCGTTTATCTTGTTCAGCTCCTTGAGCAGCGCTCTTTCGGCGAGGTCCTGCATCGACACGTCTATTGTGGTGACGATGTCATATCCGTTTACCGGCGGCGTATCGTCGATGGGCAGGTATCTGTTGAGCACCTTGCGTACGTGACGTATGCCTTTCTCGCCTCTGAGCAGCGAGTCGTAATAAAGCTCCAGTCCGCACACCGCCGAGTCTTTCTCGCCGAACAGCGAACCGATGGTACGCTTTGCGAGCGATCCGTAAGGTCTCTGTCGCGCCTCGTACGAGTCAGCCTTGAATCCTCCCTTGTTAGGATTGAGACGGAAGACGGGCAGCTTTCTCACCTCGCACATCGTGCTGTAGCTTACTCTTCTTTTCCATATAGCCCAGCTCGTGTGTCGCTTCTCAAATCCCTCCATGAGGTGTTCCTTGAATTCCTTCGCCGACTTCTCGGGGAAGATGGCGCTCAGTCCGTTGGCGATGGAGTCCAGTTTCACCTCGAAGAGCGAGTCGTTCTTGGCGTTGTGTATGGCGTTGAAGTCCACGTAGAGCTTAAAGTTAGGCAGCGACGACGCCATGAGCTGTCCGTCGCAGCTGAGGATGTTGCCTCTTATAGGTCGTGTGGTAATGCTGTCTTTCTTAACGCGGTTGCCCACCTGCGTCCAGAAATCGCGCTCTGCTGTCATTATATACAGAGTCTTCACCTGCACAGCCAGCGCTATAAATGTTATTATGATGGCGATGACACTGTATCGTGGCATTGATTTCTTATCGTTGAATAAGCTCATATCTTTCCCTGTTTCTTGTCTCTGTTTGTTCTTACTGCTGTGCCTCTTCCTTTACGTTTACGATGTAAGGTGGCTGTGTTGGGATGTGCAGGGTGCTGTCCTTGCTTTCTCTGAGGATGTCGAGCACCTTGCTTTCTCTTGTTTTCTGTGTCAGCTCGCTTCCGCTTGAGAGTGCTCTGTACTTGGCGTCTTTCAGTTCGGATTTCAGCTCGTTGATGCGTATGAGCGACTGCTGGCATTTATATCGGTTGGATATGTATACGATAAGGAATCCTGTTATGAGCAGAATCAGCCATATCTGTTTTCTGAGGAACTTGTTGTTGAGGAAGTCGCCACCGATGATTTTCTTGAACGTGATGTTCTTCGTTGGTGTGATGTCGTCCTCAAGGGCACGTTCGCGTATGATGGTTCGCAGCGAAACGGTGTCGTCCTCCGTCCGCTGTATGTCCTTTTCCGTCTTGTCGTCCTTTATTTCGGTGTCGTCCTGGGGTCTCATACTTTTAGCTTATCGTGTGAAGTTACGGGATTGTCTTTGCCTTTCGGCTTTATTTCTTTTCCGCTATGCGGAGCTTTGCGCTTCGGCTGCGCGGGTTGCGCTGCTGCTCGTCGTCAGAAGGCAGAATCACCTTGTTGTTGACCAGCTTGAACGGTGTCTCTACGCGTCCGAAGAAGTCCTGCACCACCTTTCCTTCCGGATTGCCCGCTTTCATGACGTTCTTCACGATGCGGTCCTCCAGCGAGTGGTATGTTATGACGGACAGTCTGCCGCCCTCGGCGAGCAGTTCGGTGGCGGCATGCAGCATCTCCTTGAGAGCGTCCATCTCGTGGTTCACCTCTATTCGGAGCGCCTGGAACATCTTGGCCATGTCCTTCTTCTCGCGTTCGCGTCTGAAGAGCGGCTCCACCGCCTTGAGCAGGTCGTTGGTGGTCTTCAGTTCGGCTTGGCTGCGTGCCTTGGCCACGGCAGCCGCTATGCGTCGCGAGTTCTTCAGCTCGCCGTATATATAGAGTACGTCAGCCAGCTGTTGTTCGTCGTAAGTGTTGAGAATGTCCGCTGCCGTCTTGCCTGCACGCTTGTTCATGCGCATGTCAAGGGGCGCGTCAAAGCGGAACGAGAATCCTCGTTCTGCATCGTCGAAATGATGTGACGACACGCCCAGGTCGGCAAGCAGTCCGTCGATATGGTCAATGCCGTAATATCTCATCCAGTTCTTGAGGTATCTGAAGTTGCTTCTGACGAACGTGAATCTTTCGTCCGGCTCGCCGATATTGCCTTCGGCGTCCGCGTCCTGGTCGAAGCTGAATAGTCTTGCCGTCGGGTCCAGCCGTGAGAGAATCTCACGTGAGTGTCCTCCGCCACCAAAGGTGACGTCCACGTATATGCCACCCTTCTTTATGTTCAGTCCACCTACGCTTTCGTCCAGCAGTACGGGCACGTGGTAGGTTTCAGCAGTCTTTATCTCCTTATACATTATATATGCGTATTTGGGTGTAAAGGTACATAAAAAAGCCCACATGGAATTAATTTTTATTATCATTTTTATTAAAAAGGCACATTTCTTGTGTTAAAGTGAGTGTATCTGAAAAAGATATGTTATTTTTGCACTGAAATAATTATCTACGTGCAAAAATAATGGGTGAGATAACAGAACACACAATCGACATAGACCGCATTCTTTCCGACAAGATGGGGCGCCGCGCTCGTTACGTGCCGCGCTTCCTGGTGTCGTGGCTTAAACGCCTTATCCATCAGGATCAGGTCAATAAGTTTATATGGGAAAGCCGTCACCTCAGCGGGGTGGAATGGCTTGAGGCGTGCGTGCGCTACCTGAAGATGGACATCGAGATTGTGGGCAAGGAGAACCTGCCAGCCGCTGACGACGGACGCCTTTACACCTTCGTCTCCAACCATCCGCTTGGTGGTCAGGA
Organism: Prevotella sp. 885; assembly: GCF_002265625.1. Lineage (GTDB taxonomy): Bacteria > Bacteroidota > Bacteroidia > Bacteroidales > Bacteroidaceae > Prevotella. The sequence goes on from NZ_NOVE01000002.1 coordinate 86,122, forward strand.
CGGCGTGGCTCTCGGAGCTGTCATCGGACGACACTACGACGGACGCTTCCGCTATCTGGTTAACGACCTGCTGATGAATCTCCCCGGACTCGCCCCAGTATGCATCGGCATCAACAAGACGGGACGCAACGGACGTAACTTCCCCCTTATGGTGGAGGCGGGATTCAAGAGCGACAATCACATGCTGATGTTCCCCGCCGGACTCAACAGCCGAAAGCAGAAGGACGGGTCAATACATGACATCCCGTGGAAGAAGACGTTCATAACGAAGAGCGTTGAATTTCAGCGCGATGTGGTGCCCATTCATTTCAGCGGCACCAACTCGAAGCGCTTCTATCGCATCGCCAAGTTCAGCGACCGCTTCCTGCCGTTCAATCTTGCCATGCTGTTCCTCGTGGACGAGATGTACAGGAACGTGGGCAAGCACTTCCGCATAGACATCGGCAAGCCCATCCCGTGGCAGACCTTCGACCGCAGCCGCACGCCGGCACAGTGGGCTGTATACGTGGAGAACATCGTATACGACCTGCCCAAGACCAATGGAGGCGGAGCTTAACGCCGACACGCACACGACACACCCCACCAAATAAAGATAATGAACAGCCGTTCCGGAACATAGCCATACAGACTGCCGGAAAGACACATACATAGAAGAATAAGAGAGATAATGGAAGAGCCAATAATCCAACCCGTTAGCAAGGAGATTCTCAAGAGTGAGCTGACACCTGAGCGCCAGCTCCGTATGACCAACAAGAGCCATAACGAGATTTACATAATCACAGCCCATAACGCGCCCAACGTGATGCGCGAGATAGGCCGACTTCGCGAAATAGCGTTCCGCGAGGCAGGCGGAGGCACAGGCAAGTCGATGGACATCGACGAGTATGACACCTGTGAGAACTGCTACAAGCAGCTCATCGTGTGGAATCCCGAGGCGGAGGAGATAATAGGCGGCTATCGCTACCTGCTTGGCTCCGACTGGCAGTTAGACGAGAACGGTCAGCCATTGCTGGCCACCAGTCACATGTTTCATTTCTCAGACAAGTTTCTGCGCGACTACATGCCCTACACCGTGGAGCTCGGACGTTCTTTCGTGACGCTCGAGTATCAGAGCACGCGCCGTGGAGCCAAGAGCCTTTTCGCCCTTGACAACCTCTGGGACGGTCTCGGAGCGCTCACCGTCATCCAGCCTGACGTCAAGTATTTCTTCGGCAAGATGACGATGTATCCTTCCTATATCCGCCGTGGACGCGACATGATTCTGTATTTCCTCAAGAAGCACTTCGACGACAAGGACAACCTTATCATCCCGCTCAAGCCGCTCAAGATTGAGACGCCTGAGGAGGAGCTGCGCCAGCTCTTCTGCGAGGACGACTTCAAGAAGGACTATCTCATCCTCAACCGCGAGATTCGTGCCCTCGGCTATAACATCCCGCCGCTCGTCAACGCATACATGTCGCTCTCGCCCACAATGAAGCTCTTCGGCACCGCCATCAACTACGGTTTCGGCGACGTGGAGGAGACAGGCATCCTCATCGCCGTGGACGAAATTCTCGAGAGCAAGCGCGTCCGCCATATCGACTCCTTCATAAAGGAACATCCTGAGGCTCTGAAGATTACGAGCGGAGCCAACAATGTTATTTACAAGGATAAATAATTGGTTCGGAGTGTCTATGGGCGCAAATCCTTTTATTTGTGCACAGCACGCGCCCATAATCGGAAAAACAAGTAAAACACAAGGTAATAAGTAAAGAGATTGGAAGACAAGGCAAACATAGGAGGCTATGGCGTCCCGCCGTAGCCACGCAGCCTTCTATGGCAGCTTATCAATCAGCGCCGTGTAATACGTAACTTTGTACCACGCCGTGTCCCGAGGGGACACGTATCTATCAGAAACCCACTGCAAGCTCCGAAGGAGCGCAGCTGTGGGATAAGCATCACCTCACCCTCTCTTGGTTCCGCAAAGCGGGACCGACTATCATCCTCAACATCATAGGGGATGTGTCAGTCCCCCTTCGGGGAACTATATTTCGATGGAGGTGACGCACATACCCACAGCTGCGCTGCTTCGCAGCTTGCAGTGGGTTTCATGATATAGGTCCCGCTTCGCGGAACCAGCAGCTCATACTCAATCTGCTGTCGTCCGTGGGTGCGTGGCTACGGCTATGCAAATATCGTACAAAGAGTAAAAATCCGTTACAAAATAAAAATTGATTCTAGAGTTCCGGATTGCTGTTTTTACGGTGTTTTGCTGTGCAAACAGCACCCACGCCATACGATAGCGCCACTTTTACAGTCCAATAGTGCCACTATTAGACTGTAAAAGTGGCGCTATTGCATGATAATAGTGGCACTATTGGAGTGTAAAAGTGGCGCTATTGCAACCCTATGAGGCTTGTTTAGCCTGTTATTCATTGCACACTTCTCTTCTTGGTAGCGTAATCTACAGAGTGTCAGTATGTTGTCGCTGCACGCTCAAAACTCGAGAATTTCGCACCAAAGATTTCGTTGTGCGTTCAACTCGCAGTATTGAGCGTCAGGAATGCAAATATTGTCTTTGGCGAACCGCCAAAGAATTAGGAATTTTGAACTTTGGATTTTGAATTGTTCTTGGCTTCGCCTGCGATTTTGAATTGTTCACTTAATCTACTTGCCTGAACTTTAGCAAGTTCATTTATTAAAATTATGCAAATCCTTCGCATAATCATTACAAAATCAGTAAATTTGCATTTTGAAAAGAATATGGGCGTATTGCGTCCGTTCCACTCAGGCTGACCCCGCCGAAATAAACAGAACAATGGAAAATAAAGATACAAAAAATGCGTTTGTGCGCCAGGTGGCAGAACAGAAATACGAGTACGGATTCACCACCGACGTCCATACTGACATCATAGAGAAAGGACTCAACGAGGATATCGTAAGGCTTATCTCCAGCAAGAAGGGAGAGCCGGAATGGATGCTCGAATTCCGCCTCAAGGCGTTCCGCCACTGGCAGAAGATGGAGCAGCCGACATGGGGACACGTTCACTTGCCCGAAATCGACTATCAAGCCATTTCGTATTACGCTGACCCGCTGGCGAAGAAGCCCTCTGAAGAGAAGAAGGAGATCGACCCTGAGCTGATGAAGACCTTCGACAAGCTCGGCATTCCCCTGGAGGAGCGTCTGGCGTTGAGCGGTGTGGCAGTGGACGCTATCATGGACTCCGTGTCCGTGAAGACCACCTTCAAGCAGCATCTTGCAGAGAAGGGTGTGATATTCTGCTCCATCGGCGATGCCATAAAGGACCATCCCGACCTCGTGAAGGAATACTTGGGAAGCGTGGTGCCTTATCAGGACAATTTCTTCGCTGCTCTTAACAGCGCCGTCTTCTCTGACGGCTCGTTCGTATACATTCCCAAGGGCGTGCGCTGCCCGATGGAGCTTAGCTCCTACTTCCGCATCAACGCACGCAACACAGGACAGTTTGAGCGTACGCTTATCATTGCCGACGACGACGCCTATGTCAGCTATCTGGAGGGTTGCACAGCACCGATGCGCGACGAGAACCAGCTGCATGCTGCCATCGTGGAGATTGTCGTAAAGGACAACGCAGAGGTGAAATACTCCACCGTGCAGAACTGGTATCCGGGCGACGAGAAAGGAAAGGGCGGTGTGCTCAATCTCGTCACAAAGCGCGGCGACCTGCGCGGTGTCAACTCAAAGCTGTCGTGGACACAGGTGGAGACCGGCTCAGCCATCACATGGAAATATCCGTCATGCGTTCTACGCGGCGACGGCTCGCAGGCTGAGTTCTATTCTGTTGCTGTCACCAACAACTACCAGGAGGCGGACACCGGCACGAAGATGATACACATGGGCAAGAACACCAAGTCGACAATCATATCGAAGGGCATCTCTGCCGGACACAGCCAGAACTCGTATCGCGGACTCGTCCGTGCCACAAGCAATGCCGACAACGCACGCAACTACTCGTCATGCGACTCGCTCCTGCTCGGCTCGGAATGCGGTGCCCACACCTTCCCTTACATGGACATCCATAACGACTCGGCTGTCGTGGAGCACGAGGCAACAACCTCAAAGATATCCGAAGACCAGCTCTTCTACTGCAACCAGCGTGGCATCCCCACCGAGCAGGCCGTCGGACTTATCGTTAACGGATATGCCAAGGACGTGCTCAACAAGCTCCCGATGGAGTTCGCCGTAGAGGCGCAGAAGCTGCTGAGCGTGTCGCTTGAGGGAACAGTCGGATAATTAGAAAATTTAAATATGAGTTATCAATCTATCGATTCTTTGCAAAATGTATTGAAAAATGACGTGTTCTCACATACAAAAGACGCAAAAAAAGCTGCAGGTCGAGCCTTGGGCACAATGGTGGAAATCATAACCTACTATTTGCTTAGGGAGTGGGGATTGTGTGACTATATTTCAATAGAAAGAGGACTGCCAGAGTTTGGTGATGAAGAAATATGTCACAATGTGGAGTTTACTCTACACCCTATATTGCAATTATCAAAAATAAAGATGGAGGAGGAATCTCCCCTTACTGCGACAAAGATAATAAAAGCATTGGGAGAAGATGTAATGGGGGATTTTTCTCAGAAGAAATCGAATAAACTCATAGATTCAAACAATGTCTTAAGAAATTCGTGTCTATTGGCAGAAAATAATGAAAGCTTGTTGGTTGCGAATTTACACAAAGAAAGAATCGGAAAGTCTATTCATGTAGCCAAACAGTATCATTCTCCATTTGCAATGGTGGAGTGTAAACGTGTTGGTGTAGAGGAAGGCTGTAAGAAAGGTCCGCAAACCATAGAGAAAGCCAAACAAGGGGCTTATGTTGCACAGATGACATCTTCTCTACAAAAAATATGGCTTAACGGTCAACGTTATGGACTGATATGTGAAGAAGGAACACCACTTATCAAACCTTATGATGAACTTCTATATGAAATTGTAAACAACGACAAACCATTAAAAAAGTTCACATTATCAATCGGTGTTGTTAGCAACCATGGCAACTGGTTTACAGCTGAAAATAAAAATAAGGAGATGAAAGTTTTAGCAAATTCATATGATTGGCTTCTATTCTTAACAGATGCAGGTCTTTCTGAATTTGTTACTTCCTTGCTTCTTAAGCCCACCCTAAAATATCAGGTTGTAAAAAAAGCCTTTGCATCCAGCTATAAAGAAGGAAAAAAGGCTAATGTTTTTACAAAAACAAAAATAAACAAGGATGCACATGATGCACTCTGTGAGTATTTCTCTAAAAACATCAAGAAAATTGAGGGATGGTTTAATGTCATATCTCCAGAGGGTAATCATATTGACAACCTAAAAACAGCATTGATTAACATGGCAAATAAGAATTGGGAGGAAATCTTATGACAGCAGGTAGACATGTGAACACATTAAGCCAGTCTTGGGGGACACCACCTAAATATATCAATGCGGTGAAAAGTTTTTGGGGAGGACATATTGGATTAGATCCATGTTCAAATGAGTATTCTATTGTCAATGCAGACATTGAATTCATGTTGCCAGAAAAAGATGGGTTAAAAGAAGAATGGAACAGCAAAACCATATATGTAAATCCTCCATACGGAGCAGATCGCAACCGAGGAACTACCATTAAAGATTGGTTGGCTAAATGTGTTGATGCTCATAAAAAATATGGTTCAGACATTATAGCTTTAATTCCTGTTGCGCCAAATACAGGACACTGGAAGAAGTTTATCTTTGGACAAGCTGATGCAATATGCTTCTTATATGACACAAGACTTCGTTTTCTTGAAAACGGACAAGATACAGGAAAAGGCGCGCCAATGGCATGTTGCCTAATATACTGGGGAAGAGATAGTAATAAATTTATGTCACATTTCATAGAGTACGGAGCAACCGTAAATATTTCGAATTTACATCAATGTGAAATTGGGGTGGACAAGAAAATCCAAACTTTACAATTTGCTCCATATTAAATAAAGTAAATAGATTATGTTCAACAACATTCTCTTAACTACTATGCTCTTTGCTGTCCCTATTTCTATGTCCGCCGCCAATGACGAGGAGCCGTCATCACGCCGTTGGGCTGTCATCGCCGGCATGCACCTCTCTTGTCCGACGACAGCCGTCAATGAGCAGTCTGGTCAGTATGCTGACAAGGCAGCCTCGTTCGGTTCGGCTGAGGGCAATGTGATGGTGGAGTATTATCTTCGTAATCCTCATTTCTCCGTCGTGGGCGGATATAATGCAGAGACGATGGAATGGTACGGGAGCGACGTTGACGTCACGATGCACAACATAGCGCTCGGCGCACGTTATTATCCGCTCTCCACGGCTTGCGTCATACAGCCATACGCCGCCCTCATGACCTACACCAACGTAGGTCAGAGCAACGATAGGGGCACTATGAGCAGTTCGGGAGGAGGCTACAGCTACGAGCGACGTTACGAGATAAGCTCTCCGCGTGTGAGCGTAGCCCCAACGGTAGGCTTCGACTGCTACATCTTCTCCTCCTTAGCGTTGGAGTTTCAGTACGGCTTCCCGTTAGCCATCGACGGCAAGACCAATGTCAGCACCACATACGGCGGACAGCAGACCGCATACCGCATGCGCTCAGACATGCACCGCCACAACATACAGATAGGCGTGAAGGCGACGTTCCCCCTCCGCTTCACCACAGAAGACGGCAACAGTCTCTTCCGCATGATCTATATGGCACTCGGCATATACGACCCTGACGACGATCCCAAACCGGAAACAAAGAAGGAACGCCGCAAGTCGAGCCTGAACAAGGTGCTCAATTCTTATTAATAGCAAGTAGTTAGTAAATAGTCAAGTAGTTAGTAAATAGTATAGAAAGGCTTAAAGAGGCCCAAAAAGGCTTAGTAAGGCCCAATAAGGCCCAAAGAGGCCCAGAAAAAACAACCAAGATATGTTAGAAGTTAAGAACCTCCACGCCACCATTGCTGGCAAGGAAATACTCCGAGGCATCAACCTCACAATCAAGGATGGCGAGATACACGCCATCATGGGACCTAACGGTTCAGGAAAGTCAACGCTCAGCGCCGTCCTCACAGGCAATCCTCTCTATGAGGTGACAGAGGGCGAGGCATGGTTTAACGGCAAGAACCTCATCGAGATGAAGCCAGAGGACCGCGCCAACGAAGGTCTGTTCCTCTCATTCCAGTATCCCGTGGAGATACCGGGCGTATCGATGACCAACTTCCTCAAGGCTGCCGTAAACGAGAAGCGCAAGTATCAGGGACTGCCCGAGCTGAAGGCTGGCGAGTTCCTCAAGCTGATGAACGAGAAGCGCAAGATTGTGGAGCTCGACTCGAAGTTCACACGCCGCTCCGTAAACGAGGGATTCTCGGGCGGCGAGAAGAAGCGCAACGAGATATTCCAGATGGCTATGCTCGAACCGAAGCTCGCCATCCTCGACGAGACCGACTCTGGTCTGGACGTTGACGCCATGCGCATCGTGGCTGACGGCGTTAACAAGATGCACACAGCCGAGACCTCAGCCATCGTCATCACACACTACGAGCGCCTCCTCGACATGATAAAGCCCGACGTAGTGCACGTTCTCTATAAGGGCCGCATCGTAAAGACCGCCGGACCGGAGCTGGCAAAGGAGATAGAGCAGAGAGGATACGACTGGATTAAGGCAGAAATAGGAGAAGAATAATGGCTTCAGAAAAACAATATACCGACCTCTACCGCGAGTGCCGCAATCAGATCTTCGCTCACAGCGCCGACGTCATGAACGCCGTGCGCGACGCAGCGTTTGCCGATTTCGAGCGCTTGGGATTCCCGACACGAAAGGTGGAGCGTTACAAATACACCTCCATGGACAAGCTCTTCGAGCCTGACTATGGACTGAACATCAACCGCATACAGGTGCCGGTAGACCCGTACAAGGCGTTCCGCTGCGACGTGCCGAACATGAGCACTTCACTTTACTTCATCGTCAACGACGAGTTTCGCGCTGCCTTGCAGCCCAAGGAGAACCTTCCCGAAGGCATAACCGTGACATCGCTCTCGGAATATGCCAAGGAGCATCCTGAGTTTGTGGCAGAACATTACGCCAAGCTGGCTAAGACCGATGAGGACGGCATCACCGCTCTCAACACAATGCTGGCACAGGACGGACTGCTCATTCACGTGGAGAAGAATGTGGTGGTGGACAGAACGGTGCAGATCATCAACATCCTCCGTTCCGATGTAGACCTCATGGTCAATCGTCGTGTGCTCATCGTGATGGAGCAGGGCGCCAACGCCAAGTTCCTCTTCTGCGACCATGCAGCCGACGACCACGCTTTCCTCGCCACGCAGGTGATAGAGGCGTATGTCGGACAGAACGCTTCGCTCGAACTCTACTGCATGGAGGAGACACACTACAAGAACACACGCGTGTCGAACGTGTACGTGGAGCAGCAGCGCGACTCACGATTCAATCATAATGTCATCACCCTGCACAACGGCGTAACACGCAACCGCCTCGACGTGCAGCTCAAGGGTGAGGGTGCCGAGTGCTGGTGCAACGGATGCGTCATTGCAGACAAGTCACAGCACGTAGACAACAACACGCTCATTGACCATCAGGTCAGCCATTGCACCAGTCACGAGCTTTATAAGTACGTGCTCGACGATAAGGCTACGGGCGCTTTCGCGGGTCGCGTGCTTGTGCGCCACGACGCTCAGAAGACCGTCTCAGAGGAGGTCAATCAGAACCTTTGCGCCACGAAGACAGCACGTATGTATACGCAGCCGATGCTCGAGATTTACGCCGACGACGTGAAGTGTTCGCATGGATCGACGGTAGGTCAGCTCAATGACGCCGCTCTCTTCTACATGCGTCAGCGTGGTATCAGCGAGAAGGAGGCAAGGCTTCTGCTTGAGTTTGCCTTCATCGGAGAGGTGATAGACAAGATCACCCTTGAGCCGCTGCGCGACCGCCTCCATCATCTCGTGGAGAAGCGCTTCCGCGGCGAACTGACAAAGTGTGAGGGTTGCAAGCTCTGCAAATAAATTGAAAATTGAGGATTGAGAGTTGAGAGTTATGATATGTAATGGAATCATAACTCTCAACTCCCAACTTTCAACTCTTAACTTAATATACGCAAATGTACGATATAAATAAAGTCCGCGCCGACTTCCCGATTCTCTCGCGCACCGTATACGACCGTCCGCTTGTCTATCTCGACAACGCCGCCACCACGCAGAAACCGCTTTGCGTGCTCGATGCCATGCGCGACGAATATCTCAACGCCAATGCCAACGTGCATCGTGGCGTGCACTATCTCTCGCAGCGTGCCACCGACCTTCATGAGGCAGCGCGCGAGACGGTGCGCCGCTTCATCAACGCGCCCAAGACGGAAGAGATAATCTTCACACGCGGCACGACGGAGAGCATCAATCTGGTGGTGTCGTCGTTCTGCGAGGCTTTCATGGGTGAAGGCGACGAGGTAATCATCTCTGCGATGGAGCACCACAGCAACATCGTGCCCTGGCAGCTCCAGGCTGCAAAGCGCGGCATAGCTCTGAAGGTCATTCCGATGGACGACAGCGGCAAGCTGGACATGGAGGCTTACGAGAAGCTCTTCTCTGAAAAGACGCGCATCGTCAGCGTAGCCCACGTCAGCAATACGCTCGGAACGGTAAATCCCGTCAACGACATCGTCCGCATTGCCCATGACCATGGCGTGCCCGTCCTCATAGACGGAGCGCAGTCTACGCCCCACTTCGCTGTGGACGTGCAGGCTATGGACTGCGACTTCTTCGCCTTCTCAGGTCACAAGATATACGGTCCGACCGGCATCGGAGTGCTTTACGGTAAGGAGGAATGGCTTGATCGTATGCCGCCTTATCAGGGTGGAGGCGAGATGATAGAGAGCGTGAGCTTCGAGAAGACCACCTTCGAGAAGCTGCCGTTCAAGTTTGAGGCTGGCACGCCGGACTACGTGGCAACGCACGGACTCGCCGTAGCGCTCGACTATGTCACTGCTCTCGGCATGGACAACATCGCCCGTCACGAACACGAGCTTACCGAATACTGCATGAACCGCATGGCAGAGATTCCCGATATGCGCTTCTTCGGCACCTCCGAAGGCAAGGACGCCGTAGTGTCCTTCCTCGTAGGCAACATCCACCATCTTGACATGGGTACGCTTCTCGACCGTCTTGGCATCGCCGTCCGCACCGGTCACCACTGCGCCCAGCCCGTAATGGACCGCTTCGGTGTCCCCGGCGTAGTACGTGCCTCCTTCGCCCTATACAATACAAAGGACGAAATAGACACTCTCGTGGCAGGCATCAAGCGAGTTAGCCAGATGTTCTAAGAATAAAAGAAAGACAGCAAACTATGGCAAAAAAACTATATCCGATAGGCATCCAGACGTTCGAACTGATACGTAAGGACAATAACGCTTACGTGGACAAGACGGAGTATGTGTATGACATTACGCATACCAATGGTAAGTACTTCTTCCTGAGCCGTCCAAGACGTTTCGGCAAGTCACTGCTGCTGTCTACAATGAAGAGTTATTTTGAGGGACGAAAGGATTTGTTTAAAGGTCTTGCCATAGAAGGATTGGAGAAGGAATGGGCTGAATATCCCGTGATGCTGTTGAGTATGGCAAGCGCTAAACATTTGGATGCTGAAAGTCTGCAGCGATATCTTCTTTTCTTATTAAAAGACAATGAGGAGAGGTTTGGGATAGAGTGTGATGCAGCTGAACCCAATCTTAGATTGGCAAACTTGATAAAGAGTGTATGTCAGAAGACAGGACGTCCCGTTGTTGTGCTGATTGACGAATATGACGCACCGCTTCTTGATGTCGCGCACGACGAATCACGGCTTTCAGACCTCCGCAATGTGATGCGCAACTTCTACAGTCCGCTTAAGGACTGTGATCCGTATCTGCGTTTTGTGTTTCTCACAGGCATTACCAAGTTCTCGCAGATGAGCATCTTCAGCGAGCTTAACAATATCGTCAACATCAGTATGCAGGAAAGGTATGCCGGTATCTGCGGCATAACCAAAGACGAACTCCTGACGCAGATGTCTGACGATATAGACAGCCTTGCCAGCCAGCTTGCCATTACGAGAGAGGAGACAATAGATCAACTTACGTCCAACTATGACGGCTATCACTTTACGTGGCCGTCGCCGGATGTATTCAACCCTTATAGTTTGCTCAGTTGTTTTAGTGAAGGTAAGTTTGGTGCTTATTGGTTTGGAACAGGAACACCGACATATCTCATAGAGAAGATGCGACAGTTTGGTACGCTTCCTTCGGCAATGGACCGATTCTATGCGCCAAGCTCGTCCTTTGATGCTCCCACCGAAACAATGACCGACATAACGCCATTGCTCTATCAAAGCGGATATGTCACAATTAAGGGCTATGATGAGGATATCGACCTATATACACTTGAGATTCCAAATAAGGAAATAAGGGTAGGGCTATACAAGAGTTTGCTGCCAAATTATCTTAATACCGGGCAGACTCAAAGTCTGGTGACAATAGCCCATATGGCGGGTATGATAAAACAAGGCGATATGGATGGTGCTTTCCGCTTGTTGCAGACGTTCCTTGAAAGCGTACCTTATTGTGACAATACAAAGTATGAAGGACATTGGCAGCAGCTAATGTATATTGTCTTTGCCTTGCTTACACATTATCGCATAACTGTGGAGCAGCGAACAGCAAAGGGACGCACAGACATTACGCTTGAAACCGCTGACCATATATACATTATGGAACTGAAGTTCGGCAGCTCTGCTGATGAGGCTCTTGCGCAAATCAAAGACAACCGTTATGCTGAGGCTTTTGCTATGAGAGGAAAGAAGATAGTGAAGGTGGGCATCTGCTTTGATGTGAATGCGGAGCGAAATATAACAAAATGGATAATTGAATAAGACGTAGTCTTGACGTTCAAGATTCTATATAACAATAATAAGAATATAAAATAAGAAATAATAATGAAGAAGAACCTGAAACCCCTTTTCGCCTTACTGTTGATGGTCCTTGCAGTAGTTCCGGCTCTCGCGCAGCGCCATTTCTCGATGGACATCTGGCAGGCTAAGGCTCCTTATAAGAACGCACATGCCGACACGGCACGCATACATGTATATCTTCCGGACAGCAAGAAGGCTACGGGAAGGGCTGTTGTGATTTGTCCGGGTGGCGGTTATGAGCACCTTGCCATGCAGCATGAGGGCTATGACTGGGCGCCGTTCTTCAATAATATGGGCATCGCTGCCATCGTATTGCAGTACCGTATGCCGGACGGCAATCCTAAAGTGCCCGTCAGCGACGCTGAGGAGGCTATACGCACGGTGCGCCGTAACGCTAAGCAATGGCATATTGATGCGGACGATTTGGGAATAATGGGATTTTCTGCCGGCGGACATTTGGCTTCTACCATAGCGACACAGGCGAAGCCGGACGCAAGACCGAACTTCCAGATACTTTTCTATCCGGTCATAACAATGCTGGAGGGATATTGTCATCAAGGTTCGCGCGAAAACCTTCTTGGAAAAAATGCGCATAAGAAAGAGGAACAGAAGTATTGCTCAGACCTGCAGGTTACACGCGTAACGCCGCCGGCTTGCATTCTGCTTTCTGATGATGACCGCGTGGTGGAGCCGATGAACGGCGTCAACTATTATTCGGAGCTTTATCGTCATGACGTGCATGGCTCGCTATTTGTCTATCCTTCGGGAGGACACGGTTGGGGAATGATGCCGTCATTCAAGTATCATGTGGAGATGCTCCTCGACCTGAAGGCTTGGCTCGAGTCGTTCTAAAAAGAGCAATGGAAAGAAAGATTAATGTGAAAAGATTGTTTCAATAATTATTATACAGATGCATCCGTTAGAGAAATTCGAGTACTGCCCGAAGTGTGGCAGTCATCATTTTGTAGAGTCTGGAGCTACAAGCAAGAAGTGTGAGAACTGTGGTTTCGAGTATTTCATGAACGCAAGTTCAGCCAACGTGGCTATCATCAAGAACGCCAAGGGCGAACTGCTCGTAGAACGCCGCAAGAACGAGCCGGCAAAGGGCATGCTTGACCTGCCTGGAGGCTTCGCCATGCCGGGCGAGACAGCCGAGGAAGGAGTGCGCCGTGAGGTTCTTGAGGAGACTGGACTTGTGGTAAAGGATGTGAACTATCTCTTCTCACTCCCCAATGTCTATCGTTACAGCGGTATGGACATTCACACTCTCGACATGTTCTTTACCTGCGAGGTGGAGGACGAGACCGTGATGAAGGCGTCTGACGATGCCGCCGAGTGCATGTGGGTGGCTCCCGACGACATCCATACAGAGCAGTTCGGACTGCGTAGCGTGCGCTGGGGTCTCATCACTTACCTTGAGCGTCAGATAACTCATCGTCCGGAGAATGGTGAGGCGCTGCTATAACAAGCGTCGCAATGAACCATACAAAGACAGCCACATGTACGAGCAATGACTCGTACGTGAAGAATGCTGCCATGACGAATGCCACCTGGGCATGCAGATAGCGTAGGGTCTGACGCATAGTCACCTCGCTACCGAGTATGCTGGAATAGTATTGCCGTAACCACTCGAATGGAGATGTTACGGCTTTTTTTGTGCTCTTTACCAAGGCACGCAGTGATGTTGTTGCGATAGGGGTTTTGTGCTGAAGGGTGATGTTGCTTGCCATAGTCGTATAGTTGTTAGTTAATATTATTGTGAACGTCGATATATAATGTATTTTCTATATCTTTCGCTTGCAAAATTATCGGAATATATGGAATCAACATTTCAATCACCATATTTGTTTGTTAATAATAAAAAATCCCTGCATCGCAGTTATTGGACGAAACTGCTGATGCAGGGATTTCTCTTATGTGTTACTGACGGATTGTCAGTTGCTGATTAAAGGCTGTTGTCTTTACTTGATGATTATCTTTGTGGTCTTGCCGTTAGCCTGACGCACGATGTTCAGACCCTTCTGCAGCTGGTTCTGGCGTACGCCGTCAGCGCTGTAGATGTCGGTGATGGTGGTGTCGTCAGTTGCTGTTTCGATGCCGGTGGGAGTGAACTTCTCGCCGAACACTACGGTTATGCCGTAAGAAGGATAGCTCTCTGCGTAGCCGCCGAGGTCGAAGAAGAAGCGTCCGTAGAACTTGTCGCCCTGGCTCTTTGCTCTGGTCAGTGTCACGTAAGTGATATAGCCTTCCCATCCGCTCTGCTGCATAGCATATTCTGCCTTCTCAGCGCTGTATGTTGTAACGCCGTTTTCGTCGGTCTCGCCGTCAGCCACGAATGTGATGGCGTCCTCGCCGCCGATGTTAGGCACGCAGAATGTGTACTTGTTGTCGCCGTTAGGACGTACTGTGATGGTTGCTGACTCAATCTCCTTGTAGTCCTCGCCGCTGGTAACCTTCATAGTACCCGTGTAGACCACAGCCGGTGTGATGGGCTTGCCGAAGACAAGGCTTACGGGCATGTCGCTCAAAGCCATACCGTTAATCTCGAAGTAAAGCTCTTCACCGGCGATAGTACCCTTGAGGCTTACGTTTTCGAGTATTGTCATAGCTGTAGAAGGCGAGTTCTCGAAGGTTGCCTCCAAGCCGTTAGCGTCGATGACGACGTCGCCACCCTGCTTTGTATAGGGCACTTCCTTGATGATAAGATTACCCATATTGGCGTCGCCGGTGGTCTTGAACTGTACGTTGCTTATCATGATATCGGCGAATCCGTCACCGTAGTTGGTGACTGTCATTACCTTGTCTGTATAGCTCTGCTCCTCCGAGCTGAATGTTGTGGTGAGCGTATTTGTGTATTCGTTTACGGCAGGTGTGTCCACGTAGTATGAATATACTGCCTCCTTGTCGCCGAGCTGCATTGTGAAGTCGCCTGCAAGGAATGAGGTCTGACCGTAGAAATCCTTGATGCTTGCGCGGATTTCCTGACCCTTAGTGAGTCCGAGTGAGCTTGCCAGCTCGCCTGCTGTCTTAAGAACAGCGTTGGCTGTGGTGTCGTTGATGACTATGAAGCTGCTTGAGTTGTCGCCTGAACCTTCTGCAAGGTAGCCCTTGATGTTTGTGAACTTGAGGCTACCGAGATACTTGCCGTTGTGCGAGAGATCCTTGAGGATGATGGTGTAAACGTCGTAGTCGGTGGCTTGGAGGCTGATCTGAGCAGCGTCAAAGCGGCTGTACTTGCCGTCAAGTAGCATCTTAGCCGGGGCTGTATACTCTGTTGCGTCGGTTGCTTCGAAGGCAGTCTTCACCACACGGG
The DNA here is from genome assembly GCF_002265625.1 of Prevotella sp. 885. Lineage (GTDB taxonomy): Bacteria > Bacteroidota > Bacteroidia > Bacteroidales > Bacteroidaceae > Prevotella. Next base: position 101,398 of record NZ_NOVE01000002.1, read on the forward strand.
CTGACTTATATGTAGCGTTACTACGTGTAGAACCCTCCTGGCTACCGAAGTGGAGTGTGTTATGATAGTAGAGCTTGACGAGCTGACCGGCGTCGAACACCTGCTGACCGTTGATGCGCAGACCGTACTGATAAGAGAAGTCGATGTTTATCTCGCCCTCAATGTCGGTCAATTCCTTAGAATACTTCCATGCTCCGTATGAGGCATTGGATGAGATATACCAGCAAGTGAGAGTCTTTGTGGCGGGAGTGTAATAGATGTGGATGTTTCCGGCGTTGGCTACGTTAGAGAACCAGGCGTTGATGTCGGTACCGATGGAAGCCACGTTCTCGTTCTCAGCGTCAGCGGCGCAAGTGGAAAGGTCAACCACTGCTACGAACTTCTCTGCATAATGGTCGATGTCGAAGTCCCAATCGAAAGCCTTTCCGGCTGGCTGATATCCGTCTTCGCCTACAACCTTATCAGTGGAAGCAGCTGGGAAGTCGTCCTCTCCGAACTCCACCTTAAGCTGTGTGTCGCGTGAGAACATCGTGATGAGGCCGTCCATAGTGGCGTAAGCCTTCTCGTCGTTCATCTTTACGAACACGTCTGTCACGCCGATAGAGGAGATGCCCATGCCCGATGACGTAACCGCACCGGTGAGAAGCTTGCCCTCAATGGTGGTGATGCCGTTGGCAGTTACGCCGTCAAGGTCAGAGAAAGTGAACGTACCGTAGTTGTCCTCATAACTGCCGTCTTTGTTGATGATGTTGTTGAACACCACGTCATACTTGCCGTTGCCCTTGTCGGTCACGGTGATGGTGGCGTTGTCCATCTCAGAGGGTTCGAGATAACCCACGGTCACGATGCGGTGGCCGGTGAATGTGGTTGCCATTGCCGTCAGTGTTAAGACGAGCAATGAAAGAAGAGTAAAGATTTTCTTCATGATTAATAGTGCGTATAAGTAATGTTATGTTTGTATTTTCTTAAAAACTATCTTAGGTTTTAGCTGTTTGTTTAATTAGCAATGCAAAGTTATAAAAAAATATTCTGAACGCAAAGAATCCCTGTATTGTTCTTTTTAATACTTCCGAACACAAAAAATCCCTGCATCGCAGTTCTTGGACGAAACTGCTGATGCAGGGATTCTTTTAATTATATTACTGATTTACTTTCAGTTCCTTTGATTAGATGTCACCGTTGTGGTCGAGTGAGTCGTTGAAGTCCTTCGGCTCGTGACGCTCACGGTTTTCGCGGCGTCCGTCGCGGCGGTCACCGCGCTCTCCACGGGGACGACGCTCTCCGCGCTCACCACGCTCTCCACGGGGGCGGCGCTCACGCTCTACGTATCCCTCCGGTTTCGGGAGGAGGATGCGGTGAGAGAGCTTATACTTACCAGTCTTCGGATCAATCTCCATGAGTTTCACCTTGATCTTGTCGCCTTCCTTGATGCCAGCCTCCTCTACGGTCTCGAGACGCTTCCAGTCGATCTCTGAGATGTGGAGCAGTCCGTCCTTGCCCGGCATGATCTCTACGAAGCAGCCGTAAGGCATGATAGAGCGAACAGTACCCTCGTAAACCTCGCCAACCTCAGGGATGGCAACGATGGCCTTGATCTTGCCGAGAGCAGCGTCAATGGCGTCCTTGTTAGGAGCAGAAACCTGCACCTTGCCTACGCCGTCTGCCTCGTCGATGGTGATGGTAGCGCCTGTATCTTCCTGCATCTGCTGGATGATCTTGCCACCAGGGCCGATAACGGCACCGATAAACTCCTTCGGTATCTCAATCTGGATGATGCGCGGAACCTGCGGCTTCATCTCGGCACGCGGCTCAGAGATTGTCTCCATCATGCAGTTGAGGATGTGCTCACGACCTGCCTTGGCCTGCATAAGGGCCTTCTCGAGAATCTCGAAGCTCAGACCGTCGCACTTGATATCCATCTGTGTGGCTGTAAGACCCTTGCGTGTACCGGTGGTCTTGAAGTCCATATCGCCAAGGTGGTCCTCGTCGCCGAGGATATCGCTAAGCACTGCGTACTTCTCCTCGCCCGGGTTCTTGATCAGACCCATTGCGATACCTGAAACGGGAGCCTTCATCGGAACACCAGCGTCCATGAGGGCGAGAGTGCCGGCACATACAGTAGCCATTGATGAAGAACCGTTCGACTCGAGAATCTGGCTTACGAGACGTACTGTGTAGGGGAAGTCTTCAGGAATCTGACCCTTCAGACCGCGCCATGCCAAGTGGCCGTGACCAATCTCACGACGGCCTACACCGCGCTGAGCCTTAGCCTCGCCAGTACAGAACGGCGGGAAGTTATAGTGGAGGAGGAAGCGCTGGTAGCCCTTCTCGAGCACGTCGTCAACGAGCTTCTCGTCCATCTTGGTACCGAGAGTACATGTAGAGAGGCTTTGTGTCTCGCCACGTGTGAAGATTGAGCTTCCGTGAGGCATAGGCAGCGGCGAAACCTCGCACCAGATAGGACGGATGTCAGTGGTCTTACGACCGTCGAGACGCTTGCCCTCGTCGAGGATGCAACGACGCATTGAGTCGCGCATAACGTCGGCATAGTAGCGTACCATCTCTGCGTGCTTCTCGTCAAGCTCCTCAGGAGTAAGCTCTGTGTGAGCAGCATCGTAAGCTTCCTGGAAGTCAGAGAGAATCTTGTCGAAAGCTTCCTCGCGCGACTTCTTGTCGTGGTCGCCAGCCTCTGCGATAGCATAGCACTTGTCGTAGGTCTCCTTACGAATCTGCTCGCGCAGCTCCTCGTCGTTAACCTCGTGGCAGTACTCACGCTTAACGTCAGTGCCGAGCTCCTTAGAAAGCTCAGTCTGGAGTTCGCACATCGGCTTGATGGCAGCCATAGCGGCCTTCAATGCACCAATCATGTCCTGCTCCGAAACTTCCTTCATCTCGCCTTCCACCATCATGATGTTCTCGGCAGAAGCACCAACCATGATGTCCATATCTGCCTCCTTCATCTGCTCGAAGGTCGGGTTGATAACATATTCTCCGTTGATGCGAGCTACGCGCACCTCAGAGATGGGGCATTCGAAGGGGATATCTGAACAAGCCATAGCGGCTGAAGCTGCGAATCCTGCGAGAGCATCAGGCTGGTCAACGCCGTCGGCGCTGAGGAGCATGATCTGCACGTACACCTCTGCGTGATAGTTAGAGGGGAAGAGCGGGCGGAGCACACGGTCTACGAGGCGAGATGTAAGAATCTCGTTGTCGCCTGACTTGCCCTCACGCTTTGTGAAGCCGCCAGGGAAGCGACCTGCTGCTGAATACTGCTCTTTGTAGTCCACCTGCAAAGGCATGAAATCTGTTCCGGGAACTGCATCTTTTGCGGCACAAACAGTGGCGAGAAGTACGGTGTTGCCCATACGCAGTACAACACTTCCGTCGGTCTGCTTTGCCACTTTCCCGGTCTCAATGCTGATGGTTCTGCCATCAGGCAATGATACTGTCTTTGTAATTACGTTCATCTAAAGTTTAAAATAACATCAAAAAATTTAATATGTGACAAAGTTAGTCATTTTCAGTGGGATTAAAGAACAAATGACAGACATTTTAGATTTTTTGTGGTTTAGCGCTCTTTGCGCCCCATTTCTAATGTCTTCGTTCTTACTTCTTCTTGTTCTTTGACTTTCCTTTGTTTTTGTCTGTGGTTTTCTTGTCGGCAGCTTTCTTGCTGTCCTTCTTGCTGTCTGCTGCTGTCTTCTCCTCTTCGGGAGTGGGCTGGAGCAGCTTTTCGTAACGCTCCTTGTCGGTGAGCAGCTTCACAGCCTCTGCGTACTGATTGTCATAGCGCAGCGAATTTTCTATCATGCCACCCTCAAAGTAGTATGCAGCCATGATGTCCGCGGCTAATATCTCCTTCAGCTTCTTCTTGTTGTAGGCATAGTCGAGGTCTTTCTCTATGTTGTGCTTCAGCTTCTTCTTCAGCGCCTCAAACTCGTCCTTGGCGTCATTGTAATATCCTTCGAAGCGTGCAAGGTCCTCCAGATCCTTGAGATACTTCTCGCTGATCTGGTCGTACGTGAATCCGCTCTTCAGCACAGCCTGCTTGAATGCCTCGTAGTCTGCTTCCGAAACCTCGAAGTCGGCGGGCTTTGCCACGGTAGGATGTGATGCCATATAGTCTATTTCGTAATTGAGCATCACGTCAGTGGTGTCTGCGCGCTCCAGATAGTAAGCTATGTTGGGCAGCGAGTCAGCCTTTACTTCCACGTCAGGCTTGATGCCACCGCCGTCGCGAACGATGCGTCCGCGTGCCGTGCGGAATTCATGCGTGAGCGAGTCTGCCACTTCCTGCGCCACGTATCCGTTGTCCGTGTGCTTGTATTTGCGTGCCTGGATGCAGCGTCCCGAAGGGATATAGTATTTTGCTGTGGTCAGCTTCAGCTTTCCTGCGTAGGGCAGAGGCACGTTGGGCACCTGCACCAGTCCCTTGCCGTACGTTCTTGTTCCCATCACCACGGCGCGGTCGAGGTCCTGCAGCGCACCGCTCGTAATCTCACTGGCGCTCGCCGTTCCCTCGTTTACGAGCACCACGATGGGCATAACCGTGTCGATAGGTTCAGCCGTAGTCTTGTATTCACTGTTGGCGTTCTTCACTTTTCCCTTCATACTGAGCAGATGCTTGCCCTTCGGGAGGAACATATTCAGAATCTGTATCGCCTCGCTTACCGATCCGCCGCCGTTGCCACGGAGGTCCAGAACGAGCGAAGTCATGCCGTTGTTCTTCATGTCGAGCACGGCGCGACGCACGTCCTTGGCACTACCTTCCACAAACTGGTTGTAGTTGATATATCCCACGCCATCCTTCTGCACGCCGTAATAGGGGAGGTAAGGCAACTGTATAGCCTCGCGCTGAATCTTCAGCGTCATCTTCTTGCCGGTCGAAGGACGCAACACCTTCAGCACCATCGTTGTGCCGGCGTCGCCTCTTAGGTGGTCAGACACGTACGGTGTCATCTTGCCTTCCATCGATTCGCCGTCGATGCTGAGGATGATGTCACCCTTGCGCAGTCCCGCCTTGGCGGCAGGCATACCCTGGTAAGGCTCGTTGATTACCACCTGCTTGCGTGTGAAGCTGTAGCTGATCATGGCTCCGATGCCGGCATACTTGCCTGTAAGCATTTGCTTATACTCGCCCGCCTTGTCCTCCGGATAATATTCCGTGTAGGGGTCGAGCGAGTGGAGCATGGAGCGGATGGCTGTGCCCACCACATCGTCAGCGTCAATCGAGTCGACGTAAAGCAGGTCCAGATTCTTGTATGCTGCATTGAAAATCTCAAGGTTCTTAGCCACCTTGAAATTATGGTCACTGCTGTTTTGCGCCGTCATCGACAGCGAGAGGAGCGTCAGGGCGATAATAAGAATTTTGCGCATGATGTATGTGTTAAGTATAATGTATCTGTTAATATATATGTGTAAGTTGCTATATTAATGCAAAAGTACTACTTTCGGTTAGTATTCGTCCATAAAAACCTGTTTTTTTTCTATTATTTTGGTCGCTTTGGGCACAAATGTGAATTAAAAGAATAGAAAAGTTGAAAAAAAAGTTGCAAAAGTTTTTGAGATTAAAAATTTCTTCATACCTTTGCATCCGCAATCAAGCAACAATAATTGCTTAGCTGCCAAGAATGCTTCAATAGCTCAGTTGGTTAGAGCACCTGACTGTTAATCAGGGGGTCGTTGGTTCAAGCCCATCTTGAAGCGCTAAAGAGTAAGCCTCGCAAGCAACAGCTTGCGGGGCTTTATTCGTTTATGGCTGTTGCCTAGGAGGCTATGGCGAGACGCCATAGCCTCCTATGTTTGCACTGTTTGCTCATTTATAATTTCACCGATAAACAGGAATTTATCTGTATCTGAGGTTTCAGCAAATCTCCTTTCTTGCCAACATTCCTTCTATCTTCTTCCTCACATACTCCTTAAATTCCTCGCAGCCCAATATCTCGATGTCGTCGTAGAGTCCGATGACGAAGCGACCAATGCCGAGGAACGACACTACGTCAGCGGAGAAGAGCCACTTGTCTTCGCCGTCGCTTGAGATGCAGTCTTCGGACTGAGGGTATTCTTCTATGAGGAGATTGTGCGAGAGCTGACCAAGACGGAGGTCGATGCGGTGGCGCGTCTCGCCGGAGAACATGAAGATGTCGGTGTAGATTTCCTTGTGGCGGTCCTCGAAAGCCCAGGGCACATCCAGTATCTCCACCCATCCCGTCCTCGATAACTTGAACGTCTTGTTGATGTGTGAGCGGATTTCGTGGCAGCGGATGTCGCGACAGTCGTTCATGAAGAGGTACGGCTCGACGATGCGGTCAGAAACGGTGTGGCTGTGTGGCGACGAATAGTCGTGTAGCATCACCATCTGACGTGTTGCCATCGCTTCCTTCAGCTTTGTTATGCTGGCGTTCACGCGTCGCTCAAGGTCTGGGTTGGCGCGGTTAGGGAGATTGAATGTGCGCGTCAGCTTCTGCCTCACCGACTGCGCCGTATAGTCCTTGCTGTCCGTGAAGTCCAGTTTACGGCATATATAGTCAGCCTCCGCTTCCGAGAGCGCAATGTTCTCGTGCAGTCGGCGGAAGAACGATGATGAGCGGTCGAGGCGGTAGCACGTGCCGCTCTTGATGAGATTAAATCCGCAGTCGCGAAGATAATCGAGATAATAATACACGTTTCGTCTTGTGATGCCAAGACGGTCTGCCAGCTGTTGGGTAGTATAATTGGCATTGTCCGTGAGCAGGAGTATTAGGTCCAGCTCACGGCCATATTTGTCCATGCGCATAATATAATAATGTAAGGTTAGTGGGGGAGGTTTTGTTAGTGGTGGTTGGTGTGGGTCAGTCCTCGAACTTCATTTCCAGTTGGGTGCTGCCGAGAAGGTTATAGCTCATTCGGTGGTATGGCGACGTGCCGTGCTTCTGTATGCCTTCACGGTGGGCACGTGTGGGATATCCCTTGTTCCGCTTCCAGTCGTAGAAGGGCCATTCCTCCGCTATGCTGTCCATATATTCGTCGCGGAATGTCTTGGCGAGGATGCTGGCAGCAGCGATAGACTGATACTTGCCGTCACCCTTTACGATGGTGGTGTAGGGGAGGTCTTGGTAGGGCGTAAACCGGTTGCCGTCCACGATGATGGCTTGCGGACGCACTTTTAGCTGGTCGAGTGCGCGGTGCATGGCAAGGAAACTCGCATTGAGGATATTTATGCGGTCTATCTCCTCCGGCGTGACGATGCCGACAGCCCAAGCCACGGCGTCGCGTACAATCTGGTCGCGCAACTCGCGACGACGCTTCTCGCTGAGCTTCTTCGAGTCGTTAAGGGCGGGATTGTCATAGTCGGGTGGAAGAATGACAGCGGCAGCATACACGCTGCCAGCCAGACAGCCTCGTCCAGCCTCGTCGCAGCCAGCTTCTATGAGGTCGGTATAGTAATGGGGTAGCAGATGATTGGGAGATTCTTTCTTGTTCATGTCGGATAATTTAAAGCACCCACAAATATACAAGAACTTTTTGAGCTGACAAAGGAGATATCTCGTTTTTATGGTAATCTTGTCGTAGGCTGCCCTAACAAAAAAGGCTTTAATGCTGGCCCTTTGAGATTCTGTTCTCGCTTGACCGGCATTAAAGCCTTCTTTATTTTTGATGATTTCTTTGTCTCTTAGAGAGTCTGCTTCACCTCAATCTCGGTGAAGGTCTCGAGGATATCACCCTGCTGGATGTCGTTGAAGTTGACGAGAGAGATACCGCACTCGAAGTTGGCGGCCACCTCCTTCACGTCGTCCTTGTAACGCTTCAGGGCTGCAATCTCCGCTGTGTGAACGACGATACCGTCGCGAACCACACGAGCCTTGTCCGAACGGTGAACCTTGCCCTCGGTGACGTACGCACCGGCAACAGTGCCGACCTTCGAGATCTTGTAGACCTCGCGTACCTCCACCTGACCGGTAATTACTTCCTTCTTAACCTTGTCGAGCATACCGATCATGGCAGACTTAACGTCGTCGATGGCGTCGTAGATGACAGAGTAAGTGTTGATCTCCACGCCTTCCTGCTCAGCCAGCTTGCGTGCGGCAGCCGAAGGACGAACCTGGAAGCCCACGATGATGGCGTCGGAAGCGTCGGCGAGCGTTACGTCGCTCTCCGAAATCTGACCCACTGCCTTGTAGATGACGTCCACCTTGATCTTCTCCGTAGACATCTTGATGAACGAATCGGAGAGAGCCTCGATACTACCGTCGGTGTCACCCTTGACGATGATGTTAAGCTCCTTGAACGATCCGAGAGCGATACGGTGTGAGATGTCAGACAGCGTAAGACGCTTCTGGGTACGCAGACCCTGCTCGCGCTGGAGCTGCAGACGCTTGTTGGCGATGTCGCGTGCCTCCTGCTCGGTCTCGAGCACGTGGAACGAGTCACCGGCTGTCGGTGCTCCGTTGAGGCCGAGGATGATGGCAGGCTCTGCGGGTCTTGCGCTCTCGATGCGCTGGTTACGCTCGTTGAACATGGCCTTGATACGGCCCCATGATGTTCCGGCGATAAGGTTGTCGCCTACGCGCAGCGTACCGTTGCTTACGAGCACCGTAGATACGTAGCCGCGACCCTTGTCGAGTGACGACTCGATGATTGATCCCGTAGCCTTACGGTTGGGGTTGGCCTTGAGGTCGAGCATTTCAGCCTCGAGCAATACCTTCTCAAGCAGCTCGCTGATGCCCACGCCCTTCTTGGCGCTGATCTCCTGACACTGATACTTGCCGCCCCATTCCTCCACGAGGAGGTTCATGCCGGCGAGTTCCTCGCGTACACGGTCGGCATTGGCTCCCGGCTTGTCTATCTTGTTGATGGCGAACACCATCGGTACGTTGGCAGCCTGGGCGTGTGCGATGGCCTCCTTGGTGGTGGGCATCACGGCGTCGTCGGCAGCGATGATGATGATGGCGATATCCGTAACCTGAGCACCGCGGGCACGCATGGCGGTGAACGCCTCATGACCCGGAGTATCAAGGAACGTAATCTTGCGTCCGTCCTCCAACTGTACGTTGTAGGCACCGATGTGCTGTGTGATGCCGCCCGCCTCACCGGCGATGACGTTGGTCTTGCGGATATAGTCGAGGAGTGATGTCTTACCATGGTCGACGTGTCCCATTACGGTAACGATCGGTGCACGCGGCACGAGGTCGTTCTCGTCGTCCTCCACCTCTGTGATGGCTTCCTGCACTTCTGCGCTGACGTATTCTGTCTTGAAGCCGAACTCCTCAGCCACGAGGTTGATGGTCTCGGCGTCGAGGCGCTGGTTGATTGACACCATGATGCCGACACTCATAAGTGTGCCGATAACCTGGTTTACAGACACGTTCATCATCGTAGCGAGCTCGGATACTGTCACGAACTCGGTGAGCTTCAGTGTCTTGCTCTCCTTCTTCTCCTCGCGACGCTCCTCATTCATCTTCTCCTGAGCAGCCTCACGTTTCTCCTTACGATACTTTGCGCCCTTCTTGTTCTGGCTCTGCTTGTTGGTAAGGCGTGCGAGCGTCTCCTTCACCTGACGTGCTACGTCCTCTTCGCTTACCTCAGCCGGCTTCTGCTGGCCGCGGTTACGGTTCTTCTTCTTGTTCTTTCCGCTTCCGCCGCCGTTACCTCCGGCGTTGGTGTTCTTTCCGCCCTGGTTTGCTCCGGGCTGGTTGGATGCAGCGTTGATGTCCACGCGCACCTTGTTGATGCGTTCGCGCTTCTTCTTGTTGTCGGCTCCGTTTCCGCCGCGCTGCTGCTGCGCCTTGTTCTCGCGCTCCTTGCGCTTCTCTTCCTTCGATTTCTTCTTGGGTCGGGTGCTCTGGTTGAGCGTAGAGAGGTCAATCTTTCCGAGGATGTTCACCTTCGGAGTGTTGATAATCTTCTTTTCGCTCTTGGTGGTGAAGAGCGTGGTTTCCGACTTCTGGTTGTCTGCCGGCTGCGTCGTAGCTGCTTCGGCGGCCGCTGCATTGTTTACAGACTTCGGCTCTTTGTTTTCTTGTTTGTTCTCTTGTTTCTGAACCACGGGCTTTTGATTTTGTATGTTTTCAGCTTTCTCTTTAGCTGTAGTTGTGGCAGCAGGAGCTGAGGCGCCCTGCACCGGTGCTTCTTTCTTTCTGTCGCCTTCCGACGGCTTCTGACTGACGGCAGCAGTCTTTGCCTGAGGCTTGGCGTGAGTCTCAGGCTTGTCGGTCTTGGGGGATGATTTCTGTGCGGCTGGTTTGCGTCCTATGCTGTCAAGGTCGATCTTTCCCAGCGGCTTGTATTGCTGCGGGGTGGACGAAGAGTGACTCTTCTCGGCACGGCTTTCGTCCTTGCCTTTCTTCTCCTTCGGCTTCTTCTGCAAGAGCTTCTCGGCCTGATTGCGCACCTCCTTGTCCTGCTGGAACGCTCCGACCAGTGCGTCGTACTGTGCGTCGGTCAGCTTGAAGCTCGGCTCCGCCTTCACTTCTCCCAGTTCGCTTCTCTTTTCGAGGAACTCCACTGCCGTCTGGAGTCCGATGTTCAACTCTCGTAATGCTTTGTTTAACCTGATGCTCATGTTTTGTCGTTTTAAAAGTAAAAGAGTAAAGAAGTAAAAGAGTAAAACGTCTGTCTATTCTTGCCTGCCGCATTCCATGGCTGGCGTTACTTCTAAACGTCTTTTCTTTTGCTTTAATAATAATTATCTGTTAGTGTAGGGAGGCGGCTTCCGCACGTCTCCTTATGATACCCGCTAAGGGAGCTTCAAAAAACAGCTTGTTTTTGAGACTCCCTTATCTTGCTGTGCCGATTCTTATTCGAACTCGGCGCGCAGCACCTTGAGCACGTTGTCGACGGTCTCTTCCTCGAGGTCTGCTTTCTCAACGAGCATGTCGCGGGGAGCTCCGAGCACTGCCTTGGCGGTGTCCAGTCCGATGCCCTTGATGGCGTCGATAACCCACTGGTCTATCTCGTCAGAGAACTCGTCGAGGTAGATGTCCTCGTCAGCCTCCTCTTCGCTTACCTCACGGAAAACGTCGATGGTATACTCGGTGAGCATTGACGCGAGCTTGATGTTCATACCGCCGCGTCCGATGGCGAGGCTCACTTCCTCCGGCTTGAGGTATACCTCTGCCTTGTGGTTCTCCTCGTCCACCTTGATGGTGGAAACCTTGGCGGGTGCAAGTGCGCGCTGGATGAACAGCTTGGTGTTGCCGGTGTAGTTGATTACGTCGATGTTCTCGTTGCAAAGCTCACGGACGATGCCGTGAACGCGGCTACCCTTCACGCCGACGCATGCTCCGACGGGGTCGATGCGGTCGTCGAAGCTCTCCACTGCTATCTTGGCGCGCTCTCCCGGCATACGTGCTATGCGGCGGATGGCGATGACGCCGTCGTTGATTTCGGGCACCTCAGCCTCGAGCAGACGCTGCAGGAAGGTAGAGCTGGTACGTGAGAGGATAATCTTCGGGTTGTTGTTGTCGTTGGTGACGCGCTCTATGACGGCGCGGATGGTTTCGCCCTTACGATATACGTCGCCCGGAATCTGCTCTGCCTTGGGGAGAATCAGCTCGTTGTTCTCGTCGTCCACTACGAGCACCTCGCGCTTCCACACCTGATAAACCTCGGCTGCGATAACCTGTCCCACGCGGTCCTTATACTTGTTGTAGAGCGAGTCGTGCTCCAGTTCAAGAATCTTGGAAGCGAGAGTCTGACGGAGGTTAAGGATGGCACGGCGTCCGAACTTGGCGAATTCCACCTTCTCAGACACGTCCTCGCCGACCTCATAGTCCGCCTCAATCTTGCGTGCCTCTTTCAGCGAAATCTGCTTGTTCTCGTCCTCCACCTCTCCGTCTGCCACAACCACGCGGTTGCGATAGATCTCGAAGTCGCCCTTGTCGGGATTCACGATCACGTCGAAGTTTTCGTCACTGCCGAATATCTTTGCCAGAACGTTGCGGAAGCTTTCCTCCAGAACGCTCACGAGTGTCGTGCGGTCGATGTTCTTGGTTTCCTTGAACTCCTTGAAGGAGTCGAACATGCTGACTGTCTCGTCTTTTTTTGCTGCCATAGCTTATTTGAAATTTATTAAGTATTTTGTATATTTCACTGTGTCCATCTGGAAGGTGCGGTCCACGCTGACGAGCTGCGGTCTCTTCTTGCCTTCCACTTTCTGCTTCTCCTCCACGGTCACCGTGAAGTCGCCACCGTCGACGCTCTTTAGAACGCCCTTGTATTTCTTTCCGTCGGCGTCGAGCACCTCGACGTCCTTACCTACGAAGCAGTGGTATTGCTGCGGCACCTTAAAGGGCTGTCCCAGTCCGGCGGATCCTACTTCCAGTTCGTAGTCTTCCTCGTCGCGGCTGAGGTGGTCTTCGATGTAACGGCTCAGGGCAACGCAGTCTTCAATCCACACTCCGTCAGCGTGGTCTATCTCTACTACGATGCGGTCGTCGGGGCTTATCTCGATGTCAACAAGGAAATACTCCTTGCCGTCAAGCCACTCTTCAACAATACTTCTTACGGTGTCTTTACTTATCATACATTATTTATTAGAATAAAAAATGAGGAGCTCTCTCGGAGCCCCTCATTCCACTGAACGATGCAAAGTTACGAATTTTTCGCAACGTAGGCAAGCGTTTGCCTGTATTTTCTGTGCTGTTTGGTCTGTTTCTGTACTTTCATAGCCAAGTTTGGACCATTTATGCCATGCTTGACAAAACAAACTTTACTTCATGAGCACCTTTGTTGTCCTGTTGCCACGCTTCATGATGTTTATGCCCTTTTGTGGCGCATTCAGGCGACGACCACCCATGTCGTAGTATTCTGCAGAGATGTTGTCCGTTGCCGAAACTGCATCAATACCGGTTGATGCTTTATATGTGAAATAGCCTGTGGTATAGTTCGCCATCTCCTTACCCACCTTGTTTTCGTCATAAGGCACAGCGCCCACAAGTTTCTTGCATTCCCCAAACATACTTCTATCCTCTAAACAAGCGGTAGTCACAAACTTATCGCTTGCATAGATAATAGCGAGGTTGCTACAAGCATAGAACATAGCACTCATATCCGTCACGTTCTGTGTGTTGAAATTTGATAAATCAAGGGAGGTGAGGTTGCTACATTGGAACATACAATAAATATCCGTCACATTCTGTGTGTTGAAATTAGATACATCAAGGGAAGTGAGGTTGCTACATCCACTGAACATAAAACCCATATTCGTCACGTTCTGTGTGTTGAAATTAGATACATCAAGGGAGGTGAGGCTCGTACAAGTATAGAACATACCACCCATATCCATTACGTTCTTTGTGTCGAATTTTGAGACATCAAGGGAGGTGAGACTCTCACAACTACTGAACATACTACGCATATCAGTTACGTTCTGTGTGTCGAATTTTGAGACATCAAGAGAGGTGAGGTTGCCACATTCATAGAACATAAGACGCATATCCGTCACGTTCTTTGTGTCGAATTTTGAGACATCAAGGGATGTGAGGTTGCTACATTCATTGAACATAGCAGACATATCCGTCACGTTCTGTGTGTTGAAATTAGATACATCAAGGGATGTGAGGTTCTCACAATTACTGAACATAAAACGCATATCAGTAATGTTCTTTGTGTCGAATTTTGAGACATCAAGAGAGGTGAGGTTTCTACAAGCTCTGAACATAAAACTCATATCAGTAACGTTTTTTGTGTCGAATTTTGAGACATCAAGAGAGGTGAGGGTCTCACAATTACTGAACATAAAACGCATATCAGTCACATTCTTTGTATCGAAGTTAGAGACATCAAGAGAAGTGAGATTTTCACAACCAGAGAACATTTCAGACATATTCGTTACTTTTTCAGTGTTGAACTTAGAGACATCAAGTGAGGTAAGAGCAATACTGTTAGTAAACATGGCTTGCATATTCGTCACATTATTAGTGTCAAAATTAGAGAGATCTAGTGAGGAAAGGGCTGTGCATACAGCAAACATTCCACCCATATCCGTCACATTATGCGTTTTGAAAGCAGAGAGATCAAGCGAAGTGAGAGCGGTGCAAACATTAAACATTCCTCTCATATTTGTCACATTTCTCGTGTCGAAGTTAGAAAGATCAAGTGAAGTGAGTTTTTGACATTGTGCAAACATAAAACTCATGTCTGTCACATTTCTGGTATCAAACTTAGAGACATCGAGTGAGGTGAGGTTGCTACAACCATAAAACATATAAAGCATATAAGTCACATTCCTGGTATCAAGCTTAGAGACATCGAGTGAGGTGAGGTTGTTACAACCATAAAACATATTAGCCATATTAGTCACATTCCTGGTATCAAAATTAGAGACATTAAGGGAAGTGAGCTTATTACAGGCAATAAACATGTTCGTCATGTCCGTCACATTTTTGTTTTAAAATTAGAAAGATCGAGTGAGGTTAGGCTCAGACAATTACTGAACATGGAGTTCATGTTCGTCACTTTCTCGGTGTTAAGATATTCGAGTCCCTCGATAGTTGTTAAATCTTTGCATGCAAAGAACCATGCATAACAATTCGTTGGACGAGCATTGGCGAAAGAGGGATCGAAGACAACTTTCGTAATGTTGTTTTTATTATACTCGGTACCGTCTCCATCATACCAAGCGGGAAAAGTTTTGTCCTCATTCATTGAGAACGCTCCTGCGGGTTTATTTGCATCGTGTTTGAAGGTCAGCGTTCCTGCTGCATTATCTAACACGGCATACGACTCTGTCGTTTGAGCGAACATGTTGCTACTCCATACGGGTAGACAGACAACAATCGCAAGCAGAAGGCGAGCAATTGGGAGAAGTAAAAGTTTCGTTTTCATAATCGTTTAGTTTTTTAATTAATAGTTTTGTGTTATGCGAAGCTTTTTATACTTGCACCTCACTTGTGTAATAACGTATAGGTTAACATCGCAAAGATAACGTTTTTTTAGGATAATTCAACCTAAAAGTTGCCGGATTTAGAAAGTTTTAGGTTAAATCAACCTAAAACTTGTTAGATTGGATGTGTTTTAGGTTGATTTAACCTAAAACTTTTTCCTTGCCGAAGCATCACTGTGCCAACAAAAGCCGCATAACTCGGATTGACTGACAGTCCGAAGTTATGCGGCAACATTATATTATTCTCATTTTCTCTTCAATTGTCTCAGCATTCCCTTCAATGGCTCGATGAATCTTGCTATTGTGCATATTGCAAGGTACAGTAACAGTATGTAGCTTATACCTTGATGAAAGTACCAACATGTAGCGAGACCCAGAACAGCTATTGCTACGTCAATCATGTATTCGTTATTGCTGTTGCATATCGCATTGCCAAGGACTCTGATGCCATTCTCCTTATATAACCTTCTGGATCGCTTAAATGCTTTAATCGCCCAAACTATCGTGATTATGAGATCGATAAGGCATACTATGAAGAGTTCGAACTCAAGCTCTTCTGGCCAACCGTAAATAATGGGATCAAGAGCCGTGTCTAATGCTATAAATACCAAGAATCCCTTTATGATGATTCTATCTTTAAGACTTAATTCCATGTTCATTTTATTTGCTTTTTTGTTGGTTTTAGGCTGAGTGGTACGGCTTCAAACCGTACCTCCTACGTTAGCCAATACTGTTGATTATCTCTCACGCGTAGCCGATTATATATGCGGCTCCACTGTCTTGCTGAATCTTGTCATGTCGCCGACCTGCTCAGTATGTCTTGTATGCTGCTGCTCCTCCCATACGTCTTCGTAGTCGTCCTTTGAGCAAGAGGTTGTCACGAGTGCTATAGCTGCGAAAATGCAGAATGACAATACATTTAATACTCTGTTCTTTCTCATAATGATCGGTATTTAATTGTTAGTTATTTGTTTTCTCTGCCGCAAAATTAGTTCATCTGCAATGCGCAGCAAAACTTTTGTTGTTTCATGTTGTTTCAAGGATGAAAGATTTATTTTACAAGTGGATAAAACGTTGATAATAAAGCGGATAACACTTGTGGTAGATATGAATGAAAAACAAGCTTTTTGGTGGTGTGTGAAACAAATGTAACAATAGAATGCCGATTAGCTTACGTTTTCACAGCAGCCAAGGTAAACCGTAGGAGGCTATGGCGTCCCGCCGTAGCCCCGCAGCCTTCCATAGCATAATGCTATCTTATACTCGAGTACTGCAAGATTGGTGGTATATAGTATATGTTGCTTTGGTCAGCGCCGTGTCCCGAGGGGACACGTATCCATCAGAAACCCACTGCAAGCTCCGAAGGAGCGCAGCTGTGGGATAATCGTCCGCTCACCCTCTCTTGGTTCCGCAAAGCGGGACCGACTACCATCCTCAACATCATCGGGGATGCGTCAGTCCCCCTCCGGGGAACTATATGGGGTGGAAGTGTCGCACGTACCCACAGCTGCGCTGCTTCGCAGCTTGCAGTGGGTTTCATAATATAGGTCCCGCTTTGCGGAACCAGCAGCTCATACTTGAGATCATGTCCGTGGGTGCGTGGCTACGGCGAGACGCCATAGCCTCCTAAGTTTGTCCTGCAAGCTCATATATTGCTGTAATACGTAACTTTGTACCACCAAGAAAAAGCTTAAAATTCCTGACTCTTCGGCGGTTCTGCTGACACAATATTTGCATTCCTAATGCTCAATACTATGAGTTCAGCGCACAACAAAATCTTCGGTGCGAAATTCTTGAGTTTTGAGCACTTGGGGACAATGCGTTTATACACAGTGAGTTATGCGGTTCTCAGACGTAGCACTATGAAATCAGACTCTCAAAAGAGCCGTTTTTTGTTGCAATAGCGCCACTTTTACACTCCAATAGTGCCACTATTATCATGCAATAGCGCCACTTTTACACTCTAATAGTGGCACTTTCACAGTGTAAAAGTGGCTCTATCGTTAAGTATGGTTGCTGTTTGTACGTCAAAACACCGTAAAAACAGTAATCCGGAACTCTAGAATCAATTTTTATTTTGTAACATGTTTTTACTCTTTAGACGATATTTGCATTTCGGACATGAAGACATGTTTTTTAGACAAGAAGACATGAAGAACATGTTTTTTTTAGTTATGTTTTCCTGTCAAAGGAAAATTATTATCTTTGTAAGCAAACTATAAATCACCGTTACTATGATAAAGACGATTATCCTTATAGCTGTGCTCACCCTGCTGAGTCAGTGGGAAGTGAAGCTGCGAATGAAGAGGGAGGGTGCATCGAAGGAGTATACCGTCCTGCAGCATGTAGTTGACTTCACCGTCATGATGCAGTGGGGAGCCATTCTCTCCGCCATCACCGACCATGACTATCCCTTCTCCACCACCATCCCCTTCTCTGTCCTCGCCATCATAGCCGGCATCTATTCGCTATATTATGGACGTGTAAAGGGGCTGCAGGGCGAAAAGACAAAGATCCTGATGATCTTGGTTGTCGTAATACTGGCGAACCTCAAATGCCTCGTGTTTGATTGACCAGATTATATATCATACCAGCACATTGCCGCGTAAGGCAGGGCTTTGACAAAAACCAGACTCCACAGTCCGTTTGTTATTTTCGAGCCTTCGGCAATTTCTTTATGGTATATATGGTCTTATGAGAACAAGTTCTCACGCCCATATATACCATAAAGAAATGAGAGGCTGTCGCCTCTCTCGAAAATCACAAACGGAAAACCTTTCAAAACACAAGGTATCGGACGGCATCCGCCTTCCTAATTCGGGTGTTGCACACCTGTTTGTGTTTTCTTTGTTTTTTCCGCTTATGGGCGCGTGCTGTGCACAAATAAAAGGCTTTACGTTAGGTTGTCGAGAACTTGTTCTCGTAAGACCTAATGTAAAGCCTTTTGTTTAAACCCGATAGGGTTTGCGCCCATAAGCGGATTGTGGATAAAGGTTTTTGTCAAAGCCCTGCCTTAAATATTACATTCAAAGCACCAATAATCAGAGGATTACATCCTTACGAGGTGCATGACAAGCTTGTCGAACTGTGACGGTATGAATCGGATTACCTTGATTATCATCTTTGTGAAACCCTGCAGCAGGGAAGCATACCACTTCTTGCCGGCACGTTCGTCCATGTTGGAGGACGGAGCGCTCTCGCTGGTAAAGTCGGTGAACGTGGTGATGATATTGCTTTCCACATTCTTCTTCACCGGCTTGATGGCATAACCCATTCCGATGTTGCAACTTGCAACAAGCGTCTGCTCCACGTCAGCCAACAGTCTGCTGTCAGCACTTGCTCTCTGCGGAACCGAGATGGAGGCGAGAGCCATTATGGTGCATAAGATATAGCATACGGATTTCTTCATAGTGGTAGGTTTTGTTATTATGTTTACAAAGATATAACTTTTTGTTTGTATAACAAAATATTTGTACTTTTGTATTCGTATTTTTTATCATTTAAAACCTAACTGAACATTATTATGACACGCATATTACTGGTATTCATCCTCCTTCTTTCGCTTTTTTCGTGTGGTGAAAGCCGTATGGAGAAGACGATGGAGAGGATACGGACCGTTAGCGACTCTGATACGAAGGCGGCAGCGAGGATGATGGACAGCATCTCCGTGGAGGTGAAGTCGGGGACGGAGTATACGAGAATGAGGTATGACCTGCTGAAGATTCGCATCGACGACAAGAACGATGTGAAGCCGATGTCTGACAAGATGATTGCTTACCTCGTGAAATACTTCGAGGAGAACGGCAATAATACAGACCGTCAGGAGGCTTATTTCTATGCCGGCAGCGTCTATCGCGACCTTAACGACACGCCGAGATCCATCGACTACTTCCAGAAATCCATTGACGTTATGGCTGACTCTGATCGTACCGACTCGCTGCTGATGCGCAATGCCTACTCCAATCTTTATTATCTCTTCTACAATGTGCAGGACTATAAGAACGCTTTGGCGATGGCAGAGAAGGAATATGCCTTGTCGCTTGAGCTGCGCAGTCTGTCCGTTACTACGCTGATGCACCTCGGCAATGCGTGTCTTGCGACGGACGACGAGCCGAAAGCGATGAAATGCTTTGACGATGTGCTGCGTCAGGTGAAGCAAAGCGGTGCCTTGCAGCAGGGCGACATTCCTTATGTGCTGCTCTATAGCTATGCCAATTCGGGCAGGAAGGTAAAGGCACGGGAGTGTTTCGGACTGACGGAGAAGGCTTTGCCAAGGCGTAACGACGCGCTTGCATGCAACGCAAGGGGCGAATATTACAGGCTTATGGGGATGACGGACGACGCAATAGCGTGTTATCGGACCATCCTGAAGGAATCGAAAGACGAGTATAACATGTATGATGCGGCTAAGGCTCTCTTCCTTCTGTATACGGAGAAGGGAGATGTGGCGGCTGCCAACTGGTGCGGAAAGGAATTTGTAAGACTCACGGAGAGGCTCGATCTTGCTCAGAACCAGTTGCGTGCTGCCACGGTGAACAACCGCTACCAGTATCATCTCGACCGTGAAAGCGTGCTCAAGACCGAACGGGAGCGTGCGCTGTATATGAATATCGCTGCGTATGCGGCGCTGTTCGCTATGGTGGCGGCGTTCACGTTCGTGGTGGTATATATGCGTAAGAAGAATAAGGCGCTGAAAATGCAACTCGCCCTTAACGACCGTCTCAACTCGATGAAGACCCAACTGTCTGACATCCGAGAGGAGACAAAGCGTAAAGAGCGAATGATAGAGGACGTAAAGGCTGACCTTGCCGACCGCGAAACCAATCTGATGAATGTAGGAGAGGAGTTGCAACGTAATGAGCAACTGCTCGCCGATATGAAGAAGCGCCTCGCTGACAAGATGAGACAGAGCGAGACGCTTATGCAGATGCTGCAACAGGCAGAGATGGAGGATGCCGCCGGTGACGTCGTGGCGGCTGTGCGCAAGTCGGCTGAGGGCAAGAAGAAGCTCTCGGCAGGGGAGTGGCGACAGCTGATTTCTGCCGTTAACAGCCTGCATCCCGACTTCAAGGACCTGCTGCTCCAGCGCAATGAAGGTCTGACGGAGCAGCAGGTGCAGGTGTGCTATCTTATGCGAATAGGACTGACGGGTCCGCAGATAAATAATGTAGTGGACATTTCGCGCACTACAGTATGGCGCTGGACCCAAGCCTACAGATGGATTTACAGTATTGAGGACCCTAATTAGGGTCGCGTCAATACTTTATCTTCCAATCCATGCCTCAGGATTGAGGCGGCTCTGGAGCTTGCGAAGCTGGAACTGAAGGATATGGTCAGATCCTACGGTGCCCAGTCCTTGGCGTGTGGAGACGCGCTGTCCCTTATGTACGCTTACCGAACTGAGGTTGCAGTATACGGAGATGTAGACGCCGTGTCTTACCATTACCACGTACGAACCGCCGTAATTGAAGACTGCACTGACCTCGCCGTCGTAGATGGAGCGTGCCTGACAGCCCGGTTGTCCCATGATGTTGATGCCCTTATTGTCGATGGTTACGCCCGAAAGACCTGCCACGGAGTTCTGTCCGTAGTGGCTTACGATGCGTGCGCTACCCGTGATAGGCATCGGAAGACGACCCTTGTTCTGCTCGAAACCGCCCGACATCATGCGGTCAACTGACGACATGCTTCGGCTTTCCTCCACGTTCTTCTTCGCTTCGGCTATCTCTCTTGTGGAGCGCTGCTCGTCGGCTTTGGCCTTGCGCTCCATAGCCTGACGCTCAGCTTCCGCCTCACGTGCTCTTTGTTCGGCAGCTGCCTTTCTCTCGGCAGCTTCTCTTGCCGCTTCGTTGGCTTGCTGCTGAGCGCGTGCCTTAGCCTCTGCGTCACGCTGGCGCTGTGCTTCGGCTCGTGCGGCAGCCTCTCTTTCCTGTGCAGCACGTGCTTCTGCTTTGGCTCTTGCCTCGGCTTCCCTTGCCTCGCGCAGACGGCGCTCGTTCTCAAGGCGAGCCTTCTCAGCCGCAGCCTTCTTGCGTGCGAGCTCTTCCTCACGACGTTTCTTGGCGGCAGCCTCCGCTGCAGCCTTGCGCTTGGCTTCCTCAGCGGCACGCACACGAGCCTTCTCCACCTCGATGGCAATAAGACGGTCAATCTGTGCGTTTATGGCTGCGGCATCCTTGCGCTGCTTGTCGATGACGGTCTTGATGGTCTTCTGCTGTTTCTGCAGCGATGTCACCACCTGCTGCTGCTCCTGCTGCTTTCCTTCAAGAGCCTTCTGCTCCTGCTTGCCCTTATAGAGCATGTTGTTCTTCTGACCCTTCACCTGCTGTAGCTGCTGGTGCTTGTCGTTCACCTGCGCCTGCTTAGCCTTCACCATCTCGCCCTGAGTCTTCTGCCAAGAGGCATATTCGCGGACAAAGCGCAGACGACGATACATCTGTACGAAGTTCTTTGCAGAGAAGATAAACATGAGACGGTCCTGCAATGTGTGGTTGCGGGTAAGGTAACGCATCGACTTCACGTACCTTGCCTTGCGCTCCTGCAGCTGCTGTTGCAGCGTGTTGAGCTGGGCATTGAGGATGCCGATGTTGCCGTCGATGTGATGAATGTCTTTCTGAATGCCGTCAATGTTCTGCTGATGACGGTCAATCTCGCTGTTTATCACCATCAGATCGCTGAGACGCTGCTTCACGTCAGCCTGGTTGGCACGCAGCGCAGCCTCCTGCTTCTTTATCTCCTTCTGCATGGCAGAGCGCATCGACTGCAGTCCGCGAATCTCCTCGGTGCTGTATTGTGCCTTGGACGACTTCTTTTTTCTTGTATTGGTCTTCTTCTTAGCCGTAGTCTTGCCCTTCTTTGCAGACGCAGCCTTTCCCTTCTGCACAGTCTTTCGCTGTGCCGTCTTATGGGTGGTGGTCTTCTTCTGCGTTGCCTTCTTCGTCGTGGAGGTCTTGCGCTGCTGCTCATTGCCGGCTACGTTGGTGGTGGCCGTAGTCGGGATGCAGAGCATTAATGCTGCTATTATGGTGATAATGAGATGCTTCATGTCTTTGTTTTGTAAGTGTGGTTGTAGCCTTTACTGTATGGAAAGGAGCTTTCCGAGGATGTCTTTCGCCTCTATCTTCTTGTATTTGGCAGACACCTCCGTCTTTGCGTCCCAGTCAGAAGAGGTCTTAGGCGAGCTCATTTTGACGGTAAGCTGTGCCGACTTCTGCTTTGCTCCGCTGCCCATGGTGACGTTAAACTGCTGTGTAAGGGGGAAAGCCTTGCCTCCGACGGTACGGAAATTGTCGTAAGTCCAGTGGAGTGAGGACGTGCCATACTGCTGGCTGCTGTACTTGACGTCCACTGCCTTGATGTTAGCGGTAGCCTTGCTGGCTGTCCAACGGTAGCTGATGTTGCCCTTCTTATACGTCACAGGCACGTCGGTGCTTATTTGTGCCAACTCGCAAGTAAGGCGGTCGAGCAGTCGTTCGCTTATATGGTTCTCGCCAGGGAGGAACAGCTCGTTCCAGAAAAGCGACTGGAGCGAGTAGAAGCTGATGCCGTTGTCGGCAAGAAAGCTGACCTCTTTGTACGAAGCCTTGATGTATTCCTTGTGATAACGGTCGATAAGGAGCACGTATTCGGGCGTGAAGTCGATGCGAGCTATCTCTGTGCGGATGATGGGGAGAAGCAGTTGCAGGCGTATAACCTCGTCGCGGCGCATGCTGATCTTGCCGTCGCAACTGAGATTCTTGCCACCTCCGACAAGGCGGAAGTCTGCGCTTGCCACAATGTTCTTCGTTGTAAGTGCTTGATTGGCAATGCGTCGGAGCATTTCCGTCTGCTCTTTATCTACGTGCTTGGTAGGCTTTGTGCTTGGTTTGGCGGTCTGTGTGGTCGGCGTAACAGTCTGTTCGGTAACAGCCTTCTTGCCCGCACAGGATGCGAACAGGACGACGAACAGTATCGGTAATATTCTCTTCATTTCCTTTATTTATCCTTTTCCTTAATGTCTATACCTTGTTATATATGTATGTTTACATGATGTCAGCCTCCTTTAGGTGAGGCTTAGTTTTTTGCGTCCACGCTCTTTGTCTTTATCTTGCGTGTCAGAACGGCCTTGTCGCCACCGCATTCGATGGCCTTCTGCCACAGTTCAGCGGCGCGTTCCTTCTCGCCCGACTTGCAGTAGATGTCGCCGGCGTGCTCAATGACCACTGCGCTCGGCACGGAATCGGTGTCGTTCTCCAGCGCACGGTCGATGTAAGCCTTTGCCTCGTCATATCTTTCGAGGAGATAAAGAATCCATGCGTAGGTGTCGAGATAAGTGGAATTGGTGGGTTCTGCCTCAATAGTCTTGCGGCTCATCGCCTCCGCTTTCTTCAGATCACCGTTTTTATCGGAGAGATAGTAGGCGTAATTGTTGAGCGCCATGATGTTGTCGTCCTTCCATTGCAGACAACTGTCGTAAGCGGCGAACGCCTTATCAGCCTCTTCAAGCTTCATGTATGAGTCGCCTATCATGGCATACATGTCGCTGATAAGGCCGGAATTGGGGTTTTTGTCAGCCGATGCCACGTTAATGCCAGTCTGCAATGTCTTGATGCTCTCGGGCAGACGGTCTTTCTGGAACTGAGCTATGGCGAGGAAATAGAAGAACGTCGGCTCCTCGGGGTTGTACTGTGTGCCCTGAAGAGCAAGCTTCTCCACCTTGTCCCACTTCATCCACAGGCGCTGAATGAGCTGCGAACGAGCCGTAAAATCGTCGGGAGCCACCTCCAAAGTGTGCATGAAAGCAGCGTTAACCGAGTCGGCTGGCATGCCAATCTTCTCCAGATAAACAGCCTTGATGTTGGAAAGGTCGGCGTCGTGTGGCGCTGCAGCCATCGTGCGGTCAATGATGGCAATCATAGCCGTAGAGTCGAGGTCCGTGCGGTCGCGGTTGTTGAGCACGTAGTCTACAAGCATCTTCGCCCTTGTCTCCGCGTCCGTCTTCGGGCTGAAGAGCATACGCTGCTTGATGCTGTCCGAGGCAGCCGTGTCGCCCGTACCTTTATAATAGTCAGCGAGCGAGTTAAGCGTGAAAGCATTCTCGCTGTCCAGCTTCAAAGCCTTCTGGAAGAAGCCGTAAGCCTCCTTCTTGCGGTCTTTCTGATAGAGCCAGTTGCCGAGCATAACCATATAGTTAGGCTCGAAAGGATGTTCGTCCACAATGCTCTTCAGAGTGCGGTACGAACTCTTCGTGTCGCCTATCAGCTCATAAATGCTCAGACGAGTGATGTCGTTGTCCTCGCTCTTGCCGTCCACCTTGTCCATGCGGTCAAGCGTAGAGAGCGCCTTGTCATAGTCTGTGCCGTGCAGATAGAGAGCAAGGAGAACGTTCAGCAAGTCGCTGCGGTCGCGGTGAGTGGTGTAGAACTTCTCCAAAGCGTGTATGGCTTTGTCGTATTTGCCCTGCTTGATGTAAGTGTTAGCCACGCTCTCGTTGTACGTATCGTTGTCTGGCTGGAGCTTTGAGGCACGCTTCATGTAGATAAAGGCGAGCGAGTCGTTGTCAGCATCAGAATAGATGTTCGACTTAAGGAAATACATCTCCGCCGCATCCTCCTTCGTCTTGGCGCAACTGTCAAGTATCAGTGAAGCCAACGAGTCGTTGCCGGCGTTGCGTTGGCACACCGCTTCGAGGAACATGCGGTCGAAGAGCGATGTGGAAACCAATAGCGAGTCGAGCGAAACCGGCGATATAGTGTCAGAGCACGTCGAGTCAGGGGCGGCAACGGTCTTCGCTGTCGTCTCGTCCTGAAGAATTGTCATGTCTGACAAGCTGCCGTGAAGGGCAGCGATGGCGGGGCATATAGCCATAAGGCAGACAGCCCCGAGAATGAAAATCTTTCTTATTGTCTTGTTCATTGTTGCTGTTTATTCCACGCCGGTGTGACCATATCCACCAGCTCCGCGCTCTGTATCGTCGAGCTCTTCCACTTCTATCAGCTCTGCCTGTTCATGTCTGGCCACCACCATCTGTGCGATACGCTCACCGGCGTTGATCACGAAGGGCGTGTCAGAGAGATTGATAAGCAGGACGCCAATCTCGCCGCGGTAGTCAGAATCGATGGTACCGGGAGAATTGAGCACCGTGATGCCGTGCTTGAGGGCAAGACCTGAGCGCGGGCGAACCTGAGCCTCGTAACCCTCGGGGAGGGCAATGTAGAGACCGGTGGGCACAATGCGACGCTCCAACGGACGCAGAGTGATGGGGTCTTCTATGTTTGCACGCAAGTCCATTCCTGCGCTCTGGGGGGTGGCGTATGCGGGCAGCTGCTGTGAGCCGCGGTTGATAATGCGAATCTTAGTCATGTTGATTGCTTGTCTTCTTTAATATTTAACCACTAAATTACAGTAAAGCCTTGATTTCAGCGTCTATATCCTTTATCTGTGCGTCACGCTTCACCACGTTGCAAGAGCGGTTGAGGAGGAAGAACGTCGGCACCTGCTGCACGTTATACATCTGCAGAACGCTGCTTGTGTTGTCGTCCACACGTGTGCTTATCCAGGGAAGGGCAGCTGTCTGTGTCTTCCAGAAGTGTTCGTCGCCGTCAATGGCCACCTGATAAATCTGGAAGCCCTGAGCGTGATACTTGTTATAAAGCTCGCGGAGCGACATGATGCGCTTCATTGAGTTCTGGTCAGCGAAGAGATGGAAATCGAGGAGCACCACGTTACCCTTAAGTGAAGAGAGGCTACGGGCTGCGCCAGTGTTATCGGTAAGAGTGAAGTCGAGGATGCCGCTGGTGTTCACCTTGCTTGCCTCAATCTCCTCAGCCTGCTGCTGCGAGCGCAGATAGCGCACGTCCTTCATGCCTTCAATGGCGATGTTGTGAAGGTTTTCGCCACGCTTCTCGTTAGGATAGAAGGTGTCCCAACTTGTTGCCACGGCACCGAACACCTTGATGTCCTGCTCCGAAGTGCGCGGATTGAAGAGCAATACGGGCTGTCCACCGGCGTAGATGGTCTGGAAAAGGGCGAAGTAAGACGACGCCTTCATCGGTGCCTTGAAGATATATTCAGTCTTAACACGAGTCTTATATGCCTCCACGATGCGCGAAACGCTGTCAGCGGCAGCCTGCGCGCCAAGCTCCGGATTGCGTGCGATGGCGTTCACCTGAGCCTGAAGTGAGCTTTGCATGAGCGAAAGTTCCTTTATGCGCTGGCAGTCCTCCGAGCCGCTGACCTCATACTGCGTAGCCATCTGCGGGTATTGTGCCTTAATGTTGATGGTCTCGGTGGAGTCGACGGCGATGTTGATGAACTGTCCGGCTATGCGCAGACGATAAAACTCAGGAGCCGTGGGCGCTGTTCCTTCGAAGGCGAACGTTCCGTCCTCGGAAAGCTTGGCGGAATCAATCTTCACGGCGCCGTCAAGTCCCATGTTCTCGAAGTAGAGTGTTGAGTCGGCAGCTCCGGTAATAGTGCCGTCGATGTGGAATTTCTTCTCGTTGCAAGAGGTCACGCCAGCCATGGCAGCAACAGCCAAGGCGAGTGTTATGACCTTGTGGAATAGTCTTGTATTCATTGTTTGTTATATAATATAATGTGTAGACGGGGCGTTTTATAACTCATTCAATATGCAAACTTACTAATTTTTATCCGTATTTGTCTGCTTTTGAATGAAAAAGATGGTTTTCGGTTTCGTTATTATATCCGTTCGGCAAGCCAATAGCCCAATGCCACGGCTATGAGTCCGACGGCAAGGCTTGCTCCGGCATACAGCATGGCGGTAATAGGATGGCCGTTACGGAGGAGTGTGAGGTTCTCGTTGCAGAAGGTGCTGAACGTGGTGAAGCCGCCGCAGAACCCCGTCGTAAGCAGCATCTTGATGTTGTCGCCGCCAATACTGCCGCGCATGGACAGTCCATAGAATACGCCGATCAGCAGACAGCCGACGACGTTGACGGTCATGGTGGGGTAGGGGAAATGCCCCACGGCGTACGTGTCGACAAGACGCGACACAGCCATGCGCAGCGAAGAACCCACTGCGCCGCCAAGGGCAACGATAATCATGGAGCGAATCATTATGATGAATTTTGAGTTTTGAATTTTCGTAAAGCTCACTTTACGCCTTATACTATCGGCAGCGATATGCCCTGAATCTTCTGGTAGATGTCGAGCGCGAAGATGTCCGTCATGCCAGAGATGAAGTCCACCACCGCCATGACGCGCGTACCGAAGTCGTCGCTGTTGATGTCGTACTGACTGCTGAATCGCTTGCGGAGCTGTTCGGAATGGAACTTCTCCGGGCTGACGGCAGCCTCGATGAGCGTCTCGAGCAACGTCTCCATAATCTTATAACCTGATAGTTCCACGTCGAGCACCGGCTTCGAGTTGTATATACGCTCACAGCTCACCCTCGTGCAATGTCGGTAAGCGTCGCGTGTGGACGGCGTGATATGGTCGATGAGCGAACCCTCGAACGTGCCGTTCAGTATGTCTTCCTCCGACTCCACGAAGGCGCGGGCGCACTCGTGTTCCAGTCTGCCAATGGCGCAGGCACGCATATACACCACCTTCTCGTTGTTGTCCGTGATTTCCTCCTCGCTGATGCGGCTGTAGATATGCTCGCGCTCCTTCTCCGAGAAGAATCCTAACAGCAGCTGTGCCGTCTCGTCGAAAGAGAGAATGCGCAACTTGTGAGCGTCCTCGATGTCCATAATCTCGTAGCAGATGTCGTCCGCCGCCTCCACAAGGTAGACAAGCGGATGGCGGACGCAGCGTAGCGGTTCGCCTTCAGCCGACAACTGGCGCAGACCGAGGTCCTCGGCGATGCGGCGATAGTAAGCCTCTTCCGAAGCGAAGAAGCCGAACTTGCCCTTCTTGCCGGCGCAGAAGCTGGAGTGAGGATACTTGACGATGGAGGCAAGCGTGGCGTAAGTCATCACAAAACCGCCCTCACGTCTGCCGTGGAAGCGGTGGGTGAGGAGGCGGAAGGCGTTGGCGTTACCCTCGAAATGCACGAGGTCGTTCCACAGCTCCTCGCTGATTCTGCCACGCAGCTGCTCGCCCTTGCCCTCGCGGAAGAACGCCTGGATGGCTTTCTCGCCGGAATGACCGAACGGCGGATTGCCCATATCGTGCGCCAGGCAAGCTGCACTCACGATGGTGCCGATCTCCTCGAACAGCGTACCCTCCAGTTCGGGATGCTTCACCTTCAGCTCCCTCGCCACGTCCGCGCCCAACGACATGCCCACACTTGCCACCTCCAGTGAGTGAGTCAGGCGGTTGTGTACGAAGATGCTGCCCGGAAGCGGAAACACCTGCGTCTTGTTCTGCATACGGCGGAACGGCGCCGAGAAGATAAGGCGGTCATAGTCGCGCTTGAATTCAGAGCGGTCGTCGTGGCGCATGGGATGGTGATATTCCTGCCCAAGGCGTTTATTGGAAATGAGTTGTTGCCAGTTCATGTGTCCTTTTTGTTTATTTGGGCGCAAAGTTATAAATAATATGTTGTCCGTGAGAGGACTACAGCGCTTTTTTTCGAGCCGCACTTGTGGCATAACCGAAAAGTAGTAACTTTACATTCGAATTTACACATTATTATATACATCATCTATGAACACTCAGGAAATACTCTCTAAGCTTCATATCTCAGAACTCGGACAGATGCAGAAGGACGCATCCGATGCCGTGCTCCATACCGACCGTGACGTCGTGATACTCGCACCCACCGGCAGCGGCAAGACCCTTGCCTATCTTCTGCCCCTCGTGCAGCGCCTTGACGCAGCCATAGAGGAGGTTCAGGCGGTGGTGATTGTGCCCAGTCGTGAGCTTGCCCTACAGTCCAACGACGTGTTCCGCTCGATGGGATGCGGTCTGCGCTCGATGTGTCTCTATGGCGGTCGCCCCACAATGGATGAGCATCGCGCCATACAGAAAGTGCGTCCGCAGGTGATATTCGCCACTCCGGGACGACTGAACGACCACCTCGACAAGCAGAACTTCGCAGCTTCTGACGTCCGCTGGCTCGTCATCGACGAGTTCGACAAGTGTCTGCGCATGGGATTCCGTGCCGAGATGGAGAAAGCAGTGGACGGTCTGCCAACCGTGGAGCGCCGCATATTGCTCTCTGCCACTGACGCTGAGGAAATGCCGCGCTTCGTGCGCATGGGCAGAACGGAGCGCGTCGACTATCTGGACGAGGAAGAAACCACGCCCGAACGCATCGGTCTTTACGTCGTGCATTCGCCCGAAAAGGATAAGCTTAACACCCTCGTCATGCTGCTCCGCGACTTCGGTGCGCAGCAGACCATCGTCTTTCTCAACTATCGTGACGGCGTGGAGCGCACAGCCAAGTTCCTCACCGAGAAAGGCTACGTGGTAAGCGCCTTCCACGGCGGTCTCGACCAGCGTCAGCGAGAGGAGGCCATCTATCGCTTCGCCAACCGTTCCGCCAACATTCTCGTAAGCACAGACCTTGCCTCGCGCGGCCTGGATATCCCTGACGTAGAGAACATTGTGCATTACAACCTGCCCGTAGGAGAGGAGGAATTCGTGCATCGTGTGGGACGTACCGGACGCTGGGATGCCACTGGACGAGCCTTCATGCTGCTTGGTCCTGAAGAACACATGCCCGAATACGTCACCGTGCCCACCGAGGACTACGTCCCTGCCAATCCCACAGCACCCGTCGCCATGCCCGTGATGTCCACATTATATATAGGTAAGGGCAAGAAAGACAAGATTTCGAAGGGAGATATCCTCGGTTTCTTATGCAAGACCTGCTCGTTAAGCTCATCCGACATCGGACGTATAGACGTTTACGAGAGATTCGCATACGTGGCAGTAAGCCGCAAGCTCGCCAAGAAAACAATGGAGAAAGCAAAGGGCGCGAAGATAAAAGGACTAAAGACGGTAGTGGAGCTGGCGTTCTGATTCTTGTTTTGATTCTTAAGAGCGGCGACATGCTTGTGTAAGAGCGGCGTTGCAAAGGACAGTAAACCACTGTTACGGCTGTTTCAAACGACAATAGTAGGGGACTTAAAAGGCTAAACAAGTGTTAAGATAAGTTATAAAACGTCAATTTGCCGTGTGCGTCCCCATATTGTAATTTTATATATTAGGTATTTTAAATAAAAGTTCGTACCTTTGCACCCCGAAAACGGCTTGTTAATTAGCACTTAGCTGTTTTCTTCGAAAACGACAATTGAAAATAAAAATATATAAATTAAAAAAGTAAAACTATGCCTACAATTTCACAGTTGGTAAGAAAAGGCAGAAAGGTGCTTGTAGACAAGAGCAAGTCACCGGCTTTGGATTCATGTCCTCAGCGTCGTGGTGTTTGCGTTCGTGTTTACACAACCACACCTAAGAAGCCTAATTCGGCAATGCGTAAGGTTGCCCGTGTACGTCTGACAAACTCTAAGGAGGTTAACTCTTACATCCCGGGAGAAGGTCACAACCTTCAGGAGCACTCAATCGTGCTGGTTCGCGGTGGTCGTGTAAAGGACCTTCCTGGTGTTCGTTATCACATCGTTCGCGGTACACTCGATACAGCCGGTGTTGCAAATCGTACACAGCGTCGTTCTAAGTACGGTGCTAAGCGTCCTAAGGCAGCTAAGAAGTAATCAGAAGATAATTTAATTGTCGGACGTATTTTTAAAAATCGTTTTGCTGGAGAATTGTTATTAGACAGGTTGAGTAAATGCCCAAGAGAGGGCGTTGAAGAACAGTAAGAGACAACCCCACGCAGACAAATTTTTTTTCAAAACAAAATGAGAAAAGCAAAACCAAAGAAGCGCGTGATCCTTCCGGATCCAGTTTTCAATGACCAGAAGGTCTCTAAGTTTGTAAACCACTTGATGTATGACGGTAAGAAGAATACCTCATACGAAATCTTCTACAAGGCACTCGACACCGTAAAGGAGAAGATGGCTAAGGAAGAGAAGCCCGCTCTCGAGATCTGGAAGCAGGCTCTCGACAACATCACTCCCCAGGTAGAGGTTAAGAGCCGCCGTATCGGTGGTGCCACATTCCAGGTTCCTACAGAAATCCGTCCTGAGCGTAAGGAGAGTATCTCTATGAAGAACCTTATCCTCTTCGCACGCAAGCGTGGTGGTAAGAGCATGGCTGACAAGCTCGCTGCAGAGATTATGGACGCTTACAACAACCAGGGTGGTGCTTACAAGCGTAAGGAAGATATGCACCGCATGGCTGAGGCTAACCGCGCATTCGCTCACTTCAGATTCTAATATAATATAAGGTAAAAGGAAAATGGCAAATCGCGATTTACATTTGACTCGTAACATCGGCATTATGGCTCACATCGATGCCGGTAAGACCACAACTTCTGAGCGTATCCTGTTCTACACAGGTAAGACTCATAAGATTGGTGAGGTTCACGACGGCGCTGCCACAATGGACTGGATGGCACAGGAGCAGGAGCGTGGTATCACTATCACATCTGCTGCTACAACTTGTAACTGGAACTATCTTGGCAAGTCATACAAGATCAACTTGATCGATACTCCGGGACACGTTGACTTTACCGCTGAGGTGGAGCGTTCACTCCGCGTTCTCGACGGCGCAGTTGCAACTTACTCTGCAGCCGACGGTGTTCAGCCGCAGTCTGAGACTGTATGGCGCCAGGCTGACAAGTATAATGTACCCCGTATCGGTTACGTTAACAAGATGGACCGTTCAGGTGCTGACTTCTTCGAGACAGTACAGCAGATGAAGGACATCCTCGGTGCTAATCCTTGTCCTATTCAGATTCCTATCGGAGCTGAGGAGAACTTCAAGGGTGTGGTTGACCTTCTCAAGATGAAGGCTATCCTTTGGCACGACGAGACAATGGGTGCTGAGTACGACGTTGAGGATATTCCCGCTGACCTCGTTGACGAGGCTAACGAGTGGAGAGAGAAGATGGTTGAATCAGCAGCTAACTTCGACGACGCTCTTATGGAGAAGTACCTCGAGGGTCAGGAAATCACTGAAGAGGAGCTTATCGCTGCTATCCGCAAGGGTACAATCTCAATGGAGCTTACTCCTATGCTTCTCGGTTCTTCATACAAGAACAAGGGTGTACAGCCGCTTCTCGACTACGTTTGCGCATTCCTTCCTTCACCGCTCGATACAGCAGCCATCGTAGGTACAAACCCCGATACTGAGGAAGAGGAGGATCGTAAGCCTTCTGAGGATGAGCCGACATCAGCTCTCGCATTCAAGATCGCTACTGACCCGTTCATGGGCCGTCTGGTGTTCTTCCGCGTTTACTCAGGTAAGGTTGAGGCAGGTTCTTACGTTTACAACACACGTTCACGCAAGAAGGAGCGCATCTCACGTCTGTTCCAGATGAACTCAAATAAGGAAATTCCTATGGAATCAATCGACGCTGGTGATATCGGCGCAGGTGTAGGTTTTAAGGATATCCGCACAGGTGATACTCTCTGCGACGAGGCACATCCTATCGTGCTCGAGTCAATGACATTCCCTGATACCGTAATCTCTATCGCAGTTGAGCCGAAGAGCCAGGCTGACATCGCCAAGCTCGACAACGGTCTTGCCAAGCTCGCTGAGGAGGACCCGACATTCACCGTTCGTACCGACGAGCAGAGTGGCCAGACCATTATCTCAGGTATGGGTGAGCTTCACCTCGATATCATTATCGACCGTCTGAAGCGCGAGTTCAAGGTAGAGTGTAACCAGGGTAAGCCTCAGGTTAACTACAAGGAGGCAATCACAAAGCCGGTACAGCTCCGCGAGGTTTACAAGAAGCAGTCTGGTGGTCGTGGTAAGTTCGCTGACATCATCGTTACAATCGGTCCGAAGGACGCAGATTATAAGGAGGGCGACTTCCAGTTCATCAATGAGGTTAAGGGTGGTAACATTCCTAAGGAATTCATCCCCTCTGTACAGAAGGGCTTCGAGAACGCTATGAAGAGTGGCGTACTCGGTGGCTATCCGATGACAGACCTCAAGGTTGTCCTCACCGACGGTTCGTTCCACCCGGTTGACTCTGACCAGCTCTCATTCGAGCTCGCTGCCCTCAACGCTTACAAGAACGCTTGCCCGAAGGCAGGTCCGGTTCTTATGGAGCCTATCATGAAGGTAGAGGTTGTTACTCCGGAGGAGAACATGGGTGACGTTATCGGCGACCTTAACAAGCGTCGTGGTCAGGTAGAGGGTATGGAAGAGGCTCGCTCTGGTGCC
This sequence comes from Prevotella sp. 885, assembly GCF_002265625.1. Lineage (GTDB taxonomy): Bacteria > Bacteroidota > Bacteroidia > Bacteroidales > Bacteroidaceae > Prevotella. The sequence continues at coordinate 134,447 of NZ_NOVE01000002.1, forward strand.
CGTATCGTTAAGGCAATGGTGCCGCTGGCAGAAATGTTCGGTTACGTTACAGCACTCCGTACCATCACTTCAGGTCGTGCAACAAGCTCAATGGAGTACGATCATCACTCACCGCTCTCAAGCTCAATCGCTAAGGCTGTACTTGAGGAGGTAAAGGGTCGCGCAGACCTCGTGTAATAATCACGTAATTGCGAAGGGAGTCGTCCGCGACTCCCGACAATATAAAATCTAAAGGGACATGGGGCGTCGCTTAGCGAATGACTCTTAAGCGACGTACCCCACCTCCTTTTTTCGGCTGTTCAGCACTCCAAGTTGAGAACATAAATCACGCTGAATGTGCCATTCAAGAATTGCATTATTAATTTTAAATACAATCATGAGTCAAAAAATTCGTATCAAGCTGAAGAGCTACGACCACAAGCTCGTAGACAAGTCAGCCGAGAAGATCGTAAAGGCAGTAAAGGCAACAGGCGCCATCGTTAGCGGTCCTATTCCATTGCCTACTCACAAGCGCATCTACACTGTAAACCGCAGTACTTTCGTTAACAAGAAATCACGTGAGCAGTTCCAGCTCTCTGACTTCAAGCGTCTTATCGACATCTACAGCTCAACAGCTAAGACTGTAGACGCTCTTATGAAGCTTGAGCTCCCCAGCGGTGTAGAAGTAGAGATCAAAGTATAGTAACATTCATTTTTAATATTCATTGAAATGCCAGGATTAATTGGAAAAAAAATCGGAATGACATCCGTTTTCAGTGCCGACGGTAAGAACGTACCGTGCACTGTTATCGAAGCTGGTCCATGTGTTGTAACACAGGTCAAGACCGTTGAGACAGACGGCTACAAGGCAGTTCAGCTGGGCTTTGGTGAGGCTAAGGAGAAGAACACCACTAAGCCTATGATGGGCACCTTCAAGAAGGCTGGTACAACACCTAAGAAGCACTTGGCCGAGTTCAAGTTCGACGAGGAGTACAACCTCGGTGACGTAATCACCGTTGATCTCTTCGCTGATGTAGAATACGTTGACATTGTAGGCACATCTAAGGGAAAAGGTTTCCAGGGTGTTGTTAAGCGTCATGGATTCGGTGGTGTAGGTCAGAGCACTCACGGTCAGGACGACCGCGCTCGTAAGCCGGGTTCAATCGGCGCCTGCTCTTACCCAGCAAAGGTATTCAAGGGAATGCGCATGGGCGGCCAGATGGGCGGCGACCGCGTAACAACCCAGAATCTCAAAGTGTTAAAGGTTATTCCGGAGCACAACCTTATTCTCGTTAAGGGTTCTGTAGCCGGATGCAATGGTTCAACCGTATTAATCAAGAAATAATGGAAGTTAGCGTATTAAATATCAACGGTCAGGAGACCGGCAGAAAGGTTCAGCTTAACGACGCAATCTTCGGTATCGAGCCTAACGACCACGTTCTCTACCTCGACGTAAAGCAGTATCTCGCTAACCAGCGCCAGGGTACAGCTAAGTCTAAGGAGCGTAGCGAGGTCAGCGGTTCAACACGCAAGCTCGGACGCCAGAAGGGCGGCGGCGGTGCACGCCGTGGTGACATCAACTCACCGGTACTCGTAGGTGGTGGTCGCGTATTCGGCCCGAAGCCCCGCAACTATAGCTTCAAGCTCAACAAGAAGGTTAAGGCTCTCGCACGTAAGTCAGCTCTTTCTTACAAGGCTCAGGAGTCAGCTATCGTAGTTGTTGAAGATTTCACAATGGAGGCTCCCAAGACTAAAGATTTCGTAAATATTACTAAAAATCTTAAAGTTGAGGGCAAAAAGCTCCTTCTTCTTTTGCCGGAAGTAAATAAAAATGTATTTTTGTCGTCACGCAACTTGCAGCGTACAAATGTCATGACAGCAACACAGCTCAACGCCTATAAGGTGCTCAACGCTGACGTGCTTGTTATCACAGAAAACTCGCTCAAGGCTATCGACTCAATCTTAACAAAATAATAGGAGGCAACAGACATGACATTTATCGTAAAACCTTTGGTTACCGAGAAGATGACCAAGCTCACAGACAAGTCCTCTGTAGCCAAGACATACAAGGTTAAGGGTCAGGAGCGCACAAAGAAGGCCGAGACAAAGTACGGCTTCATCGTGCTTCCCGAGGCTAACAAGCTTGAGATAAAGAAGGAGATCGAGACACGCTACAATGTTACCGTGCTTGACGTGAACACAATGGTATACGCTGGCAAGCGCCAGAGCCGTTACACACGCAAGGGTCTCGTTAAGGGACAGAAGAACTCTTTCAAGAAAGCAATCGTCACTCTCAAGGAGGGCGATGAAATCGATTTTTACAGCAATATCTAAAATAAAAAATGGCAGTACGTAAATTTAAACCGGTTACTCCGGGACAAAGACACAAAGTTATTGGCACGTTCGAGGAGATTACTGCATCCGTGCCAGAGAAGTCTCTCGTTTTCGGTAAGCGCTCTACTGGTGGTCGAAACAACACTGGTAAGATGACTGTCCGCTACATGGGCGGCGGCCACAAGAGGAAGTATCGTTTGATCGACTTCAAGCGAGAGAAGGATGGTGTTCCAGCTGTAGTTAAGACAATTGAGTATGATCCGAACCGTTCGGCTCGTATCGCTCTCTTGTTCTACGCAGATGGTGAAAAACGTTACATTATTGCTCCTAACGGACTGGAAGTAGGTGCTACCCTCATGTCCGGCGCTGATGCCGCACCTGAGATCGGTAACGCTCTTCCCCTCGCAAACATTCCCGTTGGTACTGTGATCCACAACATCGAGTTGCGTCCGGGCCAGGGTGCTCTGCTTGTTCGTTCGGCTGGTAATTTCGCTCAGTTGACTTCTCGTGAAGGCAGTTACTGTGTTATTAAGCTCCCTTCTGGCGAAACTCGCCAGGTGTTGAGCGCTTGTAAGGCAACCGTAGGTAGTGTAGGAAACTCTGACCACGCTCTTGAGCAGTCAGGTAAGGCAGGCCGCTCACGCTGGCTTGGACGTCGTCCTCACAACCGTGGTGTAGTTATGAACCCTGTAGATCACCCGATGGGTGGTGGCGAAGGCCGTCAGTCTGGTGGACACCCACGTTCACGCAAGGGCTTGTATGCTAAGGGTCTCAAGACACGTGCACCCAAGAAGCAGTCTAACAAGTATATCATCGAAAGAGCTAACAAATAAAACAAGAGTAAATTATGAGTCGTTCATTAAAAAAAGGTCCATATATCAACGTGTCGCTTGAGAAGAAGGTTCTCGCTATGAACGAGAGCGGCAAGAAGACTGTTGTAAAGACCTGGGCTAGAGCATCAATGATCTCACCTGACTTCGTGGGACATACTGTTGCAGTTCATAACGGAAACAAATTTATCCCTGTTTACATCACTGAGAACATGGTAGGTCACAAGCTCGGCGAATTCTCTCCGACACGTCGCTTCGGTGGTCACTCAGGTAACAGAAAGTAAGCGGGTTTAAACCATTTAAAAAATTAGGAAATAAATAATGGGAGCAAGAAAACATATATCGGCTGAGAAAATCAAAGAAGCCCGTAAGAACTTGTACTTCGCAAAGCTCAACGGCGTTCCTTCCTCACCACGTAAGATGCGCTACGTTGTAGACATGGTTCGTGGAATGGAGGTTAACCGTGCGCTCGGCGTGCTCCGCTTCTCAAAGAAGCAGGCTGCAGCTGACGTAGAGAAGCTTTTGCGTTCGGCTATTGCAAACTGGGAGGCCAAGAATGACCGCAAGGCAGAAGACGGCGAACTCTTCATCACTAAGGTGTTCGTTGACTGTGGTACTACAATGAAGCGCATGCGTCCGGCACCTCAGGGTCGCGGCTACCGCATCCGCAAGCGCAGCAACCACGTGACTCTGTTTGTTGATACCAAAACTAATGACGAAAAATAATAAGTAGAATGGGACAGAAAGTTAATCCAATAAGCAACCGTCTCGGCATCATCCGCGGATGGGATTCCAATTGGTTCGGTGGCAAGAGCTTCGGTGACAACCTCGTTGAGGACAAGAACATCCGTACTTACCTCAACAAGCGACTCGAGAAGGCAAGCGTTTCACGCATCGTTATCGAGCGTACTCTCAAGCTCATCACCATCACAATCTGCACAGCACGTCCGGGTATCGTCATTGGTAAGGGTGGACAGGATGTTGACAAGCTCAAGGAAGAGCTCAAGAAGCTCTACAAGAAGGACATCCAGATCAACATCTTCGAGGTTAAGAAGCCTGAGCTCGACGCCAACATCGTGGGCAACAACATCGCCCGCCAGGTAGAGGGCAAGATCGCTTACCGTCGTGCCATCAAGATGGCTATCCAGAACACTATGCGCGCTGGCGCTGAGGGTGTGAAGATCCAGATTACTGGACGCCTGAACGGTGCCGAAATGGCCCGCAAGGAAATGTTCAAGGAAGGTCGTACACCGCTGCACACATTCCGCGCTGATATCGATTACTGCCAGGCAGAGGCCCTCACAAAGGTAGGTCTCCTCGGCATCAAGGTATGGATCTGCCGTGGCGAGGTTTACGGAGATCGTGACCTCACACCTAACTTCACACAGGAGAAGCAGAACGGTGGCTCAAACAATGGCCGCGGAAGCCGTGGTAATCGCAAGAGAAACAATAACCGTTAAAAGTAAGACACTACAATGTTACAGCCAAAAAGAGTAAAATATAGAAGACCTCAAGACGGACGTGGTAACAAAGGCAACGCCCACAGAGGCACACAGTTGGCTTTCGGCTCGTTCGGCATCAAGACACTTGAGGCAAAATGGATCGACAGCCGTCAGATTGAGGCAGCCCGTGTTGCTGTAAACCGTTACATGCAGCGTCAGGGTCAGGTCTGGATCCGAATCTTCCCCGACAAACCTATCACACGTAAGCCTGCTGACGTACGTATGGGTAAGGGTAAGGGTGATCCCGCAGGATGGGTAGCTCCCGTGACTCCGGGTCGTATCCTTTTCGAGGTTGAGGGTGTAAGCTTCGACATCGCTAAGGAGGCTCTCCGCCTCGCAGCCCAGAAACTGCCGGTTAAGACTAAGTTTGTTGTAAGACGTGATTTCGATAAAAACGCTTAATTTATGAAGATTAAAGAAGTAAGAGAAATGGATGCCAAGACATTGGCAGAGACAAAGGAGAACCTCCAGGAGAAGCTCGCTCAGATGAAGCTCAACCACACCGTTACTCCGCTTGAGAATCCATCACAGATTAAAGCTGTTCGTCGCGACATCGCGCGTCTGAATACCGAAATCCGCCAGAGAGAACTTAACAAATAACAATGGTCCAGATGGAAACAAGAAATTTAAGAAAAACAAGACAGGGTGTCGTAATTAGCAACAAGATGGATAAAACCATTGTTATCGCAGCTAAGTTCAAGGAGAAGCACCCTATTTATGGTAAGTTCGTCCAGAAGACAAAGAAATACCACGCACATGACGAGAAGAACGAGGCCAACATCGGCGATACAGTTCTCATCATGGAGACTCGTCCCTTGAGCAAGACCAAGAGATGGAGATTAGTACAAATCGTAGAAAAAGCTAAGTAAATTATGATACAGTCAGAATCAAGACTTACAGTATGTGATAACAGCGGTGCTCGCGAGGCTCTCTGTATTCGCGTTCTCGGTGGTACAGGCCGCCGTTACGCAAGCGTAGGAGACGTTATCGTAGTAGCCGTAAAGAACGTTATCCCGTCAAGTGATTTGAAGAAGGGTGCGGTATCTAAGGCTTTGATCGTGCGCACAAAGAAGGAAATCCGTCGTGCTGACGGCTCATATATCCGCTTTGACGACAACGCATGCGTACTGCTCAACAACGCAGGTGAGCTCCGCGGTAGCCGTATCTTCGGCCCCGTTGCACGTGAGCTTCGCGCAGTGAATATGAAGGTCGTTTCTTTGGCACCTGAGGTTCTTTAATATTTTAAATCGCTAACAAAGTAATGAGTAAGTTACATATTAAGAAAAATGATACAGTCGTTGTCCTTGCCGGTCAGGATAAGGGCAAGACTGGTAAGGTGCTCAAGGTGCTGGTTGATGAGAACCGCGCACTCGTTGAAGGTGTGAACATGGTTTCGAAGAGCACCAAGCCTTCTGCTAAGAACCCTCAGGGTGGCATCGTAAAGCAGGAAGCTCCGATACATATCTCCAACCTCAGCCTCGTTGATCCCAAGAGCGGCAAGCCCACTCGCGTAGGCATCAAGGTTGCAGAGGATGGCAAGAAAGTACGCATCGCTAAAAAATCAGGGGAGGAAATCAAATAATGGATACAGCACAGTTAAAGAAAGTCTATGCCGAGACCATCGCTCCGGCACTGATGAAGCAGTTCAACTACTCTTCTTCTATGCAGATTCCTGTCCTGAAGAAGATTGTCATCAACCAGGGTCTTGGAGATGCAACACAGGACAAGAAGATCATCGAAGTAGCTATCAATGAGATTTCTACTATCGCAGGTCAGAAGGCTGTAGCCACATACTCTAAGAAGGATATCGCCAACTTCAAGCTTCGTAAGAAGATGCCTATCGGCGTTATGGTAACTCTCCGTCGTGAGCGCATGTATGAGTTCCTCGAGAAGCTCGTTCGCATCGCTCTTCCCCGTATCCGCGACTTCAAGGGTATCGAGAGCAAGTTCGACGGCCGTGGTAACTACACACTCGGTATTCAGGAGCAGATCATCTTCCCTGAGATTAACATCGACCAGATCGACCGTATTCAGGGTATGAACATCACATTCGTGACATCTGCAAACACCGACGAAGAGGGCTACGCTCTCCTCAAGGCATTCGGTCTTCCATTTAAAAACGCTAAAAACGACTAAGCAATATGGCAAAAGAATCAATGAAGGCTCGTGAGGTAAAGCGTGCCAAACTCGTTGCTCGCTATGCTGAGAAGCGTGCTGCTCTGAAGAAGATCATCGCAACTTCTGAGGATCCCTCTGAGGCTTACGAGGCTGCCCGCAAGCTGCAGGCAATCCCTAAGAACGCTAACCCCATCCGCCTGCACAACCGCTGCAAGATCACTGGTCGTCCCAAGGGATATATCCGCCAGTTCGGTCTCAGCCGTATCCAGTTCCGCGAGATGGCTTCACAGGGTCTTATCCCGGGCGTAAAGAAGGCCAGCTGGTAAGCCAGCCTTCTTCCACCAAATAGGTAAATATTTATTTTTAACTTTAATATTGTCGGGGTAGTCCCGATTAATTAAACTTTTTTTTAAAATGACAGATCCAATAGCAGATTTTCTGACAAGACTCAGAAACGCAATCATGGCTCATCACCGTGTTGTAGAGGTACCTGCATCTAACTTGAAGAAAGAGATCACTAAGATCCTCTTCGAGAAGGGTTACATCCTCAACTACAAGTTCGTAGAGGACGGCCCTCAGGGCTCAATCAAGGTCGCACTCAAGTACGACCCCGCCACAAAGACTAACGCTATCACTTCGCTGAAGCGCGTCTCTACTCCTGGCCTCCGTAAGTACGTTGGCTACAAGGATATGCCGAGAGTAATTAACGGATTGGGTATTGCTATCCTCTCTACTTCAAAGGGCGTTATGACAGACAAAGAGGCTGCAGCCCAGAAGATTGGTGGTGAGGTTCTTTGCTATGTTTATTAATTGGAGGATTTAGAATATGTCAAGAATAGGAAAATTACCAATTAGTATCCCTGCTAACGTTACCGTCACTTTCGCTAATGGCGTTGTAAACGTAAAAGGTCCTAAGGGCGAGATGTCACAGAAGATTGACCCGTCTATCATCACCAAGATTGAGGATAACACCATCACTTTCGAGGTAGATGAGAACAGCCCTGTAAACTATAAGCAGAAGTCAGCTTTCCACGGTCTCTACCGCTCACTCGTCCACAACATGGTTGTAGGCGTAAGCGAGGGCTACAAGAAGGTACTTGAGCTTGTCGGAGTCGGTTATCGTGTTTCTAACCAGGGCAACATCATCGAGTTCGCTCTCGGTTACACTCACCCCATCTTCATCGAGCTTCCTTCTGAGGTTAAGGTGGAGACTAAGAGTGAGAGAAACCAGAATCCTATCATCACTCTCGAGACTTGCGACAAGCAGTTGCTCGGTCTCATCTGTGCCAAGATTCGTTCTTTCCGCAAGCCTGAGCCTTACAAGGGCAAGGGTATATTGTTCCAAGGTGAAGTTATTCGCAGAAAGTCTGGTAAGTCTGCTGCAGCTAAGTAACATTCTTAATTTAAGGAAATCATGACAACAAAGAAAATTGAAAGACGAATCAAGATCAAATATAGAGTTCGTAAGCGTGTCAATGGCTCAGCAGAGCGTCCTCGTCTGAGCGTGTTCCGCAGCAACAAGCAGATTTATGCTCAGGTCATCAATGACCTCAACGGCACTACTATCGCTTCTGCTTCATCTCTCGGTCTCGAGAAGATGCCTAAGAAGGAGCAGGCTGCCAAGGTAGGCGAGCTCGTTGCAGCTAACGCTATCGCAGCTGGTGTAACAGCTGTGGTTTTCGACCGTAACGGTTATCTCTATCACGGACGTGTAAAGGAGCTTGCTGATGCAGCTCGTAACGGTGGTCTCAAATTCTAAACGATTATGGCAATGAATAAAGTAAAAAATTATAATGACGCTGATTTGAAGGACCGCCTCGTGGCTATCAACCGTGTAACTAAGGTTACAAAGGGTGGTCGTACATTCACATTCGCTGCTATCGTCGTTGTTGGTGACGGCAAGGGCGTTATCGGCTACGGTCTTGGTAAGGCCGGTGAAGTTACCGCAGCTATCGCCAAGGGTGTAGAGGCTGCTAAGAAGAACCTCGTTAAGGTTCCGGTGCTCAAGGGCACTATTCCTCACGAGGTAGAGGCTCGCTTCGGCGGCGCTCAGGTGTTCATGCGTCCGGCTGCTGCCGGTACCGGTCTTGTTGCCGGTGGTGCTATGCGTGCCGTTCTCGACAGCGTAGGCGTTAAGGACATCCTTGCAAAGTCAAAGGGCTCTTCTAACCCTCACAACCTCGTAAAGGCTACCATCGAGGGCCTTTCACAGTTGCGTGACGCTTACACTATCGCAGGCGTACGTGGTATCAGCATGGATAAGGTGTTTAACGGATAAAGGAGAATCAATACAATGGCAACAATAAAAGTACAGCAGATTAAGAGCAAAATCGGTGCTCCCAAGGACCAGAAGGCTACTCTCGTGGCTCTCGGACTTCGCAAGATCTCTCAGGTTGTTGAAGTTGAGGATACTCCCAGCAACCGTGGCATGATTCGCAAGGTACACCACTTGGTAACTGTAGTTGAATAATAAAATCTTAAAGGAAAGAATTATGAAATTAAATAATTTAAAGCCTGCTGCAGGTTCCACACACTCTCGTCGTCGCATCGGTCGCGGTCCTGGTTCAGGACTCGGCGGAACTTCTACCCGCGGTCACAAGGGTGCCAAGGCTCGTTCTGGTTACAAGAGAAAGATTGGTTTCGAGGGTGGTCAGATGCCTTTGCAGCGCCGCGTTCCGAAGGCTGGTTTCAAGAACATCAACCACAAGGAATATTTCGCAGTGAACCTCTCTACACTGCAGCAGCTCGCTGAGCAGAACAACCTTGCTAAGATTGGAATCGAGGAGCTTAAGGCTGCTCACCTCACTAACGGCAAGGAGCTCGTGAAGGTTCTCGGCAACGGTACTCTCACAGCTAAGGTTGACGTAGAGGCACACGCTTTCTCTAAGTCAGCAGAAGAGGCCATCAAGGCAGTTGGAGGTAACACCACAATTATCTAAAAAAGTAGATGAAAAAGTTTATTGAGACACTAAAGAACTGTTGGAGAATTGAGGACTTGCGTCAGCGACTCCTCATTACTCTCTTGTTTACGGCTATATACCGTTTCGGCTCGTTCGTTGTGCTTCCCGGCATCAACCCGAGCAAGTTGGACCAATTACAGTCGCAAACAGCGGGCGGTCTAATGTCACTGCTTGACATGTTCTCTGGTGGTGCATTTTCCAATGCGTCAATCTTTGCGCTTGGAATTATGCCATACATCTCAGCTTCTATCGTTATGCAGCTTCTGGCAGTGGCAGTGCCTTACTTCCAGAAGATGCAGCGCGAAGGAGAGAGCGGACGCAAGAAGATTAACTGGTATACGAGAATCCTCACAGTGGGCATTCTCCTTCTCCAGGCTCCTTCTTACCTCCTCAACCTCAAGGCTCAGGCAGAGTCTGCTCTCTCTTCCGGCATTTCATGGACATTGTTCATGATTCCTGCCACCATCCTTTTGGCTGCAGGTTCAATGTTCATCCTTTGGCTCGGAGAGCGTATCACTGACAAGGGAGTTGGAAATGGTATCTCAATGATCATCATGATTGGTATCATCGCACGTCTGCCCCAGGCTTTCGTGCAGGAACTGGGCTCACGGTTCACTGCAATTTCCAGTGGCGGACTTGTGATGTTCATCATCGAGATCTTGGTTCTGTACGCAGTGGTCTGCGCTTCAATCATGCTGGTTCAAGGTACCCGCAAAATACCTGTACAGTACGCCAAGCGTCTCGTAGGTAACAAGCAGTATGGTGGCGCACGCCAGTATATACCTCTGAAACTCTTTACCGCCAACGTTATGCCTATCATCTTCGCGCAGGCGTTGATGTTCATTCCGCTGGCGTTCGTACGCTATCAGAGCGACGGTGCCTCATCGTGGGCAACAGCCCTCATGGACAACCGCAGTCTTCCTTATAACTGCATCTATGTCGCACTGATTATCGCCTTCACATTCTTCTACACAGCCATTACGCTCAACCCCACGCAGATGGCAGAGGACATGAAGCGCAACAACGGCTTCATCCCGGGCATCAAGCCTGGTAAGGATACTGCCGATTACATCGACACTATCATGACCAGACTCACAGTTCCTGGATCGCTGTTCATAGCATTCATCGCTGTAATGCCGGCACTTGCCGGTCTGCTCAACGTTCAGCAGGCGTTCTCACAGTTCTTCGGTGGAACATCGTTGCTCATCCTTGTTGGTGTAGTCATTGACACACTCCAGCAGATTGAGAGCCACATGCTCATGCGCCACTATGATGGACTGCTCAATTCAGGACGCACCCGAAACGGCGGCGTAGCTGCATATTAATTTCATCCGAAGAAATGAAGATATTTCTGAAGACTGAAGACGAAATCGAGCTGATGCGCAAGGCTAACCGACTTGTCGGTGCTACTCTTGCTGAATTGGCCAAGCATATCAAACCAGGAGTAACGACCCTTCAACTGGATAGGGTGGCGGAGGAATTTATCCGTGATAACGGAGCCGTTCCAACGTTCAAGAATTTCCCCAATCCATTTGGAGGGCCGTTTCCCGCTAGTATCTGCACATCTGTCAATAATGTCGTAGTGCACGGAATACCCGACGAAAAGACTATTCTCAAGGATGGAGATATTATTTCCATCGATTGTGGCACACTTCTTGCTGGATATAACGGAGACTCTGCCTACACCTTTTGTGTCGGAGATGTCTGCCAGGATGTCAGAGATTTACTGACAGTGACACGACAATCTTTGTACAAAGGTATAGAAATGGCAGTGGCAGGCAACCATGTGGGAGACATTGGTGACGCTATACAGACTTTTTGTGAAAGTCATGGTTATGGAGTCGTACGTGAACTCACTGGACACGGAATCGGACGTGAGATGCATGAAGATCCCTCTGTGCCCAATTATGGGCGGAAAGGTAACGGAGTGCTTCTCAAGGAAGGTATGTGCATAGCAATAGAGCCTATGATAACTATGGGCGACCGAAAGATTTGGCTAATGCCTGACCGATGGGGCATATGCACCCGCGACGGCAAGCCCGCCGCACACTTCGAACATACAATCGCTATCAGGCGAGGAAAAGCGGAGATACTCTCCACGTTTGACGAAATAGAACATTCCTAAATAAAGAAGACGAAAATAATTTATGGCAAAGCAATCCGCTATTGAACAGGACGGCACAATCGTAGAGTCGTTGTCGAATGCTATGTTCAGAGTCGAGCTCGAGAATGGCGTGCAGATAATCGCGCATATCTCTGGCAAGATGAGAATGCACTACATTAAAATCCTGCCCGGCGACAAGGTGAAGGTCGAGATGAGTCCTTATGATCTTACTAAGGGCAGAATAGTTTTCAGATACAAGTAACAATTATTAGATATGAAAACAAGAGCATCATTAAAGAAACGTACACCCGACTGCAAGATCGTTCGTCGTAAGGGTCGTCTGTTCGTTATCAACAAGAAGAACCCTAAGTTCAAGTTGCGTCAGGGTTAAAAAACGAAACTGAGTCATATTGCCCACACTTGCGAAAGTGAGAGTGCGTGATTCGCAAAATCAAAATTTTAATTAATCAATCAATTTTATTAAACAATGGCAATAAGAATTGTTGGAGTAGATTTGCCCCAGAACAAGCGTGGCGAAATCGCATTGACCTACATCTATGGTATAGGTCGAAGTAGTTCAGCAAAGATATTGGACAAAGCCGGCGTTAGCCGCGACCTGAAGGTTTGCGATTGGAACGACGAGCAGGCTGCCAAGATCCGCGAAATTATCGGTGCTGAATTCAAGGTAGAAGGTGATCTCCGTTCAGAGATCCAGATGAATATCAAGCGACTGATGGATATTGGTTGCTATCGTGGAGTTCGTCATCGTAACGGTCTTCCTGTTCGCGGTCAGAGCACAAAGAACAATGCCCGTACTCGTAAGGGAAAGAAGAAGACTGTTGCTAACAAGAAGAAGGCTACTAAGTAAAATTTAGTTGAAAGCAGAGTCCTGGCAGGTCAGTGAATGATCGGCAGACTTTAACTTTTAACTTTTAACTAAAAACAATTATGGCAAAGAAAACAGCAACATCTAAAAAAAGAAATGTAAAGGTTGACGCTATAGGACAGCTTCACGTTCACAGCTCGTTCAACAACATTATTGTATCTTTAGCAAACAGCGAGGGACAGGTAATTTCTTGGTCTTCTGCAGGTAAAATGGGCTTCCGTGGTTCTAAGAAGAACACACCGTACGCAGCTCAGATGGCAGCAGAGGATTGCGGCAAGGTAGCATTCGACCTTGGTCTGCGCAAGGTAAAGGCATACGTTAAGGGTCCGGGTAACGGCCGTGAGTCAGCCATCCGTGGCGTTCACAGCTGCGGTATTGAGGTAATGGAGATTGTAGACGTAACTCCGCTGCCCCACAACGGCTGCCGTCCTCCGAAGAGACGTAAGGTCTAAGCATATTCCCTTTGCAGGGCAGTCTTTCTGCCCCGCATAACATTAAAGATACAAACAATAAAGCATTTTATTTATTATGGCTAGATATATAGGTCCGAAATCTAAAATTGCACGCCGTTTTGGTGAACCCATCTTCGGCGCTGACAAAGTTTTGTCCAAGAGAAACTTCCCTCCTGGACAGCATGGCAACAACCGTCGCAGAAAGCAGTCTGAGTATGCTGTCATGTTGGCAGAGAAGCAGAAGGCTAAGTACACATACGGTGTTCTCGAGCGTCAGTTCCGTAACATGTTCGAGAAGGCAGCCAAGGCTGACGGTATCACTGGTGAGGTGCTCCTTCAGAATCTTGAAAGCCGTTTGGATAACGTAGTATTCCGTTTGGGTATTGCTCCTACACGTGCAGCTGCCCGTCAGCTCGTTGGCCACAAGCACATCGTCGTAGACGGACAGGTTGTAAACATTCCTTCTTATTCAGTTAAGCCGGGTCAGGTTGTAGGCGTTCGCGAGAAGGCAAAGTCTCTCGAGGTAATCGCTGCTGCTCTTGCAGGTTACAACCACAGCAAGTTCCCCTGGATTGAGTGGGACGAGACCACAAAGAGTGGCAAGTTCCTCCACAAGCCGGAGCGTGCTGACATCCCCGAGAACATTAAGGAACAGTTAATCGTTGAGTTGTACTCTAAATAATCATTAAATTAATGGCGATATTAGCATTTCAAAAACCTGACAAAGTTGTAATGTTGGATTCCAATGACAAGTTCGGCAAGTTCGAATTCCGTCCCTTGGAGCCAGGATTCGGTGTCACCATCGGTAACTCCCTGCGCCGCATTCTTCTTTCGTCACTGGAGGGCTATGCCATCAACACCATCAAGATTGGTGGTGTTGAGCACGAGTTCTCTTCAGTACCTGGCGTAAAGGAGGATGTAACTAACATTATCTTGAATTTGAAACAAGTAAGATTCAAGCAAGTAGTAGAAGAATTCGAGAACGAAAAAGTTAGTATCACCGTTGAGAATTCAACTGAGTTCAAGGCTGGTGATATAGGCAAGTATCTGACTGGATTTGAAGTGTTAAACCCTGATTTGGTGATTTGTCATTTAGACGCAAAAGCCTCTATGCAGATTGATCTGACCATCAACAAGGGCCGTGGCTATGTCACAGCCGATGAGAACAGGGAGTTCTGCACTGATGTCAACGTAATTCCAATCGATTCTATCTACACCCCTATCCGTAACGTGAAGTACGCTGTCGAGCCTTATCGTGTCGAGCAGAAGACCGACTACGACAAGCTCGTCATCGAAGTCACAACGGACGGTTCCATTCACCCGAAGGACGCGCTTAAGGAAGCCGCTAAGATCCTTATCCAGCACTTCATGTTGTTCTCTGACGAGAAGATCACCCTTGAGAATCCCGACCATGAGACCAACCAGGAGTTTGATGAGGAGGTACTCCACATGCGTCAGTTGCTTAAGACTAAGCTCGTAGACATGAACCTTTCAGTTCGTGCCCTCAACTGCCTCAAGGCAGCCGATGTCGAGACTCTTGGCGACCTCGTACAGTACAACAAGACGGACCTTCTCAAGTTCCGCAACTTCGGTAAGAAATCGCTTTCAGAGCTTGATGATTTGCTCGAGAGTCTGAATCTGTCGTTTGGTACCGACATTTCTCAATACAAATTAGATAAAGAATAAAACAAAATGAGACACAATAAGAAATTCAACCACCTGGGTCGTACTGCATCTCATCGTAGCGCTATGCTCGCTAACATGGCTGTTTCGCTGATCATGCACAAAAGAATCACTACGACCCTCGCCAAGGCAAAGGCCTTGAAGATGTATGTAGAGCCGCTGATCACACGCTGCAAGGACGACAGCACTAACTCTCGTCGTGTAGTTTTCAGCTACCTCCAGAACAAGTACGCCATTAAGGAGCTTTTCAGCACAGTAGCTGAGAAGGTAGGCGACCGTCCCGGTGGTTACACTCGCGTTATCAAGCTCGGCACTCGTAAGGGTGACGCTGCTCAGATAGCATTCATCGAGCTCGTTGACTTCGACGAGAATATGGCTAAGACTGCTAAGGCTGGCAAGAAGACTCGCCGTAGCCGCAAGTCTACAGCTGCTGAGACTGAGGCACCTGCTGCTGAGGTTGCTGCAACTGAGGAGCCGAAGGCTGAATAATTCGATTTATCGACTTTATCTCAATAGAATGAGGTCTGACGGAACCAAGTGGTTCTGCCAGACCTTTTTCTTTTATATCTCCACCTCCTCAAGGTTACGGTCGAATTGTATATCAGCATAACCATAGCTTTCAAAGAGCTTTTCTATCCATACCTTTTGTTTTTCCGTCAGTCTGCGCTTCCCGTTGAAGTAACGATAGTATCTGCTGTTATTGCCGAAGAATAGTCTCAACTCTTGTCTTATTGCATTCGCGTCAGTCACCTTAATGTTCTCCATTATCTTTCTGAATCCCCATGCGGTACGTATGGTCTTAAATGCCTTGTAATACTTGCATACGCCGTCTTTTTTTACAGCATTAGGGTAAACCGAGCAACCTTCCGTCTGATTCTCAGAGAGTGCTTCGCCCGCCTTGAAGCGGACGCATGAGTAGTGTTGTCTACAAGCTTCGTTGAAGCATCTTGCCCAACCATCCGGTATGATGGTGTTTTCAAATTCATTAATGTCAATTCTTTTGTTTTCCATGGTTTTGTGTTAGTGTTTATTTTAATGTCTATACTTTCTGTTTGCAAAGTTATAGTTTGGCGGAGGCTATGTCAAGGAATTTGTCAAAAAAAATAATCTGGCTACTTTGTTGTATCAAAAAATGACTTACCTTTGCAGTATTCTATTATTAATTCATAAGATTCTACACATTATGGCAAAGAAAATCAAGAAGCATAGCTTTATACTTGAAATGGGTGTTTATATGCTCTTTTTATTTTTATTCTCCATCTTGTTTAACCTCTTTGGTTATAACGAGAACACATACGAGAGTAATTTATCTATTTTAGTCTATTATTTCGTGCTCAATCTTTGCACTATTGTTGCCGTTACCTTAGTTATGGGATTTATAGCCAACCGCAAGAAGGAAAATAACTGACACTTATATTTGTGTTATTTATTTGTATGTTTACGTTTGTTAAAACCGATGTGGCTGTGTTAATGAAATAGAAATATAGGTCACTTTTTGGGTTTGATATTCATCAAAGTATTATATTTGCTATTCATAATTACAAAGGTTACCTGCTTACGATTTTACATTTGAATATTTAAATAGTCATTTCTGATACTTTAATTGGCCGGTGAGGGTCGTTTTGTGTCTAATGGATATGTAAGACTTCTCTTTAACTTATAGTGTCTAAGAATGTCTTTATTATTGTTTATTTGTATTATCCGCAGTCGGTGGACCACATAGGTCAAATTACAACGTAAGGATATGATTGATAAGTCGCATTTGCTGTATGCCGTATATGGCATGGCTGTCATGTTTCACTTCATGATGGCTTGCCTATTCATATACCGTCGCCAGAGTCGTGTGAGGATACTTTTGTGTTCACTCATGGCTTTAATGGGCGTCAATTATTTCAAGGATCTCTTTTTCCTTGCCAATCCTGACAATGTGGAAGGCGTTTTTTCCGTTTACAGCCCCTTCATTGCCTCCATCGACATTACTGCACTACCGCTCTTCGTGTTAGTGCTCATTGAGCTGTGTTTCCCTCGCTTCCTCACTTTCTTTAAAGGTACGGTCATTATAGCTCCGTTCGCTTTATGCGTAGCTCTTTTCCTGAGCACCCTATCTTCACGCATTTATTTCCTGCTGTATGCATTGTCTGTAGTGTATGGAATACTTGCTATAATCCTTGTTTTATGGCGTCTGCCGGTCTATCGTCGTCTGATTCTGCAAGAGTATTCCAATATCAATAAAGTGCATTTCCATTGGACGTATTACATACTTTCCTGCTTCATTGCAATGCTAATCACCTGGATGATCCGTACAGCTACCAAGAACATGTATGCTGATATGCTGTATATCTTTATTTCCATCTTCGGTTGGGCTCTTGTGGCGAATTGTCTTGTTCAGATTGAGACAGTAGTAAAGTCTGTTATTATGAATGGTTTCGATGATATAGATGCTTACCATACCTTCCTTGCGGATAAAGCAAAGGCTTCGCTTTCTCCTTCCCTATCTGGTTTCTCTCAGATCAAAACCACAGATGATGGTAAGGCTGATGATGAAGAACCATCAGAAACCATCATTAATGTTGAGAATAATATGGGGCAGGACAATGCGGACGATGCGGACGATGCGGACAATGCGGACGATGTGGATTCTAAAGGCCTTACAGCTGCTGACCGTACTATGTTCGCAGAGATGTCCGACCTTTTGTCTGCGATTTTCAAGGAAGAGAAGATATATCTCGATCCAGAACTGCGTCTTTCCACTCTCGCTAACCGACTCGGCACCAATCGTACGTACATGAGTATGTTCTTCAATGTATATTGCGGCACTACGTTCTATGACTATGTCAACAAGTACCGTCTGGACTATTCCAAGCACCTCCTGACCGACTCAGACTATACTTATGAGGTGATTGCCTCCATGTCTGGCTTTAATTCGCTCTCAACGTTCCGTAGAGCCTTTCAGCAGATGTGCGGATGCAGTCCGAAGCAGTGGAGAATGGGAGAAATTCCCCCCCAGTGAGAAATTTCTGACCTTCGGTTGGAAATTTTAGTTTGTTGTATGACGCAAAACTCCCCCATCCTTCATCACCTATATTACTTGCGCTCTTATGATAATCTCCCTTATGTGATTATCTGTATCTTCTCCTCGTCTTAATAAGTTTTTAATTCAGAAAAACGTCTTTTCTTTGCTTTGTTGAGAAGTCTTTACATATTTCTATGTTTTATTTATGAATCCTCTTGTGTAAGTATGTGCAATACTTTCTTTGTGTATCAGTTTTTTTGTATTAAATGTTTGAATTATTTGTAAAATTACGTGCTAATTTGTCTATTTTGTATTTGTAAAAATACACAAAGATGCTTTTTAATACTTGTAAATTCGTGAAACTCTACGGTTTTGTATGTCAAAAGTGTCAAATAGTACAAATTTTTGCTATTGATTTTGCAAATCTATCCATTCTTTCCAACTTAGTTTTTTTGGCGATTTTCGCCTTTCTTGTATTTTTGTATGTAACATTTATGTTATGCAAATTTTCCGTTATTTTCCAATTATTTTTTATTTTTTGAACCATAACCCTTCGATTTTTTCTCTAACTTTGCAATCGTCAAAAGGAACAATGCGAAAGCCGTCGGGCTAACGAACCTTCGCCGTGACGGCGCCGTTTCTTCTTGACACGTATGAAAGCCAACACATAAGACTAATTAAATATTCAAAAAAACACAAGCACTAAATGAATATGGTGATATAAAAGAAGAAAGTGTATCTTCCGTCCCATATCACTAGACACAGACTAAAGGGATAATTTCAATCGATTAATAGGTAAAGAATTTAGAAAAAGCAGTTTGTAATTGTTTGATAATCAAGAAAAGATTGACCGCTCGGCAGTGATGTTAGGCGGTCTTTTTTTTGTACGTACGTAGCACGTACATATTATATATTATGTCGTATATATGATTGTTTGTATTGTTTTTACGTATTTATAATAAACAAAAAGCAAGTGGAATGACGTTTAAACCATAAAAATGATATAACTTTGCGGCGTAATTAATAAATAAGCTTTTATTGTCATGAAGAAGCAGACACTTGCTATTGACACCCCATTCCAGAAAGGCGACGCATACGGCGCACTCAGCATGCCGGTATATCATACGCTCGCCTACGAGTTCGACAACGCATCCGTAATGTCCGACGCTTTCTGCGGACGCATTGAGGAGCCCGACTACTCGCGTGTGATGAACCCTACGGTCAATTACCTCGAGCTTAAGATCAAGGCTCTCACCGGTGCCGAGCGCGTTACAGCCATGTCGTCAGGTATGGCAGCAATCTCCGGCGCTCTCTTTTCTCTCGTTGAGCAGGGCAAGAACGTGGTGTCATCGCGCCACATGTTCGGCAATACATACTCGCTCCTCACCAAGACCCTGCCGCGTCTGGGTGTCACTCCTCATCTCTGCGACCTTACCAACCTCGAAGAAGTGGAGGCTGCCGTAGACGAGAACACATGCTGCATCTTCCTTGAGATTATCACCAATCCGCAGCTTGAGGTGGCTGACCTTGCCTCTTTGGCAAGCATTGCCCACAAGCATAACATTCCTCTCGTGGCAGACACCACGGTCATTCCCTTCACAGAGTTCTGCGCACATGAGCTTGGCGTCGACATCGAAGTGGTGTCCACCACCAAGTATCTTTCAGGCGGCGCCACCACTCTCGGCGGCATCGTCATCGATTATGGAGGTCATCCCGAGTTTGCCCGTCGCCTCCATGACGAGATGCTCTTCAATCTCGGTGCTTACATGACTCCCCATGTGGCTTACATGCAGAACCTCGGACTGGAGAACCTCAAGGCACGTTACGAGTATGAGGTGCGCAACACCGTGGCTCTCGTCAATCGTCTCCGCACGCTCCCTGCCATCAAGAGCGTCAACTACGTAGGTCTGCCCGACAATCCCTATTACGAATTAGCGCAGCGCCAGTTCGGCAAGACCGCCGGCTGCATGTTCACCATCGACCTTGAGTCGAAAGAGGCTTGCTTCAAGTTCATCAACAGCCTGAAGCTCATCCGCCGTGCCACCAACCTCTTCGACAACCGCACCCTCGCCATCCATCCTGCCAGCACCATCTTCGGCCCGTTCAACGACGAGCAGCGTGCCGCAATGGACGTGCTCGACACCACCATCCGCATCTCCGTGGGCATGGAGGACGTGGACGATCTCTTCGACGACTTCAAACAAGCATTGGCATGACCGACATCAAACACGCATTAGCATGACAACATACGACTTCGATAAGATTGTGGACCGTTCAGGTTCGTGCGACCTCAAGCATGAGGTGCTTGCCGAACGATACGGACGTTCCGACCTGCTGCCGCTATGGGTGGCAGACATGGACTTTGAGACTCCCCAGTTCATCACCGACGCGCTTCGCCGCCGTCTCGACCACTCGCTCTTCGGCTATACCATCGTGCCACGCGACTTCTGGCCGACCGTCCGCACTTGGATAGCCGACCATCATCAGTGGGAGGTGGAGGAGGAGTGGATGCGCTTCATCCCCGGCATCGTGAAGGGCATCGGCTTCGTCATCAACGTCTTCACGAAGGAGGACGAGAAGGTGATAATCCAGCCGCCCGTCTATCATCCCTTCCGCCTCACTCCCGAAGGCAACCGTCGTGAGGTGGTGATGAATCCGCTCATCGAGAATGCCGACGGCTCTTACTCCATGGACTTCGACAATCTTGCAAAGGTGGCAGACTCTAAGTGCCGCGTGCTCATCCTCTCCAACCCGCACAATCCTGCCGGAATAGTTTGGGACGTGGATACGCTTCGCCGTCTCGCCGATTTCTGCTACGAGCGTGGCATCATCGTCATCAGCGACGAGATACATTGCGACATGGCGCTCTACGGCAACAAGCACCATCCATTTGCATCGGTTTCAGAGAAGGCAGCGCATTGCAGCATCACGTTCATGGCGCCGTCCAAGACGTTCAACATCGCCGGCATTGTCAGCTCTTTCTGCGTGGTGCCCGACGAGAAGCTCCGCTCGAAGTTCTTCTCATGGCTTACCGCCAACGAGCTGGACGAGCCGCATCTCTTCGCGCCCATCGCCACCATCGCCGCCTATCGTGAAGGCGAGGAGTGGCGTCGTCAGATGCTGCGCTATGTGGAGGGCAACGTCGACTTCGTCATCTCATGGTTGAAGGAGAATCTTCCCCAGGTTCGCGCTCTGCGTCCCCAGGCGTCATTCCTCGTATGGCTCGACTGTCGCGGCCTCGGACTCGACCACGACGCCCTCATCGATCTCTTTGTCAACCGTGCCCGTCTTGCGCTCAACGATGGCGAGATGTTCGGAATGGGTGGCAAGGGATTTATGCGAATGAATGTGGCTGCGCCGCGTAGCGTGCTGAAGGAAGCGCTATGCAGACTTTTGAATTAGGCCATGCAAATATCGTACAAAGAGTAAAAACATGTTACAAAATAAAAAATGATTCTAGAGATTTAGATTGCTGTTTTTACGGTGTTTTGCTGTGCAAACAGCACCCATGCTTAACAATAGCGCCACTTTTACAGTCCAATAGTGCCACTATTAGACAGTAAAAGTGGCGCTATTGCATGATAAAAGTGGCACTATTAGGGTGTAAAAGTGGCGCTATTGCAGCAAAAAACGGCTCGTTTGCGAGTCTGATTTCATAACGCTTCGTCATGAAACCTCATAACCTGCTGTGTATAAGCACGTTGGCTCCAAACGCTCAAAACTCGAGAATTTCGCACCAAAGATTTTGTTGTGCGCTCAGCTCATAGTATTGAGCGTTAGAAATGCAAATATTGTGTCGGACGGCAAGGCGTCCGAATTAGAAGTTCTTGCTTAGGCAAGCGGCAGAGCCGAGCGGTGAATTTTGAATTAGGAATTATTCTCGGCTCCGCCTGCGATTTTGAATTATTCAGTTTAGATTTACAGCAGACCGGGCAAACTTAGGAGGCTATGGCGTCTCGCCGTAGCCACGCAGCCTCCCATAGCTGATTATCTATCAGTCCCCCTTCGGGGAACTATATGGGGTGGAAGTATTGCACGTACCCACAGCGGCGCTCCTTCGGAGCTTGCAGTGGGTTTCATGATATAGGTCCCGCTCCGCGGAACCCGCAGCTCATACTCTATTTGCTTGCAGCCTCCCATATCAGAACATCAATCAGCGCCGTGTCCCGAGGGGACACGTATCCCTCAGAAACCCACTGCAAGCTCCGAAGGAGCGCAGCTGTGGGATAAGCATCACCCTCTCCTCCTCTTGGTTCCGCAAAGCGGGACCGACTATCATCCTCAACATCATACGGGATGCGTCTATACGTTACAGCCCTGCCATGTACCATCCTCCTATGTTCGCCAGCATAGTGACGATTATTATTCTGATAATCTTCCATGCTTGCTGCTTTTGTCCGCTTTTGTTGTCATTGTATAGCGTCCAGATGGCTGTAATGAAAGTGGCGGCGGTGAAGATGGCGCTCAGCAGCGACAGACCTTGCGATATTATTATGATGAGAATCGTTGACTGCATCAGCATTGCGGTGAGATTCACCATGCTCCTCGCGTGTATTGTTTGTGCATCTACGTTGCCTTTGCGCAAACGGCGCCTCAGTTCCCATTGGTCCAAGCCAGCCAGTATGGCCAGAATAAGGACCGTCACAAATTCTTTTAATGTCATAACTTATAGGTTTTATTTTTTATATCTGCGTTTCGCATTCTCTTGGTTGCAAAATTACGATATGTTGCTTTTTCGCGAAATAAAACCTTGTTCCACCTTGTTCCAACTCTGGAAAAGACGTAGTAATATGCAGATAATCAACTGTGTCCTTATTCGATTAGCATGAGAACGTACCATGCTATGTGTGTCAGTCCTATAAGCGCCATGCAGGATATGCTGGAGAGAAACTCCAGTGGCGACGCTTCTTTATTGCTTCGCAGAAACAGCATTCCTGAGATGACGGTCAAGATGCACGTGGCTGAAGAATAGACGGTAACGCCGCTATGCTTGCTCATGAACAGAACAGTCGCCCACATCGAAATCTTCTCAATCCCCAATACCTGGTCAGTCAGAAATCTTTTGTTCTTTATATCTTGGAGGTCGATTAGTCGCCTTGCTTTCAGATAGCGTAGCAGTATGGCTGCCACATAAAAGATGGCAATGAAATAATCCGGGTTATTCTTCATGAGTGAGTGTTCTTGACTGTTTTGTTATAACGGGATAATTTGCAAAATTAATGGTTTTCCTGCGAAACCATAGATTAAAACCTTCGTAAAATATGAGTTTCTTGCATTTTCTGCTTACCTTTGTGGTATGTCAGATGAAATTTATTACTTACAGTCACGCACAGACCGATACATGCTTGCTGTCCTTATCGCCCTTGTCCTGATGGTGATATTGGTATATGTCGTTGCGATATATTATATGCGCAGGAAAGAGCGTGCCTTCGTCAGCTCGCAGGCAGAGATGATAAGACGGACCATGCTTCTTGAGGAAACCCAAGGTCAGTTGGAGGAAAAGCGCCGGCAAAGCCAGTCGCTCTTGCAGAAGCTGCGTCATTCCGAGATGCAGGAGAATGCCGATGACGTCATAGCGTGGGTGCGTTTGGCGGCTGATGGCAAGAGGAGGATGGATGAGGCGGACTGGAAGCGTCTGTTCTCTGCCGTTGACAGTGTCTATCCTGACTTCAGCGATATGCTGCTCAGCCGTGTAACTGTCTTGAACAATCAGCAGATGCAGGTGTGCTACCTGATGCGTATCGGTATGTCGAATCCTCAGATAAGGAATATTACGGATTTGCCGCGTACCACTATATGGAGGTGGACGAAGACGTTTAGTTGGATAAAAGAGCTGCTATAGTCGTGTGAAAGCAGCTGTATTGCGCAACTCGCCCCGATGTACATACAGGAGCGCATATCTCTTTGGCGGACTCCATCGTGGACGGCATCTATCGCGACATGACCAGAAATGGGGAGTTAGTTGAATAAAACGGAACTTCCGTGGATTTTTATTCAAGAATGTTTGGATAATTATTCGATTATTTGTACTTTTGTATTCGCAAACGTATAATTATACAAACGTAATAATCCAAACAATAATACTTATGAAACTGAAGAGTGATAGAATAGAGACATTGAAGATGCTTATCTCAAGCAATGAGATGGGCAGTCAGGAAGAGGTGTTGGAAGCTCTGGCAAAGGAAGGTTATCAGGTAACGCAAGCCACGCTGAGTCGCGACTTCAAGCAGCTGAAGGTTGCTAAGGCGGCAAGCATGAACGGCAAGTACGTCTATGTGTTGCCCAACGAGACGATGTATAAGCGTGTAGCCTCGCCACGATCGGCTTCCGAGATGCTTCGCATCCCCGGCTACCGTTCCATCACGTTCTCCGGCAACATGGGTGTTATACGTACGCGTCCCGGTTACGCAAGTGCCATCGCCTACAACATCGACAACAGTAACATTGACGACATCCTCGGCACCATAGCCGGCGACGACACCATCTTCATCGTCCTACGTGAAGGCGTCACGAAGGAACAGCTGATGGCAGACCTCGGCGGCATCATACCTGGAATGGAATAAGAGAATATCCTCATAGCTAAACAGAAATTTATCTAACGAAGTTGAGAGTTGAGAGTTGAAATTTGAGAGTTCTTGCTAAGGCAAGCAGCAAAGCCGAGCGATGATTACCTTATTAAGTATATTATAATCAATATGATTAACTATCATACATATCATAACTCTCAACTCTCCATTCTCAACTCTCAACTAAATAAACTGCAATTTATCGGTGCGTTACACCGAATTTTGAATTAGGAGTTCTTGCTTAGGCAAGCGGCAGAGCCGAGCGGTGAATTTTGAATTATTCTCGGCTTCGCCTGTGATTTTGAATTGTTTAGTTTATAATTACGGCTTACAAGGCAAACATAGGAGGCTATGGCGTCTCGCCGTAGCCCCGCAGCCTCCCATAGCAGGTCATCAGTCCCGCTCCGCGGAACCCGCAGCTCATACTCAATCTGCTCGCATTTGTGGGTGCGTGACTATGGCGAGACGCCATAGTCTCCTAAGTTTGCACTGCAAGCTCATTTATTATCTCACTGCTAAACAGGACTACAGTCCTAATCCCTTCAACGCCTTGTCTGCAGCCTTGTTAACGGCTTCGTTAGCCTTCTTGTTTGCCTCGTTCACCTTTTCGGCAGCTTTCTGACGGTCGGCGTTTCTTTTCTCCTCCAATTTCTTCTTTCCCTCTGCAGCAGCGGCGTTAGCCTTGGCAGCGGCATCGTCTACGGCAGTTTTTGCAGCGTTTTCTGCTGTTGAGGCAGCATTGTTGACAGCTGACTTTGCGGCGTTCTCTGCGGCGTTCTTCACGGATTCAGGAGCGTTCTTCACCATTTCGGCGGCAGCCTTGGCTGTCTCCACGACCGTTTCTCCCTTTGCAATGGCAGGAGAAGCGAGCTTAACCACGTCACTTGTGATGGCAGCCTTTGCGTCCTCAGCAGTTGCGGCAGCAGATGTAGGTAGGTTGATGATGCCGTTTACGAGACTTTCCACCGTGCTGTTGCCGCTGGCGATGGTCTTCAACGACTCAGCATTGTCATTGACAAGCTTCTTGATGGCAGAACCGTAAGCCTTAGCCTCTTCCAACTTGCCTTCCTCAGCGAGGTTCTTATAGATGGTCTGGAGGTTGGCGAGAACCGAAATAGTGGTCTTCGCATCCTTGGCGTCAATCGCCTTCTGTAGCTCGGCTGTGAGGTTGTCGATGGTGGTCTGGTCGTCTGCGCTAAGCTCGGCACCGCCTTCCTCGTTAGCTACTACGGCTGCCGAATCAGCATTGGCTGCTGCGTTCTGTGTCTTGTTGCCGCAGCTTGAGAATGTCAGAGCAAGAGCTGCTGCAAGGATAATTGCTTTTTTCATGTTTCCTTTTTTAAATGTGTTGATATTGACAATATAATCATATAACTCTCTATGATTTTGCAAATGTAAATAATAAAATGGAGATAACAAAAAAAGCGTTTGGAGAATTGGGCGAAATCCCTTAATTCTCCAAACGCTTTCTTTATTGTATTATATTCTT
Organism: Prevotella sp. 885; assembly: GCF_002265625.1. Classification (GTDB taxonomy): domain Bacteria; phylum Bacteroidota; class Bacteroidia; order Bacteroidales; family Bacteroidaceae; genus Prevotella. The sequence continues at coordinate 160,363 of NZ_NOVE01000002.1, forward strand.
AAATCTCGGTTCTTTTACTTCACCAGCGTACGATGGATGGCAGCGTTGCCTTTCTTCATCATTCTGCGTGCAACGGAGTTGAACTGGCGGCGCGGAACGAGCAGACGAGATACCTGTGCGGGAGCCTCCACAGTTTCGGTGAATGTAGAGATGGGGCTTGCACCTTCCTTCTTGAAGTCGACGAGCAGACGGTGGAGTTCGCCGTCCACACCGGCAGCGTCAGCAGCGAAGTAGAGCAGCGTACATGTGGTCCAGTCTGCCACGAAGTTCTTCTGTGTGGCGCTGAGATAACCACCCTGCAGCACGGCGTTCTTCGTAGACTCGTCCGGGAACATTGTCTCGTCGGTGAAGTCGCCCTTGGCGAGAGCCACAGCCCAGTGAGCAGCGTCGTCGTTAGGCGTAACCACGCTCTGCATATATACGCGTCCCTTCATGTTGGCATACTTCGTCGGGTCCATGTTGTAGAGGTCGTCGCCGTCGTAATAGCGATACTTGATGCTGATGTCAGCGTCTGAAGCACCTGAAGCGCGAGTCGTGAACTTGAGCTTGTATATCTTGCCTGCTGCCGAAGCGTCTTCGTTCATGGCGTATGCGTAGATATAGTAAGAAGTGTTGAGGTCAAGTCCTGACTCCTGCGACTCGATGTTGTCGGTGAACGTAACGCCCTTGACAACCTGAGCTACGGTCATGCCCTTTGACTGTGCATACGACTCGATGTTCTCCTTCACGTCCATAGCAAGAGCCTTGTCGCCGGGATAATCCTTGAACGGAGTGATGCCCATCCAGTAACGTACTGACGGGTCAGACGGCTTGATGATGACGTTGCATCCGTCTGCTGTAAGGTCTGTGTATGAGATGTCGAACGTGCATTCAGCAGGATCGCCGCCAGGCAGCGTGCTGAAGTTCTTTGTTGTCGGCTTGCCGTAGCACTTTCCCTCCTTGTTTACGGGGATGGCGTAGAAGATGAAGTCGGTGCCGGCGGGCAGACCCTTTACGTCGTCAGTGGCAGGACCCTTTGAGAGGATTGCCTCAAGGATGTTCTCCATAGATAGAGTGGGGTAGCTCTGCTGCAGATAAGAGAGGTAGCCCTCAACGACGGAAGCGATTGAACCGTTCGAATCCTCGAGCTGTTCCTTCGTCACGCAGTCATAATAGTAAGCCACGGAGTTGTCCTCCGGTGTGACGGAGAGAGTGACGGAGGTGGATGTCAGTCCTGAATATTCGAGATGGAAGCGCGGTCCTTCGTCTTCGGGAGCGTCAAATACGATGCTGTCTACGTCGGCTATGGTGAAGTCAGATACGTTGCCACCGTTACGATATACGTGGAACGACTGGGCGTTGATGCTCGTCAATGCGGAGATGAGCATGATGGCCAGGATAAGAAACTTGTTGGTTTTCATATTTCAGGAAAATACTGCTTATGTTCTTAATCGGTTTAAAGTTGAATATGGTGTGTTTCAAGCATTCATCTTAGAATGCCAGCATTGAGCGGACACGTATTTCGCTGTTCTTGCGGTAGGCAGCCACGAAGCCGGGCTTGAACTGTGAAGAGTCGAAGCTGAAATAGTAAGCCCATGTGGAAGTGCCGTAAGAGTCCACCTTCTCCGTGCTGGTCCAGTATTCTGAGTCGGGTTCATACAATGGTGTGGCGAGGTTTTCGGTCAGCAATTCAAAAGTGGCTGAAACACAAGAACGTCCCGATCCGTCTTCGTCAAAGTAGACGCGGTCGAAGAGATACTCCATCTGTCCTGCTGCCGGCAGGAACCATCCTGAGCTGCTTTCGGGTGCGGGGCACGTCTGTTCGTATACTGTTGTGGCGTAGTAGGTGGCAGGATAGTTATTGGTTGAACCGTTCAGCTCTCCCTTGTCGCGGATGGCTGTCTCGACGATTGACTGTGTGTTGGTGTAGCCGAGGAAGTCAGCTGTGTTCGTTGAGGCACCAGTACCCGTAAACTTTGAGTCGAAAGCGCTCCACCATACACCTTCGTTGGTGTCGTCCTTCGCTGTGGCGTCACGAAGAGCCACTACGTAACCGTGAAACTCGTCAAACGGTGTCACGCCGTCCTTCTTCGTATAGAAAGCCTCGCGGTCACTCATGTCGCTGGCTATGCCGACGCGGAAGACGATGCCTATAGGTGTGGCGCCTTCCTTGAGCTTTGTGCTCCATGTACCGTCGCTGTAATAGATGTCGCCGATGCGCGGCGCTACCACCTCGGGTTCTTTTTCATTGTCGAAGCTGATGCTGTCCACGTCAGAGCAATGATACTTGACAGTCTTGCCGTCCTTTGTATGTACCGTGAACGATTGTGCCGTGGCTCCCGTGGCTATAGCGAGCGCGGCTATGATGGTGTAAATCTTCTTCATATATATTATATATAATGTGACTTTGGTATAGGTATGCTGGCTTACTTGTTCTTTATCACCTTGTACGACTTGCCGCCTTCCACGCTTACTACGTAAACGCCGTTCTGGCATGATGCGAGGCTTACGACAGCCTTGCCGTTGGCGTCAGCCTTGGTGGCAGTGATGCTCTTACCGGCTACGTCATACAGACGCACGGCTGTAGCGGCACCTATACCCTCCACTTCCACTGTTGTTCCGTCTACGAAAGTCAGGCGGCACTCGCCGTCCTTAACTGCTGCAATGGCTGTGATGTCGCCCTTGTCAAAGACAAACTTGCTGACATCGGCGAGCACATACTCGTCCTTTACGTCTTCAGAGGCCACGTAAAGCGTGCTGGCATCGAACGTTACCTTTGGGCGTGAGGCAAGCACGTAGCTCTGCTTGTGGCCGTCATTGAACAGCAGCGTGAGCAGACTCTGCTCCTCAGCAAGCGCCGGCTGGCACATGCCGCAGATGAGCAACATCGAAGCGATGCCGCGACGCATTGCGCGGCGCATTGGGGTAATGACGTTTTTCTTCATAGAATCTTGTGTTTTTTACGTTTTAGAATTGTCATTGTGTCATACCTCTATGTATGATAATGCAAAAGTAGATATTAAAATTGGTAAATACAAACGAAAAGTAAGGAAAATAAAAGAAACACTAAATATTTATTTTTAGTAAATATAGGGTTAATATTAATATTTAATTAATAATAATTGCATAATTAAATATATAAAAAAGGCAAGTATGTATTCTTCTAAATACCTCATCATATAATCATTGCTATTTTCTTCCTAAAATAAAGGGGAGAGAACGGACTGCTCCGTACCCTCCCCACCGTCTGTTTTTTACTAATCACTCACTTATTCAGTTCTTATTACTAACTTCGTTTTTGTGTTTGGAGCACGCTCGGGAGGGTCTTGGGTGTGCTGTCTTGCTGCTCTTAAACTTATCGTATTTTATTGGAAAATATTATATCGCGACCCCAAGTCGCAAATGAATATAGACCCTCCCGTGGCGCTCTGATTTTCTATTTAGCTATATCTGTTTTCTTTCTTCGCTTACAAAATTAGTGTATAAGTGTGTTTCCCTTTTGTATATTCTTGACAAAAAATGGCCAATTTCGATCATTTCGGTGTTTTTGTGAATTCTTACACGTCATTTTGCAGTTGATTTGTAAATATACACCCCTCTTTTGTATGGCGTTTTGTTCGGTTTACGCTATCTTTGCATCCATAATAACCCTAAACAATTAAGTTTTTATGAAAAAGATTTACACCATTATCACTACGTTGCTGCTTGCCGTACTTACGGCGAACGCGCAGACCGTGCTCATCAATGAGGACTTCTCGGGTCTGACAGCGGGCACGGAGGACAATCCTGACGCCAATATGCTGGTGGACGACATGGGCGACTTCATCAATCCTTCCGCCCTCAAGCCTTATGACAGCAGTCTGTCATATAAGAAGTGGGGAGGCATCGGACTCTATTCGGCAGGAGGATGCATCGCCATCAAGGACGGATGGTTCCTCAACACTCCGGCTGGCGACATGTCGGGCGACGTGACCATCACCTTCCGTGCACGCCTCGCCAAGGGACAGGACGATACGGGCAGAAATGCTCTCGACCTTATCTTCCTCAGCCGCAAGGGACTCGTCGACTTCGGACGCAAGACCTATTCGCTTACAGAAGAATGGCAGTCATTCAGCTTCTCCTCGGATAAGGGCAACTTCGAGACCACCGGTTTCCAGTTCTTTGCCAATACCGAAGCCACCATACTCCTTGACGATATCCGTGTGGAGCGCAAGCAGAAGTCAATCCAGACACCTACTGCGCAGGATGCGGAGAACATTACCGACCATAGCTTCCGTGCTGTGTGGACTCCGACTGGTGCGGAGAGCTATCTGCTCAACGTATATTCCAAGAAGGAATCGGGCAACACCATCACCGTCAGCGAGGGCTTTGAAGCCGTAGACGCTGACAGCGAAGGTCGTCTCAATGCCACAAATCCCAACCTTCCCGAGGGATGGTCGTTTGAATGGAAAGACCTCACGAAGCCTCATGTGGCTATGGGCGAGGGACCAGACGGCAGCACCAAGGCTATAAGACTGGTGGACGAGGGCGACGCTTTCACCACTCCCGTAATGAAGGACGGCGTTACGGCATTCAGCTTCTGGATTAAGGCGCAGCCCGCGCAGACCGAAGTGCCTGACGGCAGCTACATACAGGTGTCGGTGGACACGGAGTACGGACTCTATCCCTGGAAGTACATCGACGTGGCAGACCTTCTTTCTGATGAGGCTCGCGACGGAAAGGTGTTCGACATCACTACAGCCCTTAAGGCTTTCGAGAAGGTTTATGCCATTAAGTTCGAGTATGTGCCGGTGAAGGGCGACAACACCGCTGTGCTTTTCGACAATGTGACGTACGCTTACCCAGAACCTGCCGAACTCACTTACGCTCTTAAGGACCTCAAGGTGGCAGCGCAGAAGAACGCTGACGCCGAAGCCGACATGACCTACGACGTTACAGGACTGGATCCTGAGTTCGACTATTTCTATACCGTAAAGGCTGTTTCTGGCCGTTACGTGTCAGAGCCTTCCAAGGAAATAGAGGTGTTCGCCGTTAGCCAGCCCACCGTTCTTGAGCCTACGGACATCACTTCTGACGGATATACAGCCAACTGGACATGCGGCAACAAGGTGGACGTCTTCCGTGTGGAGCAGGTGCAGCTCAACACCATCGACAAGGATACTGACGATTACACAATACTTTATGAAGACTTCTCGAAGGTGAAGTCGGACAAGACAGAGGCCGACATCGCCAATGGCGACATAGAGCAGGGCGAATACACCAGCGGTTACGGTCCGATTGACGACCTCACACACCTTGCAGGATGGAAGGCTTCGTCGCTGCAATGCGTTGACGGATGGCTCGGAGGTATGGAGTCGAGTGGTGTAAAGGGAGAGATTCCGGGTGCCATCGTAACTCCCGCTATGGACCTCAGCCATAATGAAGGCGAGTGCGACGTTACTGTCCGTGCATGGGGTACGGAGGACGACTGGCTCGTCATACAGGGTGTCAATCCTGCTGCCTACAGCGCCATCCGCTTCCCGGAGGGTGGCTTCGTTGAGGCTACCGTCACCATCCCGACCTGCACAAAGAAGGAGCAGCTGACATTCTACAGCAACAACTACCGTACGTTCCTCATCGACTACATCAAGGTGACGCAGAAGGTGAAGGCTGGCGACAAGGTGGAAGTGGTGACCAGCTCAGTTATTACAGACAACAACACCACAAAGTCGATGTATATGGACCGTCCCAACTTCGGACCAGGCCATGACATCTACTACCGTGTGACGGGTCTGCGCTATTATCATGGCAACCGCAAGGATGCCGTGGCTTCCTCTCCTTCAGACATGATGCTTGTCAAGGCTCCTGCCACAAGCATTCAGACTGTTGGCAAGACCGAGTCAAGCGTGACCACAGTAGCAGGTGGCGTAAGCGTGACAACAGCCGACAACGCCGTGCTTGACGTATTCACCGTAACGGGTCAGAAGGCGCTCACCCGCACTCTCGCCCCCGGCACCACCGACGTAAGCCTCGCTCCCGGCGTATATATTATTAAGGTGGCAGACCAGGCTGTGCGCGTGGTGGTGAGATAAAGGCGCATGTCCGCAATTCCAAATCATCACATTTAGGTATTGTGCGTTAACCGTAAGCTAACTATCTTTGCAACAGAGAAATACGAAGCACGAATCGTATGTATTAACTAATATAAAAGCAAAGAGAAAATGAAGAAAACAGTTATCGTTTACGGCACAAGTACAGGCACATGTGAGGAACTTGCCAACAAGATTGGAGGCAAGCTCGGTGTGGACAATATCATCAACGTTACAGATCTTGACAGCAGCGTCATTGCTGACAATGACAACCTCATCCTCGGCACCTCTACATGGGGTGCCGGTGAGATGCAGGACGACTGGTATGACGGCGTAAAGGTGCTGAAGGGTGCTGACCTCAGCGGAAAGACCGTGGCTCTGTTCGGTTGCGGCGACTCGGAGTCTTACCCCGACACGTTCGTAGGTGGTATGGCTGAGATATATAATGCCGCAAAGGCAGCCGGTGCGGACGTCATCGGAGCCGTATCCACAGACGGTTACACCTTCGACGACTCAGAATCGGTGGTTGACGGCCACTTCGTAGGTCTGGCTCTTGACGAGGTCAACGAGGACGACAAGACCGACGAGCGCATCGAAGCTTGGGTGGCAGAAATCCAGCCCAACCTCTAATCACCTTTTATCCGAACATTCATCCATCTAAAACTGTCAATCATGCAACAACCCAATGTGCTACCCGTAGACATGAAGGTTCTGATGAACCACATCTATGAATACCAGAAGGGTGTGCGCCGTATGGTGCTTTTCACCCTCAACCGAAAATATGAGGAGTTCGCCATACGAAGGCTGGAGAGCCAGAACATCAGCTACATAGTCCAGCCGGTTGGCAGTGACCGCCTCAATCTGTATTTCGGCAGGGAGGAATGTCTCAACGCCATACGGATGATCGTAACGCGACCGCTAAACCTGCTCACTCCTGAAGAGGACTTCATGCTCGGCACAATGCTCGGATACGACATCTGCGCACAATGCGAGCGTTATTGTGAACGCAAGAACAGATGCAACAGACAATGCAACGGTCATTGCGACAACCAATGCAAGAACGCAAGTTAAGCGTGAGCTATAGCTGGTATATATAATAAGAAGATGGCAAGGACATTCCCTGCCATCTTTTTTTTTTGAAGAATTATTGCTTCTGCCACAAATCTTACCGTCTCAAGTTTCGGCATTAACTGTTTTTATATAACATACAAAGGAACACATATTCGCGTTTGGCAAACTCACGTAAAGCCCAAGTCTTTCCCACTTGTCTCGCTCCATTCACAATCAGAGGCTTTCTGTCTTTACGCTCTTTCCATTCTTTAAGTTGCTGCAATACAAGTCTTTCCATAGTGCTGTTTACATTTTTCTGCACATAAAAATGGCCGTTGAATACATTTTTCTGCACATAGTTTATATGCAAAGATACATTTTTCTGCACATAAAGCATCCTGTACTCTACACTTTTCTGCACATATTTCTATAAACTTAACATATCTTCTTGTCAAAAACGTCTTCATGTCCACCATGCAAATATCGTACAAAGAGTAAAAAGTTGTTACAAAATAAAAATCAATTATAGAGAATCAAAACGCTGTTTTTATGGTGTTTTGCTGTGCAAACAGCACCAATGCTTAACGATAGTGCCACTTTTACAGTACAATAGTGCCACTATTAGAGTGTAAAAGTGGCGCTATTGCAACCCTATGAGGCTTGTATTCATTGCACATTTCTTCCTTTGCCTGCATAATCAGCTGTATGTCAATATACTATCGCTGCACGCTCAAAACTCAAGAATTTCGCACCAAAGATTTTGTTGTGCGCTCAACTCATAGTATTGAGCGTTAGAAATGCAAATATTGTCTTCGGCGGAACCGCCGCCGAAGAATTAGGAATTAGGAATTTTGAGTTTTGCTTTCTTGTAAAATTATAAGTCTGCTAATTTAAGATAAAAAATGTTGTCGTTTTTTATCATGGTATTGATAAAATGCCTAACTTTGTTATTGGCAATAGATACATTGCCCTTGAACCATCTAAAAACGTACTATTATGAATAAGTCTGTTTTTACAAGACATTTATTGTCTTTTATGTTATTGTTGTTGTGTAGCCTTACTGCTCAAGCCGCCGACAATCTGATTACAGAGCAAGTAGTGGTGAATGTCAAGAGTGCAGGAACCTTGTCCAGTCTGATAAAGAAAGCAGACAGAACAAGGATAACTAATCTTAAGGTTACTGGTAAGGTTAATTCGCAGGACTTGGAGTGGCTCAGAAGGATGGCATGCTGTCATGACAGCCAGAATAATAAAGAAACCGGAAACCTGCAACATCTCGATCTTCTTGATGCCAAAATTATCGGAGGCGGCAATGTGGTTGTATATGTTCCTCGTCACAATGCTCCTTCAAAGTTAAAGGCGGAGTTAAAGGACGATACTTTCTGCAGTTATCTCTTTACGGAATCGAAGACCCTGAAATCCATAATATTGCCGAAGACGCTGAAGTCAATCGAGTCAAGTGTTTTCTCTTGCTGTGACTCTCTCACCTCTGTTGTCCTTCCGGAAGGACTGACCCACATGGAAGGTGGTGTATTTGCTGGTTGCACCAGTCTTACGTCTGTGACTTTACCTTCAACCTTGAAGAAAATAGATGGCACCAGTACCTTCATGAATTGCACCAGTCTTACCTCTGTGTCTTTACCCGAGGATATGGTTTATTTCTACGGCTATACATTCGAAGGCTGCACCAGCCTTAAATCCATAACTTTGCCAAAGAAGCTTGATTGTATATTGGAATACACCTTTGCAGGCTGTGTCAGCCTTACCTCGTTGTACATTCCTGCAAGCGTGTCCGAAATAGGTCGGGACGCGTTCGATGGATGCTCTGGCATTACTTCTTTTCATGTGGATGAGGCTAATCAGAATTATTCTTCTGAAGGCACGGTATTGTTCAATAAGGACAAGACCAGACTTATTTGTGCCTTGGGCCAGATAGAAGGTGATTATAAAGTGCCTGCCACAGTCCGTGATATAAATGAATGGGCATTCCGCGATCAGTCGCGCGTTCTCTCGGTGTCTTTGCCAGAAGGTCTGACTCAAGTCCAGATTTCTCTGTTCGACGGTTGCACCAGCCTTCAGTCCGTGTCTTTGCCCAAGAGCTTGAAGTCTATTCAGTATGCTGCCTTTAAGGATTGTTCCAGTCTTGCCTCATTGTCTATACCTGCTGCCACGGAAAATATCTCCGAAGGTGCATTCGAAGGATGCACAGGTGTGACATCCTTTAATATGGATGAGGCTAATCCGAACTATTCTTCTGAAGGTACGGTGTTGTTCAACAAGAACAAAAACAAGATTATTTATGCCCTTGGACACATAGAGGACTATAAGGTTCCTGCTTCGGTTGACACTATAGGTGCCTCTTCTTTCCAGGATCAATCAGACCTTATCTATCTTACTTTGCCTGAAGGCTTGAAGATAATAAAAGAAGCTGCGTTTGGCAATAGTGACAAACTAAAGTGTGTATATGCCTATATGCCAGAACCTGCGACACTTGAAGATTTTTCCTTTGCTACTACGGTAACGGGTGATTTTATATATTTATATGTACCACAGGGCTGTTCGGGGAATTATTTCTGTGATCCGTCTTGGTCAAGGTTTTATATCCAGGAATTCGATGTTACGGGGACTGACGTCAAGTCCGCCGTTGCCGGTGATGATGCGAAGGAAGTGGCACGCTACACGGTTAATGGTCAGCGTATCAAATCGCCGACAAGGGGCATCAACATCGTAAAGTATGACGATGGCACCGTGAAGAGGGTGGTGGTAAAGTGATGATGCGGCAAGCGTCTTTCGCTGCTCTTCCGATTTTAAGATTTTTTTATTTTCCGTGTGCTCTAAAAGTCCGTAAAATTGCCGACATCCCGACATATTTGTTGTATATTTGCACTTGCTAAAAATTAATTTATGAAGACAACAAATCTATTGCGATCTACAGCGGTGGCTGTGTTGTTGCTCTTTATGGGCATCATCAATGCAGCTGCTGCTCCAAACCTCACCCAGTATGTCAACCAGTACGTCGGAACAGGTGGACACGGCCATACGTTTATGGGCGCCAATGTGCCCTTCGGACTCGTTCAGCTCGGCCCCACAGAGCCTACACGCGGTTGGGACTGGTGCTCAGGCTATTATTATGACGACAACGAGCTGATAGGCTTCGGCCACATGCACCTCTCAGGCACCGGCATCGGATGTCTCGGCGACGTGGCATTCCTGCCCATCAAGGACAGCAAGCAGACGGCGGCACGCTTCTCGCATGACGACGAGAAGATGCACCCGGGCTATTACTCGCTCCGCCTTCACGAACCCGAAGTGCTCGTGGAGCTGACCGCTACGGAACGTTGCGGCTTCCATCGCTACACATTCCAGAACGGCGCCAAGGCACAGCTCGCACTCGACCTCTCGCAGTGCATAGGATGGGACAAGCTCAATGACTGCCTCCTCACACAGGAGACACCCACCCGCCTCACCGGATTCCGCCGCTCCAACGGATGGGCAGCAGACCGTCGCATCTACTTTGACATCGAGTTTTCGCAGCCCGTAACCGTGCAACGCCTCGACTCGATGGAGCGCGTGATGATCACAGTAAGCGACGCCACGAAGCCGTTGCTCGTGAAGGTGGCGCTCTCGCCTGTCAACATCGACAAGGCTAAAGCCAACATGGCTGCCGAACTGCCCGCATGGGACTTCGACGCTGCCGTTAAAGCAGCTGATGAGGCTTGGAACCGTCAGCTCTCGCGCATCGAGATTCAGACCAACGACCTCACCAAGAAGCGCATCTTCTATACTGCCATGTATCATCTCATGACCTCATGCTCTAAGTTCAACGACGTTGACCTCGAGTATCGTGGCGCAGACGGAAAGGTGCACAAGGCAGACTTCACCAACTACACCACACTCTCGCTCTGGGACACATACCGCGCTTCACACCCGCTAATGAGCTTCCTCTTCCCCGAGATGCAGCGCGACTTTGCCAAGACATTCCTCAACATCTACAAGCAGCAGGGACGCCTCCCCGTATGGCATCTCATGGGATCAGAGACCGACTGCATGGTGGGCAACCCCGGCGCCATCGTACTTGCCGACCTTACCATGAAGGGATTTGTGGAGGACAAGGAACTTGCCTTCGAAGCCCTGAAAGCCACACAGATGAAGGACGACCGTTCGCTCGGTCTGCTCAAGGAGCACGGCTACATTCCCTGGAACCTCGAACCCACCAATGAGACCGTGGCAAAGGCGCTGGAATACTGCGAGGCTGACGACGGCGTGGCTAAGGTGGCCAAGATGCTCGGCAAGACAGCCGATCAGGAATACTTCTACAACCGTTCACGCTCATACAAGAAATACTGGGATCCGAAGACACGCTTCCTCCGTGCCATCAGCACCGACGGCACCTTCCGCGAGCCCTTCAATCCCTTCTTCGCAGAGCACCGCACCAACGACTACACCGAGGGTAACGCTTGGCAGTACACCTTCCTCGTTCCCCACGACGTGCGTGGCCTTATCTCGCTCTTCGGTTCGGACAAGGCATTCATGACCAAGCTCGACTCGCTCTTCTTCGTAGAAGGCTACGCCGGCGACAACGCTTCGCCCGACATGTCAGGCATGACAGGACAGTATGCCCACGGCAATGAGCCCAGCCACCATGTTATATATATGTATAACTACGCCGGACGTCCCGACAAGGCTGCCCCCATGCTCCGCAAGATGATGAATGAGATGTATCGTGACCAGCCAGACGGACTCTCAGGCAATGAGGACGTAGGTCAGATGTCGGCATGGTATATCATCTCTGCCATGGGACTCTATCAGGTGGACCCCGTAGGCGGACGCTTCGTAATCGGATCGCCGCTCTTCGACAAGGCTTCGGTAAACGTCGGTGGCGGCAAGAAGTTCACCGTCGTGGCTAAGAACAATTCGGACCGCAACATCTACGTGCAGAGCGCACGTCTCAACGGCAAGCCTCACAGCAAGTCATACATCGAGTTTGATGACATCCGCCACGGCGGAACGCTGGAGCTGGTGATGGGCCCGAAACCCTCTAAGTGGGGCACAAAGAAGGCTGACAGACCATAAAGCTGGCAGCCGGACAATCAGAGAGAAAAAACAACAGGTCATACACAACTTAATATTTTACTGTTATGAATCTTCATCTAAGTTCACAGATTGTACTTAACAAAGTTCCTGAACAGTACTACCGTCCTCGTACAGCAGTGGAGCGTTCAGAGATTACGCGTTGTGAGAAAATCTTCACCGACATCTTCCCAAGCGTGGAAGAAGGAGCCAAGCTCATTGCTGACAGCGTGGAGAAGGAGATAAAGCGTGCCAAGGAAGCAGGCAGAAAATGCGTGCTCGCCCTCGGTACGGGTCTCTCGCTCACTCCCGTCTATGAGGAACTCGTGCGCCGTCATAAGGAATGCGGACTGAGCTTCGACAATGTCGTAGTGTTCAACGCATACGAATATTTCCCCCTCAACGCCGACAGCAAGCACAGCGCCATCAGCCAGCTCCGCGCACGCTTCCTCGATCACGTGGACGTGAAGGCAGAGAACATTCACACACCCGACGGACACATCGGACAGGAAGACGTCCTCGAGCACTGCCGCGCCTATGAGCAGCTCATTGCAGCCGAAGGCGGACTCGACATCGCCCTCCTCGGCATCGGACGTATGGGCAACATTGCCACCAACGAGCCTGGCTCGAGCCTTGCATCGCAAAGCCGCATCATCCTCATCGACCAGACCTCACGCGACGAGATGACCAACAGCTTCGGCACACAGGAGCAGGTGCCGCCGTGCTCCATCACCATGGGTGTGCACACCCTCCTTTCAGCCCACAAGATGTTCCTTACGGCATGGGGCGAGGAGAAGGCAGAGATGGTGCAGAAGATTGTGGAAGGCCCCGTTACGGACGCCATCCCCGCATCCTTCGTACAGACCCACAACGACGCCAAGTTTGTCTGCGACCTTGCTGCCGCCGCCAAGCTCACGCGTATCGTCCACCCCTGGCTTGTCACCAACTGCGAGTGGACCGAGAAGACCATCCGCGCCGCCGTCGTCTGGCTTTGCCAGCTGCTGGACAAGCCAATCTTGAAGCTCACCAATAAGGACTATAACGAGAACGGACTTTCAGACCTGCTTGCCCGTTTCGGTTCGGCATACAACTGCAACATCAAGATATTCAACGACCTGCAGCACACCATCACAGGATGGCCCGGCGGCAAGCCCAACGCCGACGACACCAATCGCCCGGAACGTGCCATGCCGGCACAGAAGCGCGTGATAGTGTTCTCGCCGCATCCCGATGACGACGTCATCTCAATGGGTGGTACCATCCGCCGCCTCGTTCAGCAGAACCATGACGTGCACGTGGCATACGAGACCTCTGGCAACATCGCCGTGGGCGACGAGGAGGTGACACGCTTCATGCACTTCGTCAACGGATATAACCAGCTGTTCTGCGACAACAAGGACGAGGTGATAAAGAAGATGTATGCTGACATCAAGAACTTCCTTGCACAGAAGCGTCCGTCAGACATCGACACGCCTGAGGTGCGCACCATAAAGGGACTCATCCGTCGCGGTGAGGCACGCACAGCCTGCACCTACAACGGCATCCCCCTCGACCACGTCCACTTCCTCGACCTCCCGTTCTATGAGTCGGGCAAGATAGAGAAGCTCCCGATGACGGAGAAGGACGTCGAGATTGTACGTGCGCTGCTCCAGAAGGTGAAGCCGCATCAGATTTACGTGGCAGGCGACCTCGCCGACCCGCACGGCACACACCGCAAGTGTACGGACGCCGTGCTCGCAGCCGTGGACCTCGAGAAGCAGGCAGGCGCAGCATGGCTTGACGACTGCCGCATCTGGATGTATCGCGGAGCGTGGGCAGAATGGGAAATCGAGAACATCGAGATGTGCGTGCCCATGTCGCCGGAGGAGCTCCGCGGCAAGCGTAACAGCATCCTCAAGCACTCTTCGCAGATGGAGAGCGCACCCTTCCTCGGCAATGACGAGCGTCTCTTCTGGCAGCGTGCCGAAGACCGCAATCATGCTACGGCAGAGCTTTATCATTCGCTCGGCTTGGCATGCTACGAGGCAATGGAGGCTTTCGTGCGCTACAATCCGTAATGCACGCTAAGATGTAAAGACTTTTCTTATAATTTTGTATATCCACATAACGTTTTTCGGGGGCGATTGGACGTGAGTCCGGTCGCCCTTTTTCGTATGCCTACAAATACGTTGATGATATTTGTGTCTAAAATTTTGCTTTTTATTTGGTTCTTTTAAAAAAATCGCTAACTTTGCAAAAAGAACGAATAATATTTTAGATTTTACCTACCACTTGCTGTGATTTGAACCAATGCGCCATAACACGAACAAAAATTCATTTCGCTTGTTTGCCCTTGCCACGGCGTTCATCGTCATGGCATTAGCCTCGGCATGCGGAGGCAAGACAGACCGTGCTGACGGCACCGATACCGTCAGGCTCAAACGTCTCAGCCAAATAGACGACTCAATTGTGAAGCGCGTCCCGAATATGGAGGCTATCGTGCATCAGGGAATGAAAAACGCAAAAGACAGCATCACCTATTACGAATATTATCTCAGACTTGCCCGTATCTACTGGCTCTCCACGGAGCCGGAGAGAGTGGATGCCTGCGTGAGCCGCATTGAGGCTTTCTGCAAGCGCGAGATGCAGACGAAGGAAGGCTGTAAGAATCTGTCCCGACTCAATTCGCTTCTCGCCGGCGCATACAACTGCCTTGCAGCTGTCAATCATAACTTCCATCGTGACCGTGAGGTGAGCGTGCCGATGTATAAGAAAGCGCTCAGCCTGCTAAAGAACAGCGACAGCAAGGAGGAAATGCCGAAGACGTACGCCAATCTTGGCGACGCATACATACAATGCAGCGACATCCCAGAGGCAGCACGCTGTTATCGCCGCGCCCTCTTCTTAGTGGACTCGCTCCGAATGCCTGAACAGGAGAACGTGACGCTATATATGGGACTGGCTCAGATTTATCTGACGCTCGGCGACGAACGTAACGCCCTGAAGTATTATCGCGCCACGGAGAAACACTACTCCGACATGACACCCGCCATGCAGTCATACTATCTCTGCAACTGCGGCAACTTCTATTACTTCACGAAGGATTATCCCTCCGCATTAAAGATGTTCCTCCGTATGAAGCGGCAGCTTGAAGACAATAAGCTGCAGGACCACTTCGACATGTATCTCTGCAAGATAAACCTCGCCGACGTTTATCTTAATATGGACAGCCTCGCACAGTCGAAGCGCATGCTGGACGAGGTGGAGCCGTTCTTCCGTAGGGTAGGGGATGTCACAGCCAACTATTACTGCAACACCATCCGCATCGGACTGGCGGTGAAGGAGCATGACATACAGAAGGTGACAAAGATTCTGGCGTCGGAGAAGCCTAATGATGCCGTGCCTTATATGATGGTGAACATCCGCAACCGATATCTGCGCCTTTACTATGCGTTCAAGGGAGATTACCGTAAGGCTTACACCACGCTGGAGGAAGACGTTGCTTACACGGATTCGCTGGAACACAACAAGTCGAAGATGCGATCAGCCGAAATCATGGCACGATTCCAGTCAGACACCACCCGACTGCATCACGACATTGCCATAGAGCACAAGAACGCCGTCATACAGAAAGCCAATACGCAGGTGTCTATAGCTGTGTCTGTAGTGCTGCTCTTGGTGTTGATTATGGTGGTGTGGCTGATGAGAATGAAGAAGAAACGCGTAGAGTATCAGGTGGATATCCTCAATCTGAAACTCCTCAATATGCGCAACCGCATCTCGCCTCACTTCGTCTTCAACGTCCTGAACAACAAGATAGGTTCGTCAGACGAGAAAGAGGCGTCCGAACTCTTGGCGCTATCGAAGCTGATTAGGGCAAACCTCGACATGTCGCTGATGCCCTGCATTACGCTTGACCGCGAGGTGGACTACCTGCATAAGTATGTCACGCTGGAGCGATATCTGCTTGGCGACGATTTCACGTTCCGTCTGGACATCTGTGAGGGACTGGACATGAGCACCATCAATATGCCTTCGATGTTCCTGCAGATTCTTACCGAGAACGCCATCGTACACGGACTGAAGGGATGGGAAGGACATAAGGAACTCTCCATCAGCATCACACGCCAGCCCGTAAATGACGAGGCACGCGACGGAGCGATGCAGACGGTGGTGACCGTGACCGACAACGGACCGGGATTCAACCATCTCAGACTGAAGAAGAAAACTGGACTTGGGGTTATCACGCAGACCATAGCTGTGACTAACCAGCGAAACCGCAGGAAGATGCGGTTCGACATACATAACATCACCGACAAGGAAGGAAAGGTGAAGGGTTGTCAGGCAACATTAGCTGTGCCTGACGGAATACGTTATTGATACTTTTATTAAACACTTTAAACGGACATAGAGAAAGATGAACATCGCTATTGTAGACGACGACAAGACGGCTGCGAGATTGCTTGCCGATAAACTGAAGGGATTTGAGGAGGCTCATATCTCCGGCATTGCCACTAACGGAATGGACGGACTGGCCCTCGTCATGGACACAAACCCCGACTTGCTGTTCCTCGATATCGAGCTGCCGGACATCTCCGGCATAGAGTTTCTGGAACGCATCGCCGATTCGGCTGCAAGCGATTGTCGCGTGGTGATGTATACGGCACATCAGAAGTTTATGCTTTCCGCCTTCCGCAACCAGGCGTTCGACTATCTGATGAAGCCCATCGACGACCAGGAACTGCGCACCATCATCCGTCGTGTCTGCCTCGATATGCAGATGCCGAAGCCCGTTTCGCCGATGCGTGTGGCTTTGTCAGACAATGCCGCCAATGCAGTGACGATGTATGCCGACGGCATCGGACGCCGCACGGACGGCAAGTTCCTTATCTATACCAATGCCGTGGACTTCCGCCTTGTGGACGTTCGCGACATCGGCATCGTGGCTTATCAGCACGGTTCGAGAGTGTGGGAGATGTACGTCTCAGGACTTGACAAGCCCATACGACTGAAGCGAAACGTGACGAGCGACATGATTGTGGCGCTCGATCCGTCCCTTGTCCGTGTCAGCCAGAAGCATATCATCAATCTCACTTACCTTATGGAGGTGACCGACAATACGTGCCGACTCTTCCCGCCGTTCAACAATCTGACGGATGTGAAGGTGGGCAGATTCTACAGGAAGAAGCTCATCGAGATGTTCAGCGGCTTCTAAGAGGGCTTTGTCTTGGGTCAATCAAATGGCAGTACATATAATATAAATATGTGATAAAGACTTGACTTGGCGGAAAAATGCGTAACTTTGTACCCTTAATGTGTTTTAAAAAAGAAAAAAAGAAAGGATACAAGTAGAATGTTAGATTTACCAAAGGATCCGATGATGCTCTTCAGCGTCATCAATATGCGCTTGCGCGACATTTATCCATCGCTTGATGCGCTTTGTGACGACCTTCATGTCGACAAACAGGAGATAATGGATCGTCTGGCTGCCGCCGGATTTGAGTATAACGCTGAACAAAACAAATTCTGGTAATGAACACAAGACCTACACGCCACCACTACCTTGCGTTGCTCTCCATCGGCATTCCCATCATGATAGGACAGATGGGAATGATAGTGCTCAGCTTCGCCGACACGATGATGGTAGGTCATCACAGCACCACGGAGTTGGGTGCTGCTTCTTTCGTCAACAGTATCGTCAATCTTGTCATCATCGCAGGCACCGGATTCTCTTACGGACTGACCCCGATCGTAGGAGGAGCCTTCGGACGACGCGAATTGGCTCAGGCAGGTTCGGCTCTCCGCTCCGCCCTTGTCGCCAACACGCTGGCTGCCGCTGTCATGGTATTGGCTCTCGGTACGCTTTATCTGTTTGTTGACCGACTCGGACAGCCTGACGAACTGATGCCGTACATACGCCCTTATTACCTGGTGTTGCTTGCGTCGCTGCCCTTCGTGATGCTCTTCAATGCTTTTAAGCAGTTCACGGACAGCATAACGGAGACACGCACGTCGATGTGGATATTGCTCTCCGGCAATGTCCTTAACATCCTCGGCAATTATCTTCTCATCTACGGTAAGGCTGGTTTCCCAGAGCTTGGCGTAGTAGGAGCAGGTGTTTCCACGCTTTTCTCACGAATATATATGGTGGTGATGTTCTGCATCGTCTTCTGGACACGCCGCACCTTCGCCGCTTATCGTGAGGGCTTTGCCGGTTTGGGCTGGTCGCGCTCCGTGGTACGTAGGCTTGTTGCCATCGGTTCGCCCATTGCCCTTGAGATGGGTATGGAGACCGCAGCCTTCTCGCTTACCGTAATAATGGTGGGTTGGATTGGCACCATAGCGCTCGCTTCGCATCAGGTAATGACCACCATATCGCAGTTTACGTTCATGGTTTATTACGGTCTTGGAGCCGCGGTAGCCGTTCGTGTGAGCTATTTCCACGGACAGTCAGACCATCATGGCACACGTCAGACCGTCATAGCCGGGCTACATCTTATGGTGGCTTTAGAGCTGCTTCTGGGTGGCATCATCTTCCTGCTGAGATATGACATAGGATCATGGTTTACTGATTCGGCAGCCGTGACAAGTGGTGTGGTGTCGCTGATGTTGCCGTTCTTCATCTATCAGTTTGGAGACGGCCTTCAGATTACCTACGCCAATGCCCTGCGAGGCATAGCCGACGTCAAGCCCCTCGTCGTCATAGCCTTCATAGCCTTCTTTGTCATCTCCCTGCCCCTGAGCTATGTCTTCGCCTTCCCCTTAGGCTACGGTCTCGTAGGCGTATGGATGGCGTTCCCCTTCGGACTGACAACAGCCGGCGTGATGATGTGGTGGAGGTTCAGAAGTCAGATGAAAGCGCTGGACAAGAGCCCCAAGGCATAGCCCCTGGAAAATTCTCTCCCAATAATTTGGCAGTCTCAAAATTTATTGCGTATTTTGCGAAGTTAAAGGGAGAGAGGCCTTCTTGCTCTTCTAGAATGCCTAGAACCTCTAGAATATCTAGAAGGTCTAGAATCTCTAGAATGTCTAGAGCCTCTATCCCCTAACTCAAAAACAGAAAAGACATGCAATACACAATAAACGTTCGCGGGCGTCTTGTTGACCTCTCCCAGCCAATGGTGATGGGCATCCTCAATGCTACCCCCGACTCCTTTTATTCAGGATCTCGCAAGCAGACAGAAGCCGAGATAGCCGACCGTGCCAATCAGATTATCTCCGAAGGAGGACGTATGATTGACGTCGGCGCGTTCTCAACGCGTCCCGGAGCAATGGAAGTGAGCGAAGACGAAGAGACATCGCGCCTTAAGCATGCCCTTGCCATCGTGAGACGAGAGCAGCCCGACGCCATCGTTTCCGTCGACACCTATCGTCCTCGCGTGGCACGCCGCTGCGTGGAGGAGTTTGGAGCGGACATCATCAACGACGTGTCGGAGGGAGGCATCACTGGCATCGTCGACACCCCGATACACGAGGAAGGCGACATGTTTCAGACTGTCGCACAGCTGCAGGTGCCTTACATCCTCATGTCCGTGCAGCCCACCCTCGAAACGATGATGAAGAACTTCGCTGATGAGGTGCAGCGCCTTCGCGATCTCGGCGCAAAGGACACCATCCTCGACCCGGGATACGGCTTCGGCAAGACCCTCGACCAGAACTATGAGATATTGAGTCATGCGGAGCGCCTCGCCGAACTTGAACTTCCCGTTCTTGTAGGCATATCGCGCAAGAGCATGATATTCAAGAAAGCCGGCGGCGACCCTACTACGTCATTGCCCGGAACCATCGCCCTCAACGCTGTGTCGCTCATGAAGGGAGCCTCCATCCTGCGTGTGCATGACGTTAAGGAAGCCGTGCAGACCGTTGTGTGCTGCGGCGGCTTGAGTGATTGACACTTTCACAATACATATACGCGTATGTTTGAAATATCCATAAAGGACATCATCGACATCTTTCTTGTCGCCCTGATGCTCTTCTATATCTACCGTCTGATGAAGGAGAGCCGTTCTCTCAACGTCTTCATCGGCATCATCGTCTTTGTGGTTATCTGGCTCTTCGTGAGTCAGGTGCTTGAGATGCGCCTCCTCGGTGCCATCATGGACAAGCTTGTCTCCGTGGGTGTGCTGGCGCTTATTGTCCTTTTTCAGGAGGACATACGCCGCTTCCTCTATTCGCTCGGAGCACATCAGCGTTTCCAGACCATAATGCGCTTCTTCTTCAGCAATCGCGACAAGGACAAGAACATCGACAAGGAAACCATCATGCCCATCGTGATGGCGTGTATGGATTTGTCCAGAGGTAAGGTTGGAGCGCTCATAGTTATTGAGCGTGCCATCAGTCTTGACGACATTGTCGACACGGGAGACGTCCTCGACGCACGCATCAATCAGCGGCTCATCGAGAACATCTTCTTTAAGAACTCGCCGCTCCATGACGGTGCGATGGTGATAGTGAACAAGCGCATACGTGCAGCAGGATGCATCCTGCCCGTCAGTCACAACCACGACATACCAAAGGAACTTGGCTTGCGCCACCGTGCCGCTCTCGGCATATCGCAGGACAGCGACTGCATTGCCATCGTTGTAAGCGAGGAGACGGGAGGCATTTCCGTGGCTATAAAGGGAACCTTCCAGTTGAGGCTCTCCGCTGAGAAACTCGAGAACATCCTCTCTAAGGAGATGTCGCTCTGATGAACCATCATCCGATAGCAATATACATATATAAATAGATACTTACAGTAACTGTAAAAAATGGAATTATCCGAACTCTACAAGCTCTTCGAGCAACACCCTACCATCACCACCGACAGCCGTGACTGTCCTGCCGGTTCCATTTTCTTCGCCCTCAAGGGCGCTTCGTTCGACGGCAATAAGTTTGCAGCTGCATCCCTTGAGAAGGGTTGCGCCTACGCTGTCATTGACGAATCGGAGTACGCCGTGGATGGCGACAGCCGCTTCATCATCGTAGATGACTGCCTCCAGACCCTACAGCTCCTCGCCCGTTACCACCGCCGTCAGCTCGGCACACCGGTGATTGGCATTACAGGAACCAACGGAAAGACCACCACAAAGGAACTTGCTTCGGCTGTTCTCGGCGAGAAATACAACGTGCTCTTCACACAGGGCAACTTCAATAACGACATCGGCGTGCCCAAGACATTGCTGCGTCTGCGTCCCGAGCACGACATTGCCGTTGTGGAGATGGGAGCGTCACACCCCGGCGACATCAAGACTCTTGTTGACATTGTAGAGCCTGATTATGCCATTATCACCAACGTGGGACGCGCTCACTTGCAGGGTTTCGGATCGTTCGAGGGCGTCATCCGCACAAAGGGCGAACTTTACGACTTTATGCGTGCCCACATCGTGGAGCCACGTGCTACCGCAGCCAACGCCGGGCATGACAGCTTTGTCGCAGCGCATCCTCGCACCGTCTTCATCGACAACGACAACCAGTATCTTAAGGGCATCTCACACGACCTTCCGCTTACGTCGTACGGACGTGGCGATGAGGCTGGGCTTGCCATTAAAGGACACACTGTCAGCTGTGAGCCGATGCTCAGCTTCCAGTGGAACGACGCCCGTAAGGAGGCTGACCACACCGCTTACGACGTAGAAACACACCTTATCGGCGACTACAATCTCGCCAATATGCTTGCAGCAGTAACCATCGGAACGTATTTCGATGTGGCTCCGTCGCAGATTTGCCATGCCCTTTCCGCCTACGTGCCGAGCAACAACCGCTCACAGTTTGAGAAGACGGAGAGCAACAGTCTTATCGTGGATGCATATAATGCCAACCCTACAAGTATGGCTGCCGCCCTCGCCAACTTCGAAACCATTGAGGCACAGCACAAGATGTGCATCATCGGCGACATGAAAGAGCTTGGAAGCGTCTCGCACGACGAGCATCAGCGCATCGTTGACCAGCTCGCTGGCATGCGATTGGAGCAGGTCTGGCTCGTAGGAGAGGAGTTTGAAAACTGCTCTACACCAGCCATATTCCGCAAGTTCGACAACGTGGCGCAGGTGAAGGAAGCCATCGCAGAGCATAAGCCGCAGGGAATGTATATCCTTGTGAAGGGAAGCAACGGTACACGACTCTTCGAACTGCCGCAATATCTTTAAATCATATTCATTCAATAGTAAAAAAGTGAAACCCACACTACAACTCATTTCGATATTCGTTATCGCGCTTGTCTACTTCATTGGCTACTCAATGGTGCCAGACTACGTAGCTGACGCCTTGCATCTAAAGCAGATAGGACAACCGTCCATTGCTGTAGCAGGAGAGAAGTCGGACGACATTGAGGCAGCGGCGGAGGACGATAATGCTCCGGCAGAGGCTGTGGACACCACCAAGCAGCGTCTGCTGATCTTCGGCGACTCAATGACTCAGCTTCTTGCACTCCGCCTTTCTGACTACGCCAATAAGAACGGACACACGCTGACCTGCGTGACATGGAACGGTTCGGGCACAAAACAATGGTCGGAAACCGACACTCTTGTCCGCTATATGCGCTCCGTCAATCCCACACACGTGTTTATATGTCTGGGCAGCAACGAACTTTATTCAGCAGACCTGAAGAACATCCGTCGTCGTGCAGAGGCCATCATTCAGAAAGTCGGTAAGGTGCCTTACACATGGGTCGGTCCACCAAACTGGGCTGAAGACAAGGGCATTAACACCGTCCTTGAACAGGTGTCAGGCAAGCGCCACTTCTTCCTCTCGAAGGGACTGAAACTCCCGAGACAGAAGGACGGACGTCATCCTACCTATCATGGTGGTGTGATATGGACCGATCATCTGGTTTCATGGCTTAAGAGCGGAAAGGCAGCGCATCCGTTCGCGCTCGAAAAGCCGGAGAAACGCAATGCGCATTATCGCCAGCTGTTTGTAGGCAAGACCCCGAAAACATCCGCACATCGTGCTGACCCGCTGCCCGCACAGGCTGAAGAGGAGCCGTCATTGATTCTTGATGACAACTCTGCAACGCCCGCATCTGACGTGCATACAGCAAAGCCTCAGGCTGAAACACAGCATCATGCCACGGCAGAACATACCGATGGCGCGAAGCCCAATGCCAAGAATCCTGCCAAGACCGACGCTGCGAAGACCTCTGCCAAGACTGACGCAGCCAAGTCTGCTGCTAAAGCTGAGGCTCCTGCAAAGGCTCCAGCCGCAGACAATGCGCAGTAAGCAGTGATGTATGCCAGCCACATAGTGTTCATAATTAAGTTACAGACTGACACCAATCCAATATATGGACTATACAGACATAACCGTGCAGATGGCGCTCGTAGCGTTTCTCGCCGTCTTCACCCTTATAAGACAGAGATCAAAGATAGCGATGATGCTATACGTCATTGCCTTCAACCTCTTCTTTGCCTATAAACTCAACGGTGCGCTGATGTGGCTGTTGCCAGCCACGGCGTGCTTCAACTATGCTCTGACGCAGGAAATGAAGACGCGTGAGGGAGCTGCCCGCAAGGCATTGCTCTCGCTGCTCGTTGTCGTTGACCTCGGAGTGCTCGGCTACTTCAAGTACGCTTCGTTCTTCATGAACGACGTTATAGGAGCGATGCTCTCCACCAACTTCTCCTTTGCCTCGATAGCGTTGCCGGTGGGTATATCGTTCTACACGTTCCAAGCCATCAGTTACGCCGTGGACGTCTATCGTCGCCGCTTCGATGGCGATGCCACGTTGTTGGAGTTTATGTTTTATCTGACGTTCTTCCCGCTGCTTCTTGCCGGACCCATCACCCGCGCCAAGAACCTCATCCCCCGTCTGCGCCGCAATGAGCAGGCGTCCAGCCGTATGGTATGGGTGGGACTGTGGCTCATAATGCTCGGCGTGGTGAAGAAGAACATGCTCGCTGACTATATCGGACAGTTCACCAGTTGGGTGTTCGACGGTCCTCAGGGCTTCTCAGGCTTCGAGTGTGCGGCAGCCCTTGTGGGCTATCCCGTCCAGATTTACCTCGACTTCTCGGGCTATAGCGACCTTAGTATCGGCACGGCAGCCATACTCGGTTTCTGGCTTCCGGACAACTTCTGGTTCCCTTACCGTTCGCTCAGCCTTACCGACTTCTGGCGCCGTTGGCACATATCGCTCTCCACGTGGTTTCGCGACTATCTCTACATACCCCTCGGAGGCAATCGTCGCGGCACCGTCCGCATGTATGTCAACAACATCATCACGATGCTCGTGGCAGGACTCTGGCACGGTGCTTCCTGGATGTTCGTGATATGGGGCGCCCTTCACGGCTTAGGACTTGCCATACACAAGTTCTTCAGCCGCCAGCTCCACTTCTCGTTCCCCTCCACCTTGTGGGGCAACGCCATTAGCTGGACGCTCACCTATGTATATGTATGCTTCGCATGGTCGTTCTTCCGCGCCAAGGACATGGCGCATCTTACCGACCTATACAATAAGATAGCGGCAGACTTCAGCATGGACTATCTCGTGCCGTTCTTCAATGCGCGAACCATGTGGACCGTATCGGTCATCGCTGTCATGCTCACCTACTTCGTGTCGGAGAGACAATACCAGCGTCTTCAGGCGAGATTCGTCACCTTGCCGTGGGCTGTAAAGCTTGTGCTCTTCATCGTCTGCATGCAGATGGCATTGCAGATGGCTACGGAAGATGTCCAGCCGTTCATATACGGTGGTTTCTGACATATATTATATATAAGTTGATACGAAAGTTTGGCTATATCCGAATAAATGCTTACTTTTGCGATGGAAAAACATACATTAAGTAACATAATAAGGATAATATGCTGAATTTGGACAACTTCTATAAGGCACGCTACGTCCTCAGTAAGGTAATACGTAAGACTGCCCTGGTACACGCCCCGAAAATAAACACGGAATGTGACGTTTATCTCAAGCCGGAGTGCTTGCAGCTCACAGGTTCTTTCAAGATACGTGGAGCCTATTATAAGATTTCGCAGCTCTCCGACGAGGAGAAGGCAAAGGGTGTGATTGCGTGCTCAGCAGGCAACCACGCACAGGGCGTGGCGCTTGGAGCTACAGCGATGGGCATCAAGTCGCTCATCTGTCTGCCGGAAGGAGCACCAATCAGCAAGGTGGAAGCCACGAAGCGTCTCGGTGCAGACGTCAATCTTGTGCCGGGCGTATACGACGACGCCTATCAGGAAGCCCTTCGTCTGCGTGACGAGCACGGCTACACCTTCATCCATCCCTTCGATGACGAGAACGTAATCGCAGGACAGGGAACCATAGGCTTGGAACTTCTCGACCAGCTGCCCGACATTGAAGCTGTCGTAGTGCCGGTAGGAGGTGGTGGTCTGCTTTCAGGCATCGCCTTCGCAGTGAAGTCGCTCAATCCTGAGGTGAAGGTATATGGTGTTCAGGCGGCTGGAGCAGCCAGCATGGTGCGCTCAATAAACGATCACAAGCAGGAAGCATTGCCTTCCGTTTCAACCATTGCCGACGGCATCGCTGTAAAGCAGCCGGGCAAGATAACCTTCGAGACATGCTCGAAGTACGTAGACGAGATTGTCACAGTCAGCGAGGACGAAATCTGCGCTGCCATCCTGCAGCTCATCGAGAGCGAGAAGATGGTGGCAGAAGGGGCAGGTGCCGCCAGCGTGGCAGCCGTGATGTTCAATAAGGTGCCGGTGAAAGGCAAGAAGACAGTCTGCGTGGTAAGCGGCGGAAACATTGACGTTACCATCCTCAACCGCGTTATCTATCGTGGACTTGCCAAGAGCGGCCGCACCTGCTCGATGTGCATAGAACTGGAGGACAAGCCCGGTCAGATGCTCGGCGTAAGCAAGGTGTTCGCGGAGCTTGGCGCCAACGTGGTGCGTGTCAATCATGAGCGCAACGCCGACAGCGAAGATGTCAATTCCTGCATCCTGCGTCTTCAGGCAGAAACAAAGAACGAGGAGCATATCCGCCAGATAAAGGACGAGCTGGTAAAGCGCGGCTTCAAACTCGTAGACTACACGCTGTAAGCGTCGGCAGCAATGTCAAGCAAACATAACAGTAGCACATATAAGCTCATAATAAGTAACATATATAAACCCTAAAAATAATATCATTACAACTATGAACAAGCAGATTAGTACAGACAAGGCTCCTGCAGCAATCGGTCCCTATTCACAGGCTATCGAGGCAGGCGGCATGGTATTCGCATCAGGTCAGTTACCCATCGATCCCGCTACGGGCGCATTCGTTGAGGGTGGTGTAAAGGAGCAGACACGTCAGTCGCTCACCAATGCACAGAACATCCTTCGCGAGGCAGGTGTCGACCTTTCTCACGTCGTAAAGACCACAGTGTTCCTCTCAGACATGGCCAACTTCGGCGCTATGAACGAGGTTTACGCTGAGTTCTTCACACAGCCGTTCCCGGCACGCTCAGCCGTTGCCGTGAAGACTCTTCCGAAGGACGCATTGGTAGAGGTGGAATGCATTGCCGTTAAGTAATACAGTACGTCTCTTCACCCCAATAAATCATTGTATGAAAAGATGTATCACATCAGCCCTCCTTGCCATTTCGGTGGCAATGGGGGCTTATTCGGTTACGCCGAAGGCTGCCGCAGAGGACCATTACGTACCCACCGCAGAGAATCTTGAGGCACGCAAGGAATTTCAGGATGCCAAGTTCGGCATCTTCCTTCACTGGGGTCTCTACAGCATGCTCGCCACCGGCGAGTGGACAATGACCAACAAGGACCTCAACTATCGCGAGTATCAGAAACTGGCTGGCGGATTCTATCCGTCACGCTTCAACGCGCATGATTGGGTGGCAGCCATCAAGGCTTCAGGAGCGAAGTATATCTGCTTCACCACCAGACACCACGAGGGCTTCTCGATGTTCCATACCAAGTATTCTGATTATAACATCGTGGACGCCACACCGTTCAAGCGCGACATCGTTAAGGAGCTTGCTGACGAGTGCCACAAGCAGGGCATCGGTCTTCACCTCTATTACTCACACATCGACTGGTGGCGTGAGGATGCTCCGTGGGGCCGTACGGGCAGAGGAACAGGACGTCCCAATCCCAATGGTGACTGGAAGAGCTACTATCAGTTTATGAACAATCAGCTGACAGAGCTGCTCACCAACTACGGCAAGGTGGGAGCCATCTGGTTTGACGGCTGGTGGGATCAGGACCAGAACCCGTCGTTCGACTGGCAGCTGCCCGAGCAGTATGCCCTTATCCATAAGTTGCAGCCCGCCTGCCTTATCGGCAACAACCATCACCAGACACCGTTCGAAGGCGAGGACTTCCAGATGTTCGAGCGCGACCTGCCTGGTGAGAACACAGCCGGACTCTCAGGCCAGCAGATTTCGCGTCTGCCTCTTGAGACTTGCGAGACGATGAACGGCATGTGGGGATATAAGATCACTGACCAGAACTATAAGTCGGACACCACTCTCGTTCATTACCTCGTAGGAGCAGCCGGACGCAACGCCAACCTCCTCATGAACATCGGCCCGCAGCCGGACGGATGCCTTCCTGAAGTGGCTGTGGAGCGACTCAAGAAGATGGGCGAGTGGATGAAGGTGTACGGCGAGACCATCTATGGCACACGCGGAGGCTTCATCGCACCGCATGACTGGGGAGTGACCACGCAGAAGGGCAACCGCCTCTTCGTACACATCCTTAACCTCCAGGACAAGTCGCTCTTCCTGCCGCTTGGCGACAAGAAGGTGCGCAGCGCTGTCGACTTTGTTAGCCGTCGCGCCGTAAAAACACAGAAATGTCAGGGCGGCGTAGTTATCAGCTTCGATAACGTACCGACCGAAATCGACCGTGTCGTTGAACTTCAACTATAATCTTATATAAAAAACGGTGTCTATGCGGAAGTAATCTTCGCGTATAGGCACCGCTTTGCATTTAAATAAATCATTATTTTCACTATCAAATTCATATTACTATGACCAAACGACTACTCCATTTCATCACGCTTCTCTTCGTGATGCTGACTACGATGTCACTCAATGTGGCAGCCGACACTTACTCTGTTGCTCCGTCTCAGCTCCAACCTAAGGTTACAGTCACTCCTTCTGACGAATACGTGAACGTGCCAATCCGACTTACGAACTGGGGTACCAACCCTGTAA
This sequence comes from Prevotella sp. 885, assembly GCF_002265625.1. Taxonomy (GTDB): domain Bacteria; phylum Bacteroidota; class Bacteroidia; order Bacteroidales; family Bacteroidaceae; genus Prevotella. The sequence continues at coordinate 188,612 of NZ_NOVE01000002.1, forward strand.
GCCAGATTACGTACACGCTTTTCGATCCAGATACCAATGAGACATCCGAACCCATCAACATGGACTTCGAGACACCGTTTGCTGATAACCTGGATGTGAATATCCCCATCAAGCCCGGAACAAAAATCGGTGAGTCGGATGTTACGTTAAACATAACGCATGTGGACGGCCATTTCAACGAGGTGACAATACCGTATACGATGATTACACGCAGCACTGTGCTGCAGGCTCCTAAGAAGCGCGTTGTCTTTGAGGATGTTACTGGTCTGTGGTGTCAGTACTGTCCGCGCGGCATCGCCATCATGGAGTATATGGAGCGCATCCATCCGGATGACTTTATCGGCATCTCCATCCACGACGACGCAATGAGGACAAACGCATATACAGAACTAATGTCTAAATGGACTGGCAGACCGTATATTACGTTTAACCGTTACGAAAAGGTGAACTCTTACACCGGTGAGGGCGAATACTATATGGCTATGAATCAGACTGCCAGCTTCGACATCAACGTAAAGGCAAACTTTGACGAGAGCGGCAATAACATCATCGTCTCAACAGACGTGCTGCCGTGCCTCCCCACTGCCGAGAACGACAAGTACGAGGTGGCTTACGTGCTTACTGCCGACGGACTGAAGAACGACAAGTGGGTACAGAATGTTGCCGCAGGCGAATGGGACGGCATCGAAGGACTGCCGGAGGAATACGCTCCCTTCTTGGGCGGCGTATCACAGGTGAGTGGTCTGACGTTCAATCAGGTTGCCATCGCCAGCAAGGGTGTTGAGTATGGTGTGGAAGGCTCGCTGACAGCTCCTTACACAGTAGGCGAAATGCAGAAGCCCACTGTTACGTTCGAGAACATCTCACAGCACAACCTCATTCAGGACCGTTCCAAGCTGAACGTTTGTGCATTGATAATCTGCAGCACCATCGACCCGAACACCAAGGCCGTAACAAAGACTGTTATCGACAATGCTGCCAAGTGCCGCGTAGGCAATGACAATTCAGAGACCGGCATCAAGGAACTCACCGACAGCGCTGACTCTGCCATCACAGGCTATTACTCGCTCGACGGACGCCGTCTGAACGCACCTGCCAAGGGCGTCACAATCGTGCGTTATGCCAATGGCAAGACCATTAAAATACAGAAATAAATAGATGAAAGGCGAGAATGTGTCACGACACATTCTCGCCTTCATCCGACTAATCCAACTAAAGCAAAAGCATGAAACTATTATCTCTTTATTCTCTTTTCTTGTTGTCTCCGCTGACAACTACCGCACAAACCCAAACGCCCCTTACTTACTGGTTTGACACTCCCGTATCTCTGCGCGGACAGGCCATCTGGTATGGCGGCCATCCCGAAAACTTCACCGGCGGTAAGAAGCCCATCTCTGCCGGCGACACCGCCACCAATCCCGACTCAGACTGGGAGTCGCAGTCGCTGCCTATAGGCAATGGCTCGCTTGGTGCCAATGTTCTCGGCTCCGTTGAGGCTGAGCGCATCACCTTCAATGAGAAGACGCTGTGGCGCGGAGGTCCCAACACCAAGAAGGGAGCCGACTATTACTGGAACGTCAACAAGCAGTCGGCGCATGTCATCGCCGACATCCGCAAGGCGTTTGCCGAGAACGACTGGGAGCGTGCCTCACAACTGACTAAGAAGAACTTTAACAGTGAAGTGCCGTACGAGTCGTACGCTGAGGATCCGTTCCGCTTCGGAAGCTTCACCACAGCCGGCGAATTCTACGTAGAGACCGGGCTTAGCGCAGTCGGAATGACTGGTTATCGCCGTTCTCTCTCGCTCGATTCCGCCCTTGCCGTCGTGCAGTTCAGCAAAGACGGAATTGACTATCGTCGCGAATACTTCATCAGTCGCCCCGCCAATGTCCTTGCCGTACGCTTCAAGGCATCTCAGAAAGGCATGCAGAACCTCACCTTCTCGTATGCCCCCAATCCCGTTTCGGAGGGCAAGCTGACCGCCGTAGGATCTGACGCCCTGCTGTGGGACGCCCGTCTGGACAACAACGACATGCAGTACGCCATCCGCATCAAAGCCATCAACCACGGCGGAACGCTGATCAATGAGGGCGGACGCATCACGGTGAAGGGTGCTGACGAGGTGGTGTTCCTCATCACCGCCGACACGGACTATCGCGCCAACTACGACCCCGACTTCCATGACCCCAAGGCATACGTCGGTGTCAATCCGCTTGCCACCACCGCTACGTGGCTCGATAAGGCTGCGGACAAAGGCTATGACAGTCTGCTCAAGGAGCATTATGCCGACTATCATAACCTCTTCAGTCGCGTAAGCCTTGACCTTATGGGCGACAACACCACCTTCACCGACATGCCCATCAACCGACGCCTTGAGGCTTACCGTCAGGGAGCCAAGGACCCCTACCTTGAGCAGCTCTATTATCAGTTCGGCCGTTACCTCCTCATCTCTTCGTCGCGCCCCGGCGATATGCCAGCCAACCTTCAGGGAGTATGGCATAACAATGTGGACGGACCGTGGCGAGTGGACTATCACAACAACATCAACCTACAGATGAACTACTGGCCGGCTTGTCCGACGGCGCTTTCCGAATGCGAGCAGCCCCTCTTCGACTTCATCCGCACGCTCATCAAGCCCGGAGAAGTGACGGCAAAGTCATACTTCGGTACACGTGGATGGACCACATCCGTGTCGGGCAATATCTTCGGATTCACCACGCCGCTCTCCAGTGAGGACATGTCGTGGAACTTCTCTCCGTTTGCCGGACCGTGGCTCGCCACTCATCTCTGGAACTATTATGACTTTACCCGCGACCGTCGTTTCCTTGCCGAATATTATGACATTCTGAAGGGAAGCGCCGACTTTGCCGCTGACTATCTGTGGCATCGTCCCGACGGAGTATATACAGCCGCACCGTCCACCTCGCCCGAACACGGACCCGTGGATGAGGGAGCCACCTTCGCCCACGCCGTCATCCGTGAGATTCTCCTCGATGCTGTTCAGGCAAACCGCACACTCGGCAAGGACGCCAAGGAGCGCCGCCAGTGGGAGGACGCGCTGAAGCATCTGGCTCCGTATAAGATTGGACGTTACGGACAGCTGATGGAATGGTCGAAGGACATCGACGACCCGAAGGACGAGCATCGCCACGTCAATCATCTCTTCGGACTCCATCCAGGCCATACCGTTTCGCCCGTCACCACACCCGAACTGGCTAAAGCAGCAAAGGTGGTGCTCGAGCATAGAGGCGACGGAGCCACAGGATGGTCAATGGGATGGAAGCTCAATCAGTGGGCACGTCTGCATGACGGCAACCATGCCTACACTCTCTATGGCAACCTGCTGAAGAACGGCACCCTCGACAACCTTTGGGACACGCACGCTCCGTTCCAGATAGACGGCAACTTCGGCGGTACAGCCGGCGTCACTGAGATGTTGCTCCAGAGTCACATGGGCTTCATTCATCTGCTCCCTGCCCTGCCTGACGCATGGGCAAAGGGAAGCGTGACGGGTCTGCGTGCAAGGGGCAACTTCCATGTGGACATCCATTGGGAAGGCGGCAAGCTCCAGAAAGCCGTCATCCGCTCCGGATCAGGCGAGCCGTGTGAGGTGCGTTACGCTGACAAGACGCTTCGCTTCTCCACAAAGGCTGGCAAGACGTACGTCGTAGGGCTGGACACCAACGGAAACATTAAGTTAATGAAGTAAAAACGTATATATAATGTATATAAGGAACACATCACTCAAGATGCTCCTTGGCCTTTGCTGCGCGGTTTGTCTCTGCATGCTTTCCTCATGCGTTGACGAGGACGAGTATGCCGACAATCCGCGTGGCAACTTCGAGGCTCTGTGGAGCGCCGTGGACGAACATTACTGCTTCTTCGACTATAAGAAGAAGGCGTACGGACTGGACTGGGACGAGGTGCATGAGCGTTACTCACGTCAGATTGACGACCGCATGACGTCCGTGCAGCTCTTCGAAGTGCTTGGCAATATGCTCGGCGAGCTGCGTGACGGACACGTCAACATGTATGCGTCGTGGGACGTGGCGCGTTACTGGTCGTGGCACGAGGACTATCCCTCCAACGTCAGCGACACGCTTCTCTCGCGTTATCTCGGCACCGACTATCGCATTGCCTCGGGCTTGCGCTATCGCATCCTCGACGACAACATCGGCTATGTCCGCTGTCCGTCCTTCGCCAATCCGATGGGGGAGGGCAATCTTGACGACGTGATGATGTATCTCGCTACGTGCAACGCCCTTATTGTGGACATCCGCGACAATGGGGGCGGACTTGTGACGAGTGCCGAACAGCTGGCGGCAAGGTTCACCAACGAGGAGACACTCGTCGGATATATGCAGCACAAGACGGGTAAGGGTCGTAACGACTTCTCGAAGATGGCGGAGCAGCGCCTCAAGCCGTCGAAGGGTCTGAGGTGGCAGAAGCGTGTGGCTGTACTTACCAACCGTGCCGTATACAGCGCCGCCAACGAATTTGTGAAGTACATGAAGTGTTTCCCCAATGTCATCGTCGTCGGCGACCGCACGGGTGGCGGTGCCGGCATGCCCTTCTCTTCGGAACTGCCCAACGGATGGAGCGTGCGTTTCTCCGCATGCCCCATGTACGACAAGGACGGAGTGTCCACCGAGTTCGGCATCGACCCCGACTATAACGTCGGTCTCTCGCAGGACGATTTGTTGAAGGGCGAGGACACAATAATAGAGCGTGCCAGACATTTGCTGGCAGAATAGGCAGGGCTTTGACAAAAACCAGACTCCACAATCCGCTTGTGCTTTTCGAGCCTTAGGCAATTCCTTTATGTCCTATATGGTCTTGTGAGAACAAGTTCTCACGACCATATATGCCATAAATGAATGAGAGGCTGTTGCCTCTCTCGAAAAGCACAAGCGGAAAAAACAAAGAAAAACACAAGGTTATAAAATCCTGTGATTAACAAGGCATACAGTAGGAGCTGTGGGCATTCTTGCTTTGTTATTTATTGACTTTTGCTTAAGTTCTTACTTTTGACTTTACTTCCTGTGTAATCTTGTGTTTTTATATGTTTTTCCGCTTGTGGTCGTGGCTGCGTGGCTACGGCGGGACGCCATAGCCTCCTAAGTTAGTATTGTCTGCTTGTCAATTCACGCGCTAAATTCACAAGTGGGGCTATTTTGTTAAGAATTGGCCATTTTTTGTAAGAAATATCCTACTGACTTGAGCGTAAAACCGCTTTCTTTGCAAACGTAAACCACGCCTCTTTCGGGGCATGGCACAACACAAAAACTTGTTTAACATACTAAAACCCACTATTATGAAAAAACTAAACTCACATCAGTATTCGGTGCCAAGGGGGAACACTCCTTTTACCACCATGTGGCTACGGATGTTCTTTCTGTGCATCGTAGCTGTTATGTCGTCCGCGTTAGCACAGGCGCAGACCAAATACTACAACATTGAGGTTGCCGGCGTCGCAGTGTCAAGTGATAACTGCGCCGATCTCAGTGTCATCCCAGGCGTGGAGGGAAAGATAAACTTCGATCCTGAGACCAACACTCTCTACATGAAGAATGTAACCATCAATTCTGAGAAAGACGGTATTGTGGCTTTAAATCAGACTAAAATTAAGATTAAGATTGTTGGTGAAAACAGCATCACTTCTTCACGTACTCCCATACTTCTCAAAAAATCAAAAACAATTATTTATGGTAGTGGAGAGATAAGGCTGAACACTTCAGAATATAGTGCACTGAAAATGTCGAATTCTTCGCTCACTATCGAGAACCTATATCTTTATGCCGAAGGCAAGTGTGGCATAGCAGGAGAAAATAACGACAATGATGTGCTCACCATACGCCGCTCATACGTTGAGGCTACTGGCAGCGAAGGTTCTGTCTGCGGCATCAGTGGGCTCACTCTTGAAGAAAGCTTTATCCAGCAGCCTGAGAACGCTGAGTACAACAAGCAGCGTAAGAGCGTGACGCTCAACGGAGAGACTGTTACCGACAAGGTGGTTGTCGAGCCAACGATAATGTATTACGGCCTCACGATATGTAACGCAGACGTATCGACCCGCAACTATAATGACCTCAGCGTCATTGACGGCGTGAAGGGAAAGTTAAGTTACAATCCTGATACAAAAACACTTACTATGGAGGATTGTACCATCAATTCTGTTTATACTGGAATCTCGATTTCAGATGAAGACATTACGGTTGAGGTGCTTGGCAATAACAGTATTACGACAGAAGGTGTAGGCATACTTGTCAAGCAGCCATATTGTGCTATTAGCGGATCAGGAACTCTAAGTGTTAACAGTCCTATAGAGGGTATCATCATTTTTGATGAGCCTCTCACCATCGAAAACGTCAAGCTGTTTTTTAAAGTAGATACGGGAATAGATGGATACAAGAATGGTTCAGATCTCACCTTGAAAAACGTATACGCTGAGTTTGATGCACGTGTGGCTATGAGCAACATTAATAGCCTCACACTTGACGGCTGTTACATTACACAGCCACAGGGCGCTGCCTTTGACGCTGCTCGTAAATCTGTGATGCTTGATGGAAAGTATGTTGGTAATCTGGTGATTGCACCTCCAGTGGACTATGGCTTCTCAGTGGCCGGCGAAGATGTTACAAGCCTTAACTGCGCTGACCTCAGCTTCATTCCTGGCGTGGAGGGAAAGATGAGCTACAGCCCCAAGACGAATACCCTCACGATGCAGGATGTTACCATCGATAATGTCGATAATGGTATTTTTATTAATAGTAGCAGTGAAGGATTGAACATTGAGGTGCTTGGCGACAACAGTATTACGACAGAAAATGTATGTATTACAGGCTGGAATAAACCTTGCAATATTAGCGGATCAGGAACCCTCAGATTGAAGAGCGCTGAATCTGCAGGAATATATGCCTTCTGTTCGCAGACTGTTATTGAAGGTATCAAGCTGTATACGGAAGGTTTATATGGCATAGGAGGATATGATGGCGAGAGTGGTGAGGAGCTCATAGTGCGCAACGCTTACGTTGAGGCTACTGGCAGCAACGGTTCGATCTGCGACTTCCAGAACGTCGTTCTTGACGGATGCTCCATCACCCAGCCCGCTGGCGCTGCTTTCGAAGCAGGCTTGCATGCTGTGGCGCAGAACGGAGAGAAGGTCACCGACATTGTGATGATTGAGCCTGATAAGTATGGCATCCAAATAGCCGGTGTGGCCGTGACTGGGGATAACCGCAATGACCTGAGCGTTATCAATGGTGTAGAGGGAAATGTGAATTACGACCCTCAGACCAACACTCTTACCCTGGAGGATGCCACAATCAGCAGTGCTGACGATAACGGCATTTTGGTGAATGATTATGTAAAGATATTGATAAAGGGCACAAACACAATAGACTCACATTGGGCAGGTCTGTGTGTGGAAGACTGCTCATCCTCTATCAGCGGAAGCGGCACACTCGTTCTGAAGAGCGATGACCATTGGGCGCTAAGCATTGATAATTCTGACATCACTGTCGAGGACGTTAAGATAAGTGCCGAAGGCATGTGGGGAATAGCCGGAACTGGCAAGTCGACAGCTGCGCTCACCATACGCAACGCCTACGTGGAAGTGACGGGCACCAACGGCTCTGTCACCGACATTACCGATCTCATCCTTGACGGATGCTCCATCAAGCAGCCGGAAGGTGCTGTGTACGACGCAGGGAAGAAAGCCGTTGCGCTCAACGGCGAGGTGGTCACCGCCAAGGTGGTGATTGAGCAAGACGCGAGCGGCATCAACGACATCACAGCAGACGTGCCCGCACGCAAGAAGGGCATCTTCACCGTTCAGGGCGTGAAGCTTACGCAGCAATGGAACGAGCTCCCTGCCGGAGTCTACATCGTGGACGGCGCGAAGCGAGTGAAGAAATGATTAGACATGTTTTTTGGGACAAGAAGACATGAAGACATGTTTTTTGGGAAGGACGGCCATATTCTTCATCGTAAGAGTATTAACCAACGGTTCTCGGTGCATGGGCGGGCTGCTATACTTATAACACATTCTCGTGCGTAAAGCTAATGTCTGCGGCTCCTACAGTTTGCTACCGCGAGAAAAACCTGTCTTCATGTCTTCCTGTCTAAAAAACCTGTCTTCATGTCTAAAACTTCCAAATCAAAATTGGATAACTCACAATCGCAGGCGAAGCCGAGAATAATTCAAAACTCAAAATTCCTAATTCAAGATTCGGGCGATATGACGGCCGAATAGGCAGGGCTTTGACAAAAACCTTTATCCACAGTCCGCTTGTGCTTTTCGAGCCTTCGGCAATTCCTTTATGTCCTATATGGTCTTGTGAGAACAAGTTCTCACGACCATATATGCCATAAATGAATGAGAGGCTGTTGCCTCTCTCGAAAAGCACAAGCGGAAAAAACAAAGAAAAACACAAGGTTATAAAATCCTGTGATTAACAAGGCATACAGTAGGAGCTGCGGGCATTCTTGCTTTGTTATTTATTGGCTTTTGCTTAAGTTCTTACTTTTGACTTTACTTCCTGTGTAATCTTGTGTTTTTATATGTTTTTCCGCTTATGGTCGTGGCTGCGTGGCTACGGCGGGACGCCATAGCCTCCTAAGTTAGCCTTGTCTGCTTGTCAATTCACGCGCTAAATTCACAAGTGGGGCTATTTTGTTAAGAATTGGCCATTTTTTGTTAAGTTTATACAATTGACTTGAGCGTAAAACCGCTTACTTTGCAAACGTAAACCACGCCTCTTTCGGGGCATGGCACAACACAAAAACTTGTTTAACATACTAAACCCAACTGATTATGAAAAAACTAAACACTAACAAACAGTCAATCATCCAACGGCTTCTTGAGAGATCTCCAAGAGGCGGCGCATGGATGCGCATGTTCTTCATGCTTATATTAATGATGATGTCGTCAGCATTAGCGATGGCGCAAGACAGCTATGGCTTTAAGATTGCCGACGTGGAGGTGACGAGTGAAAACAGTGCTGACCTCAGTGTCATTGAGGGAGTGGAGGGAAAGATTAGCTACAATCCCGAGACGAATACCCTCACGATGCTGGATGTTACCATCGATAATGTCGATAATGGTATTTTTATTAATAGTAGCAGTGAAGGATTGAACATTGAGGTGCTTGGCGACAACAGTATTACGACAGAAAATGTATGTATTACTGGCTGGAATAAACCTTGCAATATTAGCGGATCAGGAACCCTCAGATTGAAGAGCGCTGAATCTGCAGGAATATATGGGCTCACCTGAAAAAGTGTGTGGATTAAGCATACAATCTTGTTAGTCTGAAGAGAAAGAATTTCTTGTCAATGATACCCCGAAGTTGTGCTCTGAAATGCTTGACTTTTGCATTGAAAGATTCTGCA
>NZ_NOVE01000030.1 GCF_002265625.1 Prevotella sp. 885
CCTATAATTACTATATAATTATTAAAAATTTCTATTATAATGAATCATTCCTTGTTTCCAATCTTGCGAACGACGAGTTTGGTAACTTACAATTGATGATACTAGAAGTCCAGACAAACATACCACACCAGATACAGCACTGATAAATGCGATTATACGCCCATTACCAGAAGATGAAGGTAAGTTTCCAGGATCAGCAAATTGACTAATAATAGCCCACCAGTGTTCAACTACAGTGGTTCCATCATTACTCCAATGAACAATATTATTGCTATCAAATAGTTCACCAAATAAGCATAGTGTAAGTACAAAGCAAATAATAAAAACAGACATAAAGACAATCAACATGAATGGCTTATTGCCATACATGAGACGGTCTTTCTCTACAGGTCGTGAAAACCAATAAAAAGCAATTAATAATAATCCAAATGCTCCGAGAATTTCAAACATCAAAGGTATGTGTTCAAGCAAATACATATCTCATTCTTTTATAATCATGACCAAAAAACGCCATTTCCCCATACTGTTCAAATCCAATAGATTTGTAATAGGCTTCAAGTCTTGGTTTATGAACATCCACCAAGAGGGTGGAGTACATACATCCCAAATCTTTCCCTTTTTCTACTGCATACATCAGAAGCATTTTGCCTATGCTATAGCCTCTATATTCTGGTAGAATAGCCATAGAGTCAAGATAAAATTCACCGTCTACAGTCTCTGCTTCTATTGTCTTTAGATATTTAGAATCCATATCATCCCACAATTGAAGCCACGACTTGTTCCTCAGTTCTTTGTAGCGGCTACCCTCGTATGCTATCAAGCAACCAACGGTCTTTCCGTCGACAGTTGCAACTATTGAATTACGCCATGAGTAGATGGTGTCTTCTTCCGAGCAAGACTTTATGAATTTGGCCATATCATCACAGTTCATGTCCAATGCTGTCAACACTGTCCAAGCGACTATCTCAACATCTTCTTTCTTTGCGTCTCTTATTTCGATGTTCATTCAATATCCTCCTTGATTAATAGTGTCAGTCGATGACAACATCATCGTCATCGTTCCAAATAGGTTTCTGAGGCTTCTGAGATGACTGGTTATAGTAACCGCTATCACCCATGGGCTTGTAGCCTTGCGGCTGTTGCTCTACATGAATAGGTTGGGAGGTATAGCCACAGAATTGATTGCTGTTATTTTCTGGAATATCAGCAGTTTCAGACTGTGTCGCAGTTCCAAACCAATTTGAGAGAATATTATTCACCTGATGCTCAATTTCAGGAGTTACAGACGACTTTACTCTGTTGTAGGCAAATGCCAAGGTAACGCCGTTGTCCAGAAATCCGAGGAATCCATACTTGTCGCGAGGAAGTGCATCTTCCGGCAGAAGCTGATAGCCGAGGGCTGCCACGATAAGCGTTTTGTTTATCATACCTGTATTGGGACTCTTCAATACGTAGAAGAGTTCCAGCATGGTGCGTGTCACTTCTATGCCGACTTTAGCGGCATTCTCTTGAATGGCATTCCAGATATTTTCTGTACCGCCAAATATCTTTAATATCTCGTCCATATTACTATTTCAATTTATTTACGTCATCAATTGTAATAATCATCAAGTCATCATTAGAGATGTTACTTAGCATTGCTAATCTATCAGCCTGATACTGCACAATTTTCTCAAAGGTGTTTCGGATGAAACGGGCATTGCCGAAGTTCTCGTCCTTCGTCATCACCTTTGTGCGTATATACTCGCTTATCCACTCAAAGGCATCGCGCTTTATCTTATAGTGCGACTTCTTCAAATGGCTGCGAAGAATCTGCACCAGTTCATCTGCGTTGTAGTCTTCAAACTGAATGTATCTGTTGAAACGCGACTGCAGACCAGGGTTGCTGTCAATGAACTCCTTTATCTCATTAGTGTAACCTGCAAGAATTACCACCAAGCGATCTCTGTTGTCCTCCATACGCTTGAGCAAAGTGGCAATGGCCTCTGCTCCGTAATCACTTCCTTCTCCAACAAGGGTGTAAGCTTCGTCAATGAAGAGTACACCATCCATAGCTTCATCAATCTTAGCATTAGTCTTGGGTGCAGTCTGTCCCACATACTCAGCCACAAGACCAGAACGGTCGGTCTCTATGAGATGCCCCTTCTTTAATATGCCAATCTCTTTATAGATACCTGCTACGATGCGGGCAACAGTCGTCTTACCTGTACCCGGATTGCCCGTAAATACCATATGGTAACTCATATTGGTATTCGGTAGTCCTTTCTCGACACGCATCTTTTGTATTTTTATCAGATTGCGGAGAGACTCCAGTTCTTGCTTTACAGAGTCAAGGCCTATCAGCCCATTCAATTCGGCCATATAGTCATGATTGTCCGCAACAGGAACATTACCAGGTTGGGTATCCTGCCTATCTTGATGTTGCCCGTTAGGATTGAACGGCTGACTCAACATTTCGTTAAGCAAATCGCGTGCATAGAGACAATTGCATTGGGCGGCATTCCTCAGCCACCCAATAGCATTCTCCCTATTCGCCTGTATATATTTCCCTTCGAGGAACAACTGACCGACGAGTGCCTGTGCAGTCACATCGCCCTGTCGTGCTCTATCGAATAACTGTTCTATCGCTTCTCTTGTCATGATAGTGGCTCCTTTATTATGCTAAGTTTTAGAACTAATTTGAGGATTTATGATTTCCCTAACAAGTATATCCCCATTCTTGTCGTTTATAATGAATATTCTGCTTATTTTGAAACTCGTATCTGCTAAATACGTTTCTAGCTCTTTTATGCCTGTCACCAGGCTGCGCTCTACTCCTGTTCTTGAAAGAGTGTCTATAACGACTTTTTCTTTCTTGTCAAATAGATAACTGACAACCATTCTCCTTCTCAAATATTTTTCTTCGACATATTTAATCCAATTCTTAATGTATATAAGTAATCGCCATCCTGATTTATCAATTAGTAAGACATCATAATTAACAGGAGTATTAAGCTCTATCAGTCGGTTGTGGTTATTGGCAACACTCATGTTTTTTAGCTCCATGAAGGTCTTGTTACTAAAACTAAGTTCAAATACCCTTACATTGGCTATATCATCAGATACTAACTGATAGAATACATACCACCCCATTATCATAAAGGCAGCAACTAAGAACAACAACATAGGATTTTGTGTTATTGACGCAAGGATAAGCAAAAAGAAAGCACCTATGCTAAATAGAATCGCTCTTGTCCTAATTTTCATTAGTCTATTGTATGTATCATATTTTGACAACTCCTTTAGAAATGGTAATTTGTCATAATATGAAGGCGATGTACTTTCGCATAGAAAATGCAGCGTCAAATCTTCACTTTGGTCATATGACATAAACCTCTCCATAGAAGGGCAAGCTTTGCATTTAAATAATTTATCCATGGTCTATAACGTTTTAGCTTCGTCCTCAACTTGTTTCTTAATATGCTCAGCTTTATCTACTTCATCTTCTATGCGTTTTTTTTCAGAATCGATATTCTCCACATAAGTTTCTATTTGGCCATTGGATTCTTTCATAACCTTATAGATGGAGCCTTTGTACTCTGTATAAATCTTATTGTACCAAAAGGCCTGAAGTGATTTAAAAACTGCGATTGACTTTACAATAGAAGATAAGCATATCTCATTCATTAAAGCTGAATTACACCTATAATCTTCTTCCATATTGTTGCCAATATATTTTTGAGATGACAACAACAATCCTAAACTCTCTTTGGGATACATTTTAATCTGTTGGTTTGATGGAATGTATTGCTCTAATACTTGTGCATGTTTCCTTTGCGTCTCATCGCCCTTCTTTAAGTCGCTTATTAATTGTGCTATATAATCTCTGAGGATAATAACCGTCGCAAATAGCATCGTGTCCTCTGAATAACATTCAAAAGGATCATCATCTTTGATACTTTGGAAAAATTCATTCTCTCTATACGCAATAGCTGATATATTTGCAGTTGTTTCTTCTTGGTAACGCTGGATATTTTCTTGAGCTAATTTTGCTGTATCTTGAATGACTTGTATCTGTTTTGATAATTCATCTTGTAGACGTTTTAGTTCTGCTGTATTTATCGAATGTGCACCTTTCTTTCCTAGCCATCCACCAATCATAGCACCAATCATGGTACCAACGCCCGGAAATACCAATGTTCCCAAAGCACTGCCAAGATAAGCTCCACCTGCCGTCATTCCAATTTTGGTTGCCGACTTTTCAAATGCACTTTCCATATTAATATCATCATCACTGAAGTATTTAGAACCTAGTTTAAAGGTTTCAATAGCGGTGGTAATTAAAGGGAAGTGGGCATCACAATTAAAATCAGGATTCCAAATATCTATATCTACGTCAGTAGGCATAGATGATGCTATATCGTCTATGTGTTCAGAAAAATGTTCTACAAAATTATGATTGATTTCATCCAGTTTATCTGAATCAAAGAAGGTTTCTACGCTTCCCTTCCCAGTGTCAGATGCTAAATGTTTGAGTACAGTTCCCAACTTATCATACTCTCCATGTGCATGTGATAAATCAAATCTAAATTTTGCCCCATGGAAATCTGAGTATATGTAGTGTTTGATGTTGTCTAGTAATGTATGGGTGGTTTCTTGATCATGGTGTGACAAATAATCAGCAAATGATTCTTTGCTACCCAGAAGGATATCCTTTAAATCAACAACATAATCTACTCCATCCTTAGCTAATCCCTGTAAATTATCAATGATTTTATCGCCGAAGTCATATAAACCACTTTTATCCGCAATCGCCAACGCAAACTGTTCAAGTGAAGCCAACGATGCATGAGATTTTGGCATATCTGACAATTCCTTCAAGTAGTCAACAAATGGAGTTTTATTTGTCTCTGAAGGTTCTTGAGGCACAGGAATACTCAACTCTCTAAGATCTTCCATTTGCATATGATGCAGAGAAACAATTTCAGAGTATGATTTCGTGGCCTCATAAATACAATTTGCCTCAGCAGAAAGATTCTGCTTTTCAAATTTAGGAGCTTTTATGTCTTCTTGGGAATAATTTTTTGTAAACAAGAATCCCTTGATAATCAGATAATTCATCAACAAGTAAGCTAACACTATAACGGCTGTGCATAGTTTAACCAAAAGAGTACTGCCCTGTATTCTGTCAAAGCTAATAATATGGTATCCCAAAATAGCAATAGATAATACTGAATATTGTATAGCTAACAGATAAATCGCCCCTCTGGAAATTTCATATCCGATTTTCTTCTCTATATCAAATAGATTCTTTGGAATTTGATCTAGGATAAACAACGTTATTGGCGTAAACCATATTAGTAAAAGACTAATGGTTAACGCCACACGATTCATAAATGCTCCAATACAAACAAATGGCAGCAAACAGATAAATAGCAGCCATCCTTTATTGATTCTATCTACTATTGCATTTTCAAACATATTTCTTCAAAAGGTCAAGTCTTGCTTCACGTATAAGTTGATACCAACCCACAATATTTTTTCGTTCCAGTATTTTTTTAAATGCGACACCATACATCGGATCGTCATTGTCTCTTTCGTTTTTAAGTTTATAGCGACACAATCTCATGATTTCTACAGCTTGTTCTCTTTTATCTAAGCTTGTGGAATGTTCATATAGATATTTTGCCTCTTCATATCGTTTTTTCATAACTATGTATGTGCCTAGCTGTGCAAATCCTTCGCTACGAGTCTTTCTATTTATGTCGTCATCATATCCGTTACTGTCCGCTATATTCTGCTGCAATTGCCATCCATGAATTAGCTCATGGGCTAAAATGCCCTCAAAAATAATGTAGTGTAAATGTGATAGAACATACACATTCTGCTTGAAGCCTGTTCGCCCATTTTGGTTCCATACCTGAGAATATCCCGTATGTAAACCTACTGCATCGACTTCTGAATACAGCTTCTGCATTTGTCCCTTGCTAATTATTTCTATCTTTATGTGGTCTCTTTGAATATCATTAAAGCCCTTATCGTATAATAACTTGTAAACGAAATCAATATGGGATTGCATATTGTCTGGAGAGACCTCCTGTCTCAAACAATTACTGCAGACATATCTGTCATGTTCTACCTGTCTTCCATCTCTATCAACAAAGCCAAAGCAACAGCAACAAAAATTTATGTATTCGTAATGCTCTAAACACACTTTATTATCATTCCAATCTCTATAGTATTTATAGCTAATTGGCTTGCCACAATGTATGCAAATATCCTTGTTCATATTACACATTTCTTTAACGAGTTACACCAAATGGAGATAGACGGGATGTCATCCAGACCTTTTGTGAAGGAATAATCAAGAAGCTCCTTAATCGTTGCGGGCAACTTGTCAAAGTTTGCATGAAGGTTAAAATCCTGGATGGTCTTCAAAAACTTACCCTTCTCGCCTCTGAGATACAGATTTGCCTTTATCATAGATGACAATTTCTGGTATTGTTCTTTATCGTATGGGGGCAGATTGATTACATTACTATAAGGGTGAGTACCTGTTAAAATCATGTAAGCTGAGACTGCGAATGAAAATGCATCAAAATTTCTAGGCATATTAAAGAGTAACGCCTTTTTTTTATGAACATCTGTATGACAGAATTCAGGACTGTGAGCAGTCCCTATATACGTGTGTCCACAATGCGTGTACTGCATTGAATCTATATCAACAATAGATACTTTACCATCCGCCGTACATAATATGTTTGAAGGTTTAATATCTCCAATAACAACATGTGCTTTCTTATGAAGTTCTGCTATTGTTTTTGCCCAGCAATACAAAAGCCTAAGTCTATTTTGAAGGCCAAGGTTGGAATTCAGTTCATATTTGTCATGCCATTCTATTTCATCTGGAAATCGGTTAGCTATTGTATCATTCACATAGTATGTACTCAGAATCTCCAAATTCCTGCTTCCACTAAAGGCCTCTTGCATTGCAAAACCATAAAATTCATATGTACGATTATCATACACCAATCCGATAGGCCAGCAAAAACGTACATTGGGATCTGCTGACTGAACGGGATTGTTGAACATACAGCGGACTTTAGCCTTATTTCTTGCTGCCTTATGAGTAGAATGATACAATTTTAAGATAAAGGTGGAAATCTTTTCTTCCTCCTTATGCTCAAAACGATATATGACACCTTCACCTCCACGTGCAATAGGGTCTTCGACAATCTTATGTCGTAGGATTGTTTTGTCCTTCAGTAGGACACATATGCTTTTCCCTCTGTAATCCATAATTGCAAATTAGCATTGTTCTGTCATCTTGCTCAGTTACACAAGCATCATTGGCAGAATTTAGTAAAGAACTGTATTTTTCCAGCTTTTCTTCCCCTGTTAGGTAGTCCAATTTCTCAAACAGAGGATTCAAGAAACTTTCAAAAGGCTCATTTCTGTCTATATATTGACCTTTTTCTTCATTATATGCAACACATTTCCATGAGAAATTTTCGCATCCATCAGTCATGAGAACAACCTTTGCAGGGATGGAATTGATGACTCTAGTCTCGGGGATATGTACACCACTCATCTTTGCAGCCGGTATCCTTGGTTTATCCCATCTGTTCATCAGGAACACGGTAGAGTTAGCCTCTTCACCTTTATGTGGGATAATCAAGCTGTGCCAAATTCCATCATTGTCTTGAAATCCCATTCGACCATCACCGATATGACCGACCAGCATCCCATTGGGAGACACTATCAGTACTTGAATCGTTGCATTAAAATCTTTTGAGGAAACAGGCTCGTCAAGAGTTTCAATTTGCTCTTCTATCATACCCTTTATCCCTCTACAGATATTAGAGAATTCTATATACCAATCTATGTCCGAAGGCAAATCCTGCTGTAATTTCCATTGTGATTTCTCTAATAGTTTCCGAATGGCTCTAACCATTAGGTTGCAGGTCATACGTGAACCTCGATGAGATTCCCTTGCCGAGCCTGCACCATCACTAATAATGAATACGTTCCAACCATCTCCAAGGTCTTCGTATATATGAAAATCTTGACAAGGAGTTTCTTTTTCCTTATGAGAACGCCCCAGAAGACTGATTCCTAAAACCCATTTCGACGAACTTTCAACTTGGGTCTTTAGTGATACTGTTGGGACTTCTGTTTGGTTGACAGGTTTCTCTTCCTGGTTGTATTCTATAATCTCTTGCTGAAAATTACACTCCAAAGACTCTTCTTTCAGGCCTGTGATTTCCTCTTGATTACAAACATGGAGTTCATTAGTGTTATCTTTTACATGTAAACCGTCCATAGCTTATGTCATTTATAAGAATCCATCTTCTGCATCCATTGCCCTATCGAAATCGTCATCAGATTTGAATACCTTATCGGTACTTTGTGCTAACCATTCAAAGAATTTTGAAAATGAGAATCCTTCCAATTTAGTGGCATTGCCTCCAGATAGTCTATTAAGAAGGGAGATATTAATTTGATTCCCGACGCCGACAGCTGTCATAAACAAATGTTTATTGGCTATAGCAACTCTAATTTTCTTGCTTATTCTTTCCATCTGTTCTTTGCTTGAAGTCGGATTCCCATCTGTCACCAGCACAAGCCAAGGACGATAGTATTTTTGTCCTGTACTCAACAACATCTTCTTGTGAGTCTCTATCTCTTCCATCGCAAAATCAATAGCCCTCGCTGTATCGGTCGTAGATCCTCTAGACTTTAATACAGGAGGCATTGTACTCTTGCTAAGCAGCATATAAGGCTGGATTCTGTGAGGAGACTGATCAAATGAAATTATTTCTACAAAGAGTTGATCTTTTGTGGAAGGTGCAATTCCATTTTTAGCATTGACTATATCATCATACAATTTCCTTATGGCTTCATTCAGAAGAACAAGTTTGTTGTCCTTCATCATGGAGCCAGATACATCCAACAGAAGTACGCAGAGGCACTTCTGTTGGTAGTTATCTGGTGCTTGTCCGAAATGTGGCATAACAACTATTTTTTATTATTTATATTGTCATCACCATCATCTTCGGGACATTCATGTTCATCCTCATCGATGGGAGCATCTTCATCATCATCATTTGAATCAGAGGTTTTTTGAGACGAATTTTCATCTTTTGACTGAAGATTCTCATCTTCGGAATCATTATTGCTATCTTCGGAAGTATTGTCCTCAGAATCATCCTCCGACGTATCTTGCGTGTATTCATACGAAGATGTGGTATCAGACTCATCGCCATCCACATGTACACGTTCCTCTTCCGAATCAATATCTTCGTCATCAAATGGTTCCTGACCTTTATTTTCGTCGTCTACGTCATCACATATGATACAATCGTGTTGGGTCTTATACCATCTTTCATATGAAGCCTTGATAATTCTCTTTTTCATATCGAGCACCTTGTCAAAAAGCTCTTCATTCACACGGTCTACCTCTTTTTGATTACGAGATTTTTCTTTAAGATCCAAAACGATTACTGGTGCACTAGGGCGATCTTGTTCTTTATAGAATAGCCACCTAAAGAAGCTGAGTGGCCATATTCTCCACCACCATCCTGTATCCTTTTGTTGCTTAACTTCTTTTATAAATTCCTCTTGTGTCTTAAAGACGTAAGAATCTCCAGCCATTTTCTCATAAATATCGCCCATAATAAATGGCGCAACACGTTTTAGTTCGCTCTCATTGAGCTTCTTCAGCATTTTGGAAAGGCTAAGCCTAATCTTGTCCTGTGCCAATAGCTTTTCTTGATGCAAGTAGTTATCATACTTGCCATCTGCAAGCATCATCTTATAAAGAACTGGTGAAATGTCTATAAGTATAAACAGAAGCATGATAAGACCAATGGCTGAGAAGAATAGATAGTACCACATTCGATGTAAAGTTATGTAGTCTAGCCATGTGTCTGTTTCTCCTTGGTATGGAGTATAACCTTCCATGGCTATCTCATGTAACGCTTCCAAGCGAGTCTTAAGGCCTAATCTAGACAAAAAAACGCTGTCTACAACATCAACATCCCTCTTATGTAGACTGTCAAGCGATTGTAGCTCGTTATTTTTTGCAATAATAAGTTTGTTGAGTTGATCTGTATCTGCACTAAGGTTTATTATTTGTTGTCGTAAAGATGCAATTTTGTCATCATATGGTTTGGCAGCCTCGTTTTGAAGTGTTATCTTACTTTGGGCATCCGCATTCCTATCGCTCCTTTTTTGATTTGATTTTCTCTGTTCGTAATCTTCCTTTTTTTCTCCAGATTTTCTTGATATGGACGTTTTTGTTGGGTCAACCTTTACATTATTAATAGCCTCATTTCTTTTTTCTTCTTCTTCACTAATTTGAGCTTTTAATTGTGGTATTTTGGATTGATTTTCTACAATAGTGATTTGCTGTTGTTGTAAAGTATCTATCTTTTGTTTAATTAATTTTGCTTTTTCTTCATACTCGTCGTTAACGCGTTTGCGGTTATCAGTTTTGAGTTCATTGTGTATTTTGTTTTCTATCTCATCGTTAAATATCATTAGTTCTAGAGGAGCAGAAATAACTATTCCCAAAAATATGGCTATGACAATTCTAGGAAGACCACAAATAAATTCTTGTTTACTTATCGTAACTTTACCGTCAGAATACATTGTGTTAGTAATGAAACGATCTAAACAGAATATCATTCCTGCCCAAAAAATAGCAAAAACAGCAGCTCCAAGAGTCTCACTGTTATTGAATTGATCCATAGGGGCTTTCAACACGAGACGCATTGCTATGAAGCTGGAGAACCATGCCATCAATGCTGTAAATAGGATGACAGTACCCACACCTGCATACTTAGCATGGTCGGAAGGACACATGGTAAGCAAGTCTCTATCTACTCCTGCACACCACCATGTAAACTTTTTGAACCATCCAACCCTATTCTTAGCTTGGTTTTCTTTTTTATGTCCTTCTTCACGTAATTTCTTGATTTCTTCAGTACGTGACTCTATAATCTCCTCAGGACTCTCTGTAGGAGTCTCGGAATCAACAATTAAATCTGTATCGATCTTCTGAATCTTACAAGTGAAATCTTCCACGTCCTTAAACGAGAAGTTTGCAGGAGGTGCAGGCGTGCCTTTCTCTCCTTTCAAAGAATCCAAAAAGTCTTGTTCTGTACCTCTGTAACCCTGCTTCAACCAAATTTCATAGGCAGACAATCCTTGTGGACCCACATCGCCCCTATCTCCCTGTTTTCCAGAAATCTTTACTGGAGATATGCTCGACACAAGCCCTTTATCATCATGCCAATATAGCACGCCATCCTTAATAACTGGATGGAATGTTACACCATCATCGCCCTTGTCGCCCTTGTCGCCCTTAATGCTGATAGGATTAGGATTTGACAATCCTTTGCCATTATTTGACCAACTAATAACGCCATCAGAGTTTATACTAGGAGTGAAAACTGGACCTGCAGGACCATTTATGCCACGCGGTCCTTCACCTCCAGGGTCGCCCTTCATACCTTTGATGGGGTACTTCTCTGTTTTTTCTCCTTTTTGATTTTCGAAAAACAGATACTGTCCATCAGGAGTAATCTGAGGTTTCCATAAGTCTGCATCTTCTCCTTTAGGGCCTGTTTTACCTTGGTCACCTTTTTCACCACGTTTGCCATCCTTGCCAGGTGCACCATCATGCCCATCCTTGCCAGGCGTACCATCTTGACCAGGCTGTCCAGGGGCACCATCCTTACCAGGCTGTCCAGGGGCACCATTCTGACCAGGCATGCCATTTGTGCCCGGTTTGCCCTCTGGGCCTCTTATGTCCAGTTTCTGTATTGGCTTGCCGTCTTGAGTAATAGACAATATACCATTATCGTCTATACTAAAGGTAAAACTTTGGCCTCCATTTGGGTCTTTATCGTTTGGCCCTCCACCTTTTTCTCCTTCAAGAGTCAAGTTTTGTGCATTCCATTTGCTTTCAGGCCAAAAGATAGGCTTATCTATGGTACCATCAGACTTGAACTTTAGCACATTAATGCCATCTTCCTTTTTGGATTCAACCTTGAATCTAAAGCCTTTAGCATTTACGTATATCTTGCCTTCTTGGGGCTCTGGATTGTACGCCATGATTATTCTTCGTTAAAAATTGACTTCGATTTCCATTCAAGGGCAACGGCATTCTTAGCAGCCGAGTCCTCATTTTCAAAGATATAGCTATGTTCCATGTATAGCTTCATAAGTTGTATTCCTGGGTCGGAATATCCCACTTGTCCTGCTGTTGCAGGAATTGTTTTGATTGGAGACATGGCATTTTGGAAATGACCTTCTTGTTCACTAATAATAGCTTCATATGAATTCTCGCCTGTTCCTGCCAATACGGATTTAATAGCCTTCTCTATATTGTACAAACTAAAAGCAAAGGCGTGTAATGCCTTGTCATATCCATCAAAAGGTGTCATATCATCTTCATCATAGATGAACTGATCACGATGTTGCTGTTTCATTCTCAAAGTTTGGATATTCTTCCCTAACGCATCCTCAATAGATAACTCGTACTCCTTGAAATTGGTAAATATCTCAACCAGTTTTGAGTATTGACTGTCTAAACTAAGCTTCTCAATAAACTTTTCACACCAGTCTTCATCTGTTGTGCCTGTTATTTCTCCGAGTTTTCCAACATTTAGGTAAACATCAAGAATTTTCTTTTTGGCAATGGCTAAGTTCTTATCCGCCTGCTTCTTGTCGAATTGTGCCAAGACATTCTTCTCTATTGTTTCTATAAGTTTGCGTTTCAATATAATATACTGGTCGAAATCTTGATTCATGTTCCAATTATCCCATGTAATTTGAAACCTTAAACTCTCTTCAATGTCAGAAAAGAATCGGTCAAAATCTTGACTTATCGGGTATCTCTCCACATCCAGTATGAACATCAACTCTTTGCCATATTCTTCTGGCTTGCAATAATTTTTTATTTTACGACTAAGCGTTAACTCTTCACCTGGATGATTTCCTGTGTCATAGAGCTTCAAGTCAATGTTAAGATGCTTTATCGCCTCATAGAGATCATTCATTTGCTTTGCTATGAAATCAATGACTTGGTTGTCATAACTACAAATAGCGAGATGCTGAATTTCTTGTTTTATGTTTTCAAAATCGTCTTCAACATCATTAAAATGTATATTTGACTGCTTGTAAAAAACCTCATCTACTTTTTCAATGGAATCCACCATTTCGTGTAGAATAGTGTCAAAGAAAGTAGAAAGGCTCTTTGTCTCGTCCCTACATTCTTCTAGCATTATATTATCTTCCTCTGGACATACGATACCCTTATTTATTAAAGCATCAATGTCAGCAAAATGTGTTTCTGACAATTTTATTCCTGGACCATCGCTTATTGTTTTGGCGAGATCTTTTAAAATAAAGCTATGTCGGTTTTTCAAAATTGAGGAAGTCATTCTATTGTCAGTTGAATATACATTGTACATATAGTACAACCAATTCTCAGGATTTCTTCCATTGGTTTCTTTCTTTAGGATGTCATGAAAATCACGGATTTGCTGAAGGTCATT
The DNA here is from genome assembly GCF_002265625.1 of Prevotella sp. 885. Lineage (GTDB taxonomy): Bacteria > Bacteroidota > Bacteroidia > Bacteroidales > Bacteroidaceae > Prevotella. The sequence continues at coordinate 13,545 of NZ_NOVE01000030.1, forward strand.
AAGGTTAGGTTTTGCAACAGCTGTTGCGACAGCGATATCTAAGTCGTTCCTTAAGGCTTGTGACAATCCTTCTGAGACATTCAGCTTACATTCTCCAATTCCAGGAGTGTCCATCAGACGCAGTTTTCCTATATTTTCGTCCAAAAACCGGAAATCACAATATATCGTAACGGACTTTGATGCTAAGCATTTGAAAGTATGCTTAGAAGCTCCTGGACAAGCAAAATAAGAAACAAAAGGTCGATAGGCTTTCTTGACCTCTTCAGATTCTATGTTTTTGAGAATAATAATCCCATTATCAACATCAATGTTTATTGTGCAAATATCAGTATTACCGAAAATTTTTGCAACATCGATTCCGTCACCCGAAGAGAGAACTCTATAATACTGTGAGGCATTATCGAGGTATTCTTCCATTTTATCATAAAATCCCTCTACAGCACCACCTGGATTATCCAATTTATGAACAATCTTCTTTCTTTCTTCGCATTGTTTCAAGAATTCATCATTCGTGGTAGCAGTAAGATACTGAATCTTACCTTCCATTTGACAATGCGTAATGTAATCATTAATATTTTTGCACATTTCCTCTACGGAATAAACGGAAATAACCGCCACGTTTGTTTCTCCATGAAATGTGCCATTAATTACGTGAATAGGGCAAGCTGTACAATTATCTGCTGCATCAGTAGGAATGATCCAAGTATCTAAATGTGTAAGCTGTTGGATGATTTGGCTCTTTCCTATACGCCAAGGACCAACTATGCCTAAATTTACATATTCACGTTGAGCTCTCTTTAATGCGGTTTTGAGAGATAATTTACCACCATCTTCATTAAGCAAAATGTTAACTTGCTCAACAAATAAATTAAGATGTTTCTCTAATTCCTTTGCGTATTCTTCTGACTTAGAATCTTTAACAACCTGCTCCCAAGTCTCTCTCTTGTTGCGACAGATTGCAAGTAATCCTTCAACATATTTTTTCCATGTTGTAGCCTTAGCGATGCGCCTTGAGATGCCGCTTACAGCCTCTTGTCTTCTTTTGACAATTTTATCAATTTGTTTACTTAACATAAGTGTATATTTTTATTTCTATTTTATTGATACACAACAATCTGTTTGTTTCCTCTACAATTTGGACAGTAGACAACTTGTGCATTACCGTAATAATCATATATAACATTACCATACATATCGGTAGCATATACAATACCGTTGCCTTGGCATTGAGGACAAGTAATTGTTACTGGTTGTGACACAGGTTCATCGTCATTCCCCAAACAGTTATCGATTCTTTCTTCCCATTTTTTTGTCTTGCGATACTTAGAATAAGAATTGAGTTCATCTTCCGCCTCTCTGCTTAATTTGCCAGATGATTCTTCAACACCAACAGCTGCTTTCTCGATGCGACCAGCATTCCGCTCAAGACTTCCAGCATCTTTCTCCAAGAGTTGCATGGCTTCCGACGCAACCTTTTTTCCTGCAGAACCTTTACAGGAGGTTGTTGTCAAGCACAATCCTAAGGATGCGCCAGTAATCAACAGGGTGATAAATTTAAATCTTCTCATATATTGTTATATTTTGTATTCGAATATTATCTTTCTGTCATCTTCTGTACAGATAACATATCCGCAAGTGTTCAGTACTCTCTGTGATGTAATATTATCAACGTTCACCTCGGAGTGAAGTTCGGTACAGAAGTTGCTTTCTATTATATATTGAGTGGCAATTTTTACACTTTCTATCATCATTCCTTGATTTCTGTGTTCATGATGCATAGCGAAGAATATGGTGGGATAGAATGATAAATCCATAGTAGCCACAAAACCTATAAGTTCTCCTCCGTGACGTATGCCCCACAGGACACCTTCTTTCATCTTTAGGTATAGGCTGAATGAGTGGAGGATATTCCTGATACCTTCATCTGTTTTGGCAATCTCGCAAAGGTCGGGAAGAAAACGCTGTGTTGTTACATCTGTAAAAATGGATTTCAAGACAGGTATATCATCCTCTGTAACTTCGTTCAGAATGCATCTTGCAGTGGTAAGCTCTGGCACAGACGGCGGCGTAAGCATCCCTCGTTCTGCCATCTCGCAGAAGACAAACATTCCAAGGCGGTGGGCAATACGTTCGTTTTTACATAGCACATTCCATTGCTCGTCGGTGTATTCTATTGCCGTAAGACATTGATTACACATACGGACAGCAGGGCAAAACGCACAACGTTTTTCTCGCTTTTTATAATATTCCTTTGCCAGCTTATTTGCTTTATTCCAATCGATGCCTTGTTCTATATTTCCGATGCGAAAACGGTCATTGAATTTTTCACATACAGCTATCTGTAGGTGTGCATCTATGTAAAGCTTTGTATTTACTGGCATGCATGTCGCCAATGGCATATCTCCTTCAATCTTGAAGACGGGTCTGTTCTTCCATATTTCAATCAGTTCGTCGAAAAAGGTTTGAAGCACAACCCAATTAGGATGATGCTGATACGTGTCTATTAGGTGAATGTAGAGATTGCGAAACTCTTCCCAACTCTCTTCTGCTACTCCTTTTGCAAAATTCGGAGTCAGTCCACTGATATGAGTGGGCGGATAGTTTCGTAGAAGATCGTCTTCCTGCCATTCCTTTGCTATTGCTTCTAAGTCCGAAATAGAAGATAGCGTCATCAGCAATACAATATTAGGGACTTTCTGAAAAGTGTGATTATGCAGATAATTCAAAGTCTTGTGTACTTTTCTGAACGAACCTTCTCCTTTTTTGTCTATGCGGTATCGGTCGTGGAATCGCTCTGTGCCATCAACCGTCATGGCTATTTCTACACTGTTGTCTACCAGCCATGTCATGCTGTCCTCATTAAGCAAGGTGCCATTGGTGGATACGGAGAAGCTCGCTTTGTCACCCCATTCTTCCCTGCCTCTATTTACGGCATGCTGTATAAGTGCAAATTTTGTAAGAGGCTCTCCACCATAAAAACAGATACGTATAGGTTTGTTTGCTGCCATTCGCTTTATGAACGAATATATCTTTTCTATATCTCCTGCCAAGAGTGAATGGGCATTATGTCGATGATTGCCTATGTATTCACCGGAATAGCAGCAATAGGTGCAACGCAGATTGCATTGTTCGGTCAAGGCAATGATGAACATTGCGACTTCAGGCATAGACGAGAATTCGCCATATGGTGCAAACGTCCAAGCATAACTATTGTCTTCTACAACGCCAGGAACAATTTCGTTGGTTTGCCGTAGATACGAATAAGTATTGTTATGGACAGTCTGTATGTTCATTATCTGTTTCCGCAACGCATATTTGAGCAATGTTGACAATTGAGACAGCGAACTTGGCATGCAGCCATGCCCATAAGTTCAATAGCTTTGTCTCTTACATCTTCTGCTATTTTATTGAAATTGAGCACATCAAGGATGTTCTCATTGGTGGATAGTGCTATTGTTTTGGTATTCATATGTTTTTATTGCTGATTTATGATTTGTTGGTATTCTCCACTCTCATACCACTCGTACAGTTTTGCGGCACGATCTACTAACCATGGAAATTCTGCAGAGCGAACGGTCAATGCCTTTATGACTGAATTAACAGTACCGGTGAACTTCTCTTCGAATTCCTTAGCTTGCTTGATGAAGCCTTGTATGTCTATATGATCATAACATTTCTTGGGAAGTCCGGCTTTTTTTATCATAGTACTGATGGCAACATTTATGTCTTGGCAACACAACAAGCCGATACGGTCAGCTGTATAGTCAGACTTTCGATACCATTCGAATAATGGCAATTTTACGATGGATGCCCAGGACTTGAAGACGGGATCATTCATAAAAGGCAGGTAGAACGACATAATGAGCATTTGGTATGGTTTATGACCAGCTTCAAAATGCCCAAGTTCATGACCGAGTATGAATGCCATCTCTCCTTCTGTGAATAGGTCGGCACAGCCTGACATCATGACGATGCGGCGGTGTTTATCACCATTGGAATAATGAAATGGACCATAATACCAATCAGTGGAGTAGGCTGGTGGTTCCTTGATATTAAGAATTGAGCAAGCTTCAACAAGCTGTCTATGTAGGGCAGGCAAACTGTCTGCGGTTATATTAATGCCTTCTCCTTGGTTTTCCACCTCATTGTAAGCTTCCTGATACTTACTCGTCGTGGCGTTCAGAAAGTCCTTGAATGTGTAATATTTCAAATCAGATTTGAATATTTCATACCATGTCTTCAAGTTGTGGTCGATGGGGTGTTTGGCTATTTCACGAACAAAATCCCACTTTGACATATAAGGAACTTGTAGACCATTCAGCCAGTCCACAGTCTTCTTGTCATCAGGATGCATTACACGGGAATAGTCTATATTTGTAAGTTTCTTTCTCATGCTCTTATCTGATTTGTCGTTGTGTCACAAATCTGTTGTATTCACCGCTATCCATCCATTTCAACAATTCAGCAGAACGCATGACAGTCCAAGGATGTGTCTCATCAGCAATAGAAAGGAACTTTACTACTTTGTTCATTCCATCATAGTCAAGCATCTTGAAATCGCGTGCCTGCTGTATGAAGGTTTCCGGTTTTATATTGTTAAACTCCTTAATAGGAAGGCCAGCCATCTTGATAAATGCCCGAATCATTGCGTCAGTGTTCTGACAACATAACAAACCTGCGCGATCTGCTGTAAATTCTGACATACGATTCCAATAATAAAGTGCGAACTGCAAGCCACTTGCAACAATACTGCCACCAGGAATAGCATCAATACCCCAGTTTATCACCTGTCCCATAAGGTGGTAAAGCATGTGTTGAGACTTGATATGACCCACTTCATGTCCGATTATGAATAATATTTCGTCATCATCACAAAGGTCTATAAGACCTGAGTTGAGAATGATGATGGGATGCTCAGCTCCAATTGTACAGGCATTAATGTCATAACTCCATGTTATATACAATTCGGGGACTTCTTTTAGGTCAAGAATGCAACATGCCTCTACAAGGTGTTCATATATTTGTGGATAGTTGTCTTTTGTAACTTTCAAGTTGCTACCAGTATATTGGATGTTATATACACGCTCAATGAAATTGGATGTTACCCATTTGCAAGCCGTAGTAAGAAATGGAATACTTTCCAGTTTCTTCAATGCAGCCTTATCCAAAGGATGTTCGTATTGTTGATGTTCAAGTCCGGTAAGAATTCGTTTGTTGTTTATCATAATTATCTGTTGACTTTTATCGTTTTATGGATTTTTTTTAATTCCGTGAAACGTGTCTGGAGGTGTGGATGAGCATCTTCCAACTCTTTATATTCGTTGTAGGCAGAGCACACTGATTCCATACCAAGTTTTAAAAACAGATTGGTAACTGCATCAATATCTCCACAACAAATATATCCTGCTCTGTCAGCATTAAACTCAGATTGACGACACCATCTCTTCATAGGAACTTCTATTGTATCAGAAATCATAGGTCCAAATATTTCTGACGAGGTATTGAAGGTGTCAAGCAAGCCATTTACAGTATGACAAACTAAATTACCCTGCTGATGATGCCCTAACTCATGTCCAAGGATAAATCTTAACTCTTTTTCATTGAGACGGATTGTTGCCATCCTGCTAAGAAGAATTAATTTATGCCCTTTTACCTCTAAGCTAAGTGCATTGATTCCAAAAATCTGATATGTAATATACAGTTTGGGCATTTTAACGAAACCAAGTCTTTTGCAACATTCCTTATATATTCTATATAATTGAGGATATGAAGAAGCTTTAAGTTCAGAAGAGTGGCGGAGTAATACATCAAGCTGTTTAGCACAGTAGAAATCGGCTATCTTTTTAAGTCCAGCCTTAACAACAGAATTATTCAGGAAATCTCCAATATAGTTGTCTTCCCATGTTGAATACCAAGCTTCAGTATCCTTAGGCTCATCCGTTGGAGTGCAGAATATTGGTGTCGTTGAATTGAGGAATGAATCAACCAACGTCTTTACATTCTTACATGTCTGCTTTATTGAGTTCATACTTTAATGGAGAGTGGTTGTCTAAAAAAACTATCTTTTTTGATTATATACCCAACTCGTTTATTAGATCATCTAGTCTTTTACCGAAACCGTCTTTAATCTTACTGTCATCTTTTGTCATGTTCTTTATTGTTGAACTATGTCTTGGAGCAAAGGCGGCTGCACCATAACACAAATCAAAAAAAGACGATTCCTTGGAATTACCAAAATTTGACTGCGAAGAATTGTCAATGTCTTTATCTAACATCAATTCATAATCATCGTCCATCATCATCATCACGGATTCAAGTTCATAAGAATTCTCCGCAAGATACTGACGCACATGATTTCGTTCTTCCTTAGTTACCGCACCTACAGCATATGCTGCAAGTAGTTCATTTGAAATTATCATGCTCATACTTTTAATCTAATGTGACGATGAGTCTCTTCAACTCTTCTTTTGCTCTCTGCATACGAACATCCACATATCCAGCAGATGGTATTACACGCTTACCTTTGTCAATACGAACAATCCCTTTCTTGTTCCACATTTTCTTCATCAGTTCAGCAATTTCCCTACTATTATATCCTTGAAGACGTTTGAGTACGACAAACTTCTGGTCTAGGTCTGTAAGTTTTCCTATCGCTTCCATCAGAATAATTCTTCTTTGAATTATGTCATATTCTTCTATATCATCATCAGATAACTGAACTGGAGCCTTTCCTTCATCATCTACATCTATAGAGATGATGATATTCTCTTTTCCTATCAGTGCAGACTTGATTTCTACGAATCTGTTCCTTGCTGTTTTACCAAGCCAAGGTCCTAATTTGCATCTCCATTGAAATGTTCTCAGCTTATTCCAATCCTGATTTTTTCCTTTCAGGTATTCGAATAAGTCACCAAGACAATGCTCGTACCATGAAGTATCTTTTTGAAATGTATCTCGATAGAGCTTAGACAAAAGAGGATTATATCTGTTATAAATAAGATATGCAGCAGCCTCTTCGTTATAGGGCTTGGTAATTATTTTGTTTACAAGATCTCTGTCATCATATTCTTTATAATTATCGTGGAATTTGAGTTCCATATCTTTTGACAGTTTTGTTTATTTTACATCATATTTGAGAATTACCATAAAGTCATTGGGGATATAGGCCGTGACGAATGTTCCCAATCCTTCAATATCTATTGCCACTCGTTGCTGTCCTCCAGCTCTTGCCACTCTGCCTATTACACCGGTAAAATCCCCTTTGATGATTTGAACAAGATCGCCACTCTTATAGTGAACTCGTTCAGATGGCATCATTCCACTATGCTCATTCTTCACACTTGTAGCGTTTATGAAGTTTAGCATTTCGTTGTCGGGGATGGTTACGGGAGGATTCTTGCCGGTTGACCTTTCCACGGGCTTTGTCTTGTCCGTGTAGTATTTTAGCCATTTGGCGGTGGAGGCTGGCTCTTTCACGAAATCGTGAGTTTTCTGGCGGGTCATCCTTGCAAAAATAATATTGGGAAGCAAAGGCTCGTGAATGAGCTTTCGCTTCCCGTCTATCTCTTTGATGACATAATGCATCGGCAAATAAGTCTCGACGTTCTTGGCTCGGAGAGCATCAAGAGCCTGACTGGTTCTTCCATAGGTGGCACGCAACACGAACCATTGCTCCTTTCCCTCCTGAGCATAATCCGAGGACACCCCAGTTTGGGAGTTCTCTGCTGCGTCGCTTCGAACTTCGGGGGAGGTGCAGGAGGTTAGTCGTGCACTGGAGGGAATTTTGCCGCCTCGTCGGGAGTCTGCATTAGGCAATGCTGACGTGTTGTTCCTTGATTCTTTGTTCATAATACAAAGACCAGTTTCTTTACAAACACTTTAAATTTTATGCTGTCGGAATGTTAGCTCCCCTATTTGTGTGATTTGATTTTTAAGTTGTTATTGGTGGTTTTAGGTTCGCTAAGCTATGTTTTTCACTCGTCAAGCGGTCTATTAGGTTTGTTTACAAGAAAATCTAAGGCAAATGTACGAATAATATTTTATAACTACAAAAAATTTTAATAAAAATCAGACAAACTTTTTACATGCAAATATTATTAATCTGATTCCTTTGCCGTTTTGTAAAAAATTACCTACATTTGCAACGCAGCTGCTACAAACGGCTTTTACTATAAAAATTCTAATAATTAAAAATTCTGTGTTATTTATGAATCATTCAAGACTTTATTCTTTTGCGCTTACGGTGGCTCTTATGGCTTCAGCCACAACGGTAAGGGCTTATTCATTTCTGGTTAAGCAACCCAGTGTGAAGCGTTTCGTGAAGATCACTTCTGACAATGTAAATCTCCGCCGACTGCCTAATACCAACAGCGGCAAGCTGATGAGCTGGAATTCGGATGGCGGATCGTTCGAGACATATACCAAGATTTTCTTCTCCGACACGGAGGGTTCGAAGTATCGCGCAAATGACATGACGGGGGCCTACGTGGACACGTATCATCCTTACAACGGCAATATATATATGGTGAACAGCAAGCAGCAGGAAGCGCAGAACGGCTGGTACCAGATATTTGTGACGGCTGAGAGTTATGCTGAGAGCGCAGAGGAGCCCAACTCCAAAATGGCGTGGGTGAAGGGAGACTTCTGCAAGGTTGTTGACTTAAACGAGGACAACAACAGCGTCACGGGAATGATGATTCCTGCGGCTGTGTATTATGATATGGAGACGGGGGACAACGTCACTGCCAAGGGCGTCAGCCTTCCTGAGACCCAGACAAGAAAGCAGGGAGAATACGCCAATGTACGTTTCTGCACATACATGTTGCCAGACGGTGAGAACATGCAGGTGAGCCTGTTCCAGAAAGTCAATGCTTTCGTGTATGTTTCGCGCTGCAACATCGAGCTGAATTACGGTGTGCGCCAGAATGCGGCATGCTCACTGAAAGTGGTGCAGGAGGAGAGCGACATGGAGGATGCCGGTGACATGATGGTGCTTAGGGCTTCGCTGAAGGCTCCGAAGGGAAAGGCAGCCGTTGACGCTCTGAACAATTATCTCCTTTCTTGCGGCGATGCCGAGTTCGGAAAGCTCGTGGATGTACTATGTCCCGACCACAAACTTCCAACTAATGACGTATATTTCTGCGGCACAGACGGCAAGGTGTATACATTCAGCTACGATTCGTCTACGGTGAAGGATTATGGTGGATTAGACTATAACGTCAACGTATCAAAGTAAAAATATTCTTTTTACGGGAATATGAAAAAAGAGAAACCCCTCGACAATCATCTGTATTGCCGAGGGGTTTCTCTTTTTTTCGTTTTTATATTCCAACCATTACAGTATGGCGATGGTCAGGCCTGCCATTACTATGCTTACCATCGACATCAGCTTGATGAGGATGTTGAGGGAGGGGCCGGAGGTGTCCTTGAAGGGATCGCCTACGGTGTCGCCTACGATGGTGGCTTTGTGGTTGTCGCTGCCCTTGCCTTCGAAGTGGCCTTCTTCTATCATCTTCTTGGCATTGTCCCATGCTCCGCCGGAGTTGGACATGAAGACGGCGAGGGTGAAGCCGGCGGCTAAGCCGCCAGTGAGCAGACCGAGGACGCCGGCTACGCCGAGCACCAAACCCACTACGATGGGGATGACGATGGCGAGGAGCGAGGGGACGATCATCTCGCGCTGGGCGCTGCGGGTGCTTATCTCCACACAACGACCATAGTCGGGCGTTGCCTTGCCTTCAAGGATGCCCTTTATCTCGCGGAACTGACGGCGCACTTCCTGCACCATCGATTCGGCTGCACGTCCTACGGCGCCCATTGTCAAGCCGCAGAAGAGGAAGGCTGCCATCGCTCCGAGAAATGCTCCAACGAGCACCTTGGGATTGATGAGGTTCACCTGGAAGAAGTTGATGAAGTCAATGGTGGTGGCATTGGTCGGGTCGAAGAGGTTGCCGGCAGCGTCAACATATTGCTTGCCGTTCTCCATAGCCCGAATCATGGCTATCTTTATCTCCTCTATGTAGGAAGCGAGGAGGGCGAGAGCCGTGAGGGCTGCCGAACCGATGGCGAAGCCCTTGCCCGTGGCTGCTGTGGTGTTGCCGAGAGCGTCGAGGGCGTCTGTGCGCTCACGCACTTCCTCGCCCAGTCCGCTCATCTCCGCATTGCCTCCTGCGTTGTCGGCGATGGGTCCGTAAGCGTCGGTGGCAAGTGTGATGCCGAGTGTGGAGAGCATGCCGACGGCTGCGATGCCGATGCCGTAAAGTCCGGTGCTGATCGACTTTGCCGAGAGCGACATGTCGAATCCGTTGGCGCAGAGATAACTGAGCATGATAGCTACGGAAATGGTCACCACCGGTATCATCGTGGAAATCATGCCCGTACCGATGCCCTTGATGATGACCGTGGCAGGTCCTGTCTGCGAAGCCTCGGCAATTTTCTGCGTAGGCTTATAGCTGTGTGAGGTGTAGTATTCGGTGGCTTGACCGATTACTACGCCCGCAACGAGTCCGCTGATTACGGAGAACGAGAGTCCTAACCAGTTTTCGATGCCGAGCAGATATAATATAATAAATGTGGCTACGGCTATAAGACCTGCGCTGACGTTGGTGCCGAGACCGAGCGAGCTGAGGAGTTCCTTCATCGTGGCTCCTTCCTTGGTGCGCACGAGGAAGATGCCGATGAGCGAAAGGAAGATGCCGATGGCGGCTATCACCATCGGAGCGATGACGGCTCGTAGCTGCATGTCGCCGTTCATGGCAAAGGCTGTGGCACCGAGAGCAGCCGTTGAGAGGATTGATCCGCAATAGCTCTCATAGAGGTCGGCTCCCATACCAGCCACGTCGCCCACGTTGTCGCCCACGTTGTCTGCGATGGTGGCAGGATTTCGCGGGTCGTCCTCGGGGATGTTGGCCTCCACCTTGCCCACGAGGTCGGCTCCCACGTCGGCAGCCTTCGTATAGATGCCTCCTCCGACGCGGGCGAAGAGGGCCTGCGTGGAGGCTCCCATGCCGAATGTCAGCATGGTGGTGGTGATGGTGACGAGGGCTGTGCTCTCGCCTTCATAGACGGCGTTAAGAACAACAAACCAGATGGCGATGTCGAGCAGTCCGAGACCCACAACGACGAGTCCCATTACGGCGCCGCTTCGGAAAGCAATCTTCAGACCTTTGTCCAGACTCGTGCGTGCGCCGTTGGCGGTGCGTGCCGAGGCGTATGTGGCGGTCTTCATGCCGAAGAAGCCAGCCAGTCCGGAGAAGAGACCTCCTGTAAGGAATGCGAAAGGCACCCACGGATTCTGCGCTTTCAGTACGTAAGCCATGAAAGCGAAGATAAGGGCGAGCACCACGAAAACGATGGCCACTACCTTGTATTGCTGCTTCAGATAAGCCATAGCGCCTTTCCTGACATGCTCCGCAATCTCTTTCATTCTGTCCGTACCTTCGTCTTCCTTCATCATAGCGCGGAAAAAGAACCATGCCATTCCCAATGCCACAACGCTGGCTATCGGGATCAGCCAAAATACTAATGGGATGTTGTTCATAACGATAGATTTTATAGGGTTTATAATTTATTCCGTCGTCGCCTTCGCCACAAAGTAACGATTCGTAACTAATCGATGCCTTACGTAACGAAAATGCAAATATATGAAATAAATCAATAACAAACATAAAAGAAGAGGATTTTTACTTAAATAAAATTTCTTAAAAAGGAAAAACATGTCTTAGCGGACGGCGGACGCCATGCAAATATCGTACAAAGAGTAAAAAGCTGTTACAAAATAAAAATTGATTCTAGAGTTCCGGTTTGCTGTTTTTACGGTGTTTTGCTAACCAAACAGCACCCAAGCTTAACAATAGAGCCACTTTTACACTACAATAGTGCCACTATTAGAGTGTAAAAGTGGCGCTATTGCATGATAAAAGTGGCACTATTGTAGTGTAAAAGTGGCGCTATTGCAGCAAAAAACGGCTCGTTTGCGAGTCTGATTTCATATCGCTTCGTCAGAAAACCTCATAACCTACTGTGTATAAGCGCATTGGCTCCAAACGCTCAAAACTCGAGAATTTCGCACCAAAGATTTTGTTGTGCGCTCAGCTGGCAGTATTGAGCGTTAGAAATACAAATATTGTCAGCCAAACTAACCGCCAAACAGAAATTTATCGGTGAGATCAGGTTAGGCAGGGCTTTAACAAAAACCTTTATCCACATACCTTTTGTTGTCACACCCTACGGGTTCATGATATAGTTTGGCGAATGGGCTTTACGAGAGCATTGCTCTCGACACCCATCCTCCAAACTATATCATGAGTGATGCCGAAGCATCACTGTGCCAACAAAAGAGAAAAACATAAAAAACACAAGGTTACACAGTAGAAGTTGTGTCAAATCTAAAGTATTACACTTCATATAGTATTATAATGTTGTTTTATATAACCTTGTGTTTTTCTTTGTTTTTTCCGATTATGGGAGCGTGCTGTGCACAAATAAAAGACTTTACATTAGGTTGGCGAGAACTGGTTCTCGTAAGACCTAATGTAAAGCCTTTTATTTAAACCCGATAAGGGTTTGCGCCCATAAGCGGATTGTGGATAAAGTTTTTTGACAAAGCACTGCCTAACGTTTAGGCTAAGTGATACGGCTTCAAGCCGTACCTCCTAACAGATAAACTGCGATTTACAGCTGTAAAGGCAAACCTAGGAGGCTATGGCGTCTCGCCGTAGCCACGCATCCCACGATAATGTTGAGGATGATCGGTCCCGCTTCGCGGAACCAAGAGAGGGATGAGAGTGCTTATTTCTCCCACAGCTGCGCTCCTTCGGAGCTTGCAGTGGGTTTCTGATAGATATGTCCCTTCGGGACACGACGTTGGTACAAAGTTACGTATTACAGGCACAGATTGATAATCTGCTATGGGAGGCTGCGAGGCTACGGCGGGACGCCATAGCCTCCTACTGTTTGCCTTGTCTGCTTATTTATGACTATCTATAAAGAATCTATTGATTCCAGCTCTATCGGATAACATAGATTCCGTCTTTATTGATTTCTTCGAGTAAATAGGGATTGATATGCTTATGCATCCTTACCACGTCAACAGAACATTGAAGGAGATTTTCCAGAAAACGCTTCAAGCGGACAACCAAAAAAGCTTTGGGTTCCATATCTACACAAACGTCAACATCACTACCTTCCTTCTGCTCATTACGAGATACCGAACCGAAGATGCGCAATGACTTGATGCCGAACAAAGACCTTAGTTCTTCGGCATGAGACTCTATCAATGATATGTACTCCTTGGTTGTTTTCATACATTCAGTTTTCTTACTTTACAAATGTAGATGTTTTCCGCGAATTGACAAAGAAAAGACAACATTAATTTACCATCCATTTCTCCCCTCTCCCCTTTACAAATTTGCCAAACCCTTTATTTATCGGGGGTTAGCGAGGGTTTTGTCCGATTTGTTTTGCCATTTGTCTAATTTGTAACGTCGTTTTTTTGTCCGCATTTGTAATTTTGCAGCCGACAAAAAAAACAAACCGTTTCAAATCTTCCAACAAGAAAACGCACATAACTACGTTAAGCCGAACGAACCGAATATTATAATTAAAAACCATAATTTACCTAAACGTATTCAAGACATGAATCAAGCTAAAGGTAAGTACCAATACCAATAACAATGAACATAAAATCATTCCTTCTCGCTGCCCTCGCGTTCATCACGCTCTCTTCATGCAGCGACGACACTAACACAACCCCGCAGACCGAACACACATACGACATGACAGGTTTTGCCAAGGGTGCGGACATCAGCTGGCTGACAGAGATGGAAGCCAGCGGCAAGAAGTTCTATAACGCCAAAGGTTCGGAACAGGACTGCATGACGCTGCTCCGCGACCTCGGCACCAACTCGGTGCGCATCCGTGTTTGGGTGGACCCCGCAGACGGATGGTCAGGCAAGCAGGACGTGCTCGTAAAGGCTGGGCGTGCCAAGATGCTCGGCGAGCGCATCATGATAGACTTCCATTACTCCGACTCTTGGGCTGACCCAGGCAAGCAGAACATCCCCGCCGCATGGACGGACTTCAAGGACGATCTCACGAAGATGAAGGCTGCCGTGGCTGAGCACACAAAGGACGTGCTCACCACGCTCAAGGACAACGGCATCGACGTGGAGTGGATTCAGATTGGCAACGAGACCCGCACGGGTATGCTCTGGCCGCTCGGTCTTGTCAGCGACAACAAGTTTGACAATTACGCAGCTCTCAACAACGCCGGCTACGACGCTGCCAAGGCTGTCTATCCCGACGCACAGTGCATCATCCACATCGACCGCGGCAACGAGATCGGCGGATTCACATGGATGTTTGACGGTCTGAAAGCCGCCGGAGCCAAATGGGACGTCATCGGAATGTCGCTCTATCCTGAGGACGACAACTGGCAGACAGTCACCGACGACTGCCTCAAAAACATCTCCACTCTCGCCTCTCGCTATAACTGCAAGGTTATGGTTTGCGAGATCGGCATGGCTTGGGACTCTGAGAACGGCGCTGCCATGATGAAGAAGATGGTGGAAGGATGTAAGGCAAAACCCGAATGTCTCGGCATCTTCTATTGGGAACCGGAGTGCTACGGAGGATGGAACGACTACAACAAGGGAGCGTTCGACTCTAACGGCAAGCCAACAGCAACGCTGGACGCGTTTAAGAAATGAAAGTTAAGAATTGACAAATGAATAAACTAACATTACTTACCATTGCGCTTGCCACATCGGCTCTTACTGCCTCGGCACAGCGCAACACAATAAATCTGAAGACGTGGGAATTCTCGCGAGACAGCATCAGCTATAAACCGGTGACCGTGCCGCACGACTGGGCCATAAGCGGACCCTTCGACAAGAAGTGGGACCTCCAGTTTGTTGCCATTGAGCAGAACGGAGAGACGGAGAAGACAGAGAAGTCGGGACGTTCGGGCGCATTGCCTTGGATAGGTCGCGGCTTCTACAAGACTTCCGTCAGTCTGAAGAAGGTGCCGGCTTCCGCCATACTTGAGTTTGACGGTGCTATGGCTGACCCGCATGTGTATGTAAACGGACACCTTGCCGGACATTGGGCGTACGGATATAACGCTTTCCGCGTGGACGCAACGCCGTACCTGAAGAAGGGAAAGAACGAGATAAGCGTCAGCCTCAACAACCGCGAGGAGAGTTCGCGCTGGTATCCGGGTGGCGGACTTTATCGTCCTGTGCTGCTCGTCACCAATGCTGACGCAGCCCACATCCACCAATGGGGCAGCTATTTCCGCACTCTTTCCATCGCAGACGGCAAGGCGGAGGTGAGCATCTGCACCAACGTGAAGAACGCTGACAAGGCGCTTACCGTGGAAAACCTGCTCGTTGACGCCGCAGGAAAGACTGTCGCGCAGATAAAGGATGCCGACTTCGACGCTGAGGGCAATATCATAAAGACGCTGAACGTGGACAACGCACAGCTATGGTCGCCCGAATCGCCTTATCTCTATAAGCTCGTCACCAGACTCTATCGCAAGGGAAAGCTCGTTGACCAGACCCAGCAGAAGGTCGGCATACGCACAGTTCGTGTGGCTCAGCATGACGGTTTTCAGCTTAACGGCGTGTCGCGCAAGATAAAGGGAGTATGCCTACATCACGACCTTGGTCCGATTGGAGCCGCTGTCAACAAGTCTGCGCTCATCAGACAGATACGCACTATGAAAGAGATGGGTTGCGACGCCATCCGCACGGCTCACAACATGCCTTCTACATGGCAGATGGAAGTGTGCGACTCGATGGGTATGATGGTCATGGCGGAGAGTTTCGACATGTGGATTTATCCGAAATGCAAGAACGGTTATGCCCTTAACTTCAAGGAATGGGCTGACAAGGACATAGAGAATATGGTGCGTAACCATCGCAACCATCCGTCCATCGTGATGTGGAGCATCGGCAACGAGATACCCGAACAGTGGAGCGAGGAGGGACGCAACATATCGAAGCACCTGCAGGACATCTGTCATAAACTCGACCCCACACGCCCCGTGACGCAGGGAATGGACCAGGCAGAGGCGGCACTGAATTCGGGTTTCGCCCAAGTAATGGACGTTCCGGGATTCAACTACCGCGTACATAAATACGACAAGAACATCCGTCAGCTGCCAAAGGGATTCCTCCTTGGCTCGGAGACAGCCTCGACGGTAAGCTCACGCGGAGTGTATAAGTTCCCGGTGGAGGTGTCCGACTCGAAGACTTATCCTGACGGACAATGCTCGTCGTACGACGTGGAATACTGTCCGTGGAGCAATCTGCCCGATGATGACTGGAAGATGCAGGACGACCGCGACTATGTGATAGGCGAATTCGTATGGACCGGATATGACTATCTCGGCGAACCGTCGCCCTACGACGAGTACTGGCCTTCACGCTCAAGCTACTTCGGCATCTGCGACCTTGCCGGACTGCCCAAGGACCGCTACTGGCTCTATCGATCTCACTGGCGCAACGACTCGCCCACCCTGCACCTCCTGCCCCACTGGACATGGCCGGGACGCGAGGGAGAGACGACGCCTGTGTATTGCTACACATCGTATCCGAGTGCCGAACTCTTCGTTAACGGCAAGAGTCAGGGACGCATCGTGAAGAATCCCAACACACGTCTCGACCGTTATCGTCTCCGTTGGAACAACGTAAAGTATGAGCCGGGCGAACTGCGCGTCGTGGCATACAATTACGACGGCACGGTGGCTGACACGCAAACGGTACGCACAGCCGGCGCTCCAGCCCACATTGTCCTTAAAGCAGACCGCACAACGCTCAATCCGGCGGAGGACGACTTGGCTTTCGTAACCGTATCGCTGACCGACCGCGACGGCAATCCCTGCCCCACAGCCTCCAACCTTATAAAGGCAAGCGTCAAGGGAGCGGGCTCTCTGAGAGCCACCTGCAACGGTGACGCCACCTCACTCGTGCCCTTCACCTCAGACAGCATGCCGCTCTTCAACGGCGAAATGGTAATTGTAATTGGAACGAAAGGAAAAGGAAGCATAACGCTGACTGTATCGGCAGAGGGACTGCCGGACGCAACACTCACGATAAATTGAGAGTTGAGGGTTGAGGGTTGAGAGTTGAGAGTTGAGAATTATGATATGTATTTGTTAATCAGAAAAGGTAATCATAACTCTAAACTCTAAACCCTCAACTCTAAACTAAAAAACTCGTTGTAAGCGTCCTGCTTGGACGTTTACAACGAGTTTTTTATTTAGATAATCTTGTTCTCTTACTTCACCACCTTAACAACGCTCTTGCCAGAGGCGAAGCGAACGATGTTAAGACCGTGGCGTGGCTGCTGGAGGCGGCGACCCTCAAGGTCGTAATAAGCCACCGGACAGTCCTGCTTGTCGGCACCGAGACTGGTAATGCCGGTCTTCTCGCTGCCAGTAACGGGAGCCTTGGCTCCATTGGCGATGGTTCCGTCAGTGCTGTCAATGAGGAGAG
Source organism: Prevotella sp. 885 (assembly GCF_002265625.1). Lineage (GTDB taxonomy): Bacteria > Bacteroidota > Bacteroidia > Bacteroidales > Bacteroidaceae > Prevotella. The sequence continues at coordinate 31,046 of NZ_NOVE01000030.1, forward strand.
CCACGATGCGGAACTTGCGTGCGTCCTGCATAATCTTAATGGCATCCACATCGAACGAGCCTTCCACTGTCACCGGCACTTCCTCAACGACGTTAGAGGGAAGAGCAGCAAGACCCGTGGTGAGACGTGTCGTAGCCATTACCACATCATTAAAGTGCAGACCTACAACCTTCTCATTGCCCTGCACGAACGGAGCAGCCTCGTCAAACATCAGCTCCTCCTTGCTGTCAGGCGTGAAATAGTTTTTCTGAGCCCAGCTGTTGCCCTCGCCATGGAGGTCGTCAGCGACAAGCACAAACTCCACCTTGAAGCGGTCAGCGTCAGTTCTGTCACCAGGGAACACCATAGTGGCTTTGGCGTTAATCTTCTTGCCAGTCTCGTCATAAGAAGCCTCTGTAGAGATGTTGGCAGGAGCCAATACCTCACACTGCTGCTTCCACAACTGCTCGATGCCGAAACCAGTGTTCTGCATGCCATAGAACGGGTCTACCATTCCTGTGCGGCGGTCAATCTCGGCTGAGGGGAAACCGCTTGCAGCAAGAGGATACTGGTCAGAAGTCATCACCTCCATGGTGTCTGCATTGTGATAAGACAGTCCGATGAAGTCGTCCGGATAAAGGCGGTCGAGCACCTCAAGCGCAACAAAGCCGCGCGGACAATAACCACACCATGTGCCCGTATACTCCTCCATTACCGAACGGCGCTTGGGCAGGACGTTGTATATCTTGAGATTGCCCTCATAAGCAGCAGACTGCTGAGCCACTCCGTTGACCTTGTCCATAGTGAACGAGAACGGATAGTCGCCCTTCGTATCTACAGCCTCCAGAGTGATGTCCATCTTGGCTGCTGCGTCATAGTAGGCAGGCACCGGAATCTCGAAATCCTTGTGTCCGGTCTTCTTCGTTGTTCCCACCATGTAGCTGTAGTCAATGGAGCTGACCGCATTGGCACCGTGGTTGCGGATAACGAAAGTCACATCCGTCGGCTTGTTCTTCTCGCCGTGGATAGTGCCGAAAGCGTCGATGCCGGCAGCGTCAGTCTCAACGCCGGAGAGAACAATCTCCAATGCCGAGCAATACTCTGCCGACTTGTCCATCCACTTCAGATACGTACGTGAGCTGTGGACAAAGAAGCCGAGCGGGCTTTCCTCCATAGTAACCTTGACAGGCTTCTTGGTGTCCTTCGCAAGCTTAGTGATATTAAACGAATAGCCCACATAGAGCGTATCAGCCTCAATGGTGTACGGAGAAGCGAGCGTAGCGCTTAACGTGCCGTTGGAGATTACGCCGTCAACAGTAACGCCGTCCACAAGATTCTTCTTCTTGTCGTCGAGCGCAAGGCTACGAGTAACCCACATCTTCACGTCCGAAACATTGGCGTCAGTGAAAGCTACGGGCACGCTGATGTCCTCAATCTTCAGACCCTTAAGGTCCTTTCCAACGAGACGTACAGCCACGTCATAATTCTCCTTCTTGCCAGTGCCATAGTCAGACACCTTACCAGACATATTGGCTGTATATGCCACCTTACCGGTTCCTGCCATGACAGCCTCAGGCATCAATGCCAGCGAAGCGGCAAGCAGTAATGTACTAAATATGTTTCTCATACAATTCATTCTTTTCAATGATACATATTATCTAACATACTTAACGGTCTTCTGCGAACCGTCAGCATACTTAACGGTCTTGAGGAAGATGCCGTGAGCGGGCTTGCTGATGCGACGACCTGCGAGGTCGGTGTAAGACACACTCTTAACGTCTTCGCTGCCAGTGGTGATGTCGCGGCTGATGCCAGTCAGATTGCCCCTCTCGTCCACCTTATAGCTTACGAGGTTCGACTTGTATGTCGTGTCGCCGTCCTTATAGATTTCCTGAACGCCTACAGTAGTCATTCCCTGTAAGAAGTAGTATATCTTTCTGTTAGTACCCTTCTTCACGATATCGTTGTTGTCAGTAAAGTCGATGGGCACGTCAGTAATCTCGTCAACCAATGCGGCATACTCGTCAGGATAGAAAGTGAAGAGAGCGTCGTCGAAGTAAATATTGTAGAAGAGCTTGTTGGGATTGAGCAACTTGCCATCTGTCGATTCCTTATTCACGTGTATCTGCATACAGCCATAACCATACTCGCTCTCATACGGCATAAATTCAAATACAGAAGGATCCTTCGGCGTGCCAGCCTCCTCCTTCCAAGGAGTGAGCATAGGCTTCTCATACTCGTTAATCTTATATACAACATTCTTACCTGCGTTTACAAGGAAGTTGGTTTCTGACTTCAGCGTATTAGCAGTGCGGTCGTATGCAAAGACAATGTCCTTATTGAAGTAGATGCTGTCGAAGGTATAGTCATAGTCCTCCCATGTCACCTTCTGCTTGCCAGAGGGAGCGAAATACGTATGATATCCCAAAACGGGGTCAACACCCAGGTATTTCATGCCGTCGAACACCACCTTGTCACCGTCTACCTTACCCTTAGCCCAAGCATCCGGATTGCTGCCGGAGAGATTGCTGATGTAGAAGCCGTCACCTTCGAGCGCCACCTTCACCAATGCAGCATCCCTGTCGTTCTCATCATTTCCGTACGTAATCATATAGTCAGAGACGGTGGCAGAAGCAGACGGAGCCTCAATGGGAGCCTTCTCCTTATGCCATTCGCTTGCAAAGTCGGCAAAACCAACCCATTCGCCATCAGCAGTGGCAAGAGCCAGCACCACGCCGTCGCTATTGTCGTCAAGACGTATGAGCGAGTCGTTGCGGAAGGCAAAGCGGATGTCCTGCGATTCGGTGTCAGGAATGAAAGAGTTGCCGGCATCGTTAATCTTCATACGGAAGAGATAGAAGTCTTCAAATTCAGAGGTTGCCTCGTTGTTCTCGTCATATACGGGCTGCTTGTAATACTTCTGCGGGAATGTGAACGTATAAACGTCGTCACCAGTCTTCTGTCCCTTCACCCAAACGTTCGGGCCAAGCGTAGCCATGATGTTCTTGATATACATCGTTCCGTCGTCAGCGATGACGAAGTCCTGTGCCACACCGTCCACAGTTGTGGAAATAACCGTACCGAAGAACACCTCAAAACCGGAGTTGACACCATAATAATTATGATATAATGTGCCTTCAGGCTGGTCAACAATCATCTGCATATCGTCCGTCACCTGCAAGTTGGGCGCCAACATAGGACGCGCCTTGCCGAAGTTGGGGAGCAGGAAGTCGGTCTTCTGCCAAGACTGAGGCACACTTTGAGCCTGATAACGCAAAGGACTGGTGATTTGTCCGTTCGCCTGATGATTTCTCGCAAGGGGTTGTGCGAAAGCGGCAACAGCAAAGAGCGCTGCTGCAAACGTCATGTAAATCTTTCTCATAACTACACTATTTAGTTAATAAATGTTTCCTCTCTCGATAGGGAGGATTGTCAAAAAGTCGATTATAACAATAGCAAAAGTAGTACACCTTAATTCCGCAACACTATAGTTTAACATTATTTATAAGTGCCTGAGCAACAAAAAGTTGCCCAGGATTTTGCCATGTCAGAATTTTCACTTACCTTAGTGTTGCGAAAAGAAGACAAGCAAAACTCTAATATGACATGGCAAAGATACAAATTAAATCAGAGAAACTCACTCCTTTTGGAGGAATATTTTCAATCATGGAGCAATTTGACTCCATATTGTCTTCTGTAATCGATTCTACATTGGGTCTAAGAAGCAAACAGTATGGTTATCAATATAGCGAAATCATCCGTTCACTCATGAGTATCTACTTCTGTGGCGGCTCATGTATTGAGGATGTCACTACTCATTTGATGAACCATCTCTCGCTTCATCCGACACTTTGCACTTGTAGTTCTGACACTATCCTCAGAGCGATAAAGGAACTGACGCAAGAAAACATCTCATACACATCAGATACGGGTAAGAACTACGATTTCAATACGGCTGAGACCCTCAATACTTTATTGCTCAATTGTATGTTTGCATCTGGTCAACTGCAAGATGGTGAGATGTATGATGTTGATTTCGACCATCAGTTCATAGAGACTGAGAAGTATGATGCAAAGCCTACATACAAGAAATTCTTTGGTTATCGCCCTGGTGTGGCGGTTATTGGCGACTTGATTGTTGGCATTGAGAATAGCGATGGTAACACAAATGTTCGTTTCCAACAAAAGGACACGCTGAAGAGGTTCTTTGAGAGATTAGAACAGAACGGACTTACTATCAATCGTTTCAGAGCTGATTGTGGATCATGTTCCGAGGAAATCGTGGAGGAAATAGAGAAACACTGCAAGTCCTTCTATATCCGCGCTAACCGCTGCAGTTCGCTCTACAATGACATCTTTGCTCTCAGAGGCTGGAAGACTGAGGATATCAATGGCATTGAGTTTGAATTGAACTCTATCCTTGTTGAGAAGTGGAAAGGCAAAGCATACCGACTTGTGATTCAAAGACAGAAACGGATGGACGGTGTGCAGGATCTTTGGGAAGGAGAATACACATACCGTTGTATCCTGACTAACGACTATGAATCTTCAACAAGAGAAATTGTCGAGTTCTATAAACTTCGTGGAGGTAAGGAACGTATCTTCGATGATATGAACAATGGTTTCGGGTGGGACAGATTGCCCAAATCCTTTATGGCAGAAAACACTGTATTCCTTCTTCTCACAGCACTTGTACGCAACTTCTACAAATTCATCATGGAGAGGCTTGAAGTGAAAAAGTTCGGACTCAAAGCAACAAGTCGCATCAAAGCATTTGTGTTCAAGTTCATCACAGTACCTGCCAAATGGATTAGAACGTCTAGGCAGTTTATACTGAATATATACACAGACAATCAAGCTTACGGAGAGTTATTCAATACAGACTTTGGCTAATTCATATTTCTTGTCGGTTTTCAACTGCGTATTGCCTCAAGTCGCTTGGTGGGGTAAGGGGATGAAATGGCTTATCACGAGAAATACAGCATTCAAATAAAGCCTCAAGACACCATAATGACAATTTTGAGTCCAACAAGCGATTTATTGAAACAGTTGCGGAATTAAGGGTACATTTATTTCATTCTGCAAAAGTTTAAGTAAGTAAAACTTGTACAAACGGATAAAAAACGTTACCTTTGCGGAACATTTTCGAAGCCGTGTGCAGCATTTTCCCACCAGCTTCGAATATCACATAATGCGCTTGTGGCGGAATTGGTAGACGCGCCAGACTTAGGATCTGGTGTTTTAGGACGTGAAGGTTCGAGTCCTTTCAGGCGCACCTAATGAAATGCTAAATAGTTTATTATCAACTGTTTAGCATTTTTCGTTTATAAAAATTGCTCGTGTTTTTGCTCGTGTTTACTTTAACAACTCCCATTTCAGCCTCAGCAAAGGAACGAAAAAAGCGACCATCCATCACGGACAATCGCTTTAAGTGTTCAAATAAAATTAGCCGTTATGGCTTAATTCAGGCGCAAAGATACGAATTTTTCCCCACATTCCTACACATCATTAACATCATTAACTTCTTTCATAAACTTTTTGAAAGTGTCCTCATCCTCATCAATCGCTCTTGAAAGTTCCTCGTAATTAAGTCCCAACTCCTTGCAGTTCTTCAAAAGCACCGTTTGCGCATCCCTGAGAGTTCTAAACACTGGGTGAGGTTCTAACTTCTCGCCATAACGTGTTTGCACTTTTACGGTGGTACTCTCCAACGTCCCCAACTCCTTACGGCAAAGTTCCATTGTGTTGAGGCTTACCGCAGTAGAATCTATTAGCAAAGTCATTCCATCATTATACTTGCCATTCTTCTTTAATACCGCTTTAATGCGGCTTGCATAATTCTTCATATCTCAATCTTTTACAAAAGTACACGATTTTATTTTTTAGCCCTTGCGTGGAAAAGGGAGTGTGTGAGGTTTAGGCGACCCCACACCCCCAATAAAAAAAGTACCCCCCACCTTACGGCTTGCAAACATTCTTGCACATCTTGGAGAAAACTTTGCCCCACTCATCCAACTTCTGCAAATGTTCTTGCAGTTCCAACTCTTCCTTAAAGGTTCTAACTCTGTTTGGTCTTAAAGCTGGGTTGCAATTAGGCGCAAAGGCTTCCAATCGTACCGCCTGACACGCTCGCACAAACGGCTCTTTTCTTGGGCTTCTAACCAAAAATAAAGCCATCAGGACAACGGCTAACGACACATCAGGGGCTTCTCCACCTTGTGCCACTTTCGGCTCAATAATGCAACGGTACAACTCACTTATTACAGAAGCCGCAAAGTTAGCTTTCTCTTTTGGCTTCATCTTCTTCATCTCGTTCTCTACCTCTGTGCAATAGAACAAAGGGGCAATCAGGTTATTAAAGAATGTCTTTAGCAATCTCTCTTTTTGCTCCTTGCCGCTCTCTGCCTGAAAGCTAACAAATGGCTCTTTACCTGAGGTAGCCACAAACTCACCTAACACTACATTCTCAAAAATCTTCTTCATTGTTATCTTCTCCATATTTAAAAATTAAAATCTTCTTCAACACTCTTCGCTCTTCTGGCTTCTGCCAACTGCCAATAAACAGAGGCAACGGTGGCACTTGGTAACGTTGAGGCTGAGGCTATCAAATTGTTATACTTGGTATCTGCTGCCGCCTCATCGTACTTCTCAGGACACAAAGCCGAAAGCCTATGAAACATAACTCTTCCATCCTCCCCAAACGTTGAGGCTATGGCAAGCCCCATCTTTACCCATTCCTCATAATTGGAAAAAGCCATCAGGTTCTCAGCCTCAGCCTTTTCAATGGCAAGTAACATCTTTACCGCTTCTGTGGTATTGTCTGCCCTCTCCCTATCAGGTGGCAACCTTGCAGCTTGGAGCACATAAGGGAACGGCTTCACATTCTCGTTAATGTATGGTTTGCCATCGTAGGACACAAAGAAAGCGTGTGCCACATCTTTGCAAGCCTCATCAGCGATCATCCCATAACGCTTGCGGAAATATCTTACTGCCGCCATATAATGCTCCTTGCGCTTCTCTGTGGAATGAATCGGTAATATTACCCTCCATCCCTTGCCACTGCACGAAAGCCCACAATACAAAATATAAGGATCGCCATCCACCACTTGCTTGAATGCCCTGAAAGCCAAATTAGGCTTTTCCGTGTCTGGCTCATTGTCCTTGCCATCGAAATCTAAGGCAATCAGGGGAACGGCTTCACGAATTTTCTTGGCTTGCCGCTCCTTGGAGAAAACTCCCATCGCAAACAAAGGTAACTTCTTTTTGAGTTCCTTTTGTTCCGTACTGTGATATTCAACGGCTCGCACCGCCTCCACTCTCTCCTTATACTCGCCACTTGTTAAAATGGTTCTCAGGGGCTGAGGCTCTTTGTCTGCCATTGCTCGCACATCTTTAAACGTACTTACTTTGATGTCTAAATATTGCTTCATATTACTTCTTTTTATAGTTTAGTGCAACGGTGCAAAATGGTGCAAATCGGGTGTCTTGCACTAAATCCGCAATAGTGTTTTTGTGTTAGTGCAACCACACCCCTATAAGGGGTGGTTGTACTTGCACTAAATATTGCACCACTTTTCGCCCTTGCTTTCCTGAAATGGTGCAAAAGCAATCTTTGCACTAAATCGGGTCATTATCCACTAACACGTATTTCTTGCCATCCACCTTTATAATGTTGGAATCCTTGGCAAACTTTATTTTGTTCTTTGCCGTCCGCTCTGCCACTGCCGCCTCCATCATATACTTTTCGGTGAGTTCCTTATAAGTGAATCCATCAGGCACTCCCTCAAATATAGTGTTCATCTTTGCCAACACCTCCATTAAATCCTCTTCTCCCTTGGTGGTCTTTACATCAGGCGACCAAATAGGCACACCATCCGCACCTATGGAAAAGGAGAAATCAGGAATGGCAATATTTCGGCAATCGCTTTCGGAAACGTTGAAAGTGCCATCGTTCTTTTTAACCTCGAACACATCAGAGGCTTTTTGTAGTAGCAACGTGCCCAAATGTCCTTTCATATCTGAATCATCTTTGCGCTTGTTGGTATGCAACACGTTTATTATTGCCACATCATTCTCAGCCGAAAGCCTCATCAGGGAGTTAATAATTTCGCTTGACTGCCCCACATCGTTGAAATCCTCCAACAAATCAGCCACACCGTCTATTACTGCCACTGTGGGAGCGTTTTCCCTGACTACCCTTTCAATGATAGGCAACCGCTCGGCAATCGCAGCAGAGCGCAAAGAATAAGCCTTAAAACATTCATTGTTCCGCTCTGTGCTCCACTTCATCAGGGAGTAAACACGTTTTGCAAGCGCAGCCGTGTTCCTCTCGTTTTGCTCCGTATCAAAATAGAGCACCTTTGCGCCATCCTCAACGGCTTCAAATTGGAAATCCTTGCACCCCATCACGCTTGCGACAAAAACAGTACAAAGAAAACTCTTTCCGTTCTTACTCTTCGCCTTTACTGCCTGAATGTCGCCCCTTGGTAATGTCCCCACACCATTCAGGCGCACCGTGAAACGTGGCTCTGGGTAAACCTGAGTAATGTCTATTTCGTATGCCTCAGAGGTTTCACACAAGCCCCAACGTTTTGCAGCCTCAGCACCAAACGGCTTTCTTGCTTCCCTGACTGCCATTTGCACCTCATCAGGCAAATCGTCCATCAGATCGTAAAACTTGTATTGCTTCATCCTCTGCCCTCCAATAGCTTTTCAATGTCTGACAACTTGTAATAAACCGCATTGCCCACCTTTGACGGTACGAGATACTTTGCTTTCTTCCATCGCCACAAAGTATTTTCAGACACATTCAGTTTTTCCGCTGCCTCCTTTTGGGTGAGGTAGCTTTCAGGTGTCTTTTGCTCGCTTCCCATCTTTGCCGCTTCCTGAATCAGGCTCAGAGCAAACTCTTTCAAGTCTGTGGGTGTAACCATTATTGAAACGTTAGCACCGCTTTCTAACAAAGTTTCTATTCTCATATTATACACGTTTTATTTCTTACTTGCGGCTCTCGGTGTCTGTTTGGGCTTCTGCCCCACCTATTCCGTTTCAAGTGTTAGCGTGGAGCAAACAGAAGCCGACCCACTGCCAAAACTTGACGGTGCAAAATTAAGCCGAATCTCAGGAAATAAAAAGCATAATGGAAACAATGGAAAATAATGGAATTATGGCGGAAAACGTATAAGACAAATAAAAGGAAAAAACAAAAAAAGGGGGGCTTTCGCCTCCCTCCTTTACACTTATACATACTTAATCAATGCCTCATAATTCCAACCTCTCTCACCCTTGCGCTCTGGTACTATCGCCTGAATTTCATTAAAGAATTGTTTGAAATTCTTGGCACTCTTTTCAAAGTGTTTTTTATAATAAGTCTTTACCAAATCTTTTCCATCCATTGCTTTCAACTTTGCAAAGAAAGCGTCTATATCATTTAAACACTCGCCATATTTTAAACGAAAATCTGCTTTTGCTTGGCTCTCACGTTGAGGCTGAATAAGCCCTATTTCCTTGCAATACCCTAAAACTTCTTTGCTAAGATTTTTTATATTAATGGATAATGGCGGGAATGCCCCACAAACAAAAATGGGCTCATCCGATAAAGTCCGTGGCATCCCTACCCAAATATCAACGATACACGATAGAAAAAGAACGGTATGTCCCTAACTCCACGCAGTTGGCCTCTAAATGCCTTAAGCTTGGAGTTGAGTGATTC
>NZ_NOVE01000031.1 GCF_002265625.1 Prevotella sp. 885
AAGTCCCTTGTACATATTAATGCTGACATCATTTTTCATACAGCAAAGGTAAACATCTTTACGGAAAATCTATCATGTATCGTTGATATATTTGGGTAGGGATGCCACGGACTTTATCGGATGAGCCGATCTGTATCTTGGGAAAAAGGAAGTGTTTGAGCAACTTGATCAGATTGTAAATTCTGTCATCGCTCAGAAGTGACACATTCGGAGTTTTGCATTAACTTGCATATAAAAGAGGAATACTTGTATGGGGTGATTGTCATATATAGGAAATATAGAGATGTATAATAATAAAAGTGACGGAACGCAATGTGTATGGCTTTAGGAATGAAGAATACTTCTAACCGAGACTATACACATTGCATGACTGTCGTATCACTCGAAATGTAGGAAGATTCGAAAAAACAGATCCTTTTGCCATATCATTTCCGGTAATGGTCGGATAAAGACAAAGCCAATTTCATTTTAGGGACGACCTCTTCTTCTGAAACAGATAACGTTTCTGTTTTGGCATTTCCTCCCAGCTTACCGATTATTTCTTGAGCGGGCTTGTTGCTTCCTCCAGGTATAGACTTATAAGCAACAATACTCCATTTTCCACAGATACAACTGGGACGGACTACCATTGAAACTCCATTGTAAATAATTGTACACCTACAGTCGTCACTTATGTCAGGCTTTTGGTCTTGGAAATTCGCATTGATAAACAATTTAATCTCTCTTACAAATTTCTTATAGCAAGAAGCTGCATATTCATTATTAATCCTATCTTGCGCGTCACTGATTTCATTTATAGCATTCTCCAGGATGTCACTCAAATTATTGCTTAGGTCATCTAATGCCTGCCACTTTTCTATGACATTTAGACCTTCTAAGTGTTCCAATACTTCTTCTATATCAAAATCAAAATCTTCCATAGTTAATATTATTTAGTCTGAAAATTAATCGTTTTTATACAATTCGCAAAGATCGTTTATACAACATTTCATTGTCTGCCTTAGCGATTGTGGTTCCATCACTTCTATCATCGTCCCATATCTTTGCAACTCCATTATGAAGTCGTAAGTGGGACGAAGCGTAAGTTCGAAGTCGGCATATTCATTGCAAGGACAAAGCTCTTTCTGTGAGAGATGCAACGGAAGAGAGCGCATGTAGTGTTGGTGTGCACCAAAGGCACGAACAACAATTCGTTGCAAGGGTATATCCTCATCTATTACTATGCCGAAGAAGCTGGAGAAATAGTCCTTAGCATTGAAGTCGATAGGGAACTTGAAATGATCTTTTGTTATTTCTATATTCTCAAATCTGTCAAGTCCGTAGATGCGCGACCTGTCTTCGTTGATGCTCAGCGCGAGCACGTACCAACGCTTCTGGAACATTTTCAGACAGTATGGCGCAATGGGGAATGTATAGGAATTCTTGTAGTGGAAATTCCGATAAGTAGCCATTATGATGTTGTTGCCCTTCATGGCATCAACTATATCCGTAAGGAAATGACGGCTCGACGGAATCTCCTCTACAAGGATGCGGTCTTTGAGCAACGTATTTTGTGACAACGTATTGGCAGTAGAATAGGTATCGAGCAGCCAACGCAACAGTTCGCCATTGGCAAGACATTCTGGGTTGGAGATGTAGTAACGATAGCCGCCCTTTAGTCGGCAGTCGATATTCACCCCAAGCGACATGAGTATGTTGTCTTTCCAACGGTTGAAGGTCTGGCGCGGAAGAGGTTCGCCATAGCTTATGCTTTCGTCAAGCTCCCATTTGTCGCTTAGTTCCTTCAGTGACAGTCCGTGGCTACCAGCACGATATAGAGCGTTGACCACCCAAATGTATTTTTCCAGTGTTGTCATGCGTAACCCAGGTATTTAGAATTAATGAAATGTTTAAGTGCCCAAAGTTACAAAAAAAATTTTAGTCATTACATCTATGCTAAAAAATCACTCCTTATATGTTGCATAATCGTATTCCACGGAGATTTCCACATTAAAATCGCGCACCCATAAAAGGTCAAAGATTGAGAAGCATGTATGTTCATAGAGGTTGTGGAACGGATATATGAGATGCATGTCGGAAGTCAGCTCTGGGCTTAACCCTTCATTCCTGTTGTCGGTCTTCTCGCTCAAGTAGAGCATATTATAATCTTGATTTAAAATGTCGTTTAACCTTATCCTTAAATTACATACTGTAAAAAGCGAAATCTATCCGCAAGTCCTCGCCAAGCGTATCGTCTGCTTTCAAGCAAAACTGCGGTTCACTGACACTTCTGTACAACAAACGTTGCAAGGTTTCAAGTTCTTGTGGCTGGAGAGGATGCTTTGGTGAGGCACTTATGCTTATTATACTATTGTGTTGGTTAAGGCCCTTCGCTAAATCATATTTCTCAATGAGTTCCTTTAAATAATCACATCTTCTGCCTGCGTCATAGCTTTTCGACAAAAATGGCGCAATCTCGTCAAACGATACCTTGTGTAATAATTCGTACAATGTCATATCTCATGTTTTTATCGTTATTTGCCGGCAAAGATATTGACGTGCTGACTCAATTATCAATACAGGTTAATTGTTTCTTATAAAAACTCACAAAAACAGAAGTTTTTTCAACCTGTGCTAATAATTGGAACACCTTCATAATACTTTTGCAGCAGACATTAAAGATACAGCTATGGAAAAGTCTACAAAATATAAAAGCACTGTAAAGGATGCGAAGACAATAGCAGAATGTTTAAGAAGCATATCTTTCAATGAGATTGAAGAAATCTTATGGGATGCTTATGGAATGGGGGACAACTTTACCCCATTCCTAAAAATGACTTATGACCGAGTTTGCAATCTATAAAAGAATATGGCTATCAATCAACTCAACAAATATGTATGGCTCGTGGAAACCATCCATAGGGCAAGAAAACGAGGTGGCATTACCTTGAAGGAGATTCAAAGCAGATGGTTGGATTCTGACATTAGTGAAGGAACGGAACTCTCTCGACGAACCTTCATCAACAATCTCCATGCCGTCGAGGAACTGTTTGGGATTACCATCGAATGTGGCAGCGGATACCGCTATCACATAGAGTGTGGCGACTGTTTCGAGGAAGGAAGTGCAAGAAACTGGTTGCTGAACGCCTTCTCGCTCAATGTGATGGTGGGCAATAGTCGTAAGCTCAAGGATAGAGTACTGCTGGAGGACATGCCTTCGGGCAGAAACTATCTGGAAGACATCATCAAGGCCATGCGTGACAACCGTGTCATCTTCATATCTTACTACAGCTACAATGCCGAGAAATATAATGAGTTTGACATCCATCCTTACTTCGTGAAAGCTTTCAAGAAACGTTGGTATGTGATAGCTTATAGCCCTGGCACCGACGATGTCCGCTGCTATGCCCTGGACCGCATGGAGAATGTCATTATTTCAGATAAAGTGTTCAAGATGCCTAAGGACTTGGAACCGGCTGATTACTTCAAAGATTGCTTTGGCATCACCAACAACAAGGATTCTGAGGTCCAGAAAGTTGTGCTCAAAGTGGATGCCTTTCAAAGTAACTATATACGCAACCTGCCTCTCCATGACTCACAAAAGGAAACAAAGCGAACTGACGAATACTCTATCTTTGAGTATCACCTGAAACCAGAGTTTGATTTTGAACAGGAGATTTTTTCGAACATGGACGCCATGGAAGTGTTGGAACCTCTATGGCTAAGAGATGAAGTGGCAGAAAGGTTGAGGAACCTTATGAAGAAATATAAGATTTGACCTTCATGGGTAACTTCCTTCATGAAATGGTTAAAGCGGTGAATACGTTTAATTCGTATTTACCGCTTTTATTATTATTGCCAAGGAAAATGATGATCAAGTAGGCGTTCATGCCACTGAGCAGCCCGATATTCAAACCTACAAAGACCCAGATTTGGTAACCAATAGATATAAGCCCAAAAAATTGCCTGCAAGAATACATAGAGGAACAAAAATTCTAAAAAATGATAAAACCATCGTTTAACCCAGCTCACCTTTTGGGCATTCAAGATTTTCAGTGAAACTCTTGCATCAGCTTTACTAAGGCCTTTGCTGCCATCTACGCACACAAGATGTTCTCGTTGGGCAAATAGGATACCCTCCTCGTCATCAAGAATTATATAACGATAAGGCTCTTTAGCGTTCAATCTCAACCATTCTGCAATCTCCAAGCCTTTACACCCATGTAAGCCTTGCCATTCCTCCTGGCCGTCTACATTGCTAAGGTTAATGGAATTACAAGAAGGTGTCAAACCTATAACTTCGCCAGGTAAGTGGTATTCCTGCCACAACTTCTGTATGTACTCCATGCCTTGCAATCGCCAAGTGGAAGAAATGATGATCTTGGCATCACTTCTTTCCACCAAATGGAGCAAATTGACTACAGCTTTCTTAGCAAATTTACCTTTTGGAGTATTGATTACTCCATCAAAATCTAAAAATATATACTTCTCCATACTTTTTTGTTATATATCAGTCGTTAGAATCCAATTTTTCTCTTGGTACGGCTCCCTTCCAGTCTTTCAATTTCACAAAACTCAACAAGGAATTTGACCATGTTCTCTGGCTGACCATGCAATATCGTCTGGATGGTAAAATGACGGGCGATGTTCTCTATTTCACCACCGCTGAAATCATACTTGACCGCCAGGTAACTGGCGTCGGCATCATTCAAAGGCGGAATCATCGCTTGCCAAATCTGAGTACGGCAATTCAAGTCTGGCTTCTCAAACTGTATCTTATAGAGGAAACGGCGCTCGAAGGCCTTGTCCATGTTCTCTGGGAGGTTGGTCGTGGCAATGAGGATGCCATCCAACTGTTCTATCTCCTGAAGGATGATATTCTGAATACTGTTTTCCATCTTCTCAACGGCTCTTTCCGCCCCCACCTGACGCTTGCCGATGATGGCATCAGCCTCGTTGAAAAGCAAGATGGGTGCCTTGGCTAATTGTTTCACCTTCTTCTTATAATCATCGAAGATGCTCTTGATATTCTTTTCGCTCTCGCCTACCCACATGCTCTTAACCTCTGAAACGTTCACCTGAATCAAGTCACGGCCAGTCTTCTTGGCTATCTGAAGCACAGTCTCTGTCTTTCCTGTACCAGGCGCACCATAGAAAAGGCAGGCAAAGCCGCTTCTGAAGTTGGCTTCTTTCAATCGATTTTTGATACGCTGGAAATGCTCCTCATCCAAGAGGGAAGTTAACTCTTCCACTTGCCTTTGTTCCTTGCTATTGTAGAATAGTTGCTTGGGGCTGATGTCCTCAAAGGATAGCATGCCACCCTTCGGGCGAGAACCACGCATGGATGATAGGTTGAGTTCCGAGAAAAGCTGTTTCTTGGCATCATCCGTAATTTTGAACGACTCTCTATCCACAAAGCCATCGTCATTGGTATACTCGATAAACTTCTCCACTAAGAACAAATGATCACCTTGACTCAAGTCTCTCTTTGCCCATCTCCAGTCAGCCTCTCCCTCCTCGTAGAGAAATTCCAAGTCGTGATAGCGGATATCGTCATCACCATCTATGACAAAGAGTGTACAGAACAACAGAAAAAGAGAAAACTCTGTATCCTCATCATCTATGTCAAATGAAGACATGGCCTTGACAAAAGCCAGGTTCTCATTCTTGCGAACCAATGCCCTGAGCTTCTTTTTCAATATTTGCCTGTCAAGTTTCCTACGGCGACATTTTGTAAACAACTCATCGAACTTGTCAAATAGTTCTCTGGCTGTAAGTTCCTCCACATCCATAGGATTATAACGCTCATTATGTTGGAACGCCTCCATCACCTCCATTGGGATGGTATAATAGAAACCTTCATCCCTATTGCGGCAGATATATTCCTTGTCAACAAGCTCTTGGATCTCATTGGCATATCGAAGCAAGCTAAGGATGCGGCAGCCCAAGAAATCCGTAAAGTCCGAGAACTGGATGTGACTGTCATCGCATCTGTCGGCAAACAAGGCCATGATGGCACTGGCACGCTTGGATATGTCCAGTTTATCGGAGACAAATCCAAGATATGAATCAGTCTTCTCATAGAACTTCTCACCCAGAGAAGAATTCTTTGCCTTATCTACGATTATTTCGAATGCTTGGAGCAAGTCCATCTGCTCCATATCTTTTTTACACGACGTTTGCATAACCATAATAGCACTACATTAATACATAATATTTTCTCCATGAGGGAAAGACTTCTAAAATCAGTTCCTCCCAATATGGTTCTCAAATAAGATTTATTTTCCATACTTGTCTATATTTAGAAGGCGAAATCATCCTCTTCCTCATCCTCACCATTTGGGACAGTCCTTCTAACTTCGCCATTTCTTTATTAATATCAAACTTCTCCATTGTATATCAATTAAAAATTCTGATGCAAAGATAGCCCACACCTGTGTAAGTTCGTTTCACACATAAGAAGTTTTTCATGTGCCATGCGCAAGGATTTATACATGGTGTTAAACACAAGTTAGTGTTAAACCTAAGGAATTTTTAATGGAGTGTTTCATTTATGCCACCAGAAACGACAGCTCATTTAGCGGGTTATTTCTAGTTCTTCGGAGGTTCCGCTGAAGACAATATTTGCATTTCTGATGCTCAATACTATGAGCCAGACGCACAACAAAATCTTTGGTGCGAAATTCTTGAGTTTTGAGCGTGCAGCGACAACACACTGACACTCTGTAGATTACACTACTAAGAAGAGAAGTGTGCAATGAATGACTGAGCTAAACAAGCTTCATTGGGTTGCAATAGCGCCACTTTTACACTCCAATAGTGCCACTTTTATCATGCAATAGCGCACTTTTACACTCTAATAGTGGCACTATTGCATGATAAAAGTGGCGCTATTGTTAAGCAGGGGTGCTGTTTGCACAGTAAAACACCGTAAAAACAGCAATCTAAATCTCTAGAATCAATTTTTATTTTGTAACAGCTTTTTACTCTTTGTACGATATTTGCATGTTGGACATGAAGGTATCAAATAAAGTCCCCTATGAATTATACAGGTAAGAACATTATCGTTACCTTTGCATCAGAGATTCATACCAAAACCCACGCAAATGAGAAAAATTCTACCATTACTACTTGCGCTTCTGATGCTTGCATGCAACAGAACCGAACACAAATCAGTGTCCGACCCAGCTTACTCCATGCTCGAACGTGTAGCCGAGCTCAACGCCGGAGGCGACAAACAAGGAGCATTGGCTCTGGCAGACAGTGCCCTGCTGATGCACCCGGCTGACACTACCAGATGCTGGCTTTTGAGCGAGAAGGCAGTGACGCTTGTCGACATGGGGCGCATGGCAGATGCCGTCGGCGTGGCTCAGGGCGCTTACCGTCTGGCAGAGAAACTGCATGACGTGGACGCTATGCTCAATCTGCGTGGCACTATGGGCATAGCCTACCGCAGGCTTGGCAAGACCGACTCGGCTCTGGTGCAGTATAAAGATGGCATACAGATGGCGCTTGCCAAGCACAATGCCGAATATGAGATATATCTGAACAACTGTGTCACGGTGTTATACTCCGAAAGCAACCGCTTTGCAGAGGCTCTTCACTATGCCGAAAAGACCGAAAAGGCAGCCTTTGCAGCCAACGACACCATACAGCGATTGTCGGCGCGTGCCAACATCGGAGGTATATATCTGAGGCAGAACCGCCACCAGGCGGCGCTCGACGCTATGCTGCCGTGCTGGCAGGAGGTGAAGAGCGTAGGCTATAACGTGCTCACGCTGAAGTTTCTCTCTATCATCCTGAAATCGTACAGCGCATTGGGCGACTATCAAGCGGTGGCGCAATACATGCAATATGCCGACCGTGTAATGGACGGAATGGCAGTAAATAGCAACGGAGTTTTGGGCATTCTTGAGGTCAAGGCCAGTCTTCTTGGCAAGCAGCATAGATACGCCGAGCAACTCGCACTTATGGACAGCATCATCGCCAGCGGCACCCATAACCAGGCAATGCCGCCAGATAAGATGCTGCGCATGAAAGCCCAATGTCTCGAGAACATGAATCGCAACGCGGAAGCGCTCGCGTTCATGAACCGTGCCTATGCCGTGCTCGACTCTGTAAAGCAAAGCGACATAGAGAAAAGCATGAGCGAATTCACGGTGAAATACAAGACTCTGGAAACGGAAATGGCTCTGGCTGAATCCAGACGCGAAACTGCCGAGAAAGCCAATCAGGTGCTGTGGCTTGTGGTGGCGGTAGTGCTGCTGCTAGGAGTGGTGGGCATTATGCTCTATCGCAGACGCATCGCTGCACAGCGGGCGTTGCTGCACGAGAAGCAGAGCTACATCGACGGACTCGAGAGCGAGCGTGAGCGCATAGCCAAGGAGCTGCACGACGGCGTGTGCAACGACATCCTCGCCACCAAACTGATGCTTGCCACCGACAGCATTCATGCCGAGCAGTATCTCGACGACGTATGGCGCAACGTGCGCCAGTTGTCGCACGAGCTTATGCCTCCATGTTTCGCCACGGTCACACTCGACACTGTGGTGCGCTCGTATGTAGCCGCCATCAGCAAGAACGGTGGCCGCGACATCTCGCTCAAGATAGACACTGCGTTCGATTGGAGCAGTCTGCCGCGACAGGTGGCGTACGAGATTTACCGCATCATTCAGGAGTCGACAGCCAATGCTATGAAATACGGCGACCACAGCGCCATAGACATATCGCTAACTGCATCCGACGGCAACCTATGCGTATGCGTTGCCAACGGCATAGGCGCCAGTTCGGCAGACGGCAGACACACCTCCTACCATGGCATAGGACAGCAGACGCTGCAGAAACGTGCCGACCGCATCTGCGCAAAGCTGACTGTAAGTGAGGCTGACATGCGCCATAGGCTGACGCTGACTTACCGACTCACCACCACATAATCACACTTTTACCAATTGAAAACAATGACAATACTCATCGTCGACGACCACCCCATAGTGCTTAAGGGCATACACGCCCTGCTGGCTTCGTCGTTTGCCGAAGCCCGTATCGTGGATGCCGCAGGTCTTGAAGAGGCAGAACAGATGCTCAACCGACATAAAGTAGACATACTTATAACCGATCTCGACCTCAACGGCGAAAGCGGATCCATGCTCATAGAGCACGTTCGCGACGTACAACCAGCCACACAAGTGGTGGTATATACCATGCACGAAGAACCCTGGTCGGTAGGCGAGATAGCCGATATGGACACCGAGGCGGTGGTGATGAAGAGCGACAACGCTGCGGAACTGCTTATGGCCGTCAAGAGTCTTTGTGACGGCAAGGGCTACTATAGTCCAACCTTCTTCCGATTGCTCAATTCATTGAAGCGCCATCCCGACCGTCTGTCCGACCGCGAGAAGCAGGTCGTCAGTCTCACGGCAATGGGACTTTCGGCTGCTGACATGGCTTTAAGGCTTGGCATCAGTGCCAATACCGTTGAGTTCCACCGCCGTCGTATCATGCAGAAACTCAATGTTGCCAACGCTGCCGAAATGATAAGCCGGGCAACTGAATTGGGCTTGAAGGCAAACATCTGATGCCGGATAGCTATAAAGCGTTTTATGTCGGTCGGACAGTGGCTCGGCTGACTACGGAAAACCATAGCTGACCCCCTACCAAAAACAATAGTTCTTAGTTTTTGGTAGGGGGTTACTGTATTAAAAGGAATATATTTACTATTATTTTTCTATACCTTTGTAACCAAACAGCGTACTCATTACCAAATACCAGCTACATGAATACCGATATAAAGGACAGTATCACCACACGCGAAAAGGAGATATTAAGTCTGCTCGCCATAGGACTTAGCAGCAAAGAGATTTCGGATTTGTCAAAACTTAATAAACATATAATATGAGAAGTTCTACCCTATTATTTACTATTGCCTCGGCAATGCTTCTGCAGGCAGATCCTGCGGTGGCACAAAACAATGTGCCTATCAGAAAAATCAAGGCTGTAATGCCTTCTACCGAGCTTACGCTGCTCGACAGAGTGGAAAGCGACACGCACAAGAAGGAATATCAATACAACGAGTATGGATATATCACGTCGGTCATGGAATACAACAAAGATGCGGGACAGTGGGTGCTCGACACCGACAACTCGTATCGCCAGGAGTATGTGTTCGACGCCGACGGACAGTGTACAGCCCGAACTGCCTACAACGTGGACAAGGCTGGCAACAAGACCACTGAGAAGAACAAAGCCGAAGTGGAAGTGATAGGCGACACGACATGGGAGCGTCACTATCAGAAATACGACGACGGAACCACTCACCTAAGTGAGACATACGCCTACGACCAGTGGGGCAACCGCGTGGAGAAAATCAATTATGGATACGACATCGACAGCAAAAAGGAGTACATACGCGGCTATAAGAAGAGAGAATACTCCGGACCGGTAGACAAATACGCCGACAATACAAACTACAATAGCATCAGGGAAAGTCGACTTTTGTATGATCTTACGGCGGAAACAAATGGTTCCGACCAAACCACGATGGATATAAACGAGCTGTATGTTGAGGAATTCCGTAAGGTAGTATGGCAAACTGAAAACGACAAACTGTACAAACGTGTCTATAACTGCGAAGGCTTTCTGCAAATCACGGTAGGAAGCATAGAGAGAGAAATGTGGAAATCGTCTGAACGTGAATTTAAACTCAACGCTGACGGCACCCGCCCCGTACAGGAGACAATGCGCTACTATAGCAAGAATGGCGAGGTAACAAGCGAGCACACTTCCACTTTCGCATGGGACAATAGCGGTCGCCTGCTATCCGTCATCAAATACAACAAATCCTCATCTGAAATATCATATAAGAATGAATACACTTACGCCGACGACTACGCAAAGAAGCTGTCGCTGCGCGAAGCTATTGAAGCATTAGACGGTGGCGGTCAGATATATCCGGAGGACGAGTTAATGCAGTTTGGACGTATAGCAACCTCTTCTTACTATTATGCCGACGATGGTGATAAGGGTGAGAGTACATACGAGTGGAACGCCAACGGACAACTCATTAGAGGAACATGGAAGGAGACTTCTATAAAGTCTGGCCACGATAACAACGATACGTCGACCGTGACCGACTACGGCGAGGTACGAGTAGGATATAACGCCGATGGACACATGGCATGGACGATTGACCATAGCATCAGCGAAAACGACTTCGTCAAGATTGAATACTTGTATAACAAGAAAGGTATATGGACCGGCGAGGCAGAATATGATGGCGACAGCTGGGATGGCCCGTGGACCAAGGTAGATTGGAGCAAAGCAAGAGCCAGAAAACGTCTCGCAACGCGTGCAGCTAAAACGCCGAAGTTTATCGATGATATGACCGACGGCCATCATTCTATAGAAAACAATGATGGCGTATGGAATACTCAAGGAAACTACTATGTGTCAACTGGCGTTGTGGCAGGCGGTAGTTATTATCAGAAACTCGTAAGCACCGCATCCGTTCCTGCTAATCCTGAATACAACTATACCGACCCGTTGATGCCTCTCGAAATGGAAGAGGATTACGACGAATATGAGGATGGTGAAGAAATGTGGTGTTATAGTTGGAACACGGACAAGTACGATTGGGAACTTGACTGGGGGCCGACAGAAGCCAAAAGGGTGTATGAGAATGATGGTAACATCGTTGCCGACATCTATGACGGCAATCAGACCATAGTAAGTACAATAACATACCGTCTTGACGATGACGACCGACTGGTTGAGGAGACCTACAGCAAGGGTGGCAACATCACATACGAGTATCTCCCAGACACCAACTATCTGCTTGAGAGTGTAGAGACTGCAGCCGACGGCTATCGCAACGTGTGCCACTATTACTACAGCAAGCACAACTATGTAGACCCGACTGGCATTGAAAGCATCAAACGCGATGACGCGTCCACAGCCGATTGGTACGACCTGCAGGGCCGCCGCATAACCACTCTGACCTCTAAAGGCATATACATTGTCAACGGAAAGAAAGTGGTGGTTCGTTAAAAACACAAAAGCAGCGAAATAAACCAATTCAATGACAACGAAAAAGGCGTACAACCCAAAATCGTAAAGATTAAGGTTGTACGCCTTATTGTTATTTCTTGTTCAAAATTTTACCTCGTTTTTCTCCAGCACCAATGCCAAAGTCTGTAGAATGGCTCGGGCAGCGCTTCTTGAGGATAGGATCTTAGCAGACGGAGGTCGCGTTGGAGACGCTGGAGGTTATGGCTGATGAAGCCATTGGTGGAAGGACGGCGATCGTCGAACTGTCCGAAGTTGCCGCCGCGCAACACTTCTGACAAGAGCATACGTCCACGGCGCTCATCCATCGGCACTATCATCCTTTCCTCCGGCAAGCGCATAACCGCATGCAATACGTACATCATAGCACCAGCGAATGTGCTCAAACCTAAGCGTTTGAGCGAGTTTTGAATTAGGAGTTTTGAGTTAGGAATTGTTCGCGGCTTCGCCTGCGATTTTGAGTTATATAATTTTGAATTTCTTACTTCTTCGCAATTCATAAGAACGAAGTAGTAATCGATGATTTGCCTCAGCCCTACCCCTTCGAAGAAATAATGGTGGTAAAGGTGGTAGAGTTGATAGATGATGTTGAACGTATTGGTTGGAACGGCTATCGGAGTGCTGACATTAGGGAGCGTAACGAGATTGCTGTATTGCAGGTCTGCGTTACGGCGCAACCATTGCTGCATTCTGTGGTTGTGCAGAGGATTGTTCATGATGGCAGGAGTGGTGTGCAGCTCCACCTCCACCCCATTCATCTTCAGTTCGATGTGATTAAGGCTTTCCTTGCCGATGCTGCCATTGTCCTTCGTCAGCACAGCAGCAAGTCGGCGCACTTCCTCTCGTGATGCATTCACCCACACATCCACATCTCCAGACATACGGGCATACGGATTGGTATACATCAGCGCATTGCCCTGCCCTTTCAATATGCAGCAGCGACAGCCTGCAGCCCTGATTTTAGAATACACGTCAGCCGTAGCCTTATTGATGACGAAGTTCTGCTGTCTGATCTTCTGACTCTCCGCAAACCATTTTATCAGCAACGCATGCTCGGGTGCCACCTTCTTAGGGAGCTTGGATATTCCTTCCATAAGCACCCCCAACAGCATCTGCTTCTTGGCGAAACGGTACAACAGCGCCCAGTCGAAGCCGCAAAGGGCGATTCCGTCCAAAAATTCCTTTCCTTCGTAAATGCCCAAGGAAAACTGTATAAAGCGAAAATAAAGGGAGTGCATCTGAATAGTGATGAGTGATTATTGAGTAGTGAGTAGTAATTACGGATATGACGATTTTTATTGGAGGATACGCCATTAAGAGAGGGAAAGAAAAAGATCCGTAATCGAAACAAATTGAGGACTTGGATGAAGAACTTGGTATGGCGGAGGCCAGAGACCTCCGCCACTTTATTCTTAATTCTTTATTGAGGCGATGTATTTCTCCATTCCTCTCTTCACGCAGCCTACGCGGAAGATTACGCCTTCCAACATTGCAACGGCAATGATGGTTGTAAGGATACCGAGAAGGACGTCTATGATGTAGTGATGGGTGGAATATACTGCGGTCCACCAGATGCCCATGCAGATGAAAGCGAAGACACAGGTGGTGAGAATATGCTCACGACTCTTCACGGCATAGATGGTGGTGACGAGCATGTAGGCGGCGTGCAGCGAAGGCACGGCTGCGAACACGTTGGAGTTGTTGCAGTAAATGGAGTGGAAGACGGGGAAACCGACGAGCGTGTCGAAGCGGTCGAGTCCTGCCACGTTGCCCGGAGTGTTGAGGATTGGCTCAAAACCATAATGGATGGCATACCATGGTGGGGCGGCGGGATGGATATAGTAGCCCACGAAACCCACGAGGTTGACAAACAGGAAGGCTATGGAGAAGCGGAGATAAGCCTCACGCTTGCCTTTTAGATAAAGGTAGATGGCAAATCCCAGAGGCACGGGCACCCAACAAAGGTAGAAGAAGCCTGCCATAAAGTCGGCAAAGGCACAGTTGTGGATGTTAAACCATTCGCCGGGGATGAGCGTGCCCGTGGCTGTGGTGATGCCGAAGAGGGAACGTTCTGCCTCGAAAAGCCCACGTATGTCTATCGGGCGAAACTCATAATTGGGGAAGAATCGCATCGAGTCGTAGCTGACAGCAAATGCCAGCCACGGCGCCAGAGCCAGTGCTATCTTGCGTGTGGGGCGCACGGCGAGAAGCACCAGCCAGAAAATAATGAGGTTAATGCTGAACACTGTGATGTGGTTTTAAAAGAGAAAAAAATTACTGCTCGCCTCTGTCACGCTTGCCGAGCTCGCGGTAGCAATGGGCCACACGCCAGAAAGCGGTGAGATTGGCGAGGACGGCGATGATGATCATCGGCACCACCAGCACCCAAAGATTGGCGCATACGCCACAAAAGACAGCTCCTACGGCTGTCACCACGACGCGCTCAGGACGCTGCATCAGACCCACCTTACACTCGATGTCAAGTCCTTCGGCACGTGCACGTACGTAGCTCACCATTACAGAACCAACCATAGCGGTGAACGTAACGACGCCAGCCCAGTCCCACGAGCCGTGCATAAGGAGATAATAGCAGATGCCGAAGAGTGTGCAAAGCTCGCTGTAACGGTCGAGCGTGGAGTCCCAAAGGGCACCGAACGTTGACGACATTCCACCCATACGAGCCAGACGACCGTCCATCATATCGAACAGTCCGGCAAAGAGGATGACGCCACCGCTCCATCCTACCCAGGCATAAGCCTCGCATTCGGGCAGTTCTGCGGCATAGATGAACATCGCCATGGCTACGAGATTGAGGACGAAGCCCGTGGTGGTGATGAAGTTAGGGGTGATGCCCACCTTTATCATGCCTTTGATAAGCGGATTGATAATGGCGTAAATCACCTTCTGTAGAAAATCGCGATAATTCATATTTCTTTTTTATTTGTTTTATTATTCTGTTTTCTGTACCGACCTTCTGCCTTCATGAAAGACGAAGATGCGCTGCATCTGATAGTTCCACAGAACAGCCACAAGTACGGCAACGATGGCCTTGGAGATGACATAGTTGAGTCCTGTCATTTCCGTCACCTGACACGTGCCAAGCGTATTGAGGGCAATGCTCACTCCCCATACGAACATATAGCGCAGGGCAATGTATTTCTTCTTCATTCCGAAGGCGTGGAACACCCATCGATAGTTGATGGCGCAGTTTACCATTCCCCCGCTGACAGCGCCGATGAACGTGGCATACCCGTACCACATGCCGAAGATGTTGACGAGAGCGAGAGTAACGGCAAAGTCGGCGGCAGAAGCCACCCACGCAGAGCATTGCGCCTTTGAGAAAGTTATGATAGAGTGCTTGAAGCTTCCCATAATGGCGCTTTGTTGTGTTGTGTGAAATTATTATTTAAGGGCGCGAAAATATTATATATAATATAATGTATAGAGATACGCCAGAACAGCCACGAAACGTGTCCTATAATGGCACTATCATCCTACAAAGGTGCAAAATTAGTAGAAAAATATTAAAAGGCAAAAAGTTTTCTACCTTTTTTAAACTATTATATGTAACTTTGCAGCCGCAAAGCTAATATGTGGTTTTACGACACAAGGAAAGTATATTCGAAATCTATAATAGGATAAATTAGTATAAAACAAACGTGAAAAGGTCTTTTTTCGTTACATTGATGTTCTTGCTCTTGGCTGTTGTTGCCAAAGCGCAGATTACAGGAGAAATTTATGATACTGACGGTTACCCCATACCGTTGGCAAGTGCCATATACAAGGGCCACCACGTCGCTGAAGCCAGCGACCTGGACGGCAAGTTCAAGATTGCACGCCATAACGGATGGGAACTGACGTTCAGTTCGGTGGGCTTCCAGCCGCAAACCATCAAGGTGGGTCCGAACACGCCGTCGCATCTTAAGATTGTCCTTAAGGAAGACTCGCGCTCGCTCGGCGAGGTGGTTATCAAGCAGAAGCGTGAGCGCTATTCGCGCAAGAACAATCCTGCAGTGGAGCTTATGAAGCGCGTAATCGCAGCCAAGAAGCGCACGCATCTGGACAATTTCGACTATTATCAGTATAACAAGTATCAGAAGATTACGTTCTCGTTGAACGACATCAAGCCAGCCGATCTCGATTCGGGCAAGTTCAAGAACAAGGCTTACGTACGCGACCAAATCGAGACATCGCCCTACAACGGCAAGCTTATCTTGCCAGTCACTTACGACGAGACCGTTACGCAGCACATCTACAGAAAGAACCCGCGTGTGGAGAAGGACATCATCAAGGGCCAGCGCTCTGAGGGTGTGAACAACGTGCTGCAGACGGGAGAGATTCTCAACACCATGCTGCGCGAGGTGTTCACCGACGTGGACATCTACGACGACCACATGCGACTGCTGCAGTATCAGTTTACGAGTCCTATCGGCGAGACTGCCATATCATTCTACAGATTCTACATCCAGGACACGGTCTACGTGGACCGCGACCTCTGTTATCATCTGGAGTTTATCCCCAACAACCAGCAGGACTTCGGTTTCCGAGGCGATCTGTACATTCTCGCCGACTCGTCGCTGCACGTAAAGCGCTGCTCGTTCACGCTGCCGAAGACGTCCGACGTCAACTTCGTGCACGACATGAAGATTACGCAGGAATACGCCAAGCTGCCTAACGGCGAATGGGTGCTCTCGAAAGACGACCTTGCTGCAGAGCTTACCCTGCTCGGCGCCAACACTCTTGTGACTAAAGCCACACGTTATAACGACTATGCCTTCGACGAACTGCCGTCGAAACTCTTCAAGGGAAAGGCGAAGACAAGGCATGAGGCTGACGCGATGATACGTGACGAGGCGTTCTGGAACCAATACCGAACGGTGGAACTCTCGAAGGGCGAGTCGTCAATGAACGCCTTCATACATCGTATCGAACAGTCGAAGAACTTCAAGTGGATTCTCTTCGGACTCAGAGCCTTCGCCGAGAACTTCGTTGAGACCGGCTCTTCACGCAAGCGCTCACTGTTCGACATCGGTCCGGTAACCACCATCATATCAAGCAACTTCGTGGACAAGTGGCGCTTCCGCCTCAGCGGACGTACCACAGCCAACCTCAACAAGCACCTCTTCTGGAACGGCTTCTATGCCTACGGAACAAAGTCGAAGAAGCATTACTACGGCACAGAGGTGACATACAGCCTCAACGCCAAGAAGAACGTGCCCTTCGAGTTCCCGCAGCGCAACATCATCTTCGAGACAGGATATGACGTTATGTCGCCTGCCGACAAGTTCCTTATCCATAACAAGGATAACATGTTCATGTCGTTACGCACTCAGAAGGTGGAGCAGATGTATTTCTACAACCGTCAGAAACTCTCGTTCGTGTATGAGACCGACTGGGGTCTGTCGTTCCATACATCGCTGAAGGCAGAGAGCAACGAGCCCACCGGCGACCTTTCGTTCGCTCGTATGCCCGGCGTTGCCACCAACCTCGCACCCGACGGCAAGGAATATGTAAGGCAGATACGCACCACGGAGGGCAAGTTAATGCTCCGTTACTGCCCAGGACAGACGTTCATCAACACCAAGCAGCACCGCTGGCCCGTCAATCTTGACGCACCGGAGTTTACGCTGAGCCACACAATGGGCTTCAAGAACTTCCTCGGAGGTGAATACAAGCTCAACTACACTGAAGCGAAGATATACAAGCGCTTCTGGCTTGGCTCTTGGGGCTACGTCGATACCCACTTGGACGGTGGCGTACAGTGGGACAAGGTGCCTTTCCCGCTGCTCATCATGCCGCCCGTCAACATCACGTTCCTCGAATGGGAGGGCACGTTCTCGATGATGAAAAACATGGAGTTCCTCACAGACCGCTACGCTTTCGGATCAGTGGCATGGGATATGAACGGCAAACTGCTCAACCGCATACCGCTCATCAAGAAACTGAAGTGGCGCGAATATATCTCCGTAAAGGGAATGTGGGGCACGCTGACCGACAAGAACAATCCGTTCCTGGAGCGCAACCGTGCAGACAACACCCTCTTCCAGTTCCCCAACGGCGCACGCGTAATGGACAAGAAGACACCTTACTGGGAAGTGACAGTGGGTGTGCACAACATATTCAAGCTCATCGCCATCGACTACGTAAGACGTATGAACTATAACGGACCCGGCATAAAGAAGAACGGCATCCGATTCGGATTTATGCTCAGCTTCTAAAACAAGAAGCCTACATATATAATATAAGAAAACGAGGTGTGCAAAACGCTATATCAGCAGTTTTGCCCACCTCGTTTTTTATGATATAAACAGTAATTCAAAAAATCTTCGGCAATATGTAATAAATTCCAACTTAGGGCGTTAAATAGATATAGAGCATAGAAGAAACATATTGTCAATTCAAAACCCAACGCCTATGACACATTATACTCCTGAAGAGGTTAAACCCTCTGAAAACACCCTTTCTATCATCCGCCAGATAGCACGTGCATACTGCGCGATAAAGAAGAACGGACGCAACGGGTCGTATTGCATGAACTAATTATTAATCGTATAACCCCTAAAAAGTAAAGAACAAACCCATAAACTTACAACAATAAATTCATGAAACCACTGATTTCGCCTTCCCTTCTTTCGGCAAATTTCCTTGACCTCAAAACCGACATTCAGATGATCAATGCCAGCGAGGCCGACTGGCTGCATCTCGACATAATGGACGGTGTGTTCGTTCCTAACATCTCCTTCGGATTCCCGGTGATAAAAGCCGTGGCGAAGGAATGTAAGAAGCCGCTGGACGTGCATCTCATGATTGTGCATCCCGAGAACTACATCAGCCAGGTGGCTGCTACGGGCGCAATGATGATGAACGTACACTATGAGGCTTGCGTGCATCTTCACCGCACCATACAGCAGATTCATGACGCCGGCATGAAGGCAGGTGTTACGCTGAATCCTTCCACACCAGTATGTCTGCTTGAGGACATCATCTGTGATGTTGACATGGTGCTGCTTATGAGCGTCAATCCCGGCTTCGGAGGACAGAAGTTCATCGAAGAAATCCTCGCAAAGACACGCCGTCTGCGCCGAATGATTGACGAGTCGGGAAGCAAAGCATTGATACAGATTGACGGTGGAGTAAACGCCGAGACCGCCCCGTTACTCGTAGAGGCGGGAGCCGACGTGCTCGTAAGCGGCAGCTACATCTTCAAGGCAGCTGACCCGATAGCCACAATACATGACTTGAAGCAGCTCTAAACAGAGCTGCCTCAATAACATAAGATATCTGTAAGGGCTGCTCCAAGCGAGCAGCCTTATACAGAGAGTTGCAGCGTTATGCCATGCTTACGTGCCGTACGGCGCATATTGATTATGGCATAACGCATGCGACCGAGCGCAGTGTTGATGCTTACATTGGTGAGTTCGGCTATTTCCTTGAACGAGAGTTCCTGGAAATAACGCATAAAGACAATCTCGCGCTGGATGGGCGGAAGCGTATCAATGAGGCGCCTTACGTCAGCCATCACTTGTGTGTTGACGTAACGTCCCTCGATGTTGCCCTCGAGTACATCGTCACCACCCATATTTGAAAGGTCGTTGTCCTTTGTCACCTCCACGATATGACGCGAACTCATATCGCGATACCAGTCCATCACGACATTATGTGCGATGCGCATCATCCACGCACCGAACTTGCCGCTGGCTGTATAGCTGCCGTCCTGTAGGCGCACGATGGCCTTGACGAAGGTCTCCTGAAAGAGATCCTCCGCTGTCTCGCGGTCGTGGACGACGAAAAGGATGTATGAGAAAAGCTTCGACTGGTTGCGTGACAACAGCAGGTCAAAAGCACGATTATTCCCATCGACATATGATAGGGCCAACTCTTCGTCGGTCATATCCTGCAATTTCTTCATCTTGTTATTATTTTTTTGTTTTTATGAAGTAAATGTTTCCGATAGGCTGTACGTTTTTTGATGTTGTTAATATTAAAGTTTCAAATAGGGGCAACTTGTCTTTTGTTTAAGTCATTGCAAAGATATCAACTTTTAACGTAACCGCCAAATAATACGACAACAAAAATCCGACAATATAACGTCAATATAATAGGGCAAAAAAAAAGAGGTTGGCGCAGGATGCTGCCAACCTCATAAGTCGATTTCGTAAAAAAATAGCGAAATCATCAAAAATGATATCGCAAATGTATAGCATATTTTTGACAATAACAAATAAAAGGGATGAAAAAATCAGAATTTAACATTTGGGTGCTTCCTTCGTCGACAGTTAGGAGATAATGTGGCTGAAATTTCTTAACTTTGCATTCTAAAACAACTAAACAACATGGGAAGAAACAAATACTCGCAAAGCGAGATAGACGGCATAGCAAAACTGCTACGCCTTAAGAACGCCGCCAATCGTGCGCGTCAGAAAGAGATAAGACACCAGCTCCGCACACAGTACGAATTTAACATCTCTGACTTCAACGAGCCGGGAAAGGCTTTCGGCGAGAAGGAACTGCTGGACGCCATTCAGCGCCGAGCTATCCTCATACTGGACGACCGCACCATCGCCGACATGAAGGCGAAGAGACAGCGCGACCGTGAACGTGACGCTGCCGAACGTGAGCAGGAGGCCATCCAGACGGGAGAGCAGACAGACTGGAAGGAAGCCATGAAGCAATGGGAGGAATGGGAAGCCAAGGAAATGGACAAACTGGACAAATAAGCCTCCACTTCTTACATATAACATACTGATATTTCCTGTTTTAACCTTATTTTAACGCGTATGTATTGGCACTATAACGGATAATGGCTAATTTTGCATTGTAACATAAAACGTAACACATACGACAAAAATTCATTAACATCTAAAATCTTATAATTATGGTAAAAACTTTACGCTACACATTGATGGCTGTTGTTGCCATGGTGGCAAACTTCTCGTTTGCACAAACAACAATAGACTTCACTAAGCAGGCCGCCAAATTAAAGGACAAGGTGGGCTACACGCTTACAGCAGAGGGCTACACCTTCGAAGCTGACAAGGCTGCCGGCACGACAGTTCCTACACAGAACACCACATCAAAGGACCTTCGTCACTACGCCAAGAACACGCTGACCATCAGCGGTCCTGCAATGAAGGAGATTGTCTTCACAATGTCAGTTGCCGGAAAGAAGCAGTGGGGCGATGTCACTCCTTCTGAGGGTCAGGTTACTGTGGACACAGAGAACGGTATCACAACATGGACCAATACCAACGGTTCTACTACAGTGACATTCACAGTAGGTACAGACAACACTTACGGATCTAACAAAAGCAAGAAAGCTGCACAGTTCGACCTTGCTTCCGTAACTATCACCGGTGATGCAGCTGGCAAGACAAAGCAGCCGGCTAATCTCGCGTTCTCTGAGACCACAATCGACCACGAGGTTGGCACCGAGTTTACAGCTCCTACCTTCACAAAGGAGACCACAGCTGCCGTTACCTTCGTTTCTGACAACGAGGCTGTAGCCACTGTCAACGCAGAGGGTGTCATCGCTCTTGGCGGCGAGGAGGGCAAGGCTGTCATCACAGCATCTTCTGAGGAGAACGACACTTACAGCGCAGGCAACGCCACTTGCACCGTATACGTATGGCACTACAACGTATACAAGAAGGCAGCAGCTGTTGAGAGCGGCAAGAAGTATATGATTGTTGCTCAGCGCGACGGCAATACTTACTACGCTATTCCCGCAAAGGAATCTTACAACTATGGCTACCTCAGCACATTCAACGTAGAGGGCACTGTTGACGAGCTCAAGATCAAGTCTTCATACGACGATTCGTTCGCATTCGAGACTCTCGACGACGGCTTCTCTATCAAGGACTGCTACGGACGCTATCTCTACATGGACACAAAGCACAACTCATTCCAGTTCGACAAGGAGAAGTCTGAGGCTTGGACAGTAGAGGCTGACGAGAACGGCACATTCTCTATCACCAACAACGGCAAGTTCATCCAGTTCGGAAGCGGCACATACACCTCTTTCGGTGCATACGACAAGCTTCAGGAGAACGCTGTCCTCCCGATGCTCTTCGTCCTCAACGACAACGAGAGCGGCATCAACGGCGTTACTAACGACAACACCGTTAAGAACGGCGCACGCTACAACCTCGCAGGTCAGCGCG
The DNA here is from genome assembly GCF_002265625.1 of Prevotella sp. 885. Taxonomy (GTDB): domain Bacteria; phylum Bacteroidota; class Bacteroidia; order Bacteroidales; family Bacteroidaceae; genus Prevotella. The sequence continues at coordinate 22,200 of NZ_NOVE01000031.1, forward strand.
TAAACAACAGCTACAAGGGCATCGTTATCGAGAACGGCAAGAAGTTCGTTGTAAAGTAAAGAAACATGGATTAGGCTGAATGCCTAAAAACAAAAGGCATCTTAACAAGAATGCCTAAAATATCAAAAGGCTTTAATGCAAGGGCAAAACCTTACATTAAAGCCTTTTTTGTATATAAGAAGCTGTAGCTCCTACAGTTTGCATAGTCTGCATACAAAAAATCTCCCACAGATTACACAGATTAACACAGATTTTTGTTAACTCAAGAACATCTGAATATCTGTGAGATCTGCGGGAGAACATTCATATCCTGCTTGAAAGGTATTCTCCCACAGATTACGCGGATTAACACAGATTTTTGTTTACTCAAGAACATCTGTGAATATCTGTGGAATCTGCGGGAGAACATTCATATCCTGCTTGAAAGGTATTCTCCCACAGATTACGCGGATTCACACAGATTTTTGTTACTCAAGAACACCTGTGAATATCTATTGGATCTGTGGGAGAACATTCATATGCTGCTTGAAAGGTAATATCCCACTGATTACGCAGATTAACACAGATTTTAGTTTTCTCAAGAACATCTGTGAATATCTGCGAGATCTGTGGGATATTCCTTTTTATGCTGCTGAGATACGGTGACCTCCGCAGCACTATACGTAATTTTAGAATTCGCTCGTGAAATGGAACTTTATGTGCTTAAAGTCCTGCTGTGCCATTGACAGCACGTAGCCAGAGTCGGCGAGGAAGACGTCGCGACCGTCGCGGTCCTTTGCCATGTACTGGTATTTACGCTTCTTGAACTGGTCGAGTTCTGCCTCGTCGTCGCTCTCCACCCAGCATGCCTTGTGAAGATGAACGGGCTCCCAGCGGCACTTGGCGTTATACTCGTTCTCAAGGCGATACTGGATAACCTCAAACTGGAGCTGACCCACAGTACCTATGATCTTACGACCGTTAAACTGATTGACGAACAGCTGCGCCACACCCTCGTCCATAAGCTGATTGATGCCCTTCTCCAGCTGCTTTGCCTTCATCGGGTCATCGTTCTCGATGTACTTGAACATCTCAGGCGAGAACGACGGCAGTCCGCGGAAGTGGAGCTTCTCGCCGTCTGTCAGCGTATCGCCAATCTTGAAGATGCCGTTATCGGGCAGTCCGACGATGTCGCCCGGCCATGCCTCCTCAATGGTGCTCTTGCGCTGCGCCATAAACTGCGTAGGTGAAGAGAAGCGGATGGTCTTGCCCTGACGTACATGGAGGTAAGGCTTGTTACGCTCAAACTTGCCGCTGCACACCTTGCAGAAAGCGATACATGAGCGGTGGTTGGGGTCGATGTTGGCTGTAATCTTGAAGATGAAGCCGGTGAACTTAGGCTCCTCCGGATCCACCAAACGCTCCTCTGCCTGTGTGGGACGTGGCGACGGAGCAATCTTTACGAAGCAGTTGAGCAGTTCCTGCACACCGAAGTTGTTGAGAGCCGAACCGAAGAATACGGGAGCTACCTCAGCATTACGGTAAGTCTCGACGTCGAATTCGGGATAAACACCGTCAATAAGCTCGATGTCGTCACGCAGCTGCTGAGCGTCATCCTCGCCGATGTGCTGGCTGAGTTCGTCGGAATTGATGTCCACTTCCACCTTCTCCGTCACACGCTGCTTGTCGGGCTTGAAGAGGTCGAGCTTGTTCTCATATATATTATATACGCCCTTGAATTTTGCTCCGATGTTGATAGGCCATGACAGCGGGCGCACCTTGATGTTCAGCTCCTCCTCCAGTTCGTCGAGCAGGTCGAAGGGGTCGCGTCCCTCGCGGTCCATCTTGTTGATGAAGATAATAACTGGAGTGTTGCGCATGCGGCACACCTCCATGAGCTTACGGGTCTGAGTCTCCACACCCTTCGCACCGTCCACCACGATGATGGCAGAGTCTACGGCGGTGAGCGTGCGGTAAGTGTCCTCACAGAAGTCCTGGTGACCCGGGGTGTCGAGGATGTTCACCTTATAGTCCTCATAGTCGAACTCCATAACAGAGGTCGACACAGAGATACCACGCTGCTTCTCGATGTCCATCCAGTCCGACGTGGCAGTCTTACGTATCTTGTTGTTCTTAACTGCACCTGCCACCTGAATCTGTCCTCCGAAGAGAAGGAATTTCTCCGTGAGCGTAGTCTTACCGGCGTCAGGGTGTGATATGATGGCGAAGGTTCGCCTGCGTTCTATTTCCTGATTCATTCTTCTTTTGTTGTTATCTTATATGTGTCGGGGGTGTCAATTATCAGAATTCCTCGTCGTCATCAAACTTGAGGCCCTCAGTCTTGTCCTTGATGTGATAGTCGCTGAGCATTCCGAGGAATGTGGAAATCTCCTTGATGGCATGCTCCGTGTTGGGCGTGATGGTCTTGCCCTGCAGGCGCAGCATCATCGTGCCGTAGAGTGCGTTGAGGCAAGTCTCAATCTCGTTGATGTCCTTCTCGCCCTTGTTGCGCAGCTCCACGATGAAGGGCAGCACTTTATAATATTCGGCGTTGTAGAACGGGAAGCGTGAGCTTTGGAGCAGACGGTTGTGCAGCTCGTTAAGGTCGTCCACCACAATCTTGTTGATGGTAAGGTGTCCGTGTTCGCGCTTGCCCTCGGAGTTCATCATTGTGATAAGGTCGCCATACCAGTCCACCATTTCCGAGCGTTGCTCGTCAGTATAGTCCGTGAATCGCGCTATGTATTCGTTCTTCAGGCGCGACAGCTGGCAGCCGTAGGCACGTATGATGTCCTCCACCTGCCACATATAGAGCACGTATTCAGCCGTGCTTTTCTTTCTGAGTTGTTGGGATATAAACATGTTTCTTGATGATTCGGGGATTAACTTAATACGGCAGCTTGTAAAGATTAAAGAAGGTGCCGAGGAGCATGATGACGGAGAAGATGATGACAATGCATCCCACCACACGATTGATGATAAGGATGCCGGTGTCGTCAAACTTGCCTCTCACCTTGTCGATAAGCCACGACAGTCCGAACCACCACAGCAGGGCGCCGCCCACTATGCTGGCATAACCCACCGTCATCTCGATGGGACGGTTTGGCACTACGAAGGCAAACTGTGCGAAGAGGAAGATGAAGAGGAAGATAATCAGCGGATTGGACAGCGTTACGAGGAACGCCGTCACGCCGTTGTGCACGAGTGTGCCCTTCTGCGTCTTGTTGCTCTTATGGATGTTACGGGTTGGATTGGAGCGGTAACAGTAGATGCCGAATAACAACAGCACCACGCTGCCGCTTATCTGGAGCAGAAAGCGGTTGCGCTCGTTTCCGACAAAGTTCATCATAAAACTCATGCCTAAGCCTGTGAAAAGCGCATAAATGAAGTCGCTCACACAAGCGCCAATACCCGTTATGAAGCCATACCAGCGACCCTTGTTAAGTGTTCGCTGTATGCACAGCACGCCCACCGGCCCCATCGGGGCTGAAGCCATGATGCCTATAAGTATTCCCTTGAATACAAAGTCTAAAATATCTAATTGAATAGGAAACTGCATAACGTGTGCAAAATTGCAAATTTTATGTGATATAGACAAATTTATTACTTAAAACTTTGTTATGTTACAACATTTTTAATACCTTTGCCATTAAAGATTGACAATCGTTTACTATTAATTTACTAAATAAATACAAACAGCATCATGACAGAAGAATCATTGAAACCGTATGTTATCGGTTTGGACCTCGGAGGCACTAACTCTGTATTCGGAATCGTAGACAGCCGTGGCGACATCAAGGCCACCACAGCTATAAAGACACAGGGATATGGCAACAACGTACAGGCTTACGTTGACGCAGCTGTTGACGCACTCCAGATCATCATCGACCAGGTTGGCGGCATCGAGAAAATCAAGGCTATGGGCATCGGCGCTCCTAACGGCAACTACTATAACGGCACCATCGAGTTTGCTCCGAACCTCGAGTGGGGACGTGACGGCGTAGTGCCCTTGGCAAAGCTCTTCAGCGACAAGCTCGGCATCCCCGTTGCTCTTACCAACGACGCTAACGCAGCTGCCATCGGCGAGATGACTTACGGCGTGGCTCGTGGCATGAAGAACTTCATCGTCATCACTCTCGGTACTGGCGTAGGCTCTGGCATCGTGGTTAACGGACAGCTGGTTTACGGCTGCGACGGATTCGCCGGCGAGCTCGGACACGTCATCGTCAAGGAAGACGGACGCGACTGCGGTTGCGGCAGAAAGGGCTGCCTGGAGACTTACTGCTCTGCCACTGGTGTGGCTCGCTCTGCACGCGAGTTCCTCGCCAACTCTAACGAGCCGTCTCTGCTCCGCGAGCTCGACCCTGAGAAGATCACCAGCTATGACGTATCAATGGCAGCTGCCAAGGGCGACAAGATTGCCCTCGACATCTATCAGTTCACTGGCCAGTTGCTCGGCGAGTCATGCGCCAACTTCGCTGCTTTCTCTTCTCCTGAGGCATTCATCTTCTTCGGCGGCTTGACAAAGGCTGGCGACCTGCTCATGAACCCCATCAAGAAGGCATACGACGACAACGTGCTCAACATCTACAAGGGCAAGGCCAAGTTCCTCGTAAGCAGCCTCGAAGGTTCGTCAGCAGCCGTTCTCGGTGCTTCAGCTGTGGGCTGGGACATCAACGATTAATGCAGCTATTGACAACAACTCAATCATACATCCGCAATTCCAACGTCTTGGAGTTGCGGATGTTTTTGTATAAAGGAACAAGAGGTGTGCGTTTCACCGACGACAATATTTGCATTTCTATTGCTCAATACTATGAGTTGAACGGACAACAAAATCTTTGGTGCGAAATTCTTGAGTTTTGAGCGTTTGGGAACAACAAGCTCATACACAGTGTGTTATGCGGTTTTCTGGAGAAATATTATGAAATCAGACTCGCAAAAGAGCCGTTTTTTTCTGTCATAGAGCCTCTTTTACACTCCAATAATGCCACTGTTGTGATACAATAAAGCCTCTTTTACACTCTGATAGTGGCACTATCGGAGTGTAAAAGAGGCTTTATTGTTAAGCGTGGGTGCTGTTTGCACAGCAAAACACCGTAAAAACAGCAAAACAAAACTCTAAAATCAATATTTATTTTGTAACATGTTTTTACTCTTTATACGATATTTGCATGGTGGACGGCACCCGCTATTTGAATAATTCAGATTTGAAGTTGTCCAAGTCAAGCTTTTCGAGTTCTTTTCCAGACCTTGCCTCTTCTATGGCTGCAGCGGTTGTTTCGTTGGGCTCGAAGTAAACGGCATCGAGGAGTACGCTCTCCACATAGTTATTCAAGCTTCTGTTGCTTGCCTTTGCCCTTTCTTTGAGAATGGCAAGAAGCTTGGAGTTAAGCCTGAATGATGCAGGCTGTCTTAATGTTGCTGTTTCCATATCCGTTATTTGTAATTAATTGTATGCAAATGTAATACAAATGTTTTGATTCTACAAGAAATGGGATATTTAAAACTCAAAAATCCTAATTCGGACAGCGTGCTGTCCGCTTAATTCGCTACGCTCAACTCACCAGTATTGATATCTCCTGATCCCTTCACGTTCTGATTGAGCGAGCGGAGCGTACCCTTCAGCGTGATGTCGCCCGAGCCGAATACGCTGCAGTCGGACGTGCCGCAGTCATACATCTTTGCTTCGATGTCGCCCGAACCAAACACCTTCAATGTACTGACACCTACACGATTAAGGCCTAAGTCTACGTCGCCCGAGCCGTTCACCTCGCAGCAGACAGTCTGAGCCTTAATGTCCTTGATGTCGATGTCGCCAGAACCGCTCATTCTTATCTTGGCATGGTCGCAGACCACGCTGTTAAAGTCGATGTCGCCAGAACCCTCAAGCGCCACGTCGAGGACGTCAGTATCGAGCGGACCGTCAACGTCGAAATCGCCGGAGCCGGTCAGCTTCACACCCGTAAGGTCGGGCGATGTGAGGTAAATGGTAAGAGGCGTGTCATCATCGAAAGAAAACGAGAAGCCGCCACCTTTCGCCTTGATGACAAGCGTCTCGCCGTAGCGCTGCACCGACAAACGCTCCACAAGACCCTTCGCGCCAACTACGCGGACAGACGGTGTCTTGCCCTGAACGAACTTCACGTCGTAGGACGTATACGACTCTATGCGAGAGAAATATCCGAGATTTAGAACCTGCGAAACCCTCTTGTGCGACTCCTTGTCCGAACGCAGACTGCCAGACGAACTGCAAGCCGTGCAAACAACCCATGCCATGGCGAAAGCTGCCAAGGCAACAAATCTTCCAAATGTCTTCATTTTCATCATCATTCTATTCGTTTTGTTGATAATTTGTGATTTGGTTTACACTATATAGACGCAAAGCTACAAAAAAAAGTTGCAAAAACAAAAAAAAGTTGTCCGTACCATACTTAATTATTACCTTTGCAGATGTTCTGGCTTCCAAGCGGGACACAAGCCACGGACAAAAACAGACACGAAAGAAAGATATGAAGATAGAATTGCTTACTGAGGCGGAAGTCGCCTCACTAAACACACTGATAGAGAGTTCGGAAAACATCGTCGTTTGCTGCCACAAGTCGCCCGACGGCGACGCATTGGGATCGTCATTGGCATGGAACGCCTACCTGACATCGCGCGGCAAGCAGACAAACGTAATCGTGCCGGATGCGTTCCCCGACTTTCTGAAATGGATACCGGGAGCAGACCGTATCATCAGGTTCGACAAGAACGCTGACAAGGCAGGCGAAATGCTTGAGAAAGCCGACCTCATATTCTGCCTCGACTTCAACGGTGCTGACCGTGTGGACGAGATGCGCGAACCGCTGGAACAGGCTAAGGCGAAGAAGGTGATGATTGACCACCATCTCGACCCGAGCATGGACACCGTACTCACCATCTCGCACCCCAACATGTCGAGCACGTCGGAACTGGTGTTCCGCATCGTATGGCAGCTCGGAGCCTTCGAGGAGATGACAAAGGAATGGGCAACGTGCGTATATTGCGGCATGATGACCGACACGGGCGGATTCACATACAACTCCACACAGCCCGAGATATTCTTCATCATCAGCCAGCTTCTCACAAAGAACATCGACAAGGACAAGATTTACCGCAACGTATTCAATAACTTCAGCCCGTGGGCGATAAGGTTCCGCGGATATCTGATGAGCCAGAAGCTGAACGTCTTTGCCGACCTGCACGCTTCTTACTTCGCCATTTCAAAACGCGAGATGCGCGACTTCCACTTCATCAAGGGCGACGCAGAAGGCCTCGTAAACGAGCCGCTGCGCATCAAGGGCATGAAACTCTCCATCTCGCTCCGTGAGGACGACCGCCACGACAACCTCGTATGGGTGAGCCTTCGCTCCGTGGACGACTTCCCCTGCAACAAGATGGCAGCCGACTTCTTCAACGGCGGCGGACACCTTAACGCAAGCGGCGGCAGACTGCGCTGCTCGCTCGAAGAAGCAGAGAAGGTGGCAAGACGTGCCATCGCACACTACGAAGACTTGCTGAAGTAAAAAAAAAGCCAAAAGGAAAGAAACAAGAAAACAGAAAACAAAAACATACAAAGGAAGAAAATGAAAACAGTAAAGATTCTTATATGCGTCGTGCTCTCTGCACTCGCCTTCGCTGCATGTAGCGACACAGAGACATACGCCGACCAGAAGAAGAAGGAGCGCTCTGCCATCAACCGCTACATCGCCAACCAGAAGATCAAGGTGATAAGCGAGGAGCAGTTCTTTGCTCAGGACACCACTACGGACGTATCGAAGAACGAGTATGTGCTCTTCGAGAGCAACGGCGTATACATGCAGATTGTGCGCAAGGGATGCGGAGAGAAGATTGAGGAAGGCGAAAGCACCACGGTATTGTGCCGCTTCAATGAATATAACCTCATCGAGTCGGACACCACCCTGCAGCTCACCAACATCTATCAGTATGCTTGGCTCGTGGACAAGATGAACGTACGCAATACCTCAGGCACGTTCACTGCCTCATTCGACACCAGCTCCAGCCTTATGTATACACGCTACGGAACGGCTGCCGTACCAAGCGGATGGCTTGTGCCACTGCGTTACGTCAACATCGGACGTCCCACCAATGAGGGCGACGAGGTGGCTAAGGTTAACCTCATCGTACCACACTCGGAAGGACAGGACGACGCCGCAAGATACGTCTATCCATGCCGCTACGAGATAACCTTCGAGCGCGGAAGATAAACGGGTGCAAAAAAAATAAACAGAAAACATCAATACTTACGTAAAGATAATAAGACTATGACATTGATTAAGTCTATTTCCGGAATACGCGGAACCATCGGCGGACACACGGGCGACACGCTCAATCCGCTTGACATCGTGAAGTTCACAACTGCCTATGCCACGTTCATGAAGCGCAGAGCAACAGGCGAAGAACAGCCGAAAATCGTTGTCGGACGCGACGCTCGCATATCCGGCGACATGGTACGCAACATCGTCTGCGGAACCCTCATGGGTATGGGACTCGACGTCATCGACATTGATCTCGCCACCACTCCTACCACCGAACTTGCCGTTAAGTGGACAAAGGCTTTGGGCGGCATCATCATAACAGCAAGCCACAACCCACGCCAGTGGAACGCGCTGAAGCTCCTCAACAGCGAAGGCGAATTCCTTACCAAGGAGGACGGCAACGAGGTGCTCGCCATTGCCGAGAAGGAAGACTTCGACTATGCCGACGTCGACCACCTCGGACACTACACACGCGACGACTCTATGAACGCACGCCACATCGAGAGCGTTCTCAGCCTCAAGCTGGCTGACGTGGACGCCATCAAGAACGCCAAGTTCAAGGTGTGCGTAGACACCATCAACAGCGTGGGCGGCGTAATCCTGCCTGAGCTTCTCAAGGCTCTCGGCGTGGAATACACCATCCTCAACGCCACTCCCAACGGCGACTTCGCACACAATCCGGAACCGCTGGAGAAGAATCTTCAGGGCATCATGGACGAGATGAAGAGCGGCAAGTATGACCTCGGCATCGTCGTCGACCCGGACGTTGACCGTCTGGCATTCATCTGCGAGAACGGCAAGATGTTCGGCGAGGAATACACACTCGTCAGCGTTGCCGACTACGTGCTCAGCCACACCAAGGGCAACACCGTCAGCAACCTCTCTTCCACACGTGCTCTGCGCGACGTGACAGAGAAGCATGGAGGCGCTTACACAGCGGCTGCCGTAGGCGAGGTGAACGTAACCACGAAGATGAAGGAAGTGGGTGCGGTAATCGGCGGAGAAGGCAACGGCGGCGTCATCTATCCTGAGAGCCATTACGGACGCGACGCCCTCGTAGGCATCGCTCTCTTCCTTTCCTCATTGGCACACAAGGGATGCACGGCAAGCGAGCTGAGAGCCACATTCCCCAACTACTTCATCGCAAAGAACCGCATTGACCTCACACCGTCTACGGACATAGACGCCATCCTCGAGAAGGTGAAGGAGATGTTCGCCAACGAGAAGATTACGGACATCGACGGCGTCAAGATTGATTTCCCCGACAAGTGGGTTCACCTCCGCAAGTCGAACACAGAGCCAATCATCCGCGTCTACAGCGAGGCAGCCACAATGGAAGAGGCTGACGAGCTGGGCAAGAAGCTCATGCAGGTGGTGTATGACATGCAGTAAGCGTGTCGCGATATGACATGAGAAAGACCATTCTGACCCTTACGGCTCTGCTCCTTAACCTCCTTAACGCTGGCGCACAGCAGACGGACGCCTTCCCTTATCCTTCCGTACCCGACACGCTCCGCACGCCGGAGACACGTGCCATGTACGTGATGGAGCATTATTGGGACCGCTTCGATTTTGCTGACACCACTCTCGTTAATCGTCCGGAGATTACGGAGCAGGGCTTCGCCAACTTCCTCGACCTCCTGCCGAGGGTGAAGCCGGCAACTGCGGCAACCGGACTTACTACGCTTGCCACACATTTATATAATATAAAGGCGGATGAGAAGACGGCTGAACTGATGCGCAATTACTTCGAGGAAATCGCGGACAAGTATCTTGGCGACGCAGAATCGCCGCTTCATAACGACCTCCTCTACGCACAGTACATTGACGCCATGACCGCCAACAAGTTCGCTTCCGTGGCTGACCGCACACGAGGAGAGTATATGGCTCGCAATCTGCGCAAGAATCTGCCAGGCTCCGTGGCTGCCGACTTCCAGTATACTGACCGCAACGGAGCCACGCACAGCATGCATTCCTTCAACGCCACATACACCCTACTCTACTTCTACGACCCTGACTGCGACCATTGTCAGGAGGTGAAGGCGGAGCTTGCGGACATGCCACAGCTGAAGGAAGGCACCACCTTCCGCGTCCTCGCCATCTTCCCGTACGACGATGCAGAGAGATGGAAGAGGGTAAAGCCCGACTTCCCTGCCTCATGGACGGACGGCGTTAGCCCAGAAGGAAAAATAACAACCGACGACATTTATTATATAAAGACCATGCCGTCGCTCTATCTGCTCGACAGCGAAAAACGAGTGATACTGAAAAATCCGGATATAAAGCTGCTGAAAGAAACTTTAAGTCAGTTGAAAGTTAAGGGTTGAGAGTTGAGAGTTGTGGAGAATTGAGAGTTGAATGTTGAGAGTTGAGAGTTATGATATGTTTATTATTAGTATGACCTTTCTGCTAATCATAACTCTCAACTCTAAACTCTCAACTCTAAACTAAATTTAATAAGCTTCCCTGTACTTGTTCTCGTCTTTATCTTCAAGCATAGAGAGATAGCTCTGATAGCGTGAGGCGGCGATGTAATGTTCTTCCACAGCCTTGAGCACCGCGCAACCCGGCTCGTGTGTGTGGGTGCAATTTGAGAAACGACACTCCTTAGAGAAATGGAAGATGTCCTTGAAATAGCTTGTCAGTTCCTCCGGCTCAATGTCGAAGGTGCCGAAACCCTTTATTCCCGGCGTGTCTATAATCCATCCTCCCTCCGGAAGCTGAAGCATTTCAGAGAATGTTGTGGTGTGCATACCTGTGTTGTGCGCATCGCTGATCTCAGATGTGCGCAGGTTGGCATCGGGCAGGATATGATTGATGAATGTGGACTTGCCCACGCCGCTGTTGCCGCTGAGAAGCGTAATCTTGTCCTTGAGCAACGGCTTGATGGTGTCCATGCCCATACCCGTGGTGGCAGACACCGCCACACACTTGTAGCCGACGGTCTCATAAAGCTTCATCATCATCTCCTGATAATGGCGCTCCTCGTCGGAAAGGATGTCCGTCTTGTTGAAGACGAGCACCATTGGCACACTGTAAGCCTCAGCCGTGGCGAGGAAGCGGTCGATGAAGATGGTGCTGGTCTGCGGATAGTTGACGGTGACGATAAGGAACGCCTGGTCCACGTTGGCTGCGATGATATGGCTCTGCTTGCTGAGATTCTGCGACTTACGTATGATGTAGTTGCGGCGGTCGCAGATGGAAGAGATAAACGCCGTGCCCTCCTGATTGAGGATTATCTCCACACGGTCGCCCACAGCCACCGGATTGGTGCTGCGTATGCCCTTGAGGCGGAAGTTGCCCTTTATCTTACAGTCCACGTTCTTGCCCTCGTCGGTGCGGACCGTATACCAACTGCCGGTGTTCTTTATTACTATTCCTTGCATCTATTAAAAGTAAAAAAAAAAGCAAAAAGGTAAAAGAGTATAAAGAGGCAGCCTGCTTTACTCTTTTACCTTTTCTTATTATACAGTCATAATTTCCTTCTGCTTTGCAGCGAGGAGTTCCTCCACCTTCTTCACGAACTTGTCGTGAATCTTCTGGAGCTCGTTCTCAGCGTCCTTCTCAAGGTCTTCTGAAAGTCCGTCCTTGATGGCCTTCTTCAGCTTGTCCTTTGTCTCCTGACGTGCGTTGCGGATTTCCACCTTTGTGCGCTCGCCAATCTTGTTACACTGCTTTACGAGATCCTTACGACGCTCCTCGGTCGGCTGCGGGATGCCGAGACGGATAATCTCGCCGTTGTTCTCAGGTGTGATGCCTACATCGCTGTCCATGATGGCTTTCTCGATGTCGCGGATCTGCTTCTTGTCGAAAGGACGGATGGCGATGGTACGCGGATCGGGAACGGTGACATTGGCTACCTGGTTGAGCGGAACCATAGAGCCCCACGAGCTAACGCGAACGCCGTCGAGGATTGCCACATTGGCACGGCCGGCGCGGATACGAGCCAGCTGCTCCTCAAGGTACATGGCTCCCATCTCCATGCGCTCCTCGGCACTGCTAAGAGTTTCTTTAACGTCTATCATAATTATTTTAGTATTAGTTTCAAAAAACACAGGTTTCTGAATTCATTTTGCAAATTTAATGAAAATACTTGACAATGCACAACATTATAAGGCAAAATACTATGCAGGGATTATTGTTTTAGGTAGGAAAATGGATAGGAAAGTTTGGATTATTCGAAATATTTGCTAATTTTGCAATCTATGGATGATCGTGTATTGCGTGAATTGCCGCCGCTGCTCGAAAATGACTTTATGTACGTGGCGGACAGGCGAAAGAAAGAGTTCACCTACCCTATACACAAGCACGAGGTATTCGAGCTTAACTATGTGGAGAACGGGGAGGGTGTGTTGCGTATTGTCGGAGACAGCTCGGAGACAATAGGCAATCGTGAGTTGGTGCTCATAACAAGCCCCGACCTGGAGCACGTATGGTCACAAGGCACGTGCAACAGCGATGAGATACGAGAGATAACCATACAGTTCTTCTTCAATTTCAACAGCTCCGACAGCATTTTCTGCCGCACACCTATGTTGCCCATCAAGCACCTGTTTGAGAAGGCACGCAAAGGAGTGGCGTTTACGCCCGAAGCCATAGAGGAGGTTTATCCGCTGCTCAATTCACTGTCAACCAAGAAGGACAAGTTTTATTCCGTCATTGACTTTCTCACCATTCTCTACAAGCTCTCGCTTGCCGACGGCACACGCGAGCTTGCCACATCGTCGTTTGCTAAAGTGGACGTCGACAGCGACAGTCGACGTATATTAAAGGTGAAGGACTACATCAGCAAGCATTTCACCAATGAAATACGCCTTGCCGAACTTGCCGACCTCGTAGGCATGTCGCCTACGTCTTTCAGCCGTTTCTTCAAGCTTCGATCCGGCAAGACGCTCAGCGACTACATCGTTGAGATGCGACTTGGTGTGGCTGCCAGACAGCTTGTGGACACGACGGACAGCATCAGCGAGATATGTTATGGCTGCGGATTCAACACGCTCAGCAACTTCAACCGCCTTTTCCGCAAGTATAAAGGTTGCAGTCCCACCGAGTTTCGCGAGAAATACTTTAAGACGAAGATTATCGTGTAAGGCGCTGATGCAGGAACGAAGCTAATATCGCATAACCATGATAATGACATAATACTGCAAGAAAGTGGCAGACATAGACAAGATAATGCAAACTGCTTTAGCAAAGTATAAGTAACTTTGCACCCGTGAATAGCTAAAAACAAAACAACAATCTTACTCAATAACAAATATGGGAAAATACAGCAAATGCCTGGCTCTCTCAGCCTTGGCATTGACGACGTTCTCTGGCGCAGCGAATGCCGAGAACTACAGTTTGTCCACTCCTAAGACATCGCTCGTGGTGGACGCCACTAAGGGCGGAGCTTTCAAGTTTGTGTATTACGGCGACAAGCTGGCAGCAGCCGACATCGCCACTTTGCAGGCTGGAGGCACAGCAGGCAAGGACGCATATCCTGTGTACGGACTCATAGGGGCTTCGGAAGCTGCGCTCTCCGTGCGCCACGCTGACGGCAACATGACGCTGCAGATGGACGTGGCTGACATCACCGAACAGGCAGAGAAGAACGCCAAGGTGCTGAAGGTGAAGCTCAAGGACCGCGTCTATCCGTTCTACGTTACGGTATGCTATCGTGCTTATAACGACGTGGACATCATCGAGATGTGGACCGAGATAAACAACGGCGAGAAGACCACGGTGACTCTCTCACAATTTGATTCGGCTTATCTCCCCATCCGCCGCGGCAACGTATGGATGTCCCACTTCTACGGTTCGTGGGCTAACGAGGCTCAGCTTTCTGAGGAAGAACTCAAGCCAGGCACCTTCGTAGTGGAGAACCGAGACGGCACACGCAACGCCCACACTTCGCACGGCGAGGTGATGTTCTCGCTTGACGGCAAGGGTCAGGAGAACACTGGACGAGTCATCGGTGCTGCCATCTGCTATTCTGGCAACTATAAGCTGCGTGCCGTGACAGACGACTCGGAATATCATCAGTTCTTCGCCGGCATTGACGAATACAACTCGGAGTATCACTTGGCTAAGGGCGAGACCTTCACCACTCCCGTCACAGCCTTCTCATACAGCAAGGAGGGTCTGAGCGGAGTGAGCCGCAACTTCCATCGCTGGGGACGGGAATATAAGCTGATGAACGGCAATCGCGAACGCAAGATACTGCTCAACTCATGGGAGGGTGTCTACCTTAACATCAAGGAGCCTGAAATGGCGCAGATGATGGCAGACATCAAGTCGATGGGTGGCGAGCTCTTCGTCATGGACGACGGATGGTTTGGCGGCAAGTATAAGCGCAGCATCGACAATTGTGCGCTGGGCGACTGGGTGGTGGACAAGGAAAAGTTGCCACACGGCATCGAGGGTCTGCTCGCTGAAGCAAAGAAGCAGGGCATCAAGTTCGGCATCTGGTTGGAGCCGGAGATGTCGAACACCAAGAGCGAACTCTTCGAGAAGCATCCCGACTGGGTGATTAAGGCTCCGAAGCGCGACCTCCAGTGCGGACGCGGCGGCACACAGGTGGTGCTCGACCTCAGCAATCCCAAGGTGCAGGACTTCGTGTTCTCCATCGTGGACGACATGATGACCAAGTACCCGGAGATTGACTACATCAAGTGGGACGCCAACATGAACATCTCCAACCACGGATCGCAGTATCTTACTGCCAACAATCAGAGCCATCTCTACATCGAGTATCACCGTGGTTTAGAGAAGGTATTGCAGCGCATCCGTGCCAAATACCCCGACCTCACCATCCAGGACTGCGCTTCTGGTGGCGGACGTGTCAACTGGGGCACTCTCCCCTACTTCGACGAGTTCTGGACCAGTGACAATACTGACGCCCTTCAGCGCGTATATATGCAGTGGGGAACCAGCTACTTCTTCCCTGCCATCGCCATGGCATCCCACATCTCCAATGCCCCCAACCATCAGACAGCACGTACAGTGCCCTTGAAGTATCGCACCGACGTGGCTATGAGCGGACGCCTCGGTATGGAGATTCAGCCTAAGGTGCTCAGCGAAGCCGACAAGGACCAGTGCCGCAAAGCCATCGCCGACTATAAGCGCATCCGTCCTATCGTACAGTTCGGCGACCTTTATCGCCTGCAGTCGCCCTACGAAAAGAAGGGTGTGGCTTCGCTTATGTACGTGACCGACAACAAGGAAAAGGCGGTGTTCTTCTGGTGGAAGACCGAGTCGTTCTGCAACCAGCATCTGCCGCGCATCCCGATGGCAGGTCTCAACCCGCAGAAGCGCTATCGCATCACCGAGCTCAACCGCATCGACAAGACTCCGCTCGCCTTCGAGGGCAAGACTTTCTCAGGCGAATATCTCATGCAGAACGGCCTGGAAATCCCTTACGGACATAACGCCGACTGGGCAAAGCCAACGAATGGGCAAGCCGCGTGCTGCTCCTCGAAGAGGTGAAATAACCAGATAATCAAGAATGCTTTTCATGTAAACAAAGTGTCAGTTTACGTGAAAAGCATTTTTGTTTTTATCATTACCAACACATTATATATTAAAGACTTAGTCATGACGAGATACATTATTTAATATAATATAGCATGACATACGTCACTTACAATCGTAAAAAAGCATATAAATGCTTGCCTTATATCAATTTACGGCGCTTTTTACGGTTATTTTCATTAACAGAAATAGGATAATATGCGTTTTGTCATAATTGTGTAACACTATGTCAAGAAAGTGTTAATAAGGTTGCGCCAATTAGTGTAACTTTGCAACCATAAATTAAACCATAAACTCATATAACTATGAAAACAATAGGTCGTTCAAGGCTTTCTTGCAATGTTAATTCAATAACAACTTTATATAAACCCTTTAATTAGATCCCTAATGAAGAAATTAGTGATTCTTTGTATGGCTGCCTCTATGAGCAGCAGCCTCGCTTTCGCACAATCGAAGGTTACGGGTGTCGTTAAGGACGGTACCGGTGAGCCTATCATTGGAGCGAGCGTATCAGTTAAGGGGGCACAAGGAGTGGGCGCGGTTACCGATTTAGACGGTAACTTCACGCTTACAGTGCCTTCAGGGAAAAAACAGCTTCTGGTGAGCTACATCGGCTTCACTCCCCAGACCGTTGACGTAACGGGCAAGAACACGTTCGAAATCGTGCTGAAGGAAGACAACCAGACCCTTAATGAGGTGGTGGTTGTGGGATACGGTACGATGAAGAAGAGCGACCTTGCCGGAGCCACCGGTTCTATGGACGAGAAGAAGATGAAAGGCTCCATCATCACCAACCTCGACCAGTCGCTTGGCGGTCGTGTGGCTGGTGTAACGTCAATGGCGACATCAGGTGCTCCTGGTTCGTCCACATCCATCCGTGTTCGCGGTCAAGCCACCATCAACGCAGGTGCCGAACCTTTGTACGTTGTGGACGGTGTGATCTGGAACAACTCCAACACATCTGGTTCTTCCGTTGGTCTTGGCGACGCTCTTGGCAACGGTTCGGTATCTACAGTGTCTCCTCTTTCCTCACTCAACCCGTCCGACATCGTCAGCATGGAAGTGCTGAAGGACGCTTCCGCCACAGCCATCTATGGTGCGCAAGGCTCCAACGGCGTTGTGCTTATCACCACAAAGCGCGGTAAGGCAGGCGAGGCCAAGTTTACGTACGACGGCATGGTGGCATGGCAGCGCCAGACAAAGCGCATCGACATGCTCAATCTCCGTGAGTTTGCCGAGTACTACAACGACATGGCATCGCAGGGAATGGTCTTCAAGGACGAGCGCTTCAGCGACCCCTCAGTCCTCGGTAAGGGCACCAACTGGCAGGACGCCATCTTCCGCACTGCCCTTCAGCACCAGCATCAGGTGAGTGCACAGGGAGGTACGGACAAGGTGAAGTATTATGTTTCGGGCAACTATATGGACCAGGACGGTACCATTATCGGCTCTGAGTTTAAGCGTTACGGTGCTCGTGTCAACCTCGACTCACAGCTCAAGTCATGGTTGAAGCTCGGTCTTAGCGCCAACTACAGCAACACCGACCAGCGCCTTCTGAAGGCAGACCAGGAAGACGGTGTAATCACCTACGCCTTGACCACACGTCCTGACATTCCCATCTATGATGTCAACGGTGGCTATACATCAATCTCACAGCAGGGAGTGACCAATCCTAACCCGGTGGCTCTCGCCCTCATGGACGACATTCTCTACAAGCAGAACCTCCTCACAGGTAACGTGTTCGCAGAGGTAACTCCGATAAAGAACCTCGTATGGCACACCGAGATAGGTTATTCGTTCAACTGGGACCGCGGCGAAGTGTTTAATCCTACCGTTGCCCTCGGCACTTGGACACGTTCTAAGAACTACTGCTCCATTCAGAAGTCAACCGGCTCGTTCGTCCAGTTTAAGAACTATCTTACTTACAGCGGCTCGTTCGGCAAGCACAGCTTCACAGCGATGCTCGGTCAGGAGTGTTGGAAGAGCAAGTGGGACAACGCCCGTACAGAGGCTCAGGACCTGCCCACCAACAGCATTCACAACCCGTCGCTCGGCGATCCTTCCACATTCAAGATCAGCAACGGCTTCGGAACGTCTGCAATGGCGTCGTTCTTCACCCGCGAGACCTATAACTATGACGACCGCTACCTCCTCACTTACACGTTCCGTCGCGACGGTAGCTCTAACTTCGGACCTGACAACCGCTGGGGTTCGTTCCATTCTGTAGCAGGCGCATGGCGATTCTCCAACGAAGAGTTCGTACGCAAGGTTGCCGGCAAGTGGCTCTCCAACGGTAAGTTGCGCCTCGGCTGGGGTCAGACCGGTAACTCCAACATCGGCAGCGGCAAGTGGTCGTCAGACATGACATCCATCGGAACGGGTCTTGGAACATCATACCGTCCTCTGCGCATTGCCAACCTCAACGTACACTGGGAGAAGCAGGAGCAGACCAACATCGGCCTTGACCTCGGACTCTTCCACGACAAGCTCGGAATTACGGTGGACGTATATAAGAAGACATCTAAGGACATGCTTATGCCGATGCAGCTTCCTTCATACATGGGAACATCGGGCAACACAAGTGGCTCACCTGAAAAAGTGTGTGGATTAAGCATACAATCTTGTTAGTCTGAAGAGAAAGAATTTCTTGTCAATGATACCCCGAAGTTGTGCTCTGAAATGCTTGACTTTTGCATTGAAAGATTCTGCA
>NZ_NOVE01000032.1 GCF_002265625.1 Prevotella sp. 885
ACGAATATCGGTTCTGTCACCTGGTCTCTAGCTCGTTTTCGTCAAGGTATATGTGAACAAGCTTTGTTTCTTTCTTTTGCTCTACAAACACGTCTTTAAGGTCGAACCAATCCAGCATGTGTTCGGGCAAAAGACATTCTGCAAGGAGTCTATACTTTTCCATATTTATCCGTTCTTTGACTTTATAAACGGACAATATAGTGTTTTTATTGTACTACGATATCCACACACTTTTTCCAGTGGTCCCATAGTTGGGCTGTTTTAGCCTTGGAGTACGGAATGCCAATAGAGAGCGTGAGCAAGATTCTTGGTCACACGAACATCACAACAACACAGATATATGCCAAGGTGACAAGCACCAAACTTGACCATGACATATCTGTCTTTGAAAGTCGAATCAAGGGGCATTTACCAGTTATGGGAGGAATGGCATGAAAAGGACTGTAATCACCGTGGACGGAAATGGAATGCTATCCATTCCGTCCAACTTTGAGAACTTGTGGATGAGTGAGGGAGAGTTGGTGGATATGCTTCATGTTACCGCCCCGAAACTCAACTCTGTGATACGAGCTATATATAAAGAAGGTATGTTGTCTATGTCGGAAGTCCAACAAAGACAGGAAACCTCCAAAGACATTTGGCAAACATTGTATGGATTTCCTATGATTGTTGCCATTTGCTTCCGTCTTGTCTCTAATGGTGCTGCGCAACTTCGTGATGCCATCTTCAAGAGGCTATACGGAGCAAAAGAGAAGACAGCCATTATACTGCAACTCTATGGAGGAACAAATGCCTTTAGCTAAGTATGGTCGCTTCTTTGACGCTTCGGTTATTCACTGTCGTATTGACTTGCCTACGTACTGATTCACTGTCGTATCAAGCATTTTTATGAAGAATACGGAGCTGCCGATGTCAAACGTTTTACATATTTATCGTATGACATATAAAACGTATGACATGCAGGAATACATTTTTGTTCATCCCGAGGAAAGGTTCGCAAGGAAACCTCTCTTCGGGATTTTTTGTTTCATCTTATCCCGATTGGCAACATCAAGCACCTTGATTTCCAATCTTTTAACATTGTCGGTGCAAACTTCTCCATTCTGCGCAAGTTTGTGTTTTGCATTTTGATTTTCCGCCCTTACCTTTGCAACTTTAATTTTATCAACTCACAAAGGTTAGATTATGAGCAAGACAAACGACAACAATCAGCCTGTGGTTGTGGAAAGAAAACAACCACAGGCAGCATCTCCGACAAACGAGGTGTTCATCCGTGTTGGCACTACCTTGTACAAGGTGGTTGACCAACCTACCATCACAGGAGGAAAGGTAAGAAAGCGCATCCCTTGGAACATGGAGACCTTGCGTCAGGACTACGGCAAGGAGTTCATCAAGTACGTTCACAAGTATGACGGCTTCTGTACTGTTCCCGAACATGTGAACCACCGCACGGTGATAGACGGTTTCCTCAACCTATACGAGCCGATAGGACATAAGCCGATGCAAGGGGACTTCCCTAATATCAAGAAGTTGGTTAGTCACATCTTCGGTGAGCAATATGACCTTGGCATGGACTACCTGCAACTGCTCTATCTCAGACCTGTGCAGAAGTTGCCCATTCTGCTGCTCGTATCAGAGGAGAGGAACACAGGCAAGACCACGTTCTTGAACTTTCTGAAAGCGTTGTTCCAAGACAACGTGACATTCAACACCAACGAGGACTTCCGCAGTCAGTTCAATTCCGATTGGGCTGGCAAGCTGCTGATTGTCGTGGACGAGGTGTTGCTCAGTCGCAGGGAGGATTCCGAGCGGTTGAAGAACCTCAGCACCACCCTCTCGTACAAGGTGGAAGCCAAGGGCAAGGACAGGAACGAGATTTCCTTCTTTGCCAAGTTCGTGCTGTGCTCCAACAACGAATCACTCCCTGTCATCATTGACGAGGGCGAGACCCGATATTGGGTGAGGAAGATTTCATCGTTGCAATCTGACGATACCGACTTCTTGGAGAAACTGAAGGCGGAGATACCCGCTTTTCTGTTCCATCTGCAAGGCAGAACGCTATCCACAGAGCACAAGAGCCGAATGTGGTTCGCATCCGAACAGATAGCGACCGATGCTCTGAGGAGAATCATACGCTGCAACCGTAACAGACTTGAGGTGGAAATGTCGGAGCTGTTCCTTGAGGTCATGGAGAACACCCAAACCGACAGTTTGCAATTCTGCCTCAATGACGCAATCGCCTTGTTGCAATGCAACCACGTGAAAGTGGAGAAGCACCTTGTGCGAAAGATAGTGCAGGACTGTTGGAAACTGCAACCTTCAGAGAACGCCCTCACCTACACCTCATACGAGTACAACTACAATAGCAGCGGTCACTACTCGCCAACAAAACGTGTGGGCAGGTTCTACACTGTAACGATGGACAAGCTAAATAGCATATAATTTTGTTGAATTGTTGAATATGATAAAAGAAGTGTTGAATATCAAGTATTTAAGGCTCAACATTTTCTCAACAAATCTCTCAACAAAAGAAAGAGACTGTTGAAAAGAGAAAACATGACAGCTAATGCCTGTCTTTCTCTTTTGCCCAGTGATTTTGTTGAAAAGAACCATTTGTTGAGAGTTTGTTGAGAAGATAAGTATTTGACTATCATACCAATACATGCCATTCTCAACAATTCATCAGAAATACATACACCACTTAATCCACAGTAAAACATGAACATTCAAGAAGCAAAGCAAATCAAGATTGCAGACTACCTGCAAAGTTTGGGACACCGCCATGTCAAGCAGCAGGGCGCAAACCTTTGGTACAAGTCACCGCTGAGAAATGAGAGCGAGGCATCTTTCAAGGTGAACACCATGATGAACAGTTGGTTCGATTTCGGAATGGGCAAGGGCGGCAACATCATCACCCTTGCGTCATACCTCTACGCATCAGACAGCTTGCCATATCTCTTGGACAAGATGGAGAAGCAAGCACCCCATGTACGCCCGACCGACTTTTCTTTCCCTCAGCAAGCTTCCGAGCCGAGTTTTGAGAGATTAGAGGTTAGGGAACTTAACCATCCTGCACTCCTACGCTATCTGAGCGAGCGGAATATTGACCTGTGCATCGCCCGAAAGGAATGTGTGGAACTCCACTTCTCGCATAATGGCAAGAACTACTTCGCCATCGGCTTCAAGAACAAGTCGGGCGGTTACGAGGTTCGTAACCGATTCTTCAAGGGTTGCATGTCCCCCAAGGACATCACACATATCCGACAGCAAGGCGAGCCAAGATACGCTTGCTATGTCTTCGAGGGCATGATGGACTATCTTTCCTTTCTCTCGTTACGCATGGAGAAGTTTCCGTCTTGTCCGTCATTGGAAGCGCAGGACTACGTGATACTCAACTCAACAAGCAACGTTGACAAGGCTATTGACGCACTACACGGCTACGAGCGCATCAGTTGTCTGCTCGACAACGATGATGCAGGGCGGAAGGCAACGCTTGCCATCGAGAACGCCCTCGGCTACCGTGTGAGGGATGCATCTCACTTGTACTGTGAGTACAAAGACTTGAACGACTATCTGTGCGGAGTTAAATCCAAACAGTCTGTACACCAAGTACAGCCTGTTAAGCAAACCGTTCCACCTCGAAAGAGAGGCGCAGCCTTGGGCATATAGGCGGTTCCTGCTCCAATGGCTATTCTGAACGGAAAAGCCATAGCTCAATAGGGCGTTTTCTTGACGCAGTGGCACGCCACCACTAAAAACGCCCATTGAGCAAAGGGGCATCCCCTTTTGAAACCCCGTGAGCCATGCGCAGGGCGCAATGCGGCAAGCGGATTTGTACAACTCAAAAACAAGTTTATTATGGGACATTTCAGTTTGGATTTCAAGAAGGCAAAGGGCAGCTCTGACGCAAGGGAGTCAGACCACATAGAGCGCAAGGTGATACCCGACAACGCTGACCCTACGAGAACTCACCTCAACCGTGAGCTTGTCAAGATGCCGAGCGGTGTGTATGGTCGTGACGAAGCCATCGCCCACCGCATCAAGACGGCAGGCATCAAGCGCAAGATAACCAATGACCAGGTGAGGGTGATTAGAACCGTGCTGTCTGGAACGCACGAGGACATGATGAACATCGCAGCCAATGGTCAGCTTGACGATTGGTGCAACGACAGCTTGAAGTGGTTGCAGGACACATTCGGCAAGGAGAATGTCGTTTCGGTGGTTCTCCACATGGACGAGCACACGCCGCACCTCCACGCCTCCATCGTTCCGATAGTGACAGGCGAGCGGAGAAAGGCGAAGAACAAGACAGCGGAAGAAGGCAAGCGGACATACCGCAAGAAAGCCAATGCCGTGAGGTTGTGTGCCGATGATGTGCTCAACCGTGACAAGATGGTTGGCTATCACGACAGTTATGCGGAAGCCATGGGCAAGTATGGCTTGAAGCGAGGTGTCCGTGGATCGGATGCGAGGCATACCACCACGGCACAGTATTACCGCAACATCAAGCGTGAGACGGAGAGACTTCAAAACTGCATGAAACTGTTGCAATCTGATGTGGAGGAAGCGGAGCGACTGCTCAAACAGACCAAGAACGAAATCAACACGGAGAAACTACAGGCAGCCAAGACGGAAGCCAAGACAGCCCTTGTGTCGAAGATTGGTTCTCTTTTGGGCAGTGGAAAATTGAAAGAGGTGGAGCAACACAACCGAAAGTTGTGCGAGCTTGTGGCAGACCGAGAGCAATACATAGATGAACTCCATGAGAAGGTGCAGCGAATGGAAGACAGCCACAGCAAACAGCTTGACGAGATGCAGCGGAAGCACCAATCGGAGGTTGCGAATTTAGAGAGCAAGCACTGCACGGAGGTAACGATGCTCAACGACCTCATCCGCAAAGCTAATCGTTGGTTTCCGATGTTGGAGGCACGCTTGCAAATGGAAGACCTGTGCAGGAAGATAGGCTTCACCATCGAGCAAATCGGAATACTCCTTACAGGTAAGGCGTTAAACTTTAGCGGTTCACTCTATTCCGAGGAGCACAGAAGAAAGTTCAATGTGGAGAATGCAGAAATCAAGGTTTTCGCTGATTCTACCAAGCCGAACCAACTGTTTTTGTATATCAATAGACAACCTATTGGTGACTGGTTCAAGGAGCAATGGAATAATCTAAGGAAATTTACAAAATGTGGTCTAAAGCTATAACTCTTCATTTGTTATAATAAGAGTCCGAGCAGAAACGCAATGGTGCATTCTGTTCGGATTTTTATGTTTTTAACAGTTTCTTACGCAGTCTTTTCGCTTTTCCACGTATCTTATATATAATGTGCACAATCTCGCACACCCAACATGAAGATAGAAAAGCTAATAGAAAGAGTGAAGGCTGGGGATGCTGACGCTTTAAGAACTGTTTACGAAACATATTCTCAACGAATGAGAAATGTTTGCATAAGGATTACCCAAGAGGACGAGGACACAGTGAGTGACCTCGTCCAAGAATCGTTTATACGTGCCTATTATTCATTAGAAAAGCTAAAAGATGCTTCCAAGTTCGGGGAATGGATTGTTGCCATTACAAAAAATGTATCTTTAAGATATTTGGAGAGAATGCATAAAATACAGATGGTGCCATTCTCTGCGATTAAGGATGGGTTTGATGTGGAAAGTTCATTTGCTTCTGATTCCAAGTTGGAAGAAAAAGAACTGTTGGAGATAATCGACAAGTTACCTTCTGGATACCGCAAGGTGTTCAGAATGGCTGTCATTGATGGATTCTCGCATAAAGAAATTGCAGAAAAACTTGGTATCGAGCCGCACAGTTCATCATCACAACTAACAAGAGCAAAAGTATTGTTGAGAGACATGATAAATAGGCGAATGCTTGCTGTCATTTCCATCATTCTTATCAGCATACCTATATGCAAATACCTGTTTTGGAAGAGAGGGACGGAAAAAGAGCAACTTCCTGTTGTTAAGGTAAATGATGACAAGGGGAAACGTACTGTCAATCGTGAGACAGTGCAGCCAAATACCCATTTATCAGTAACTGATAAGAATATAGTGGCAACAACAAGTCAGAGCAAAATGGAATTGCCAAATTACGCAGTAGCTGATTCTGTCGGCATAAAAACTGATTCTGAAAAGAAGGATTCTACAAACAATATTTTAATAGTAATAGAAAAAGATACTTTGTCACTCGATACGATAAAACAGGTTGCTCCTAAGTTGGAAGAATTCATAGCAAAAAAAGTTACCCCAAGTCACAAAAATAAGTGGCAGCTACTTGCCATGGGTTCTTTGAGCTCTGCATTGGCTCAAAATACCTACAAACTGATTGCAGGAAGTAGTAGTGGCTTACCAGACCCAGACGGTCCAACTCCTATAATACCTGATGTTTTTTCTACATGGGGTGATTATTATAACTATCTTCAACAGAAAGAACATGATGGAATATCTACTGACACGGTAGCACTTATGGCAATCGCCAAACATAATAGTGGTGAGATTGTAGAACATGAGCATCATTATAAGCCTATAACTTTTGGCATATCATTAACAAAAGTAATAGGAAAGAATTGGAATGTGGAAACAGGATTGCAATATTCACTCTTAAAATCTAATTTTATATTGGGTGAGGGTGAATACTATATAGGTAGAGACCAAA
Organism: Prevotella sp. 885; assembly: GCF_002265625.1. Taxonomy (GTDB): domain Bacteria; phylum Bacteroidota; class Bacteroidia; order Bacteroidales; family Bacteroidaceae; genus Prevotella. The sequence continues at coordinate 6,665 of NZ_NOVE01000032.1, forward strand.
AAGTTCATTACTTGGGAATACCTGTTAGAACTTCCTATAAATGGTTTAATTCAAAAAGATGGTCTGCTTACTCCTCTGCAGGTATTCTTTTGAATATACCAATACATGGAAAGAATAGTGTACGATATGTTACAGGAGCAACAGTTCCATACAAAGACAGTTGGTATTTCACGCCATCTGTACAATGGGCGGTAGGTGTTGGAACTGGATTACAATACAATTTGATTCCAAAATGGAGCTTGTATTTGGAACCTTCGTTCAACTGGTATATTCCTAATGGTGGTGCGATTCATACCATTTGGACGGAGCATCCATTCACCATTACTGTTCCATTTGGAATTAGGTTCACATGGTAAAAACAATGTCATCATGCAGTCTTTGGAACTTTTGATGTATCTCTAATAGTAGAAACACAAAAGTTTCTTAAGACCGCATGTACAAGACAAAAGACTATATACGAAATGGGGTTCTATACCTCAACAATATGTTACGCCCTCGGCACAAGGTGCTGAGCGCGTTAATGTTGTATTCCACAACAAAGTGTCAATCTCGTTGCAAACATTGCTCTATTTGGCAAAAACCTGTGGAGCATCTTTCTTTTAGAGACATCAAGGAAATTATGCGCAGCAAATGTATCACACAACACACCGTCGTAGGATTGGAAGGTGGGGAGTTCTTGCTTCACCCAGAGGCAGATGCTATCATGGAGTGGTTCAAGGAGAATCATCCCAAATACACTTTACTTTCCAACTGCCTAAGTCCACAAAAAGTGATAGATGCAGTGAGAAAGTTCCAGCCAGCTCATTTGTATGTGTCCCTTGATGGCAATAAGGAAACATACAAGAACATGAGAGGATGCAATGGGCATGATAAGGTGATGGAGGTCGTTAAGGCGGTGAAAGATGAGATTCCAGTATCACTCATGTTTTGCCTGTCACCATGGAATACCTTTTCTGATATGCAATATGTCATAGACATAGCAAAAAACTATGGCATTGATGTGCGAATTGGAATTTATGGAACGATGGATTTCTTTGACACCAAGGCGGAGCTTCTTTCTGTAGATTTTGCCAATTACATTCAAAGCATACCTCAGAATATCCATGAAACAGAGGAAAACTTTGACTTTGTAGCTTTGTATGAAGAATGGCGAAACGGTAATCTCAAATTGCGTTGCCAAAGTATCTTTAGTGAATTGGTAATACATTCCAATGGTGATGTTCCACTATGTCAGAATCTCAACGTGAAGCTTGGCAATATCCATACACATTCCTTGGATGATATATTCAATTCAAGATTTGCGCATAAGGTACAATGCAAGTACTCAAAGGAATGCAATGCTTGTTGGATTAACTTCCATCGTAAGTATGACTTGATATTGTTGCGAAACTTCGAGAAAATTCTGCCCAAGAAACTCATTCAAGTCTTTTACGGAAAATATCAATGGACAAACAACGTTAATGAAACATATAGGAAATACATCAATCGAATTTGTAGCTAATGGAATCTATAATAAAGAACATCATTGACCGTTATAAACGAATACGGAGCATGAGGCAGTTGAAGCAGGTGTATGGTGGCAACTATGCTTTTGTGGGCATAGGCGACCATAGTATAAACAACTTGTATCCTGTACTCAATTACCTTCATGTTCCATTGAAGTATATATGCTGTAAGTCAAAAGACAAGATACCACTTATAGAAGCGGCTTATCCCAATGTCTGCGCAACAATTTCTTTGGCAGATATTTTGCATGATGATGACATTAAGGGTGTGTTTGTGTCGGCTTCTCCACAATCTCATTTCGCAATAGCTTCGGAGGTTATCAAGAGTGGCAAGGCGCTATTTATAGAAAAACCTCCATGTCAAAGTGAAGATGAACTGTTGCAACTAATCAGTATGAGGAAAGAAGCTAACTTTCCACAAGTAACAGTTGGGTTGCAAAAGCGGAACGCCCCTGTCATCCGTATTCTGAAAAAGAAATTGCAGAAATGTAGGGGAAACATGAGCTATAATCTTAAATATCTGACTGGGGCATATCCCGAAGGAGATGCTTTGTTAGACCTTTTTATTCATCCTTTGGATTATGTGACATTTCTATTCGGAAAGGCAGAAGTCAAGTTTGCAGAATGGGTAAAGCATCATACACTCATGTTGGTACTCAAACACGAAAAAGCCACAGGTATATTAGAGTTGTCAACAGGTTACTCTTGGCATGATGCGAAAGAGAGCATGACGGTAAACACTTCAAATGGTATTTTTGAAATGAATCAGATGGATAGTCTGATATATAAAGATAAGCAAACTATGTTTATGGGAGTGCCGTTAGAGAAAGTCTATCCTCTGAAAATGGTTGAAGTTCATTTGTTCGACCGAAATGACTTCGTGCCTACTATCCACAATAACCAGATAGTTACGCAAGGTTACTTTGATACCATCAAAGGTTTTGTCGATGCTGTAGAAAAACGGAAAACTTCCTCAGAACAATCACTGGAAGCAATCATTGACACTTACAAGTTGATTGAGTCAATTCGTTCAATTCAAAATAAGAAATAGATATGGTTAAGCAAATTGTATTTTTAGTTTTGTCAGCTATGACGATGGAGGCTTGTTCTACGGAACAGAATACCATGGAGCAAGTTAGAATGAGTGATGTGGTGAGCTTTGGCTGTACATCTTCCTTTTCTGCAACAGAAAGTCGTCCAGAATATTATGAGGCAGAAATGGCAAAGCCAACACTAATGTTGATTTCTGTTGATGCAAAAGGTGTCGCTCATTTCAAAGTGAAAGACCTCCAAGCCAATTGTGCGGTAACAGGTTTTCGCCCTCAAGTAAGTTCACAGGACAAAGAAATCCGTATTGTCTTGGTTCCATTGGGAGACCCTACACTTGAGGCAGACTGCATGTGTAAGTTTGATGTAAGTTTCAATCTCTCAAACTTAACTTCGGACGCTTATCATGTGGCAGTATATAGTTCTGATTTCTCGGGCAAATATGATTCTATCAAGCCACTTTATCAAGGAAGCATCTCTTTCTTACCTAATAAGAGTATAGAGGTTGAGCTAAAGTAAGCCGCAAAGTCCTCTCTATCTTTATTAATGGAGAGGACTTTGCTATGATGTTTTTACCACAATGCCACTTTTCCTGCAATTCCCAAATCTATGGTTGCAGTTACCACACCAAGAGCCTTGAACACTCTTCGCATAGTTGGAATAGTAATGCTATACCCTCTCTCCAATCGGGAAATTTGCGCTCTTTTCACACCTATGCGCTCACCAAGTTGTTCTTGTGTCAAGTTCTGCTCTATGCGAGCCTTCTTGATGGCTTCTCCCAAACGGTAAGCATGCAACGCTTCATCCACGTCACTTTCGAAAGCGTCACGTTTCGGAGTACCAACTTTTCCAAAGTGCTTGTCAAGCACATCGTCCAATGGGGTAAGATTCATCTGTGCCATAATTATTTGTTTTTGAAATATTCTTTTCTTATTGCTTCTGCTTTCGCTATCTCCTTGTTCGGTGTCTTTTGTGTTTTCTTGATGATGCCGTGAGTGGCAATCACCAATGTTTCTTTGTCCTTGTCCCAAAAAGCAAACAAGCGATAAGCAGTTTTGTTGTACAATGTACGAAATTCCCATATCTCCGAATTCTCCAACTTCTTGAAAAGTTCCTTGTTGCGTTCTCCTCCTGCAACACGCTTGATGTTGTAGTATATCTTGTAAGATACCGCTTCGGGTAAACTCTCAATGAAGTCCTGTGCCTCGTCTGTCAAGACAAGTCGGAAGATATTTTGTGCCATATTATTCTTTTTGGTTGACAAAGATACTCATATTGTTTCATAAAAAAGAAACATTTGCGATAAAAAGCCATCTTATGCTACATTTTTAACATTTTAGCTACATATAATTGCGCATCAAGAACTAACAGGCAAGTTGCGAAGTACATTTGTAAACTCAGTTGAAATTATCTAATCATAACTGAAAATAAATCATAAAAGATAAACTATATTTTTGCGAGCCGAAGTTTTTGTTGTACTTTTGCAACCGACAAGAGTTGTTTGACAAGCAAACGTATGCATATTGCAGAAATTAGAACCGTTGCTAAATCATTACCTCCATTGAGGTGAAACACTCATAAATCGCTCATTTTAAGCTATTCAGCAGATTTTAGCGTAATTTTAACAGAAAAACTCCGTTTATAATGCTAAAAAGCATTACTTTTCAACAATTAAATCGTAACTTTGCAATTGAATTTACAAACAGCCCCGCATACCCTACTCCACCCCAACGATCAGCAGGATAATAATAACTAAAAGAAAACACATATTATTTTAATACAACAATGACAGACATCGAAATAGCACGCAGCACTAAGCTCGAGCGCATAGAGACAGTGGCAGCCAAGTATGGCATTCCGACAGAACACCTCGAACACTACGGACACTATATGGCTAAGGTGCCCACACACCTCATTGATGAGGAACGCGTAAAGAAGAACAACCTCATCCTTGTGACAGCCATAACGCCAACAAAGGCTGGAATCGGAAAGACCACCGTGACCATCGGACTGGCACTCGGACTGCACCATATCGGAAAGAACGCCATCTGCGCTCTTCGTGAGCCGTCGCTCGGTCCGGTGTTCGGACTGAAGGGCGGTGCATGCGGAGGAGGCAGAACTCAGGTGCTGCCGATGGACAAGATCAACCTGCACTTCACAGGCGACTTCCATGCCATCACTTCCGCACACAACACCATAACGGCGCTGCTCGACAACTATATGTATCAGAACCGCGACAACGGATTTGCGCTGCGTGAGGTGCTCTGGAACCGCGTGCTCGACGTCAACGACCGCGGACTGCGCGACATCGTGACGGGTATGGGCGGCAAGCAGAACGGCATCGTGAGGGAGTCAGGATTCGACATCACTCCGGCTTCTGAGATTATGGCCATCCTGTGCCTTGCCAAAGACGAGGACGATCTCAGACGACGCATCGAGAACATTCTGCTCGGATATACCGTGGAAGGAAAGCCGTTCACCGTTAAGGACCTCGGCGTGGCTGGTGCCATCACCGTGCTCCTGCAGGACGCTTTCGCACCGAACCTCGTGCAGACAACGGAGAACACGGCTGCCTTCGTTCATGGCGGACCATTCGCCAACATCGCACACGGATGTAACTCAATCATCGCCACAAAGACAGCCTTGACTTTCGGCGAATACGTCATTACGGAGGCTGGATTCGGCGCTGACCTCGGAGCTGAGAAATTCTTCGACATCAAGTGCCGCAAGAGCGGACTGCAGCCCAAGCTGACCATCGTCGTGGCTACGGCGCAGGGACTGAAGATGCACGGCGGCGTGGCTGTGGAGGACATCAAGAAGCCTAACAGCGAGGGACTGATGAAGGGACTTGCCAACCTGGACAAGCACATCCAGAACATGCAGTCGTTCGGACAGACCGTCATCGTGGCTTTCAACCGCTATGCCGGTGACGTGCCCGAGGAAATAGAGATGGTGAAGAACCACTGTGAGCAGCTGGGCGTGGGTTTCGCAGAGAACGACGCATACGCTGCGGGTGGCGAGGGAGCTGCAGACCTGGCTCGTCTCGTGGTGGACACAATAGACAAGAATCCGTCGAAGCCGTTGCAGTTTGCCTACGACGACGAGGACACGACGGAGGAGAAGATAGAGAAGGTGGCGAAGAACATCTACGGAGCTGCTTCAGTGTCGTTCGGAGCGGCGGCAAAGAAGAAGCTGCAGATGATAAAGGAACTGGGCTTTGAGCGCTTCCCCGTCTGCATCGCCAAGACACAGTTCTCGTTCTCCACAGACCCGAAGCTCTACTGCGTGGCTAAGGGATTCGACTTTAACGTCCGCGACATAGTCATCAACGCCGGTGCGGAGATGATCGTGGCTATTGCGGGCAACATCATGCGCATGCCGGGACTGCCTAAGGTGCCGGCGGCTATGCATATCGACATAGTTAACGGACAGATAGAAGGACTATCATAATATATAATGTTTGGATACAGAATAAAGAAACAATATCGCACAAAGGTGAGGTTGTCCTGCATGGGCTGCCTCACCTTCGTCGTTGTCATCATAACCAGCATCTGCCGATGCGCCTGCTCGTCGTGCTCAAGCGAAAGCAAGCACGTGAAGGACTCGTTGGCGGAAGTTTCGCATCGCGTGCATCTCAACGACACGCTTACCAATGCCATGAGCGAGCAGCCCGAACTGCAGCCCATGGACTCCATCATGCGCCGATATCTGAAGCGCTGGGAGATAAACGGAGCACAGCTTGCCATCATGCGTCACGACTCGCTCATCTATGCCCGCGGCTTCGGTTTCGTCGACAAGGACAAAGGCGTGCCGATGGAGCCGTCGCACATCCTGCGTATGGCGTCATGCTCGAAGCTCGTCACAGCCGTGGGCATAATGAAGCTGAGGGACATGGGCAAGATAAAGCTGTCGGACAAGGTGTTCGGACCGCAAGGCATACTCACGGACACGTTCTACGTCAACTCCATCAAGGACAAGCGATACTATGACATCACCGTGGAGCAGCTGCTCAGACATAAGGCAGGATTCACCAATTATGCCGGCGACGCCATCTTCTCCACACGCTACATCATGCAGCAGAACCGCCTCACCACCCCACCCGACCACCGCACGCTGCTGCGCATCGTACTGCGCCGTCATCTCGGCTACACACCAGGTTCGGCACAGCGCTACTGCAACATCGGCTACACGCTGCTCTCGCTCATCATCCAGAAACGATCTGGCATGTCGTACGAGAAGTTTATGCAGAAATACGTTCTTGAGCCTGCGGGATGCTATGACTTCCACATCGCCGGCAACTATCTGAAGGACCGCCGTCCGAACGAATCGGTATACTACATGCACTCAAGTTCGGAGCCGGCTCCGGAGTTCAACAACTCGGGACGCATGGTAATTCGCTGCTACGGCGAGAACGACATCACCACTTCATTGGGAGCCGGAGCATGGGTGGCATCGGCTGCTGAGGTGTGCCGACTGGTGGCTGCCATAGACGGCGACCCCACCTTGCCTGACGTACTGTCGCCCGGCGCCGTGAAGCTGATGACAACGGAAATGCCGGACCATCAGTTCTCCTTGGGATGGAACTTCACGCCCAACCGCGGACCATGGATACGCACCGGTTCGCTCGTAGGCACATCAGCCATCATACTCCGCTATGCCGACGGCGAATGCTGGGTGTTTATCACCAACACCAGCACATGGAAGGGACACGAATTCTCAAAGGACACGATGGCGCTCTTCGACAAGCTAAGACAGAAATACGGCAGCAAAATGCCGAAACGAAATATGTTCGTGAAATAAAGAAACAAAGACATAACCATAGAGAGAGTTTATAAAAACCTAACAACAAGAGCCTATGATGAAAAGACATCAACAGCATAAGTATGGTCTTGCAGCGACGGCAATGTCGCTGCTTGCCACTGTGCCTGTCTCGGCACAAGTGCAGGAACTGAACGTGCAACGCGACACCATACCCACTTATCTGAAAATACAGAACAAGGGTATAGTGAACAACGCACTGGACGTACTTAACGGCAACGCTGCCGGCGTGAACGTAACGTCAAACGGCATGGACCGCATGGCGCAACTGTCGTCTGTGCGTGTGCGTGGCACAACGTCAATCATAGGCGGCAACGACCCGCTCGTCATCATAGACGGCGTGACGAGCGACATTGCCACGCTGTCAACCATCTATCCTGCCGACATCGAGAGTTTCTCCGTACTGAAGAATGCTGCCGAGACAGCACTCTACGGTTCGCGCGGTGCGTCGGGCGTCATCGAAGTGAAGACGAAGAAAGGCACGGGCAAGGGATTTCAGATTTCGTATGAGACCAATATCGGTATGGAGCGGATGTCGAAGAAACTCGACATGCTGTCGGCCGGCGAATATCTTGCCACCGCTAAGAAGCTCGGCGTGTATGCCAACAACGGTGGACATGACAACAACTTCTATGATGTCATCACCCGAACCGGATTTGTTCAGAACCATTACCTGGCTTTCAGCGGAGGTTCAGAACAGTCAAACTATCGTGCGTCGTTCGGATATATCGACCACAACACCATCATCAAGACCAAGGACTACAACAATTTTGTAGCCAAAATAGATGTCACACAGCATGCCTTCGACAATCGTCTGAAAGGCGACTTCGGCGTGTTCGGTTCCACATTCAGGAACAATGACATCTTCGATTCGCAAATGCTATTTTATTCTGCTGCATGCCAGAACCCTACATATCCTGCCGGACGCGATGCCAACGGCAACTGGACAAAGAACGGTTCTGCCTATCGCATCAACCCTCCTTCCGCTGTGCTCGTAGAGAGAAGCGACCAGAAGGAGATGTACTTCAACACGCACATGCGGCTGGTGTATGACATTGCTCCTTCGCTGAAGCTGTCGGCGTTCGGCAGCTATTCTTATACATCTAACGAAAACTCGGAGTTCTGCCCCACATGGGTTTGGGCGCAGGGCAACGTTTATCGTGGCGAATTCAAGAATCAGGAATATCTCGGCAATGTATCGCTCGACTATGCGCATACATGGAACGCACACGCATTGTCTGCCGGAATATCCACAGAATATCATTATCAGGAACATACGGCTTTCTGGACACACGCCAAAGGCATAACCACCAACGATTTCGGCTACGACAACATCGGAGCTACGTCGTCACGTCCTTACGGAGGAACGGGCAGCACTTACGACGACATGTCGCTGGCGTCGGTTATGGCTAACGCTTCGTATACATTATATAATAAGTATAAGCTGACGCTGACAATGCGCGGTGACGGTTCGTCAATGGTGGGCGACGACCACACGTGGGGATTCTTCCCGTCCGTATCGGCTGAATGGGACGTAAAGAAGGAGAAGTTTCTGCACTCGTTTGACGGCATCAGCACCTTGAAGCTACGCACGGGCTACGGTCGTTCGGGCAATCTGGGCGGCATAACAGCCTACACCACAATGGAGAATGTGCAACAGACGGGCATCGTGCCGGTGAACAACACTCCGACGGTGACGCTCGGCACTATACGAAACAACAATCCTGACCTGAAATGGGAAACGAAGTCGACATTCAATATCGGTGGAGAAATAGGACTGTGGCACAACCGACTGATGCTTACAGCCGAATACTATTACTCGAAGACCTCAGACATGCTCTATTCCTACGACGTGCCCGTGCCGCCGTTCGCCTACGACAAGCTGCTGGCTAACATCGGATCAATGTCGAACCAAGGTCTTGAGATTGGTTTCTCCATCGCACCCGTACAGACAAAGGACATCGACCTGAACGTGAGCATGAACCTTTCGTTCCAGAAGAACAAGCTGTTGTCGCTGTCTGGCAACTACAACGGCATGAATATGTCGGCACCAAACATCACTGCCATCGGCTCCATAGACGGTGCCGGACAGAACGGAGGCGACAACAATCACGTGCTTTATCAGATAGTGGGTCAGCCGTTAGGCGTGTTCTATCTGCCGCATTGCACGGGTCTGTATAAGGACGAGCAAGGGACAATGAAATACAAGATAGAAGACCTTGACCGCAATGGCACCATCGACTTCGGAGACGGCGGCGACAGACGCATCTGCGGACAAGCCACACCTAAAGCCACACTCGGTTCGAACATATCCCTACGTTACAAGGACTTCTATATGTCGCTGCAGATGAACGGTGCTTTCGGACACAAGATATTCAACGGCACGGCTTTGGCATACAACAATATGTCATCATTCCCTACATATAACGTGCTGAAGGGCGCACCAGAAAAGAACATTGTGGACCAGAACGTGTCTGACTACTGGCTGGAAAGCGGCGACTATCTGAACTTTGAGTATCTCACCATCGGATATAACATCCCGGTGAAGAGCAGGATTGTGCGCTCGTTGCGCGTATCGTGCAGCGTTAACAATCTCGCCACCATCACTTCCTACAGCGGACTGACGCCGATGATCAACTCGTACGTGGTGAATTCCTCAATGGGCATCGACGACAAGAGATGCTATCCTACGTACAGAACTTACTCGGTGGGTGTGAGCGTGCAATTCTGAAAACCAACGAAATACCCTAAACGTATAATGACAGAAGACTATGAAACATAGATTTTTCGCTTTATCGGTTCTTGCCCTGTCACTCTCTCTGACGAGTTGTCTGGACGAGACACCAAAGGACCAGATACCGGAAACAGAGATTTACGACTCTGCCAACAGCCTTTACGTCAATGCTGTAGCTTCGCTATACAACTATATAGGAGCTCACGAAGAGGGCGAAGGACTGCAAGGCACATGCCGCGGCATCTATGACTATAACACGCTGACCACCGACGAGGCTATCATCCCCATACGTGGAGGCAACTGGTATGACGGCGGTCTGTGGGAAAACATGTATGACCATACGTGGACTGCTACGGACACCGACCTGTATAACGTCTGGAAATACCTATATAAGGTGATAGTGTTGTCAACGAAATCGCTTGAGACGATAGAGAAACACAAGGCTTTGCTGACCGAACAGCAGCGTGTGGACTATACGGCTGAAGTGCGTGCCGTCCGCGCCATGTATTATTATTATGCCATGGACATGTTCGGACGCATACCCATCCTACAATCGGCAACACAAAAGACGGCAGACATCAGACAGAGCAACAGAAGCGATGTGTTCTGGTATGTGGTGAAGGAACTGCAGGACGTGGCTCCGCTGCTGGCTAATGAGCACAGCAATCTGCAGGGCAACTACTATGGAAGGGTGACACGACCGGTGGCTTGGTTTCTGCTTGCCAAACTCAGTCTTAATGCAGAGGTGTATACGGACGATGACTGGACTGACTCTTCACGTCCTGACGGCAAGACCATTATGTTCGACATAGAAGGCAACAAGAAGAACGCATGGCAGACTTGCATACATTACTGCGACCTTATCGCAACAGCCGGGTATAAGCTCGAAGCTGACTATACCAAGAACTTCGCCGTACACAACGAAGGCTCTACGGAGAACATATTCACCATTCCTTTGGACAAGATTCTGTATCTGAACGAATTTCATTATCTCTTCCGATCACGCCACTACGCTCATGGCGGAGCCTATAGCGGAGCTTCTGAGAACGGCACGTGCGCCACACTCCACACAATGGCTGTAAACGGGTTTGGTACGAATATGCCGGACGCACGTCTTGACATGAATTTCTATACTGGGAAAGTGGAGGTTGACGGCAAGTATGTAACGCTGGACGACGGCACTCCACTCGAATATAAGCCACTCGCCGTGGAGAAGAACCTTACAGCAAGCCCATATCTGGAGACGGCTGGCGCACGAATGAAGAAGTATGAAGTGGACCGCACGGCTTACTCTGATGGTCGTATACCCAACAACGACATCGTGCTCTACAGATACGCCGACGTGCTGCTCATGAAGTCTGAAGCCAAGGTGAGAAACGGAGAGTCAGGAGATGAGGAGATAAATGCTGTACGTTCACGTGTGGGCATGCCTTCGCTTTCTGCCACTCTCGACAACCTCCTCAACGAACGTCTTCTGGAACTGGTTTGGGAAGGTTGGCGCCGTCAGGACATGATACGCTTCGGCACGTATGGCAAGCAGTATGACATACATACTCCATCGGAAGCCGACAAGAAAGGATATACCACAGTATTCCCTATCCCAGAAAAGGTTCGTGAGCTGAACCCGAACCTCAAGCAAAACCCAGGATATTGACTCTGGTTAGTAATAACGAACGCACAAATAACACGAAAAAAGGACAGCCTCGAATGGAAGGCTGTCCTTTTTTCGTGTGTATAAAGTTATGGATATGCTCTTACTTTGTCATATCAAAGCCTACGCGTACGCCGTCGTAGTTCTTGCTGAGGTCACCAATGGTGGAGAGGGTGGTGTTGCCACTTACAGAGGCAAGAGTCTGAAGGAGCGTCAGAATCTTCTTCGACTCGAAGAGCACGCCGATGCCGTCGCTGTTCTTCTTAGCATAACCAGAGAGCGAGAGAAGGAGAGTCTTCATCTCCAGCTTGCCGTCCTCCTCGTTGTATGTCCACTTACCGTTGAGCGCCTTGCCGTCAATATGTGCGTTGAAGGTGCCGTCTTCATTGAAAGAGATAGAAGTGTTGGCAGCAGTGAAGCCGAGCTTAGCATACTGTGCGGCAAGCTTCTCCTTCACCTCGGCAGCAGCCACCTCGCCACCAGCCTTTGCCAGAGCGTTCTCGCTTGTGAAAGCGCAGCCCGGACCTTTATAGTGCCATGTGCCTACGAGCTGCTTAGTTGTAAGCTTATCCAAGCCAAGCACGCTGCCAAGCACATTACCGAGAGTAGATCCAGCGCCATTAGAGCCGAAGATGCCTCCGAGAATGCCTCCTGTCTGTGAAGAGTTGGAGGAAGAAGAGCTGTTGTTACTGTTCGTTGTTCCTGATGTGGCACCACCTAAAGTACCGTTCGCAGGAGTTCCAAGTCCTGCAGCGCCAAGTCCGCCACAGCTTGCCAGAAGCGCAGACGCGGCTACGACAGACAAGCTAACAATTGTCTTTTTCATTTTCTTCTAATATATTTTGTCGATAATAATAATCCTTAAAAGTTACAAGGCTACGGAATGTAGGAATTAAGATTGCCTTATTCGGATGCAAAATTAATGATTTTCCGTCAATCTGACAAACAAAAAGTGTCCCATCACATCACGCGATAGGACACTCATAACTTTATTAACCAATATTTGTATTTATACAAGAACCTTAATTCTGTATTTTAGAAATATGGCACTCCTGCCATTTCAATATGATCATAATTAAGCCTTTGTCTCTTCCTCAGCAGGAGCTTCCTCCTTCTGAGCAGCCTTCTTTGCGGCAGGCTTCTTGGCAGCTGTCTTCTTAGCTGCGGGCTTAGCGGCCTTCTGCTTCTCCAGCTTTTCGCGAAGCTTCAGTTCGGCAGCCTCAATCTTCTCAATCTTGGTCTGCAGACGAACAATCTCCTTGTTCTTCATCTCAATCTCCTCATCCTGGTTCTTGATGGTGGTAAGGAGAGAAGAAAGCTCTTCGTTGTCAACGTCCTCAGGATAGAGAGAGTTGACGCGAGAAATGAAGTCGCCGAGGATGTTCATATAGTTGGTGAAGGCGTCAAACGGGCTTGAGAAGATGCCACGGTCAATGCCAACCTGAGACGGCTTTGTGGTCATCTGACGGAAGTTGTTGGAAGCCTGGAGGTAGTCCCAGTCCTGATTGATGCGGGGATCGTCAGCGATGCGTACGCGGTCAGCCACGCTGTAGAGCTTGTTGAAAGCCTCACGCTGCATAGGATTGCCGAGCCATGAGCTTACGTCGCGCTCCTCGTCTGTCCATGACAATGTGTCGGGAACGTCGAGCTGTGATACGCTTGGTGTTGTGTCGCAAATCTCTGACGGTGTAGAGAACGAGATGCCACGGTTGCGTGCGCACTGCGGGAGAGCCTTGATAAAGTCGAGGATGTTGCTTGACAGAGGCTGTGCCACACCAAGAGCGGAAAGCTCCATGAAGATGTTCACCACCTTCTCGCCTTCCGGGAAATTGGCGATACGGTCAACATAAGAATCGGCGAAGAGAGGATAGCCCTCCCACTCCGTATTGCTGAAGCGCAGAGAGATGTCGTCGCTGAGGTTTACGTCGCGAAGAAGAAGCTTAAGATTGGGAGCGAGGGCGCAGTTGTATACATAGTGCGGCGACTTCCATCCGAGGACGTGACGCGCACCTTCGGTAAGCATACCCTTGAATCCCATCTGTGAAGCCTGCAAACCAATCTCGTCGCTATATATAAGCGAAGAGTTGCGAAGCACCTTAGGCTCCTGTCCGAAGTATTCCTTCATCTTCTGGCACTGGCGCTTCACTTCCTTGGTGAAGCTCTCCTCATTGGCGAGCGAAGCCAGACCGTGCGAGTAAGGCTCGGCAAGGAACTCCACGCAACCAGTCTGGTTGAGCTCCTGAAGCTTCTCAATCACCTGCGGAGCATGAATCTCGAGCTGCTCCATACCTACGCCTGAGAGCGAGAAAGCCACCTTAAAGTACTTGCCGTTCTCCTTGATCATCTCGCCGATGGCGTTGAGGGCAGGCATATACGAACGCTCTGTGACGTCTTCTATGATACGCTCGTCCTCATAGTCGTCGTAATAATAGTGGTCTGTGCCGATGTCAAAGAAGCGATAACGCTTCAACTGTATGTTCTGATGTATTTCGAAATATAAACAAATCGTTTTCATTGTTGTCTGTTTTAAGATTGTAGTATTAGGGTTTTGTTATTTATAATTCGCCTGCCAACACACGCTCGTATAGATTCTTGATGCGTGCGCCCACTTTCTCCCAAGTGATCTGGTCCACCTCGTTCTTGCCTTCGTTCTGAAGGTAATGGAAGAGTGAGTCGTTATGGCAAATTGAATAGATGGCGTCGGCGAGGGCGTGAATGTCCCAATAGTCAACCTTTATACAGTTGTCGAGAATCTCGGCGCAACCCGACTGCTTTGAGATAATAGTAGGCGTGCCGCACTGCATTGCCTCAAGCGGTGAGATACCGAAAGGCTCCGACACGGAAGGCATCACATACACATCAGAGTCCTTGAGGCACTCATAAACCTGCTTGCCGCGCATGAAGCCCGGGAAGTGGAAGCGGTCTGCGATGCCACGCTCTGCTGCAAGGTAAATCATGGCGTCCATCATGTCGCCGCTACCAGCCATGCAGAAACGCACGTTGCGTGTACGCTGGAGCACCATATTGGCAGCCTCAACGAAGTATTCAGGACCCTTCTGCATGGTGATACGACCAAGGAAGGTCACCACCTTCTCCTTACCGGTATGGTCAGGACGCGGTATGTCCTGAAGTTCCTGACGGAGCGGATATACGGCATTGTGCATTGTGAAGCACTTGCGCGGATCCTGATGATACTGATTGATGACGGTCTGGCGTGTCAACTCAGACACACACATGATGCAGTCGGCATTGTCCATACCGTCCTTCTCGATGGCATAAACGGTGGGGTTAACCTTTCCGCGAGAACGGTCGAAGTCGGTGGCATGTACGTGGATGCAGAGAGGCTTGCCGCTCACGTGCTTGGCATTGATGCCGGCAGGATAAGTGAGCCAGTCGTGTGCATGGATGATGTCAAAGTCCTCCGTGCGTGCCACTACACCTGCGATGATTGAGTAGTTGTTGATTTCCTCATGCAGGTTAGAGGGATAGCCGCCGGCAAACTCCATGCAGCCAAGGTCGTTGACGTGCATATAGTTGAAGTCGGCATAGATATGGTCGCGAAGACGATAGTAATAGTCGGGGTCCATTACGTCAGACACCTGACTCTTCACATAGTCATAGTCTACGTCGCGCCAAGCAATAGGCACCTTGTTCATTGCCACGATGCGGCATGCGCTGCGGTCCTCATCACCGAAAGGATGAGGCAGACAAAGGACTGTCTCCACGTCGCCTTGTGCGTGGAGGCCCTGTGATATTCCGAAATTAGCGGTTGCGAGTCCACCAAATACATGAGGAGGATACTCCCATCCGAACATTAAGACTTTCATATTTATAAATCCTCCTATGTTTTAGTACTTGAATTTTTCGAGCAGTTCGAGCGTGCGCAGGGCCTCTGCCACGTTCATTGCGAAAGAAATTGCTCCTCTTCCGTGGAACGGCGGGTTGCCGTCGAAGAGTTCAGGAATGGTTCCGAGACAATGCTGCACCATCTCGTCCTCGTAACCGATCATCTGACGCTCGAGGAATGAGAGACGTGTGCGCTTGTATATCTTCAGACATGCCTCCATATAGAATCCGCCGAGCCAAGGCCAAGCTGTTCCCTGATGGTAAGCATAGTCGCGCTGTGTCTGCGGACCTGTGTACATAGGATTATATCCGCCGCTCTTCGGCGAGAGCGAACGCAGTCCCTTCGGAGTGAGAAGCTCGCGTGTGCAGACGTCGAGCACGCTCTTCTGCTGTGCAGATGTGAGCGGCGAATAGTCGAGAGCCACTGCGAATATCATGTTAGGACGTACGCTCCAGTCGGGCATGTCCTTCGGCTCCACATAGTCGAAGAGATAACCATACTCGTTTACGAAGGTCTCCGTGAACGAGCTGCCACACAGTTCGGCACGCTTCTCAAGCATTGCGGCACTTGCCTCGTCGCCGAACTTGCCGGCAATGGCAGCACAGAACTTGAGAGCATTATACCAAAGGGCATTAAACTCAACGATGTATCCTGTACGCGGAACGACGGGACGACCGTTGGCTGTGGAGTTCATCCATGTCACAGCCTTCTCCTTACCCTCCGAATAGAGGAGTCCGTTGTCCATAAGACGCAGGTTAGGATGTTTGTTTGACGAAATGTATGTCACGATGTCATAGAGCAGCTTGCCGTACATACGGTTGCACTTCTCTTCGCCTACGTGCTTGGCATACTGCTGGATGGCCCATACAGCCCAAAGCATAACGTCCGGCTGCTCTATCTCGTAAATCTTAGCTGTAAGCGGCTTGCCTTCCATAAACTCGTTCAGACCGCGTGCAGCCGTCTTCATAACAAGCTCGAAGTAATCTTCTTCGCCGATGGAAAGGGTAAGGCCCGGAAGGGCGATGAATGTGTCGCGGGCACGACACTTAAACCATGGGTATCCGGCAAGGATGTAACGCTCGTCCTTGCTTGTACGATTATGGAACTGGTGAGCTGCGTTGACAAGGCAATGGAAGAAGTTGTCGCGCGGAGAGCGCTCCTCCACCTCCTTGGTGAACAATGCCTTCAGACCGCCTGTCTTGCATGCAGACGTTGACGCGGAGAAGACGATTGACTCGCCCTTCTTGATGTCCATCTCAAAATAGCCGGGAACATAGAGGTCCTCATTTGACGCGTAACCGCGCTCCTGCTCCTTCGGATATTCGATGCCACGATACCAGTCGGGCTGGAAGACGAACTTATTCTCCTTGCTGAACTGCATGTAAAGGTCGGGATAACCGGCATACATGCATGTGCTTATGCCGTTCTCCACCTCCTGATACTCGCGTGAAGCCACGCTGTTCTCGTGCGTAAACTGGCGCACGCTGCGGAATGCGAGGAAAGGACGGAAACGCAATGTGGTTTCGGAATGGGCGTCAACAAGTGTATAGCGGATAAGGATGCGGTCTTCATAATGCTGGAAGACCACCTCTTTCTTCAAGAGTACACCGCCGACACGATAAAGCGTGGTCGGCACTTTGTCACAATCAAACTCACGGATATACTTATGACCTTTGGGGCTGTAGTTGTTGCCCTGATACTTGTGGAGACCGAGGTTGAACTCTGCTCCATGCTGGATAACTGTAGGGTCGAGCGAAGAAAGAAGGACGTGGTTCTCGTCGTCTAACTCGGGCACGGGTACAACCAGAAGGCCGTGATACTTACGCGTATTACAGTCGACTATCGTTGAGCACGAATAGGCTCCGGAACGGTTTGTCCTCAACAGCTCGCGAGGCAGTGACTCTTCCAGGTTCGTCATCAGAGCTTTTTCGAATCGTAAATAACTCATAGGTTTAAATTAAGGTTCATTTATTAGTTTTTCTTATTTATCAAAAACGTCTTGGTTACGTAGAGGCAGTAGTAGGTCTTATGAAGGCTGCAATCTGCCTTACGATATCAAAGGTAGTAACTTTTAGTTTACGAACAAAATAAATGCGTCTATATTTTGAAAAAAAATGAGTTTCTATCGTAAATTCCTAAAAAAACGCATAAAAAGCTGTGCAATCGTTTAACCAAATGTGTTAATCGGCGCTTTTCTTCTACTCGAAGATATTAAACATACAAAAATATAGGAGGAGAGCGTGCAGACCATGTGTCCTGCCACGCTCTCCTCCTTCATTATGGTTTATTCTGGTATGAGGAAGTTGATGATTTCCTGCTCCACGGTGATGGTGAACGGTCCCTTCGGTGTACGCATCAGTCGTCCGTCGATGCCGACAAGCGCCTTGCGTGCCTCCACCACCTCCACCTTGCGCGTACGGTAAGGATGGACGCTCTTATAGTTGAGGAATTTGCCACGCACAAAGAGATAGAAGCCCTCGAAGAGCTGCGTCATACCGGGATGGTGTACGATGCTCACGTCCAGCATGCCGTTGTAAGGCACGGCGTTCGGCGTCTGTCCGTAGCCGGACGCGTTGCCGATGCACATCGTCATGACGTTGCGCTTGATGTCGTCATGATTGATCTTTACGTGCATGCGATATTCCAGACGCTGGAAAATCATCATTATGAAGGAGAACACAAACGACAGCGTACGCGATCCGAAATAGTGGCGGGTCTGACGACGGAGGTTCATTATGGCAGCTATCAGTCCGATGTTGATGCAGTTAAGGAAGTAGCGGCGGCAAGTCTCACCCTTCTTATTGGTATATCGTATGCATCCAAGGTCAATCTTGCGCACATGACGCTGTTTCAGCCACTTGATGGTCTGGCTGTAGTCACTCTCGCGGAATCCCCAGAAATGAGCGAAGTCGTTCATCAGTCCGTTGGGAATAACGCCGAGCACGACACGCTCACGCACACTCGAGTCGTACTGCATCAGGCAGTTCACGGCATCGTTAAGCGCAGAGTCGCCTCCTACGATAACAATCGTTTCGTAGCCGTTGTTGATCATCATCTTTATAAGACGGTCCACACCGGAACTGCTCTCACTCTGTATGAAGTCGTATTCCACGCCATTGTCCTTCAGACATTTCTCTATCTTCTCCCAACGACGCTTCGGACTCAGCAGTTCATGCTTCGGGCAGTAAAGCACGCCCCATCGTTTGTTGTTTGGCATAAGGATCTCTAATTATTATATGTTAGGTTTACTTGTTTTCTGTTTCTTCCTCCTGCAGACGCAGGATGGTGTTCACTTTTTCTTCCATCGGCAGCGTGGCATCCAACCAGTGGATACAGAATCCACGTCGTTCCATGCCTCTGAACCACGTCATCTGACGCTTCGCAAACTGATGGATGGCAATCTCCAGCTGTCTGAACATCTCGTCGTAAGTGAGGTTTCCGATGACATATTCGGTGATGAACTTATACTCCAGACCATAATATATAAGGTCTTCGGGCTGTATGCCCTCTCCTATCAGCCCTCGTATCTCGTCAGCCATGCCTTCGTCCAGACGTGCCTTCAGGCGACGGGTGATCTTCTCACGACGCAGTTCGCGGTCGATGTCGATGCCGATTATCAATGAATCGACGGCTGGCAGCTGGCGTTCGCTGGTAGGATTCTCCAGGTTGTACGTCTCAATTTCGATGGCGCGTATGGCTCGCTGCGCCGTGTCCACATCGGTGGTGTTGTGCATAACCGAACCGCTGCGCTGCTTCAGCTCCGCCAGCATCTCTGTCAGCGCCTCGAGCGACATACCCGAAAGGCGCTGGCGAAGCTCCGGGTTCTGCGGCACGGGCGACAACTGATAGCCTCCGAGCACAGCCTCAAGATACAGACCGGTGCCTCCGCAAAGAATCGGCAGCTTGCCACGGCTGCGTATGTCGGCGTATGCTGTATGAAAATCCTGCTGATACTGGAAGAGGTTATACTTTGTTCCGGGCTCCGCAATGTCTATAAGATGATAAGGCACACGATGTCCGTCCACCACATAGTCGGCAAGATCCTTGCCCGTTCCTATATCCATGCGGCGATAAACCTGACGCGAGTCGGCACTAAGAATCTCTCCCCCGGTGCGTGCCGCGAGCGCTGCCGCCACCGGAGTCTTGCCACTTGCCGTAGGTCCGAGTATGGTTATCATCTTGCTCATATTGTTTTTATTCATCAAATTGGTGGATTCGTTACATGTATTTAATTTGCAAACTTACAAAATCCTTTCCACTGCTACAACTATTTTCCGACTAAATATTATAATGTAAGGAAAATAAAAACGGATATAAGTTCAATTAGGTTGAAATATGTATCGGTCATTATGACTGAAGTTGAACGTATTTTCGAACACTTCGGTAGTTCTGCCGAATACAATATTTGCATTTCTGATGCTCAATACTATGAGCCCAGCGTACAACAAAATCTTTGGTGCGAAATTCTTGAGTTTTGAGCGTTTATAGACAACGCATTAATACACAGCATGTTATACGGTTTTCTGACGAAGCACTATGAAATCAGACTCGCAAAAGAGCCACTTTTTCCTGCTATAGAGCCACTTTTACACTCCAATAGTGCCACTTTTATCATACAATAGCGCCACTTTTACACTCTAATAGTGGCACTATTGTAGTGTAAAAGTGCGCTATCGTTAAGCATGGGTGCCGTTTGCACAGCAAAACACCGTAAAAACAGCAAACCGGAACTCTATAATCAATTTTTATTTTGTAACATGTTTTTACTCTTTAGACAATATTTGCATGGTGGACAAGAAGACATAATGAACAAGAAGACGTGGCAAAATTCTTTTGACCATCATATTATTTTATTATTATTTTACGAGTTACTTTTTTACTTGAGACTTTATCATACATCTTTAAGATATAAACACCCTTGGACAGCCCCTTGGAGAAATCATTTACGTTATTAACTGACTCTAACAAAGTGCCTCTTATATCATAGATAGAGCAATCAAACTGATTGATATTCCTTACTTCTATTCCATTATTTTCTATATTTACCTTAAATGTAGAATCCTGCACATCATCTATAGATGTTCTTGCAAGACTGAATATTTCGCTTTGATAATACCCATAGTCATTACATGCAACACAATAGAACTGTTCGGTCCAATCTGCAAAATACAGAGATACAGTCTCATTTATATTGTCAGGTGTAACGTGGGGATCATACAAATACCTGTAGTTCCAAAAGCCAGAGTCTGCTACATACAGAAACACATTGGAAAAATTCTCTGTATCAAACTTCACGTCTGCTTTAATCCATTCATCCTCACCCTCAAATACTGGTTGGACATTCAAGATGTCGACTTTCAGTCTTGTCGGAATCAAATCAAAGTCAAAATCAGTAAACGTATATTCATATACACGCATGTATTCATCATCATGACAGTATATGGTGGCATAAAAGTATTGCCCGTAAGGTCCTACTATATCATTTTTCCAAGTAGATCCGAGTATAACTTCTGCACTGTCACCAACAGCATATCTTCTTGATTCGAAATCTAAATTTGCCTTACTGACATTGAAACAAAACGATTTCTCATTTCCATATTTTGTCGCCAAATGTTTATAATAACCACCTTCATGCAGATACCATTTTACCGAATCCACCTGACCTTCAAAATCATCAATACTCATTGCCAAAACATCTCCATCTCGCAGAATCTTACCACCAAGACTCTTACTCAATGTTTTGTATGTAGACGAATAAGCCTTATTTTCATTTACCAGCTTCATCTCTTGATTATAAAAATCCCCGACGATAAGACGAGATGATGTATTATATTCATTTTCAAGAATGATATAAATATACGTTTCCATACCGACAAGAATACCAGAAACACTTATCGTCTTGCCAGTATAACTGTATTCGTGCGTAGCGCCCGAATAGTCAGAAACCATAACAGATCCACCTGTAGCCCCTTTCTGAATAATATCCAAATTGAATTGATAACGATTATTGTCCGTTTTCTTCACATCAGATATTTTAACGTCGCTTATTTCAGGACGTGTTTCAAGTGTAAGTGGAAAATAATATTCTACTCCAGATTCATTTGCCACCACACGTGCTTGTACACATAAATCATCATCAAGCGAGCCTTCTATAACAGAAGGTTTTACATTAAATGTTTTTCCTTTACCTGTCAATATCGTTTCATAGCATAATTTATTCAAATCATATACTTGATATTGCCAGTTAGCGTTGAGTGAATTGCCTCTATTTACGTCAATTAAAGAAAAAGTGAAATCATCAAATACAGAACCTCTGCCCAGTTTGTCTGTATTATTACATTCTATCACCCTATCGTTCTTAGTCGTATTCCAACCAATTTTAGATAGAACATTCAATGTTTCAGCATTAATTGGCAAAACTTCTGATTTGTTTGAGATTTCATGCTCCAACAGATTATCATACCCTAATGAGAAATAGCTGCCGCTGAGACCATACAAGAACCGACCCGTATCATACAAATCATATTCAAAAGCATCTGACTTAAGCCTTATGTCCTTGGCGAAAAACAAATCCAGCTTACTTGAGGACGCTCTATTCAAATCACTTAAATATTGTTCTCCGTTATAAATAAGGTGGTCGAAAGCTGACGGAACTCGATTTACAGAGAATCCCAAATAGGAATTACGTTTCACCAACGAGCTACCAAATCCAAGAACTCTTGCTATATTCCTTGTCAGATACGTAACAAGGCTAACCGATCCATTAAAGAATTCATCATCAGGCCATGATTTCCAATCTATTTGGGAGTTTACCGTTATAGTATCATTTATCGAGACTCCTGAAATCTTTTGAGCATACAAATTGTCAGGTACAGAAAGAGTGCTCGTAACCCTACTATAACCAACAGTAGTGTTTATAGCAGTACTTGAACCCATACTGTCGGAAATACGAAAATAAAATCTAACCGGAGTTTTGATTTCTAATTTCTGTTCCCAAGAATTCATAGCAAGCTTCAGACACTGCAAAACACCGTATGTAACGTAACGGTTCAGCTCACAAGAAGCGACAAAATGTCCTAATCTTGATTTCACCTCTAAAGATTCAGATTTAATATAACGGACCGGAGCCTTACGCGGAGAATGCTCATTACTTCGTACATAATTATTCGGAACACAATCTGCATAGGTCACAACAAACTGATTTGTTTCCTGGCCTTTAATACGGTCCACCGACAAAAAAGAAAGCAACAATAACAGCAATAACAATTTGTATTTCATACACATATAATTTTGTTGTTAATTACAATGCAAAAAAAACAATAAAATCACAGGTTTAAGTTAATCTAAAGAAAAGAAAAAAAGCACGGACTCCCAACAAGAATCCGTGCTTTTTTATAACTTATCTATCGGTCGATGAATTAACCGTTAACCTTCTTCATGTGTGCGATGAGCTCGAGAACCTTGTTAGAGTAACCGATCTCGTTGTCGTACCAAGAAACTACCTTTACGAACTTGTCTGTGAGGTAAACACCTGCGTTAGCGTCGAAGATAGAAGTGAATGTGCAGCCGAGGAAGTCAGAAGAAACGACAGCGTCCTCAGTGTAACCGAGTACACCCTTGAGCTCGCCCTCAGAAGCCTCCTTCATTGCAGCGCAGATCTGCTCCTTAGTAGCAGCGTTCTTGAGGTTAACTGTGAGGTCAACAACAGAAACGTCGAGAGTCGGAACACGCATTGAGATACCAGTCAGCTTGCCGTTGAGCTCAGGAATAACCTTACCTACAGCCTTAGCAGCACCTGTAGTAGAGGGGATGATGTTGCCAGAAGCAGCACGACCACCACGCCAATCCTTCAAAGAAGGACCGTCAACTGTCTTCTGAGTAGCAGTTGTAGAGTGAACTGTAGTCATAAGACCGTTCTCGATACCGAACTTGTCGTTCAGAACCTTAGCGATAGGAGCCAAGCAGTTTGTTGTGCAAGAAGCGTTAGAAACGAACTGTGTACCCTTCTCGTACTTGTCGAAGTTTACGCCGCAAACGAACATAGGAGTAGCGTCCTTTGAAGGAGCAGACATAACAACGTACTTTGCACCAGCCTGGATGTGAGCCTGAGCCTTCTCCTGTGTCAGGAAGAGACCTGTAGACTCAACTACGTACTCAGCCTCAACCTCGTTCCACTTCAGGTCAGCAGGGTTGCGCTCTGCAGTTACACGAATGTGGTTGCCGTTAACGATGAGCTCGCTCTTCTCTACGTCAGCCTCGATTGTGCCCTGGAAAGCACCGTGCATTGTGTCATACTTGAGCATGTAAGCCAAGTAATCAACCGGGCAAAGGTCGTTGATACCTACAATCTGAATGTCGTTGCGAGTCTGAGCTGCGCGGAATACGAAACGGCCGATACGACCAAATCCGTTAATACCTACTTTAATCATTTTACTTTATTTTAATTTAAAGGTTTATCCTTATCCTTGAAAAACACATAATTTAAAGCGTTACCCCGCCGTTTATGGGCAAGAAACAATAAAAAATCAATGTGCCCGTGGATTTTCTCTTTTCACGTGTGCAAAGTTAATAACTTTTTTCTAATTTTGCAGACAATTAAAGTATTAATTTTTTTAAAATTTTCTATAGTTGTCACAAAGACGAATTAATAGTGTTACTAACATCTCTATTTGTCATATACAGTTGGCAAAACAAAGCATTAAATAACTAAAAAGAAAAGATATGAGTAGTATTTTGAACGAATTCAAGGCATTTGCCGTCAAGGGCAATGCTGTTGACATGGCTGTCGGCGTCATCATCGGCGGCGCTTTCGGAAAGATTGTTTCGTCCATCGTCAACGATATCATTATGCCTCCTATCGGATGGCTCATCGGCGGCGTAAACTTCAGCGACCTTAAATTCGAACTGCCTACAGTGAAGATTGGCAGCGAAACGATGCAGGCTGCCACCATTAATTATGGTGCTTTCATCCAGACCATCATCGACTTCGTCATCATTGCCTTCTGCGTCTTCCTCCTCGTTAAGGGCATCAACAAGCTGTCCAACCTCAAGAAGAAGGAAGAGGAAGCCAAGCCGAAACCGGAGGAACCGAAGCCAACCAAGGAAGAACTGCTGCTCACTGAGATTCGCGACCTTCTGAAAGAGCGCAAGTAAGACGTGGCTTCTTACATATTAATATACTGAAAGAACAAACCTTTATATAATAAGAACAAACCATTTATATAATGGTAATCAAAAACAAACCCAAAAAAGAAATGAAAAAAACTAATTCGCTAATCTGCAAGTGGGCGGTCGGCATTGCTGCGCTTCTCTCTCCGGCAGTGGCAGCAGCATCGTCCACACAGACCACAGATTACACAAAGTACGTCAACCCCTTCGTAGGAAATGCCGACAACGGACACACGTTCCCCGGCGCTTGCCGTCCTTTCGGCATGATTCAGACAAGTCCTGTAACGGGAGGCGTAGGTTGGCGCTACTGCTCTGAATACGTTTACAGCGACTCCATCATCTGGGGATTCACGCAGGACCATCTCAACGGTACGGGCTGCATGGACCTCGGCGACATCCTCGTCATGCCGTCAACGGGCAAGCGCATCCGCCAGTGGGACGCTTATCGCTCTCGCTACGCCAAGAACCAGGAGTTCGCCACACCGGGATATTACTCCGTATATCTGACTGACGCTAAGGTGAAAGCGGAGCTTACTGCCGCTCCTCACGTGGCTTTCCATCGCTACACCTTCGATTCAGCCGATTCAACGTCTGTGCTTATCGACCTACAGCACGGTCCGTCATGGAACGACAAGCAGTATCACTCGCAGGTGAACCTCTGCGAGACGCATTGGGAAGACGACCAGACTCTCGTGGGACACGTCCAGAACACGGTATGGGTGAAGCAGGACTACTTCTTCGTCATCAAGTTCAACCATCGCGTCACTTCACACACCGTCCTCCCCAAGGCTTTCGATACGGAGAAGGGCGACCGCATCGTAGCTTCGTTTGACGACATCGCGCAGGGCGAACAGCTGCTCGTAAAGATTGCGATGTCAACGACGAGCATTGAGGGTGCCAAGAAGAATCTCCAGGCTGAGGTGCCGGGATGGGACTTCGCTGCCGTAAAGGCTTCAGCACACGACGACTGGAACAATTATCTGAAGCGCATCGACGTAGAGGGAACCGAGGAGCAGAAGCAGAACTACTACACCTCGTTCTATCATGCTCTGATTCAGCCCAACCAGATAGCTGACGTGGACGGCATGTATCGTAACGCCGATGACAAGGTGGTGAAGGCGGAGACAGGCCAGTTCTACTCCACTTTCTCTTGCTGGGACACTTACCGTGCCGCTCATCCCTTCTACACCATCGTAATGCCCGACCGCGTGGACGGCATGGTCAATTCGCTCGTCGAGCAGGCTGAGGTGCAGGGATTCCTGCCCATCTGGGGACTCTGGGGTAAGGAAAACTACTGTATGGTGGCAAACCATGCTGTCTCCATCGTGGCTGAAGCTTACCACAAGGGATTCCGCGGCTTTGATGCCGAGCGTGCTTTCAACGCCATCAAGAAGACGCAAACCGTGTCGCACAAGCTGAAGAGCGACTGGGAGAACTACATGAAGTACGGCTATCTGCCCACTGACCTCACTGAGGCTGAGTCGGTATCGTCTTCTTTGGAGTCGATGTATGACGATTATGCCGCTGCCGACATGGCTCGTCTCATGGGCAAGAAGCAGGACGAGGCTTACTTCACACGCCGTTCACAGTTCTATAAGAACCTCTTCGACAAGTCAACGCAGTTTACGCGTCCGCGTCTCTCTGACGGATCATGGAAGACTCCGTTCAACCCGAGCGACCTTGCACATGCCGAGAGTAGCGGCGGCGACTACACCGAAGGCAACGCATGGCAATACACATGGCAGGTGCAGCATGACGTTAACGGACTTATAAAGCTCTTCGGCGGTCCGAAGCCGTTCCTCAAGAAGCTCGACCAGTTCTTCTCACTCAAGCTGGAGAGCACACTCTCTGACGTTACCGGCCTCATCGGTCAGTACGCTCACGGCAACGAACCGAGTCATCACGTGGCTTACCTTTATGCTATGGCTGGACGCCCGTCACGCACCCAGGAGCTTATCCGCGAGATATTCGACACTCAGTATCGTCCCACCGTTGATGGACTCTGCGGCAACGACGACTGCGGCCAGATGTCGGCATGGTATATGCTCTCAGCCATGGGCTTCTATCCTGTCAATCCCGTCAGCGGACAGTATGTGTTCGGCGCACCGCAGATGGAGAAGATAACGCTCCGTCTCGTTGACGGCAAGACATTCACAGTAAAGGCTGAAGGTCTTTCTAAGGAAAACAAGTACGTAGACTATATTCTTCTCAACGGCAAGCGCTATAACAAGCCGTACATCAACCACGCCGACATCATGAAGGGCGGCACGCTGGTGTATAAGATGACATCTGTGAAGAAGCACGACAAGTACTAATAACTTCCCTTAACTACTTTCGCTTGCGAAACTTAAGTATATAACAAAACAACCTGAGTTCTGGATATATTCCGAACTCAGGTTGTTTCGTTTATAGGCAAGCTGGTGACATTGCCCACCTGATTATTCCTCACCATTCTTACACTCGCCATTCTCATAACTCTCCGTCATTTTCTTCAATATGTCAATCATCTGCAGCCTTAAGCTCTCTGGCTTTAGCACGATGATGCCTCTGCCGTGCCACAACAGTTCTTGCAGGAAGTCGCGAGTGGGACGAAGACGGAGCGTATACTCCCTATACAAGCCGTCCTTATATTCCTTCACCTTCCGCTGACTCTCATGCAGCGGCACCTCCTCTATATAGTTGTATTCCGGATAGAAAGCACGGATGCGGATGTCCTCCACGGGCACATCCTCCATGTGATAGATGCCAAAACAATCCTCATAATAGTTCTCCGGTGTCAGGAATTCCTTCATCTTCTTGGACAACGGATGCTTCTTGCAGATCATATCCAAGAAGCTAATGCGGTCGAAGGGCAGACAACGGACTTCATTTTCCTCGTCAGCCTTAGCTCCATCCTCTCCTTGTCCTTTCATCTTCACTCCAATGACGTACCATCTTTGCTTGAAGTATCTCACGAAAGCCGGTTTCAGAACGAAGTCGCTCTCCTTCCCGAACGCCGTGACATACTTGAATTTGAGGAGATACTGCTTGTCTATAGCCTCGAGTACATCATCCAGATATTCCGAATTGTAAGGCGGAGTATCGAGCATCACCTTATTATGATTTTTCAGCTTGTCGCCCAAGGACGCCAACCGCATGGAACTCAACATCCATTCCGTCACCTTATTATTCTCTAGCGGGTCACGTTTCATATAATAGCGATAACCGTTGTGCCTGTTACACAACACGCTGACACCAAACAGCGACAGGATGTTCTCCCGATAGCGATGGAATGTGCGTTGGTCAAGCTCTTCATTCTCCATATTCGCAGTAGCGTCACGCCATTTGTCAATGATTTCGGCTAACGTAAGATGCTTCTGCCTCAATAAAGAGATAAGCCAACTATAGAATCTCATACGTTTGTCCATAACACACTTTCCTTTTTATACATTATTATTACAACAGAGCGATGTCTGCTTCTATGTGCTCTGGAGTGAAACAAATGACTGGCCACATATTCCTGTAGCTCAGCATAAGTAATAGCAAACTTCATAATATCTCGTTTATCTGATTACACAAAAAAACGCCTAATTGGCTATGTATAAAGATTTCAAAAATTGTGCCACGTCGTCTAAGTTCTACCGACAAGAAAGACAGGTCTTTTTTTGACAGAAAGACATGAAGACATGGTGTTTGGTAAATAATCGCTGCTTTTGCTGTTTACTGCAATAAAAATTCTTTCGTCACTCGATACCAATAATCCCATGAATAGCCTACGGAGGGATGGTTCACTGCCATTGCCTTTACCCGCTTGCCATTGCTCAAGACATACCAGCCGGTAGCCACATGATAGCCGTCCACTACGATGTCGTCACCGTTCTGCCAGTGCTCACCGGGCATTTTGTCCCAGAGTCGGTTGCCCCAGGCAATGACATATTCCGGCTGATACTTATTGAGCACTTCGAAGAAAGCCTCACCTGCCTGACGGTATTGTGCAGATGTTCCTGCCTCGCGAGGTCCTCCCATCGCCACTTGCAGATAGTTGAAGAACACCACAGAATCCCAAATCTTCAGCCTCAGCGCTTGGTCGGTCTCCTCCCCTACCAGTGAACGCTCAAACTTCACGAACGTCCTCATCCAGTTCTGCCGCTCCGTGCCCTCATCAAGATAATCTCTGAGGACGCCCTGCGTAAAGCCCATACACTCCCTATGCAGACGGCAGTCGCCACAGTCCGCACATCCCTCATCACAATAATGGCTCTCGCCCAATACCATGATTCGCTTACCGAATATGCCTCCGTCGGCATAATCCTTGCCGACGAAAGGCTGAAAGAAAATGTTGTTAGGCATATTTATTATACGTAGAGTTTGATTACAATAAACCGATTTCTGCTTCGATGTTCTCTGGAGTAAAGCGGATGGCTTTCAGCTCCACCTTTTCCAATACCTTCTGCAATTTGTCAATATCGCCAAGGCGCAGCTTAACGATATTGCCCGGCATCTGTTCCACCCAACCTGCTTTCTCCGGCACAAGTTTCTTGGCATAAGAGATGGCAGGCGAAACAAGTAGGTCAATACCCATCTTGCCGTCATACGACAAAAACAAGTCTGTACCCTCAATCTTCTTCACTATAAGATTTATGCTTATAGACTTTGTAAAGCCCAGCACCTTGATAGGTACAGAGACAGACACCGTCGCCCCATCTATATACCCAAGATTAACAGTCTTATGAAAATGACTGGCTACATAATCCTGCAGCTCAGCATAAGTAATAGATAGCTTCATATTATTTAGTTTATCTGACAATAGCGGAGGTTTCCAGCCTCCGCCTCACCAAGTTCTTTCACAAATCAAGACTTCTTCTTCGAGAAAAAGTCTATTAACTTACCAATAATGCTCTCAGGCTTCGGGCAAGGATCCTCAAATATCTTGCCACGCCGTCTAAGCTCCTCCAAAATTTTGTTGTCTTTGTTTGCCATACTTGTCTATATTTTTATTTTGTTACATCTCCAGTTGTAGCATCCTTAAAGTCACTCTCCTTGAATGCTTTTCTACAGTCTGCTATAGAAGAGTAGCTTCGACAACAATATTTTCCTGTTCAAACAAGATATTGTTCAGTTCCAGCTTTTCAAAAACTTTCTGCGCCTTGTCAATATCGCCAAGGCGCAGCTTAACGAATTACTCTTCAACCTCTATGGCTTCAATGAAGTCAGAATATTCTGCATCCAACTCACTGATCTTCTTAATCGTAATATCATTCTTCTTAGAAGCTTCTATCAACTCCGTCTTAGATCGATCTGTCTCTTCCAATTTATTGTTATAATTGTCAAAGACCTGTGACAAATATTTTTCAAAATGTTCTACCACCTTATTTACCTCAGCCTGATAAGTAGAGACAAACTGATTCTTTGAGCTTTTTATCTGCTCCAAGCGCTTGTTTTCTTTAGAATCTTCTCTAAACTGCATCCAAATATCAATACCAGCAGAAACTACCGGTATTCCAAACTTTGCAACCTTAGCAATATTACTTGCCCATCTCACAGCTTGCCAAGGTCCGAAGGACTTTCCAAAGAAATGTCCGACATCTAACACCATTTTATGAAGCGCAGACCCTGAAGCTTGGCTAATACCACCTGCTAATTTAGTTACATTAGGAGCCATATTTCCAATCTGCACCCCTCCCTGCTTTAAAAGATTTAAAGCCTTTTTCTGCATAGATAGATTCTTCTGCTCCTCTATGCTGATATTGGGCGAAGCCAATTTCCTATCGATTTCTCCTGAGTATTTAACAAGCGAATCCTTACCACAGAAATCATTGACGTCAGTCATCAATCGCTCATAATTTGAGTTGATTGTGTCTTCTATCTTAGCAGAAGTATTAGATATAATGCTCTGCAATTCAGAATTCAATGCCTCTTGCCTATATTTCCAGTCATTTTCGTCAATGCCTCCAATATCATTAGATAAAGAAATGACTTTACTCATAGCCATAGAAGCAAACGAAGACAAATCGTTTCTTGTATCTCGCTTTAGGTCAGACAGACTATGACGTAATTTCTGCTCAAACTGATTAAAAAAGTCAGATAAAGTCTTGTCTACGGCAGTAACAGCGATATCCTTAAGATAGCTTTGAAAGACTCTAACAGGAGTATCAAATTGCTTTTTTATCATTCCCTTGCGAGCGACAAAGACATTGAGCATATCTATGAAATGTTCAAAGTTGCTTAATTGGACGAACTCATTGTCGTTTTCATCAAGACCGTCCATATAGTCTGCCGCATCAATAAAAGCAATAGGAAAGTTCTTCAATTCATAGCCTCTTTCTGAGAATATCTTTTCCAACGAAATGGTATAGTTGTCTACAAGCTGGTCAAACTCTCCAGACTCCATACCCATCTTGTTGACAACAATAAACATCTTATCAGCAAAATGCTGATTGTAAGCCAAATCGATGAAATTATTGAATAATACATCATCGAAAAGTTGGGAGGTCAAGACATAAAATATCAAGTCACATTCTTTTAAAGCAGCCTTAGTACTCTCATCATGCGATTCTACTTTACCTGCAAGAATGCCCGGAGTATCCATAAGAACAATGTTGTTCCATTTATATTCCGATACACTATCTGTAGCGACATTTGCATCTATCTTGATATCCTTTCTACCTGTCAATGCAGAAATAATGGTAGATTTGCCAGAACTATACTGTCCTACAAATGCTAAGCGTAATTCTTTACAATCTTGCAAGCCAGCAAGTTCCGAGTCCATCTTACGAGTCAACTCTGTATTGTTGGTTTCTTTCAACAACGCTCGAGTTTTAGCTTCCAATCTACTAAGTCTTTCTTGGTAGACTGCATAATTAAATTGTTGTGCCATATTATTTTGTTTTTATTGTCATCTGAGTTGCTTTTTCTATCTTTTGAATATTCTTATCTGTAAGCCCTGTGTTATATAGGAACTTGATAGATTGCTTTTGCCAATCTCTTTCAACAGGATATCCATCACATAACACTTGGTTACTCATTTCATTTATACTTATTTCTTTTACAGGATTCTTGCCAACAAAATCAAGAATTCGAAGACTTACCAAAGAATTGATCGCATTCTCTTTTTCTTGAACTTGCTTAACAAGTCTATCCATATCCGTTATTATATCGTCGGCATTTTTAGTATAAGCTTTCAACACCGAATCAATAGATTTATAAGTATCATTTATTGACTTTCTGGTATTCTCAAGAACTTGTTTTAAATTCTTATCAATACCCGAATCAATACTATCACATAATTGCTTACGCAAATTTTCTGTAGCCTTTCTAATCTTTTCTGACTTTGAAGTAAATAGACTCGTAAATAAAGAACCAATAATTCCAACAATAAAACTACCTACAGCAGTAACCCATCCAACAGGATTCCATATGTTTGAAATTATTATTGGAGCAACAGCTGTCATTATACCAACAAACACACCTGCCGCTAACCGTGTATTGGTTACAGACTCACCAGAAACATTAGAACCGATATTATTTGTAGCAAGAGATATACGCATGTCCATAATCATCTCTTCCAATTCTGATTTTATCTTTTCATTCAAATCATTAAACCTCTCCTGTATTTGTTGTTCAAGTCTTTTGTTTATAGACTTCACAACCATATCCTTGCTCCATGCTTTCCCTGCATCTTCGTCATCATAATGCTCACTTGCAAAAGCAGAAGCACGATTATGAAGATCACCTCTTGTTCCTTGAAAAACGGTCTTTAAGTATTGTTCAACTTGAGTTAACTCATTCTTGAAAAAGGTATAATTTCTCGCTTGTTTCTTCTTCAACACCTCATTACCTTCCTTTAGGCTTTTCAAGTCAGCGTAAACCTTATGCCATATTGTATTTATCTGATAAGAAGTACCATCAATAACGCTCAAACTTTTCTTCAAACTACCTGATAACTGCACTTCTTTTTTTACTGAATTTGTAAACTCAGATATATTGGAAGCATCAAATAGTATCTTAGAAGTCTTAGAATCCTGCTCTCCAGAAAGGGCTATTTGCGCAGCTAACAGATGAATAGGAATAATACGAACGGCATCCATGTTATACTTACCATCAAGTTTATCATGAATGCGCTCTATATGTCCCTTAATAGATTGAGGACCGTCACCAAGTCTCCAATCATCCGGATTTGCAATAAACCTTTTTAAACGAATAGCTTGATTAAGATTGCTTTTGACATTTAAGATTATGTATAATGGCTTATTTCTTTCCTTTATAGTTGAAAAGAAATCAAACTCTGTTTCTTGAATTGAGTCACTCGTCACAACATAGCAAACCACGTCAGCTTCATCTATAATAGACTTGGCTATCTCGGTATCAGCTTCACCACCAGGCGCACCAATGCCAGGAGTGTCAACAATACGGAGTTTATTCCAATACCAACTTCTATTATATCGTGTAGTACGTAATTTGCCTACTCCAATATCATCAGTTTCCTGTTGAGTTATAACCTTATGAAGAGTACTCTTTCCCGCCTTTGTTCTACCCATAAAAGCAATAGTAAAGTATCGAATATTCCTTCTTTTCTTATCCAATACCTCTCTATTACTAGTCAAACTGTTATCTATTATTTCATTAAAACTGCCTCGAATTCCTTGAATAATTTGGGCTCACCTGAAAAAGTGTGTGGATTAAGCATACAATCTTGTTAGTCTGAAGAGAAAGAATTTCTTGTCAATGATACCCCGAAGTTGTGCTCTGAAATGCTTGACTTTTGCATTGAAAGATTCTGCA
>NZ_NOVE01000033.1 GCF_002265625.1 Prevotella sp. 885
GAATCACTCAACTCCAAGCTTAAGGCATTTAGAGGCCAACTGCGTGGAGTTAGGGACATACCGTTCTTTTTCTATCGTGTATCGTTGATATTTGGGTAGGGATGCCACGGACTTTATCGGATGAGCCAAGATAGACATCTTTCCATTCACTAATTGATTGCTTTGCAAATGGACGTAATTCTGGTGGAAGCACACATAATTGAGCATTGTAGATATAAGTCGTTATACCTCTGTCGTTCAACAGAAGTACAGCTTCTCTCAACTCATTATTATAACTATATGGGTCGATCCACAAGTCTTTTAAATTCGTCTCTGCCAACCCCGTAGTTTCCATCTGCATAAAAGCTACCTGAGTGACAAATGGGAAATTATGGTAGATATAATCGGCTAATTGCGGCAAACGCTTATATGTCTGATTGTGAATAACAACTCGCAAACCTATTTGTTGCCCGAACTGTGCCAAATTATACAAACCTTGAACCGTTTTGTAAAACGTCTTAGCTCCTACTATATGGTTATGGATAGAAGCTATATCTGAAAAGATAGGAATGTCTATTTGTAAATCATGATGGTTGCAAGCTGCTAACTTTGCAGCGTAGTCAATATCAGCAAATTTCACTCCATTGGATAGTATGCTTATGGCTGCTTTAGGACATGATTTTTTTATTTGGCGTATAATCTCAAATAATCTGTCACCAATCATAGTTGGCTCACCACCAGTAATTCCGACTTCTTGTGTATTCTTATCGAACAGTTTAATCAAATCTAGATTAAAATCTGTTCTGTCCTTCTCTTGCTGCACTGGAGGTTGAGGACACATGATACAACGATGATTACAACGAGCTGTAGCAAAGATTGCATTGGATGCAGAATTGATTTCATATAGAAAACACACATCTCCATTAGGGGATATGTTTATCACATCACCTTCATTGAAGTCTGAAATGTTGTCAACTTTTATGCATGGTGTAGATATTTTGTCTGAGAAATCATGTGCTGAAATGATAGCCTTGTAACCTTTAGGCGTATTCTGCTCATTGGTCACAAGGATATATGCTGAACGGTTAAATATATTTTTACCGCTAAGTGTTACTCGTCCAAGAAGTTCCTCTGCGTTAGAGTTGTATAACGAATTTAATTGTTTCATATCTCACTATTTTATCCAAGACCAAAATATTCTATTTATCTCGGGATCATGTCTTTGAAGAAGTTCAAAGAGATAATGCATAATGGCTTTATTCTTCTTACACATCTCGTTTGTAGGACGATGACCAACCATATCTCCTTGCTCTGACATGTTTCTTACTGGGTCTGCACCACAGTAAGGTTGGAATACGCATTCTGCGCACTCCGGCAAGCATTCATTACAAGCATTACTGATTATCTCATGCAGTTTTTCTCCATTGAACATGCATTGGTATGAATCCTCATTTACATTGCCAAGTCTGAAATAATAGTTTTTGAATCGAGCCATCATTCTTCCTTCGTCAGCAACGTACACGCTGCCATCATAATCATATATTGCTCCAGCTATGCCAACACCTGCAGGAGATTGCAGGTCAACAAAGCCTGTCGCAAAAGGAGTCA
Source organism: Prevotella sp. 885 (assembly GCF_002265625.1). Taxonomy (GTDB): domain Bacteria; phylum Bacteroidota; class Bacteroidia; order Bacteroidales; family Bacteroidaceae; genus Prevotella. The sequence continues at coordinate 1,588 of NZ_NOVE01000033.1, forward strand.
GAATCCTGCGAAGAAGCAAGGCTGCATACCCCTCAACAAAGAATGTTCCTTTCTTGTTGAGTTCTATGATATAGTCCAACCCCTCTTTGTAGTTTTTTACAAAATCTTCTATTGGATAGGCTATCTTGTCCTTATGCTGTTTTGCAAAACCGTAAGGGTTTAATGCCCTTAGAAAGATATTATGGAAACCTAATCTGATGTATTCATCTATGATGTCCTTGAATCTTCCGAGGCTATACTTTGAAGTTGTCATTAAAGCGGATGCACATTCATCATCTCCCCAAATACCACGAATCATCTGTAGATTTTTCTCAAAGATAGCATGGTGGTCAAGATTTTTATTCTGGAGAGGTCTGTTTGAGTCATGCAAATCTTTTGGTCCATCCAAAGATGTAGAAATCATACAATTATGCTTCTTTAGGTACTTGACCATCTTCTCATTGAGCAAAGTAAGATTGGTGCAGATGACAAATTCTAATTCACGTTTCTTGAATAAGTTTTGCCATTCAGCTTCTTCTATGATATACTTCACCATTTCAAAATCGGTTGACGGGTCACCACCCTGAAACTCTATTTTGATACATGGAGAGGGAGACATGAAGATTGCCTTGACGATATTCTTTGCCGTCTTTTTGGTCATGTCCGCAGAATGATCTGTACTCTCATGTCTTTTTACCTGACAATAGATACAACTTGAATTACAACGTAAAGTTGGCACAACCATGTGCAAAGAAGTGAAATCTTCCAAGATACTCTTCTTTGTGCGGAATTTGGTTGCTAACATTTTTACAACATCTTCAACCTTGTCGGTCGTAGCGATTTGTTTTGACTCTATATCATAGAACAAGTCACTTGTAGGGTCAAGTTCTCCATTGACGAATTTGTGAAAGTCGTCATTCTTTAAGAATATGTATTCTCCAACATCGTTAGATAGAAGATATTCTTCCTCGTTAAATCGAGCGAAGCGGAAAGGAAGTATTTGGTATTTCATTTTTGGAGCTTTATTAGTTTGATGATTTGCCTAACAGTGTTATTTACTGTAAATGTGCCTCCTTGAGAGTCAAATCGGGGACCTTTTCCTGCCCATCTATCCATATAATAGACCTCATCTGATTTTTCGAGTTCTTTTGTCACATACTCTATAGGAATAAATAAATCTCTGTAATATGAACTACCTCCAGTATCTTTATCTACATAATAATGAATACAGATACAACATCCCTTGGCAACCAAAGGTGTTGATGTATATCCCTGCCTATAACCCCAAGTAGTTATTGTTTTATTGTATTTCTTTGAAATATCTTGAACTGCAACTCTACATTTGTGTTCTTTTGTAAGGATTTTACAGATAGCACTTTTATCTCCTGTGACTTTTTGAGGGAAAGCCATGGCACAAATGGCAGAAACGAAAATGAGCAATAATAATCTTTTCATTTCGTCACAGGTTTAAATGCTTCTTCTACAATCAAATCACGAATATGTCCATACTTCTCCGTTGTAATTTCACGAAGTTGTTGGTCAATCAAGTCATTGCAGAACTGCTTGACAATATTCTCGTCAAGCGCACTGTCTTTTGACTCAAAAATCACACAGACCTGTTTGTCATTATTTGGCATTGTATTCTGATAAACAAAGAACTTGTCTGTATATCTGTAAATAGTTGCAGTTATTGCCTTTTCACTATATAAGTTCAAGTCAATGGCTACTTGGAAACCGCCTTTGTCTGTCTTTGTGATTGGAACTTTTATACAACTCATACCAACTATTCTTCTTTTTGCCAATGGCTACCATATTGGCATGATTAATAAATGGTTGGTATATATACATGAAAACGTGGAGCCAATCCTGTCACTCGTTCCACGCAGTAAAGGCTCTGGCATCGCCCAAGTTGTCGAAACGAGCAACGCCAATACTTCGTCAAATCTCATGCAACATTCAAAATGACAAGAAAATGCGCGTAAATGCTAATATATACAGCATATAGCAGGCATTTGATAAAGTGTATAATTTGTTATTTATTTGTTACTTTACCATTAATTTTATAATTTATCATAGTTAATGGTTCGTAATTGGTTCTTGTTTTGGGTAACAAATCCAATTATTTTTCGTATCTTTGCACCGTGAGTAACAAATCTCGCAAAATGACAATAAGTAGAATAAATAACAAAGTAACATGAGAAGTAACAATGAACCTGTGCGCATACGCTACAAGGATTTGGCGAATGGCACAAAGTCGATTTATCTCGACACTTACAAAAGTGGAAAGAGGTCGTATGAGTTTTTGAAGCTTTATCTACTTCCTGAGGATGATGACAAGGCTAAGGCTGCCAATGCCGAGACCTTGCAGAAGGCAGAAGCTATCAAGAACCAACGAGTGCAAGAAATCTTGTCGGGAAAGTTGAAAACAGTGAAGGCTTCCTTGGAGCATCCTGCTTCTACAACAACTTCAAGCAAGAAGACTGCACGAGTAAGCAAGAAGGAGAAAGTCGGAAGTGCTAAAACTGGCAAAAGTGCCAATGGAAAGGAAAGTGAGGTAAACGAAGTCGTCGGAGCTGTTTCTGGCAGAGAAGGACACCAATGGAAGTTTATTGACGATGACGGTGAGGACAGAGCCATAGATGGAACAATCAAAAAACATAGAGGCAGACCCAACAAGCGTGAAGCTGTCACTCTTCGTTTCAAGAACCTTGCCAACGGCAGCAAGTCGCTCTACTTCGACATATATTATAATGGTGAGCGCAAGTACGAGTTTCTGAAGCTCTATATCAACCCAGAGATTACCGAGGCTGACAAGCAGAATAATGCCTTGGTCATGGAAACCGCAGAGCGTCTGAAAGAACGCAAGATGCGAGAGGTTGTCAATGGAGAAACTTTCACGGATCCTTCTGACGAGCTGAACCAAGTGGAGAAAGTTGAGGAATACACCAGTTCTGTGATAGTCCGTAGTCGCAAGATGCGCAATGGAGACCGTTCCCTCTTCCTTGATATATATTATGGTAAGGGACAACGTGCCTATGAGTCAGTTGGTCTTTACCTTCGTAAGGATGACAGCGAGGAGAAACACAAGGAAATCTGGAAAGAAGCTGAGAAAAAGGCCAAGGAACGCATGAAGGCATTGAAGGACGGAACCTTTGAGAAGCGTGTCGGCAGAAGAGGCTACAAGCCGCATGGAGAAGATCCCGATGCCAACGTGGACAAATACAAGGAGTATCTTGCCACTAAGAAGGTGAAGACAGAGATTGCCGTTGCAGAGACTGAGCGCAAGAGAAATTCCAAAACCAAGGAGCCTGTGAGAATCCGCTTCAAGGAACTTGCCAACGGCAACAAGTCGGTCTATCTATCCATCAATGTCAACGGTCGCCGTACCTATGATTATCTGCGCCTTTATCTCATACCAGAGGTTGACGCAGCTGCCAGGGAGCAGAACAAGCAGACGATGCAAGCAGTCTATGCCATCAAAGCACAACGCATCATGAGCATCACTAACGGTATCGCAGGGCTCAAAGACAAGTCAAGAATCAAAATGCGACTTGTGGATTGGTTGGAAATATTCCGTGACGCACAAGTGGAGCGAGGAAGACAATCTGCCCGAAACTGGGTGAACAGCGTGCTGAATGCAGTGAGAGAACACTCACCAAACGTGACACTCGCAGAGATGACCAAGGAATACTGCAATGGTTTCATGGTGTTCTTGTTGAACGACTATATCACCTACAAGCACACCCATCCGTCCAAGTCCACGGTGATGAACTATCTCAAATGCCTCAAAGCAGCCTTCAACATGGCTATTGAGGAAGAGATAATGGACGACAATCCCGTATTGCGTCTTCGCATGGATGTTCTGAAAGGTGGCGGCACCAAGCGAGAATATCTGACCGTTGACGAGGTGAAGAGACTGATTGACACCCCTTGCAAGCGTGAGGATATCAAGGCGGCGTTTCTGTTTTCATGCTTCTGCGGACTCCGTATCAGTGACGTGAAGAGTTTGAAGTGGAAAAACATCATCACCGAGGGTGACAAGACACGAGTTGAGATATTACAGTACAAGACCAAGCAGCCTCTCTATCTTCCTCTCAACAAGCAAGCCCTTCGTTGGATGCCTGAGCGTGGATCTGCGAGTGACGAGGACAAGGTGTTTCCAACACTGCCAAGCAAGAACTACGACTGCATTCCGGAATGGAGCCGTGCGGCAGGTATCAGCAAACATGTGACCTACCATGTCTCCCGCCACACGTTCGCCACGATGGAGCTGACCATGGGCGCAGACCTATACACTACAAGCAAACTTCTCGGTCATACGGAGGTGCGTACGACACAAATTTACGCAAAAATCATCAATAAGAAAAAGGACGAGGCTGTTTCCCTATTGGACAGTGCGTTCGAAGAATAAAAATGGAACATAATAATACATCAAACAACCAAGGACGAGACGACTCCTCGTTCTCTCTTTTTACCCCAATGCAATGAATGCACCTTCGCTAACGGTGTAGGTGGCATTTGCGGTATCAACAAACTGTGGCTGTTCTTCAAGGAAGCCCACGAGTGCTATCAGACGGAAGTAATAGGATGCGGTAAACTGTATCACCGCTATAAAAAGGACTTTCTCAACAGCCATTCCTATACGGACTGCCAGTATGCGGCAGGAAAGAACGAGCACAAGAAGAACTTCTACATCATGGAGGAGTTTCTTGAAGAACGTGAGGACTTAGTAGTCATATTCTTTACCAAAGTGGATTTTGAGTATCATGACTACAAGGCTCTTCATCACAAGTTCAACACCACGGAGCCGCCTCCAAACGGTCAGTATCTCCATGGTAAACCACCGTCAATATTACAAACAGCACAAGACACCAAACCGAAACAGGACTTTCAATGTTATTTTGATTCTACTCAGTTGAACCTCATTGCGCGCCATGCCAATGAGGTTCATTTGTTCTCAGCCGATGTGTCGGAAGAGGATATGCGGAAACTCTTCTCGTGCCAAGTCAGCAAGCAGCTAAAGGCGAGAAGCAACAGACGTGTGGCATTCTTCTTTGACATGCTCTGCAGCAAGAACTTGATTTGCAAGCAATGGCAATCGGTCATTGCCAAGCATAAACTCATCCTGTCTTCATCAACAGACAAGCCACTTACGACAACCAAGTTGTCCTCAGCAACCAGTGATGCTAAAGGTACCAACGCCAGCATCTATGAGGCTATCCGTAAGAAAGTGCAAGAAATAGCAGATTGCGGTAAAAATGACAGCAAGGACACCATCTGACAGATGAAAACCTTGACAGTTGGCTTGATAGTCGGTTGACAGTCAAGCGCACTACCATCCGATTGGGCAGAAATGCCCTTACCTTTGCCCTCCGTAATCAGAAACCTGGTTATGGAGGGCGACCTCGTTATGTGTAACGATAAATAAAATTACGACAATGATTGGACAGACAACAAATCAGGCAAACAATCCACCAAAGGATGGCACTATCCTACCGCCAACGATAGACGTGGATAAACACGAGTTGACAGAACAAGAACTGGCAGATATGACACCAATGAGACTTGCCGAGCGCATTCAACAAATGGAAGAAGCATTCAAGCTGCTTGGGCCAGTGGAGGATGTGCTGAACCGCATCAAGTGCTTGGAGAAATGGCTCTTTGCAGGAAAAGACGTGCTCACCCTTGATGAGGCAAGCGTATTCCTTGACGCTTCAAAGAGTCAGCTTTACAAACTGACACGCACTTTTGCCATTCCCCATTACAAACCAAACGGCAAGACCATCTATTTCAGCAAGGAAGAACTGGTGGAATGGATCAAAAAGCACCCTGTGAAAACAAAAGAGGTGTATGAGCAGGATGCCATACGCTATGTGATGAACAAACCCTTGAAGAGCAGATGACGATGGAAGAAATGAACGACATGAGCCTCCTTGAAGGCGAAGCGGACAATGCTGATTTGTTGGAAAAGTTGCTGAAGGCATCGCTTATCCATGCGGACGAGACCTACCAGACACCGCCACAGATAATATGGGTGGACAACTCTACCATAGCCACGCTTGGCAACTTCAGTGCCTCCACAGGCAAGGCGAAGAGCCGAAAGACGTTCAACGTGTCCGCTTTGGTAGCTGCCTCGCTTGCTAACGGAAAGGTGCTGCAATATACGGCAAAACTACCCGATGACAAGCGTAAGATACTCTACGTTGATACGGAGCAGAGCCGTTTCCACTGTCACAGCGTGATGCAGCGCATCCTCCGGCTTGCAGGATTGCCCGACAACATGAACAGTGAGAACCTTGTGTTCTTCGGACTGCGAGAGTACAGTCCCAACCTCAGACTGCGGTTGATAGAATATGCCTTGCAGACACAAAAGGGTTTTGGCTTGGTCATCATTGACGGCATAAGGGACTTGATGCTCGACATAAACAATCCGAGCGAGTCTGTCCATATCATCAACAAACTGATGCAGTGGTCAAGCCGTTATGACCTGCACATCCATTGCGTCCTGCACTTGAACAAGGGTGATGACAATGTAAGAGGTCACATTGGCACGGAACTCAGTAACAAGGCAGAGACGGTACTGGTGATTAGCAAGAGCAACTCGATGGCGAATGTGAGTGAAGTGAAACCGCTCAACATCCGAGACAAGGACTTTGCGCCCTTTGCGTTCCAAATCAACAAGGAGGGGTTGCCAGAGATTGCCAAGGACTATGTGGTTGACTCCACCACTGCCAAGCAACCGAAGATGACAATAGCCGACATTACCGATGAGCAGCATGACAAGGCACTTGGAATGGCTTTCGGCAAGAAAGTGGTGTCAGGCTATGAGAATGTGATAAACGCATTGACGAAAGGATATACAGCTATTGGTTTTGCCAGAGGTAGAACAGTGATGTCAAAGTTGCTGACCTTCCTATTGAAGAGCAAACTGGTGGTGAAGTATGGCAACAACGAGTATTGCAGGGTGAAGGATTATCCTTCGCTTCCGCTGCTTGAAGAGCAGGAGATGAAGAAGTGAGGATGAAGTGAAAATCACTTCAAAAACCACTTCATTCACCTCGGTGTATATATAATAGTAGAACGGACGGATTTTGTGAAGTGGCATCATATATAACTACATAGACATACGACAAAATGACTTCACAAAACCGTTCATTCACTCTGGTGTATATATAATAAGCGCACGAATGAACAAAAAAATGAATGAAAGATGAACATACAACAAGCAAAGGAAATCAAACTCACGGACTATCTGAGCGCATTGGGACATCAGCCCAAACGATGCAGCAAGTCCACCTCTTATTATCTGTCGCCATTGCATGCGGAGACAAAGCCATCGTTCAAGGTGAACTTCAGCCGAAACCAATGGTATGACTTTGCTCTTGGCAAGGGTGGCAATATCATTGCTCTTGCTCAACTTCTCTACAATACGGATGATGTGGGTACGGCATTGCAGCATATAGCAGCGGACATGAACAATCCAAAGCCCACAATGGCAAAACTACCCATACCGACACAAGTAGAGACAGACAAGATGGACAAGGTGCACATCCAAGACCTGTCCTACCCTGTACTTATGTCGTATCTGCGTTCACGCCATGTGGATGCGGACATAGGTAAACGCTATTGCAAGGAGATTTGGTACACGTTCAAGGGCAAGCGGTATTTTGGCATAGCCTTTCCGAATATCAGGGATGGTTATGAGCTGCGTAACCCATATTATAAAGGTTGTTTGGGCGAGAAAGACATATCCTTGATACATTCACAGCAAGTTGGAGTGCAGGACAGATGCTGCATCTTCGAGGGGTTTATGGACTTTCTTTCGTACAAGACTTTGGAAAAGCGAGGCGACAATGTGATTTGCATACAAGAGCCATGTGATTATATTGTACTGAACTCCATCAGTAACCTTGGAAAATGTATGGAACGATTGGCGTGCTACACTGCTATCCATTGTTATCTTGATAATGACCAAGCAGGAACGATGGCTACCCATACAATCATGGAGCGTTATCAAAACAAGGCAATCAACGAAGCTATACGATATGCAGAATACAAGGATGTCAATGATTATCTGATAGGCAGAAAATCCATTATTCCGCATAAAGAGGATGTATAAAGCGATAATTTTCTACGGAGAAAGTCAATATTCTCCGTAGAAAACTGTCGTTTGCGTGATTTTTGCGTAGATTTCCGTACAAACATACTACACTTTTGAAAATATGTAGTAACTTTGTACAGAATTAAAGATGCAAATCATGGAAAAGTGTATGACAAATCCAAAATCTGAAGGCTATATCTCTGCAAAAGATATGGCAGGAAGAGCTGCATACTATAAAGTATTGCAAGCTGCCAAGAATGGCGAACTCACCAGAATAAAAAGAGGTGTGTATGCAACCGATGACCATTTAGCAAGTCAAATGCTTGATGTGGAAAAGGTTGTTCCTGGTGGTGTGTTGTGTCTGTATTCCGCTTGGTCACATTATCAGATGACTACACAAGTACCACAAGAATATTGTCTTGCAATAAAAAGAGGCCGAAAAATCACCCTTCCAGATTATCCCCCAATCACACTATACCATTGGAGTGATACCGCCTTTAACCTTGGAATTACGAATACAGAGATTGAGGGGTTCAAGGTGAGGATATATGATGTTGAGAAATGTGTCTGTGATGCTGTAAAGTATAGAAACAAAATTGGCATAGATGTCTGTACGGAGATTATAAAGGAATATCTTAAACGCAGAGACCGCAATGTCAGCAAACTGATGAAATATGCCTCACAACTGAGAGTTGCCAAAACATTGGGAACATATCTACAAATGGAACTATAAAATAATAAATATGACGATATAGCGGGTATGCACTGGTGGATGGTGGATCATATTCACTATCTGCCAGCCATGATATATGCAGTATTGTTGATAGATATAGTATCAATCGTTGTCATCATCAAACATAGCAAAGGACTGGGGCAAGACGAGATATTGGCACGACTAAAAACAGGATGTGGTGTGGCAGTGTTCCTGCTTTGGATGCTGCTGGTGTATTATATAGCATCTCTGCTTTGGTAAAGGAGATATGGGACAGAGCAAAAAACAGAGCCATGCCTATTACGGCATGGCTCAAATAATATAATGTAATAAGTTTACGTCAAGCCACTAAATCCTTAAACAATTTAATAGTTTCTGGAGAATCCTTTTGGCTCCAAGGTACATATCCACAGCCATATGTTTTAAGAGCCTCAATATATTCCGGTTTCAACTTTATGGCCAAATCATTAACGATAGCTAAGCTACTTACTTTTTTTCCTGTTTGTTCCTCACGAACCGGCTTAATGTCATTCCAAGTGAAGAGGAAATTTGGAACATTGATTTTATTCAAAGAATTAAATGACTTAACAACAGTTTCCTTTTTTCTTCCAGCAAACTGAAAATCAAAAGTAAATTCTATGCCTGTACTTCCTTTAGTTATGAACTGAGGTGTGTAAACAAGATCATGTTTGTCGAAAAAGCTTTTTACATCTTCTTTGAATATTGTTGCCACATTATTTTGTGCCAGCACTTCCATTTCAGAGATTTCCAACATTGCACAGAGCAAACCATGTTTCTTTTGTGAGAAATTCTCAATAGTTGCCACAGTGCGAAGTTCATTATCTTCTAGCGATACACCATAATTTCGAAGAATGTAATCAACCCATTCTTTTCTTTTTGCGGAGCGACTAATATTTACACCTAATTGGTTTAGGTTTTCAAAAGTAACTCCATCATCACTCATCTCGATTTCGTCTCCGTCTTTTCGGAGGTAAATTTCAAGAGGATCATTGTAGGCACCCAAGAACGGAGTGGACATGACACTCCATCCTGTGGTTTCATCAGTGCGAACCTTCGCACGTTCACGTAACCACTTGTAGTAGTCTGTAATACTGTCTTCTATCCAACTCATATTAAACTTTGTTGTGCCATAATTGGCGTTGTTATATTTATGTATTTAGCAAAACATTGAATAGCTGAACCGGCATCAATATGATTCTGCTCGTCAACTATAGACTTTACGCTATAATTTATTTCATTTAAAGGAATAGCCCATTGTAAGTTTTTATACCCTGCAATATTAAAATGAGCATGAGGACCAGAGATTTCCTTTCCTGCAAAACGTTTAAGTTCGTCTGGAACATCCACGGTTGCTATTGCAGGATTTGGATGAATAGAATCATTGGAAACATAATCCACACGAAATATCCCCACATGTGAATCTTTCTCTAAGACATGCAAACTCAATTTAATTAATTCTTTGGAACTTCTGTTGATTGTCCATGAAAACAAGAATTCCTCATCATGTGAACGTAATGTAATATTTTCATGTAAACCGGGTATACAGTCTATTTGTTTAGATGCACAGACAGTCTTACCATCACTCTCTAAAATAACTTTGGGAGTGCTGATTAAATCCATTGCTTGCTTAAAAGTAAATTCCGTTACTGCCATAATTCATCTATTGTTAGATTACACATACTTGACCTTGCAAAAATAATAATTATTTTTGAGATAACAATAACAGATGCCTAATATTTATAATTAATTAAGGTACGAGTGGAAGATTACGTATTGTTATCTTTTCAGAAACCGACAAACTAGCTACTTAAACCTCTTGTAACTGAAAATATGAAAAAACAGGTTGCTAAAGCTGTTTAAAGTATGATTTAGAGTATGATGTATGGTTATAATTTGAATATATCTTAAACTTTGATAGCCATACTTTACAAAATTCTTTTATGTCGGATTTTACTCTTTACTTTGCACTCGCAACTGGCACTTTTGCCACTACATAGAGTATAAATCATCAATAAAACAAAGTATTATATGAGTCCATTTTTGATATTCGCCATCAGTCTTACCATTGCATACGCTATCTACTATGCGGTGATGATAACGAGAGATCTGTATGGCAAGAAGGAAGAAGCCAAAAGCAACGAGGAAGTATTTGACATCAGCAACATAACGGAAGAGGAAGCCGCAGTAGCCGTCAACGAAAGTGATGGTGGCTTTAGTGTTGCCGACAAGCAATACGACACAGGTTTCCAAGACGGCACATCATACGATGAGGGCTATGGTATGGGAACAGAGAACAACGGAATGAGTGATTATTCTCCAGAAACGGATTCTTCCGGCAGAGAAGATGATGTTGATGAAGACGAAGGAAATGATGTCAACCAACAGAAGCCGAAGAACACAGCCGAGTCGTTGCAGGAAAAGATGGATGGGCAGATGGAGTCCACTTCTCCCATATGGATAGACGGACTATGGCAGGACGACTTCACGGAGAGCCTATTGAAACAAGGCGAGACAAAGCCAGGACAACCAAACATCAAAACAATACCAGTCAAGGATGAAATTTAGCCATATCATAAAGAATGTAGTAAGTTCCTTTGTCTTTGCGCTGCTCCCCCTGTCAGCATCAGCCAAATGCGGTAATGTGGACTATAGCTGGGGAGCAGACGCACTAGCAGGGATGCACGACTATGTGGTGACGATGATGCTGTATGTGCTGTATCTGACATACGCTGTCGCTGCTGTGATGGTGATTATATCCGCTTTGCAGATATACATCAAGATGAACACAGGGGAAGATGGAGTTACCAAGTCCATACTGACGCTGATAGGAGCCTGTCTGTTTATGATAGGCGCATCCATCCTGTTCCCAGCATTCTTTGGCTACCAGATTTAAGACTCAACTGCAGAAGAGTATATCATGTGAAAGCGACAACACCTTTCTATATAATTATAATAAGGTGTTTCCAAACGAATCATTAACAAGTAAAACAAGAAAGAATGTTTAAGAAAACAACGAACTATTTGAAGAAGACCGCCAAGAGCGTTCTCTCTTCAGGACGCTTGAAGACATTGGCATTTATGCTCCTTGTGGGCGGTGGCATTGCCATGGCGCAAAACTCGGCAGGTGACTACACAGCAGGAACCACTGCCTTGACAACTGTGACAGAGGAAATAGCCAAATACGTGCCTATTGTGGTCAAGCTCTGTTATGCCATTGCAGGTGTTGTTGCCGTAGTGGGTGCCATCAGCGTTTACATCGCTATGAACAATGAGGAGCAGGATGTCAAGAAAAAGATCATGATGATTGTAGGAGCATGTATCTTCCTCGTGGCAGCAGCACAGGCATTGCCATTGTTCTTCGGTGTGACCAACTAACGAGTGAGAGTTATTCCGTGCATATTCAGTAAGTGAGAAACGACGTGAAGAATGGCAAGAGAAGAGCAGGAAATCCGCTACCCCGATTACCCACTGTTCAAGGGACTCCAGAAGCCCCTTGAATTCATGGGAATACAAGGGCGGTATATCTATTGGGCAGCAGCCACGGCAGGAGGAGCCATCATCGGCTTCATTGCCGCCTACTGTCTGATGGGTATTATTGCAGGACTGATAGTGTTGGTCGTGGCAATCACTACGGGTGTAGGTCTCATCATGTTCAAGCAACGGAAGGGACTGCATACCAAGAAGAACGACCAAGGAGTGTTTATCTATGCCTACAGCAAGCGCATATAAAAATGTGAAAAAAAAAAGTATCGACATGACCAAGATGTGGATGACAAGTAGAAAGTGAACGACTGGTAGGCTCATTCTCCCCCAAGGGTGTGGGTCTACCTTTATTTGTTTCAGCGAAAGTATCGCATCTTTGACATAAAAGAATGGTTATGAGCATGAAAGCAAAGAACATTATCATTATGGCATTGGCTGGCATATTGCTGACCGCATGCAAGGACAAGACCTACAAGCTACCCACATTGGATGCCATGAGGAGTGCTGACAAGGCAAGAGCTACTTGGGCGAGAGAGGCAGAAGAACATCCTGCGACCGTGGAAACACAAACAAGCAGGATGGATTCCACTGCAAAGGATAGTGTATCAACCCTTTATGGCGAAGAAAGCTACAATACCTCTTATCAAGAGAATGACAACAAATCATCCAGTATGGGAGAAAATCATCAATCATCCGAAGAAACAGAAGAATAAACGAATATGGTACTATATGTAATCTTATTTTTCGTGGCAATCTGCATTGGCATGGCCATATCGGTCTATGCCTTTGGTACTGGTGGCAAGCGGAAGAAAATCTTTCAGGACATCTACTTCTCCGTGGAAGACACGGACGGTATCGGTGTGCTCTATACAAAGACTGGAGAGTATTCTGCCATCCTGAGAATGGAGAACCCAGTGCAGAAGTATTCTGCCAATATAGACAGCTATTATGAGTTCACCAATCTGTTTGCTGCCATCGCACAGACTCTGGGTGAAGGCTATGCCCTACACAAGCAGGACATCTTTACCAGAAAGCAGTTTGAGGATGAGAGTGGCAAGGGGCATGAGTTCCTAACAGAATCCTACTTCCGCTATTTCAACGGAAGAGAATATACAGACAGCATGACCTATCTGACCATTACGCAGGAGAACAAGAAGAGTCGTCTGATGTCTTTCGACAACAAGAAATGGCGAGATTTCTTAGTGAAAATCAGAAAGGTGCAAGACCAGCTGAAGGATGCCGGTATCAAATCAGAGTTCTTAAACAAACAAGAGGCAAGTCTGTATGTTGACCGTTTCTTTGCCATGAACTTCCGTGACAAGATGGTGAGCATGACAGGATTCAAGGTGGATGACGAGATGATAGGTATGGGTGACAGACGCTGTAAGGTATATAGTCTTGTGGATGTGGATTGCGCCAACTTGCCGACACAAATCCGTCCGTTTACCAACATCGAGGTGAACAACACAAGTATGCCAGTGGATCTGGTAGCATTGGTGGACAGCATTCCTGGTGTGGAGAGTGTGGTGTATAACCAAATCATCTTTGTGCCGAATCAGAAGCGTGAGCTTGCCATGCTCGACAAAAAGAAGAACCGCCATGCCAGCATGCCGAACCCAAGCAATCTGATAGCCGTAGAGGACATCAAGCGAGTGCAGGAGGTGATAGCGAGAGAAAACAAGCAGCTGGTATATACCCACTATAATCTGATAGTGACGGTGAAGCCAGACACGGATATACAAAAGTGTACCAACCATCTGGAGAATGCCTTTGGCAGGATGGGCATCCATATTTCGAAGCGAGCCTACAACCAGTTGGAACTGTTTGTCAACTCATTTCCCGGCAACTGCTATGGGATGAATGCCGACTACGATCGATTCATGACCTTGGGCGATGCTGCCACCTGCCTGATGTACAAGGAGAAGATTGTGCATAGCGAGGACACGCCATTCAAGGTCTATTATACCGACCGTCAAGGAGTGCCAGTGGCCATCGACATATCAGGGAAAGAGGGACGAAATAAGCTGACTGACAACAGCAACTTCTTTGTCCTCGGTCCTTCGGGAAGCGGCAAGAGCTTTTATGTTAACTCCATGGTGCGCCAAGCCCATGAGCAGGACACCGACATCGTGCTGGTAGATACAGGTAACTCGTATGAGGGACTGTGTGAATACTTCGGCGGAAAATACATTTCCTATACCGAGGAGCATCCTATCACGATGAACCCTTTCAAAATCAAGCGAGAGGAATGGAACATCGAGAAGTTGGGATTCCTGAAAAACCTCGTGATGCTGATATGGAAAGGAAGTCAAGGCACGGTGAGCAAGACCGAGGACAGGTTGATAGAGCAAGTCATCAACGAGTATTACGATGCCTATTTCACCACCAAGCGAGTGAGCAACCTCTGTTTCAATACTTTCTATGAGTTCAGTACTGAGCGACTGCCGAAGATATGCGAGGAGAACGGTCTGCATGGCATAGACCTGTCATCCTACAACTATCTGTTGAAGGACTTCTATAAAGGAGGCAGCCATGATGTAACGCTGAATGAGAACATGGACAGCAGTCTGTTTGATGAGACCTTCATCGTCTTCGAAATCGACAGTATCAAGGATGATCCACTGCTTTTTCCACTGGTGACGCTCATCATCATGGACGTCTTCCTGCAGAAGATGCGTATCAAAAAGAACCGAAAGATGCTCATCATCGAGGAGGCATGGAAAGCCATCGCCTCGCCCATGATGGCGGAATACATAAAATATCTGTATAAGACCGCCAGAAAATTCTGGGCAAGTGTGGGTGTGGTGACACAAGAGATACAGGACATCATCGGCAGCGAGATAGTGAAGGAAGCCATCATCAACAACTCGGATGTGGTGATGCTGCTCGACCAGAGCAAGTTCAAGGAACGCTTTGACACCATCAAGGCGATACTCGGTTTGACCGATGTGGACTGCAAGAAGATATTCACCATCAACCGTTTGGAGAATAAGGAAGGACGCAGCTTCTTTCGTGAAGTGTTCATCAGACGAGGACAGACTAGCAATGTGTATGGTGTGGAAGAACCTCATGAGTGCTATATGACCTACACCACGGAACGAGCGGAGAAGGAAGCATTAAAACTCTACAAGCGAGAGTTGAAATGCAACCACCAACAAGCTATCGAAGCCTATTGCAGGGATTGGGATGCAAGTGGTATCAGCAAGAGCCTCGCTTTTGCTCAAAAGGTAAATCAGGCAGGAAAAGTACTGAATTTAGGGAACAAAAATAAAAAGTAATCAAAGATGAAACGACTTCTATCCATCATAATGCTGATAGTCTGTGTGTTGGCAAAGGCTGACGCACAGTACTACAGCGTGAACTATGACAAGCAGACGGTGGCTGCTATGGCAGCTGCATACGGAACGGAAGCCGTGGCAGAGGCATACTATAACGAGCAGGTGCAGAACATCTTGAAGCACTATAATGCAGCAGAAGTGGCAAGTGCCGGCATCTTCGCCTCAAAATTCTTGGAACGCAAGGCAATGACGGAGTTGGGCATCTGGAACAGTAGCACAGAGAACTACTATTACCGCCGTATCTACAACATGGTGTCGGGCAAAATCATGCCGAAGATATGGACGGTGGCAGGAATGATGCTGAAAAGTCCGCAGACTGCCCTCTATTGGGGAAGTTATCTCGTGAAGATATGTGATGACACCAAGAACCTGTGCATGCAGTTTGAGAGTGTGGTAACAAACAGCACCCTCACATTCTCGGACATCGCCTTTCTACAAATCAACCAGGAGATAGCTGCCATACTGAAACTTTCAGAGATTGGCAACGTGGATTGGAAGAAGATGTTGGACGATTTGTCGAAGGTGCCAGGCAATTTTACAGTGGACAATCTGAAATCCGACATCGACAATCTGTATAAGGCAGGAGCCAACCTTGCAGGAGCAGGAATGAACAATATCGGCAATGCCCTTTTGCAGAGCAGCCAGTTCAACGACCTCTTCCAAGGCAAGCTCAGTGCAGCCATCGACATTGTGGATAACTATTCCTCGCTGTTCAAAAGTCTCGACAAGAGCGTAGGCAACACCCTCTTGGGCATGATTGGAGGCAAGGACAACGTGGCAGGACTTTTCTCTCTTGCCAACTATAACCTCACCTCATGGATGACGGACTATCTGGATGAGACGGCAGGAAACTACTACACGCAAAGATGGTATATCGCCCGACGAGACCAAGGACGAGAAAAACTGTGCGACTATGTACCGCCCACCGATGACAACAGCATCTTGAAAGGCGACCACTGGTACAGAATCAACACCAAGGATGCCAACTTCTATCCCAACAATAGCCAAAAGGAAGCCATCCTGCAAAACTCGGAGAATCATGCAGGATGGTCAAGAACAAGGGTGCAACAGCTCAACAACCAGAATGATAGCTTTACCTACAGTATCAGCTATTGGTTGAACAGCTTCATCATCAGTAGCAAGAAAAAAGGACAGAAACAAAAGGCATACGCCTACGAGATACAGGTGTACAAGAGTTGGAACAGGACAGAAGAAGTATATGAGGCAGTCTTTGACTCCTATTCGATGGACTTGAACACCTTCAAGGCACAACTGCAAGCCCGGTTGAGCGAATGGAATGACAACGAAGAAGGCTATACCTATTATATAGGCAGTGATGCACGCAACTACTATCAGGCAACCGATGCCGCCAAACTGAAGGGATGCGAGAGCGTGACCATTAGTGTGACATGCAGCGACGGTGTGCAGTTGGGGCAAGGCACCACACAATACAAATGCAAGAGTTGTGGCGGTTCGCTGAATGACCACAGCAAGAAATGCGCCATGACAACATCTGTGACAGAGAACAACCTTGACCTCTCGGACTTGTATAAACAAGAGCAGGAAGCCAATGCCAAGATAGCCTCTCTGCAATCTCAAATCAGTCAGTTGGAAGCCGAGAACAAGTCACTTGTCAAGCAAATCGCCAATGCAAGTGTGGAAGATGCAGCCAAGTATCGTGAGCAATACAACAAGAACAAGGCTTCCATCGAACAACTGAACAAAGAACTTGCCACATGGCAACAGAAACAAAGGGAAATAGAGGAAGCCAAGGCAGAGGCAGGAAAGGACAATGACGTGGCGACGGATGACTACTATCGCATACCAGCCATTATGAACGACTGCAAGAGTGCCTACAACCTGACTTGGCAAGGGGAAGGAACATGGAGCGGCTATACTTATATTCGAAAAGCCACCATGCCCAACATCAACGGCATCATCACCTTCAAGGCAACATTGAAGATTGCCCGAAAGCCGAAATATTTCTTGGGCATCAAGATACACAGAGCCATCCTGCAGATCAGTTGGGAGCTGACATCGGAATACACCAACACCTCGGTAGTGGATGTGATGACGCTTGACCCAAGCAAGACCGAGCAGGAAAAGGCGGACGAAGTGAACAAGCGCATCTTGGAAATCGCACAGGAATATCCATCGTGCAAGATAACCACCGAATATGCTAAGAGCGCATCTGCCGATGACAATAATACCGATGATACCTTTCATCTGCTATGGTCGAGCGATAGGTTAGAGATAGCCAGAGAGGTGGACAGCAGAATCACCAAGATATACGCAGACTTGGTATCGTTGGAGAAGATGATGCACTACAAGCGCAACATCATCGACGTGCTGATGGACATCGCTCCACATATCAATGCTGACGAAGGACGACGGTTGACACTGGTGGAGAAATGCAAGAAACGTTGGTTAAGGAAAGCTGCCGACACCAAACATTCAGATGATTATCACGGCAAGTTTAATGATGAAGACAATGAAAATGAGAAATAGAAAAGAATACAAGGCTGATGCAGCGGAGAGGGTTGCAGGGTCAGTGAGCAAGAAGCGACGAATGGATATTGTGAGAACATTGCTGGTAGCAATCTTGCTCCTCGCCCTCCCCTCTAAAACATTCGCCCAATGGGGATTTGATGTTGCCAGCGTGGAAGCCTACATCAATGACCACAAGAAACAGCGGAGTCTGTTGCTTGCACGAAGCACGTTGGAATACAGCAATAAACTATTGCACAGTTACAGTAAGGACGAGACCAAGGCATACAAGGAACTGAACGTTGACCTTGACAAGTACACCAGGGCATTTGATGTGATAGATGTGCTATATCAAAGTTTACGAACCAGTCTGAACGTGTACTCCACCTACGAGGGTGTGAGCGACAGAATATCGGACTATAAGAAGCTGTTGGATGACTACAACCAAAAAGTCATCAAACGAAAGCGCATTTCGCTTGCCGATACCATACTGATAGGTATTAACCGACGAGCCATAGAGAATATCGCAAATGAAGGCGAATACCTCTACAAAAGCGTGAGCGACTTGGTGCTGTATGCCACAGGAGCGGCAGCGTGTTCTACGGCAGACCTTCTTGTGGTATTGGAAAGCATCAACACCTCGCTTGACAATATAGAGAAGCATCTGAACAAAAGCTACTTTGAGTCGTGGCGATATATCCAAGTGCGCATCGGCTATTGGAAAGAAAAGGTTTACCGAACCAAAAGCAAGCAGCAAATACTGGAAGATGCCTTCGGTCGGTGGAGAGTGGCAGGTAAACTCGGATATTGAGAGAACGAAGAATTTATAATCCCATATATAATAATGTATAGGCATGGATAGAAAGAAAACAAGAATAGGAACCATCATGTTGATGTTGGGAGTCGCTATCAGCGGCAATGCCCAAAGTGGTGTAACATACAATCATGACAGTTCGAAAAAGAACCAGATAACGGTGATGGAAATCGGTAGTGGTAGTCTGTCACCAGAATTGTACTATCAGTTACTGCACAGCAGTTACAAGAAATCGGCTGCCAGCAAGAACAAACTCGGTTTTCGTACCACGGTAGGAATCGGAGCTTACAATCAAGTGGAATATGCCGAAGCCATCGACTCTGCCCTGACCAAAAGAGCAGAGATTGAGGCGTTGAATATGGCAGACCGTCAGATTGACCTCGCCTGGAAAGTGGAAGGAAGCAAAATAAACAGCAAGATGGATGCCTTCAAGAAGAACATCGACCGCATCCTGCCTGTAGGCGGATCCATCGGTGACAAGCAACGCTGGACAGAATACTATCATGTCTATGAGACAGCCATCAAAGCCACCAAGGATGCCTATATGCCCAATGCCAAGCGTAAGAAGATGTACCTACAGATTTATGCAGATGTGGCAAAACAGAACGAGACACTTGTGAAGCAACTGGTGCAGATTTCGAATGCCAGCAAGACCAAGGAATTGTTGACAGCAAACGGCAACTACCAGACCGCCAACAAACGAAGTATCATCAGCAGTGCATCCAGCAAATGGCGAGAGGCAGGAATGGCAGTGAGAAACAACACATATTCTGGCGGTAATAACGGCTCGAATGAGGATGACAATGATTTGAAAATAAACAGATAAGGAGTTATGGCAGACAACAGCAGCATATTATCCGACTTCGGCATCAACATCTTGGAAGAAGAGATTGATGACGTGATTTTCCAGACCAACGAGTTTCTGTGCGACGCTACTTTCACAGGCTCGAATGGGCCTTTTTGGTGGGTCGTTCAAATGTGTATGGCACTCGCAGCCCTCTTCTCTATCGTGGTGGCAGCGAACATGGCCTACAAGATGATGGTGAAGCATGAGCCACTGGATGTGATGAAACTATTCAAGCCATTGGTGATAAGCATCATCCTCTGTTGGTGGTACCCACCTGCCGATACAGGCATGACGAACAGTGGCAGCAATTGGTGCGTACTGGACTTTCTGAGTTACATACCAAACTCCATTGGAAGTTATACCCATGACCTATATGAGGCGGAAGCCACACAGATAGAGGACAAGTTTACGGAAGTTCAGCAGCTCATCTACACCAGAGACACGATGTACACCAACGTACAAGCCCAGGCAGACATTGCCCATAAGGGAACAACAGACCCGAATCTGGTGGAATCGACCATGGAGCAGACAGGTGTGGATGAAGTGACCAACATGGAAAAGGACGCAGCCAAGCTGTGGTTTACCTCACTGACTGCAGGAGCCGTAGTGAACATCGACAAGATAGTAATGCTGATAGCATTGATCGTCTTCCGTATCGGTTGGTGGAGCACCATCTATTGTCAACAGATACTGTTGGGAATGCTGACGATATTTGGACCGATACAATGGGCGTTCTCGCTACTGCCGAAATGGGAAAGCAGTTGGGCGAAGTGGCTGACAAGGTATCTGACCGTGCATTTCTATGGAGCCATGCTCTACTTCGTGGGCTTCTACGTGCTATTGCTCTTCGACATCGTGCTCTGCATACAGGTGGAGAACCTGACGGCTATCACCGCCAGTGAGCAGACGATGGCGGCATATTTGCAGAACTCGTTCTTCTCGGCAGGGTATCTGATGGCAGCAAGTATCGTTGCGTTGAAGTGTCTGAACTTAGTTCCAGACCTTGCGGCATGGATGATACCAGAGGGCGATACCGCATTCTCTACCAGAAACTTCGGTGAGGGTGTGGCACAGCAAGCCAAAATGTCGGCACAGGGAACACTTGCCCATGTTGTTCATTAAAGGTAAAAAGGTAAAAGAGTAAAAAGGTAAATAACGAAATAGCAATGGTAATCAAGAATTTAGAGAATAAGGTGAAGTTGGTGACTATCATCTGTAGCCTGTTTCTGGTTGGATGCGTGCTGATAAGTATCAGCAGCATCTGGACGGCGAAGAATATGGTGGTGGATGCACAGAACAAAATCTATGTGCTGGACGGTAATGTGCCAATCCTGGTACAGCGCACGACGATGGATGAGACACTGGATGTGGAAGCAAAGAGTCATATCGAGATGTTCCATCACTACTTTTTCACATTGGCACCAGATGACAAATACATCAAATACACCATGGAGAAAGCCATGTATTTGGTGGATGAGACAGGACTGGCGCAGTACAATACACTGAAGGAAAAGGGCTTCTACTCCAACATCATGGGAACGAGTGCCGTGTTCAGTATCTTCTGTGACAGTATCAAGTTCAACAAGGAGAAGATGGAGTTTACCTACTACGGCAGACAGCGCATCGAGCGCAGAACCAATGTGCTGACCCGTGAACTGGTGACGGCAGGACAACTGAAACGTGTTCCAAGGACAGACAACAACCCACATGGATTGCTGATAGTGAACTGGAGAACCTTGCTCAACAAGGATATTGACCAGAAGACGAAGAGCAACTATTAAAGGTAAAGGGTAAAAAAGTAAAAAGGCAAAAAAGTAAAAAGAAATAACGATGAACACAAAAGGATTTAAGCAGATGCTCATTGGGGAGAAGATGCCCGACAAGGACGACCCCAAATACAAGGAACGCTATGAGCGAGACGTGAGAGCCGGAAGGAAGTTTGCCAAGATGTGCAAGATAGACAAGGCTGCCGCCAAGGTACAGAGGTTTGCTGACTTGCACAAGACACTGTTCCTGGTCATCGTGTTCGGTTTTGTAGGTGTGAGCTTCAGTTTCAACATCTATCGCATGGCAAGAGCTTACCATTATCAGGGAGAGCGACGCACCGCCACGGAGCGGCAGGACTCCTTGATAAAGGCTCGCCATCAGAATATGGGGAATGCAAAGAACATAGTAAGAACCAATGAGGATGCACGCCATCCTCATAAAGACAAATAACGATGAAGCTGACAGAAAGAATCAATTTCAGACAACCCAAGTACATGCTACCTGCGATTGTCTATCTCCCACTGCTCGGTGCGTCCTACTTTATCTTCGACCTCTTTGATACCAAGGTGGCGGAGAAGAAGGATGCCAATATGCAGACCACGGAATATCTGAATCCGAATCTGCCACAAGCCCATATCAAGGGCGGTGACGGTATTGGAGGCAAGTATGAAAATATGTTGAACGCCTACGGCAAGATAGAAGACCATAGTGCCGTGGAGAATATAGACCGAGACAATGAGCAAGAAAAAGAAGAATACCAAAGCAAGTATTCGGATGCAGAACTGCAACAGTTGGATGCCGAAGCCAAGAGGCAAGCAGAAATGGAAAAACAGAGAGAAGCACAAGAAGCCCATGAGCGACAAAGAGAGAATGAAGCGTTGGCGGAACTGAACAAGGCACTTGCCGAAGCAAGACTGAAGGGACAGCAAACTACGCAACAGAACTCATCGTCTTCAGCAACAGCATCCGATGAAACAACAGCTACAGCCAAGCGCGGTATCAATATTGAGGGTAAAATCAAGGTGAATGAAAATGCCCGAAAGGAAACTGACGAGAATGATAAGCCAAGTGAAGTGGTGAAAAAGGTGAAGACATCATCGGATTACTTCAATACCTTGGCAGTGAATGAGAAAGAGCCGACACTGATAAAGGCTATCATTGACGAGAATGTGAAAGCCGTGGATGGAAGCCGTGTTCGCTTGCGACTGCTTGATGATGTGGAAATCGGTGAGATAATAGTGAAGAAAGGCGCATACTTGTATGCCATTATGAGTGGTTTTGGCTCACAACGAGTGAAAGGAGCGGTAAAGAGCGTCCTGGTGGATGATGAGATAGTGAAAATCAACCTGTCCCTCTATGACACAGACGGCATGGAAGGCTTGTATGTGCCAAGCAGCCAGTTCCGTGAGACCACCAAGGATGTGGCAAGCGGAGCCGTAACCGGGAATGTGGATATGAACACCACCAATACTGGCAGCAGTTTTTCGCAATGGGGCATGCAGACCATGCAGAATGCCTATCAGAAAACGAGCAGTGCCATAGGCAAGGCTATCAAGAAGAACAAGGTAAAACTAAAATATGGCACCTTTGTGTACTTGATAAACAGCAAAGACACTAAGAGCAAGTAAACATTAAACACTACAAAGTAAACATTACACCAAAATGAATATCAAGAAGACCTTTGGCACACTGATGATGTGTGCGATAAGTGCCATACCGATGATGGCACAACAGACCTGTGCGGAGAGCTATCAGCCCTGCACCTATCAAGAAATGGAGCAACTGACTGTGAACGAGCAAGTGACCACAGTCATTACGGCAAGTGAACCCATCCGCTTTGTGGATATATCCACTGACAAAATAGCAGGAGACCAACCCATCAACAATACTGTGCGACTGAAACCCAAAGAAGGAATGCATGAAGATGGTGAGGTGCTTGCCATCGTAACTATTGTGACGGAACGCTATCGCACCCAGTATGCGCTACTCTATACCACCAGACTGCAAGAGGCAGTGACGGATAAGGAGATACAACAGATAGAGAAGAATGCCTATAATAATCCTGCGGTCACATTGTCCTCTACGGACATGGCTCGTTATGCTCGTCAGATTTGGAGTTCGGAAGCCCATGTGAACAATGTGAAAACCAAAGCTCATAAAATGGTGATGCGACTGAACAACATCTATTCGTCTGGTGACTATTTCTTCCTGGACTTCTCGGTAGAGAACAAGACGCATATACCATTTGATATAGACCAAATAAGATTGAAACTGACGGATAAGAAGACCGCCAAGGCCACCAACTCGCAAATGGTGGAGTTGCGTCCAGTTTTCACGTTGGAACAGACCAAGCGTTTCCGCTATGGCTACCGCAATGTGATAGTCATTCGGAAAATGACATTCCCGAATGACAAGAAGTTGACAATAGAAATGACGGAGAATCAAATCAGCGGTCGCACCATATCATTGAATGTGAATTATAGTGATGTGTTGTCGGCAGACTCATTCAATCCCATATTTCTGAAATAGAGCTACGCTAAGTGATTCAGAATAGGCAGTTGAAGACAACGCTCTATCTTAGCCAAGGTTTCGAGGGATAGGTTTTCCTGTCCTTTGAGTACCTTGGAAACATATTGCTGGCTGCAGCCCATGAGTTCAGACAATCGCTTTTGGGTCATCCCTAATTCCTCCATCTTGTCGAGCATCATCATTGCAATGTGCTGCGAATAGCGAAGCCATGACTTGTTAGCCATGCGCCACTCTGCATTCTCATGCCATTTGGATGGAGTTGAAGACTGATGTTCTCTCAGTTTAGAAACAATTTCGTTTGTAGTTCTCATAATAACCTCCTTTCTATATGATTTCATTTAAGAAGTCCATGAAGGAAACAATGTTCTTTTCAATAAAGCTAAGATACAACAAATAATTGAGAAATACAACTTATAGGTTGATTATTTAAGAATATTTATGGAAGAAAGCAAGGAGTTACAAGGATTTTACAAGATATTCAGGGCGGTCATCTACATATCCGTGTTGATGGAGTTCTTTGAGTATGCCATAGACCCAAGGACGATAGACGGCTTTGGCGGTGTGGTGTGCGACCTGCACGACCGCATCAAACAGTGGTTTATCTACCATGACGGCAATCTGGTGTATAGCAAGGTGGTGACGTTCCTGTTGGTGTGCATCACCTGTGTAGGCACGAGAAACAAGAAACACTTGGAATTTGATGCCAGAAAGCAGGTGCTGTACCCCTTGGTGAGTGGCGTGGGACTACTGGTAGTGTCCGTGTGGCTCTTCAGCTATGCGATGGACACTCGTCTCTATGCCCTGAGATTGAACACCATTCTCTATATGGTGACAACCATCATCGGAACGGTGCTGGTGCATATCGCCTTGGACAACATCTCGAAGTTCCTGAAGGAAGGACTGATGAAAGACCGTTTCAATTTTGAGAACGAGAGTTTTGAGCAGTGCCAGAAGGAGGAATATAACAAGTATAGCGTGAATATCCCCATGCGCTACTACTATAAGGGTAAGTTCCGCAAGGGATGGGTAAACATCGTGAACCCATTCAGAGGCACATGGGTAGTGGGTACACCAGGTAGCGGTAAGACTTTTTCTATTATCGAGCCGTTTATCCGTCAGCACAGTGCAAAAGGCTTTGCCATGGTCGTTTACGACTATAAGTTCCCTACCTTGGCAACCAAACTGTACTACCACTATAAGAAGAACCAACAGTTGGGCAAACTGCCTGAGGGTTGCAAGTTCAACATCATCAACTTTGTGGATGTGGAATACTCCAAGCGAGTGAACCCGATACAGCAGAAGTACATCAATAACTTGGCTGCAGCAAGTGAGACCGCAGAGACACTGCTTGAATCCCTGCAAAAAGGCAAGAAAGAAGGCGGTGGCGGTAGCGACCAGTTCTTCCAAACCTCAGCCGTCAACTTCCTCGCCGCCTGTATCTACTTCTTCATCAACTATGGCAAGGAGCCATACGACAAGGACGGCAAGATGCTGATAGCAGAGAAAGTACTTGACCCGAAGACCATGCAGATGAAGCCGACCGGTAAGGTGTTTAACCATGTAGGAGAAGAAGTGGAGCCAGCCTATTGGTTGGGCAAGTACAGCGATATGCCTCATATCCTCAGTTTTCTGAACGAGAGTTACCAGACCATCTTCAATGTATTGGAGACAGACAACGAGGTAGCTCCATTGCTCGGTCCATTCCAAACCGCCTTGAAGAACAAGGCGATGGAACAGTTGGAGGGTATGATTGGCACCCTGCGTGTCTATACCTCACGCCTTGCCACCAAGGAAAGCTATTGGATCTTCCATAAGGATGGCGATGACTTTGACCTGAAAGTCAGTGACCCGAAGAATCCAAGCTATCTTCTGATAGCCAATGATCCAGAGATGGAGAGCATCATCGGAGCATTGAACGCCCTCATCCTCAACAGACTGGTGACACGAGTGAACACAGGGCAAGGCAAGAATATCCCTGTGAGCATCATCGTAGATGAGTTACCAACACTCTACTTCCATAAGATAGACCGACTGATAGGTACAGCCCGAAGCAACAAGGTGAGCGTAGCCTTGGGATTTCAAGAGTTGCCACAGTTGGAAGCAGACTATGGAAAGGTGGGTATGCAGAAGATTATCACTACAGTAGGTAATGTAGTGAGCGGTTCGGCACGAAGTAAGGAAACACTCGAATGGCTTTCCTCCGACATTTTTGGTAAGGTGGTGCAACTGAAGAAAGGCGTGACCATCGATAGAGACAAGACGAGCATCAACCTGAATGAGAATATGGACAGCCTGGTGCCAGCCAGTAAAATCTCGGATATGCCAACAGGATGGATCTGCGGACAGACCGCAAGAGACTTTGTGGCAACCAAGACAGGCATGAATGGCAGTATGATCATACAGGAGAGCGACGAGTTCAAGACCAGCAAGTTCTATTGCAAGGCCGACTTCGATATGGCAGACATCAAGAAAGAGGAAAGCGAGTATATGCCACTGCCCAAGTTCTACACCTTCAAGAGCCGTGATGAGCGTGAGCGCATCCTCTACAAGAACTTCGTGCAAGTTGGTGAGGACGTGAAAGCCATGATAGCAGAGATATTCAACAAGAAGAATGCCAAGTGACGATACATCAAAGTAAAACAAAACGAGATTCATGACAGGAAAGATACGGACATACATCATTCTAGCACTCTTGCTGCTGTGCCAGAATATCATGGCACAGAACAAGAGACCCACAACAGATAGCCCAAGCCAAAGAGACTTGGGCATCTTCGCTTTACCACCCTTTGAACGAGCCGTGCGGTGCATCAAGTATTATGAAGGGTGGCACGACATCAAACGCAACTATCCCTATATCGGGTGGGGACACCGGATATTGCCGCATGAGAAGTTCAGGACGAACCTCACCTTTCAACAGGCAGACTCGCTATTGCGTTCTGACCTGAGAAAACTCTGCACCCTATTCAGAAAGTACGGAAGAGACACCTTGCTCCTTGCCGTACTTGCCTATAATGTCGGTCCCTATAAGATATTAGGGAATGGAAAGTTCCCCAAAAGCCGACTCCTGCAGAAAATAGAGCAAGGCGAAAGAAACATACGTAGGGAGTATCTTGATTTTTGCAGATACCAAAGGCGCAAGATAGCCTCTATCCATAGGAGGAGACAGACAGAGCTGCTATTGCTATACAAGCCATAGAGGCAACAACGACGAAGTGACTCCAAATAGCTATTGATATACAACTACATTCTTGCCATACCGTTGCTTACATATATAATAAGGTGTAAATAACCAAAAAGCAACATTATTCACAAATAAAAAAGTAAGTTTTATGGCAACAGTAAAAGTAAAATTTAGAGCATCCTCGGTGCCAGGAAAGGAAGGCACATTGTATTATCACCTCATCCACCAGCGCAACTTGCGCTGGATCAGTACCGACTATTATGTCTTTCCAGAAGAGTGGAACGACAAGAAGTCGGCTATCATTGTTTCTACCCGCAACAATAGACAGGCACATCTACAGCTCATCCAGTCAAAGATAGATTGGGAGATGAAGCAGATGCTGCGTATCATCCGTGATAAGGATGCAGAGGGCATCCCTTATACCATTGACGACATAGCCAAGGAGATACAGCAGCTACCACCGAGCCAGAGCGTTTTTGCTTTCTTCCGCCAACAGATAGCCAAGAAGGAGCAGATGCAGTGCATCGGTACCAAGAACAACTATGCTAATGCAGCTAACCGATTTATGGAGTTTCGTGACAATGAAGACCTGACCTTCTCTCAGATGACCAGCGAGATGATGGAAATGTACCAAGCATGGCTGTTCAACAGAGGTATCGGACAAAACACCGTTGCGTTCTATCTGCGAACCCTCCGCACTCTCTATAACAAGGCGGTGGAAGCAGGGCAAGCTCCACCCAACGACCTCTTTTCTCACGTGCAGACCGCTAACGTGCGAACTGCCAAGCGTGCAATTACTGTAAAGGATATTCGTAAAATAGAAAAATTGGACTTGCCAAGAGGTTCCTCCCTTGACAAGGCACGAGACCTGTTCCTTCTCAGCTTCTATCTCCGGGGCATGGCATTTGTGGATATGGCGTTCCTAAAGAAGACAGACTTGAAATGTGGCTTGGTGAACTACAACCGTCGCAAGACCCACCAAAATCTCAATATCGAGTGGGTGAAACCGATGCAAGTCATCATCGACAAATATGCCGAGCAAACCAAGGACACTCCTTATCTGCTGCCTATCCTGACAGGAAAGGAATCCTCTCCGTACACCGCATACCGCAAGGTGGAGCACAACACGAACTACAACCTGAAGAAAATCGGTGAGATGATAGGCTTGAAGATACCGCTGACCACCTACGTGGCACGCCACACATGGGCAAGCGTAGCCTTGCACATGAACATACCGATAGCCACCATCAGCGAGGGCATGGGACACAACTCATACAAGACCACACAGATTTACTTGCAGTCAATAGACGTAGCAACCATCAATGAAGCCAACGAGCGGATTATACAAAAGATCTTGAAAGAGTTGTAAATAAATAGTTATGTTTACCACACCCCCAGAATGATGGGATAAAATGTTTAGCAAACTTCGCCCTTTCTTATGGTAAGAGATACAACTTAATGCAAAAGTACGAAAAAATGTTGGATTACGTGTCAAATTTTATCATTTTCTGTATGCTGCTCCCCAAATTTAACACAAATGTTTAGCAAATCCGCCTCGAAAGAACTCTCCAAACAGCCGATTTGTGGTCATTTCGGCTGTTTTTGCTCTCTTACCATAAGAGTGTGCAACAAATGTAAGATAAAGATACATGTGCAGAGGCTGCATGCCAAGCACTCATAATACGATTAAGATTATGCGCAACAATAACAAATTGACTAGGCTTCCACAACCATCATGTATGGTTGCAGCTGAGGACATAAAGTAGAGCAGGATTTATGAAACCGGATGGTACGAGTTCTTTTTCTACAGCCGACGAGAAGATTGTTTCTCCAAAGGGCAACCACGTTACAGAGCCAGACGCAAAGACTGGTTCTGCGATAAAGAAGTGTCGTCAATCGGACGGAACAACATGGTCTTACATCTTCGTTCATAACAGTAAAGTGAAGAAGTTGGAAGAGCTGTTAGAGAAGGACGGCAGAACCTATTTTGTGCATAAGACAGTTCGTTATTTCAAGAAACTTGGCAAACAAAAAGTGCAGCACCAGGAAGTGCCGACCGTCAGCGGTCTGGTCTTCTTCCAAGGTTATCCCGAAGAGATACAAGCCTATCTCGACCAGAAGTTCCCACACGCCCGCCTATGCAAAAATTGTAGCACAGGTAAGGTGGCAGAGATACCCGATACGCAGATGCAACCCTTCATGCGTGTCGCGGAGACTTCACCTGAGCGCATCCGTTTCCTGCTACATCCCTATCATTATTATGCTCGCAACCGCATTCTCCTCCGTATCACCACGGGTGAGATGGCAGGATTGGAAGGTTACATCATCCGTATTGACCGAGATCGCCGTCTGGTGATGGACATCGGTGGAATGAGTGTAGCAATCAGCGGTGTTCATGCCGAGCACTTTGAGGAAGTGGAACAAAGCAAAACCTCAATCACCCATGAGAATATCTTCTATCAGCGCAACCTGCAGGAGCGGCAAGTGCTGATAGACCGCTATTTCCATCCTGTGAAAGACGACAAGGAAGTAGTATTGCAGGCAGAAAACATCGACTATCTGAGAAAGTACGCCTTGGATGAGGTGGCTCACAATCGCATTACCTTCAATGACACATGGAACATCTATTCCTTCATCATTGAGGAGATTGGCTACTATTATTCACCATTCATAGAACAGTTTAAGGAACACCTCGACCCCATCATGCGTGAAGGAGGTAAGGTTCTCCAAGAAATGGAACAGATTATCAAAAGTCCTCATATCAGTCCTAATGACAAGACCAGATATGAGAATGATTATCAAAGAATCTTGTCGCAATATGATTATCTGTTCTAAAGATTCATATATCATACCATGACCGATTTCGCAACTTTTGCACAAAAAATCATCGACGAGCTTACGAAAGAAGGTAGAAAGCATACCGCAGAGACACGCAAGTATTCAGCCAATCGCCTATTGATGTTTATGGCCAACAAGCCCACACCTATGGACAAATGGGACGAATTGTTTGTCAAAGACTACGAGACATGGCTGAAAGCACAGGGACTGTCGGCATCTACAACCGCTTATTACCTGTCACAATTGTGTGTATTCTATAAGCAAGCTGTAAAAAGAGGAAACATACAAGAGCAAGACATTTTTCGCCTGGTAAACAAGACACCATCGCCAAAACCTGCCGTCCAACAGTTTCCCTCGATAGCTGAGTTGCGCTATTTGCAAACTCTCAATCTTAATAAGTCACAGGATTTCGCACGCGACATGTTCCTGTTCTCGCTTTATGCAAGAGGGATGAACTATGTAGACATGGCATATCTGAAGAAATCCAACGTTAAAGACGGAATGCTCACTTACATTTCCCATACATCAGACAATAATCCTGCTGTCACGATCAAATGGGACAAGGCAATGCAGCAAATAGCTGACAAATATACCTCCGACACAGAGTATATGTTCCCAATCATCACCAAGGAAGGAAATGCTGATGAAACAGAACAAATAAAACGAAGTCGCCATAATGCGGTATACAACTTGCGTTCTATTGGCAAGCAATATAAATTCAGCGTGTCCCCAACCATCGCCATGACAAAGGATTTGTGGCGCAAGATTATGGATGAGGTAAGTGTGAGTGAGGTAATATAGACAAAATTGGTATTGATGTCAACCTTTCGGTGAAAGATACGAAGCATGCGATGTTGAAGGACTTTGATTCTCCATTCGATATCAATGTGGATTTGTATGGACATGAATAACAGATAAGACATGATAGTTTTACCAGATACAAAGACTTTTGATTCCAGCATACGCTTGGTGCAACTCGTAGGAGGTGTCACCAAAGTAAATATGCTAAAGGTGTGCGACAAAGTCGACCTGTATGTTAGTCCGAACTTGAAGAAGGACGAGACGGCACGCCGAGTAGCGCAGGAACTGCTCGATAGTCCTATTGAGATATTGAGTAACCTCAACAAGCAAGAGTTGCAAATTATTGATGAGTTTGTCAAAGGCGGTGCTAATACCTATGTCGTACGAAAGATGCGCAAGACGCAGTACAAGCTCCAGAAACTATACTTGGTTGCCACCTATTGCGACGAAGAAAAGCAAGAATGGCACATGCTCATGCCCGATGAACTGCGTGAGGCTTTGTCAAGCAATTACAAATTCTATCTTGACTTGGCAGAGAAAGGTCAAAAAGGACCGGCTGCTAAACAGCTTCGAATGATAGCAGCAATGAAGCGAATAATGGGAGAATAACATTATATTAAAAATGGGAAATCGTCCTGCTAGAAATTCGACATTTTATCTCCCATGCCGAAAAAGGCTTTGGAAAGCATTAGGAGAGTATGATGCATTGGTGGAGTATATGGAATTGACTACACGCAAGTTTAAAACTCTATATAATTCACAACATGAGTTGTCTTTCTCTGAGTTTTTGTCCAAGGAAGCAAAAAGTGAAGATATATGTTTGAATAATTTAACTTTGGAAAATTATGAATGCTTCAAGTACAAATATTATCTGATTTTACCATATTCAGCCTTTGATAGATTCCTTGATGATTTTCGAAAAGATTTCAAACTTCTATTTGACAAAGATGTACCATTGCCACAAAATAAAACAAGATTTCAATCCATTTTGGATTTTTTGAAAGAAAACTTTTTCGCTGTGCAAACGGACAGTTTCTCATACAAACTTTTTGATTATTATCGTTTATGTCGTAATTCTTTAGCACATGATAGCTTAAAAAAAACAACAGAAATAGAAGCAATATTTCACGCTATTAAGGTAGATGACGTGCATTTACGTTATCCAAATTTGGATGCCCCTAATGATATGAAGAATTTGAACTTCGATGATTTCATCCTATGTACAGCTAACATAAAGAGCATTGCCGACAAATTAGTCTTATGTTTAGAGGATAAGATGAATTGGGTCGATTTCGTAAAACGTAATTCTAAATTATTTTCCAAATTAAATAGATTTAAAGGCAATAAAGAAAGACAAGTCATCTATATAGAGAATGTTATATTTTCTATGTATGGAATAAAATTGTCTGCACCATATATCAATGATATTTTGAAATATTTCCAATCGAATAATGGTAGTTCGTCCCCCTTCAGGATAAATAGCCTTTATGCTGAAAGGGAAGGTTGTGGTTCGAATCCACATTGGGAACAATAAAATATAATTGGCTTATGAAGAAAGTAGATTTACATATTCATACTATTTCAACAGTCAAAGATTATCCTTTCAATTTCGAGATGGATTCTTTGGTGAAATATGTGCAATCTCAGAAAATTGACGTCATTGCAATAACCAATCATAATGTATTTGACCGTAAACAATATGAGCAAATATGTTCTCATTTGCCCAGTACGCTTGTACTTCCTGGTATAGAGATAGACATAGATGGAGGTCATGCTCTTTTTCTTTCAGACAAGGAGCCACAGGCATTATATGCATTCGAAGCTATATGTAAGCAGATAGCTCCATTGGTTAATTCACAGGATGACACTATACCATTTGAACAAATTGAAACTATATTCAAAGATTTTAGTGATTACCTTGTCATTCCTCATTATGACAAAGAGCCAAAACTTCCATCTGATACAATAGTAAAGTTTGGAGCTAATATCTTTGCAGGTGAAGTGTGTAGTGTAAAAAAGTTTGTTACAGCTCTTAAAAATAGAAACTCTTTGGTGCCAGTATTGTTTAGTGATTTCCGTGTGGAGACTTTACCATATGGCGCAGTCTATCCTAATCGACAAACTTATATTGATATTAATGATGTAACTGTCAATAATCTTAAGTTATGTCTGAGAGACAAGGCAAAAGTAGGGTTGGCACCAACAGATGGTCATGATTTATTCCAATGGTCTTCTTCTGGGTTATGTTTATCTACTGGTTTAAACATCATATTAGGTAAACGTTCGTCAGGCAAGACCTATACTTTGAATCGAATAGATAAACATTTCGGTGGAAAGGCTCTTTATATTCGCCAATTCTCTTTATTAAATACGAAAGATCCCAACTCTATAGAACAATTTGAGCAGGAAGACAAGATAAAGCAAGAAAGGATAGCATCAGAATATTTGAAGCCTTTCAAAGAAATTATTGAAGACATATGTCAAGTGCCGACAATGGATTCCGATATGTATATGTTGGAACAGTATATGAAATCGCTTGTGAAATATGCCAACGAGCAGCATCTCAATGATGTATACTCAAAAACGCAGATGTTTAACACGCCAACTTTCCAATCTTTTGAACTGGATGAATTGAAAAATCTGATAGATTCCACGGAGCGGCTTATTACGAGTAAAACTTACGAAAAGATTATAGAAGACTGCTTGGATAAAAACGCTTTAAAAATATTGTTTTGTCGATTAGTGGAAAAATATAGACAACTATATTTGGACAATCTTTTAATCGATGATGTTAATGTTGCATTAGTGGACATAAAGAGAAATCTTCAGATGAAATCCTCCGCAACTCGAATTCCTGATATTGATTTATATGCTGTCTTAAGAAATAATAGGAAAAGGCAAAGGTTTAATGAAGTAGCTCATAATTTGCAAAAGCAAAGAATTATAAATCAACGCAGCGTTAGCCACTTTACTGTTTCTACCAGTACTCGACCATATTTTAATGCAACAGACATGAAACAAGGTATGCAAGTATCTTTGGTTGAAGTTTTCAATTCATATAGCAATCCATATGCTTTTCTCCAAAAATTAAAAGGAACAGCAATAGAAAGCACAGATTACTATAAATACTTTGTGAAAGTAGAATATAAAATATTGAATTCATTAGGTGCCGAGGTATCTGGAGGCGAACGCACAGAGTTCAATTTCCTATCAAAAGTAAAAGATGCAATGACGCACGACATCTTGATTATTGATGAGCCAGAATCTTCGTTTGACAATATCTTTTTGAAAGAGGAAGTAAATACTTTAATCAAAGAAATGTCTCAAACAATGCCAGTCATTGTATCTACACACAATAGTACAATAGGAGGTTCAATTAAGCCAGACTATATTCTTTATACGGAGAAGTCCGTAGTAGATGGCTATGTCGTTTACAAAGTGTATGAAGGCAGACCTGATAGTAAACTTTTGAAAACTCCATCTGGAGACAGTATCAATAATTACATAATAACAATGAATAGTTTAGAGGCTGGTGAAGCTGCTTACAACAATAGGAAACAAGGATATGATTTACTTAAAAATTGAGAATAATTTAGGGAAGTTCTATAAAGATGGTACTTTCTTGACAATTGACAAAATGGCTAATGTTGATTTATGGAATCTTGCAAATGAAGCTATGAATGATAATGATTTTCAGATGGATGCCTATGATGAGGCAAAACTTCCTAATAAGGCGCACCAAATTATTTACAAACATGTATTTGATTTGCTCACATCTTTAATAACACGTAAGGAACAATACAAAAATGAATGTGAGATGTTATACAAAACAGCATACGATAGCTACAAGTAATAACATTTAATTATGTCAAATCAAACATCAGATAACAACAAACGAATAGCGAAGAATACTTTGCTTCTTTACTTCCGAATGCTCTTAATAATGCTAGTTACATTCGTATATGAGCTGTGTTTAAAAACGTTTAAATATTAAACATAAAAATATGAGATTACAAGATATAAAACGATATATAATTAGGTTGTACGTTCTATTGCAACCAAATGGATATAAGAAAGCTATGTGGTTAAAAAGGCATAAAGTATTTCATTATATTGGTGAAAACGTTTCTTATAAAACAACATTGTTGCCAGCCGAGCCTTTTTTAGTGGCAATTCACGACAATGTTTGGCTGGCTGCTGGTGTGCGTTTGGTTACGCATTCATTAACATGTGATGTTTTTAATAATATGGATGGAACTGATATGTATAAATGTCAGTTTGGTAAAATTGAAATCCATTCAAATGTCTTTGTTGGTGCAGGAGCTACTATTATGTATAATGTGACAATAGGTCCAAATGTTATAATAGCGCCAGGAGCCGTTGTTACAAAAGATATACCTGCAGGAAGTGTTGTGGGGGGAGTGCCAGCAAAAATAATTGGTAGTTTTGAAGAATCAAGAGAGAAAGCCAAGATTTTTAGTCTTTCCATAAATAAGTTAGGTGGACAAAATAAAATAGCTGTAAAAGATCTTTTGGCTTATCATCCTGTTAAATTTGATATAGATATAAAAAAATAAAAGTATGGAAATAAAAAGATTACTAAAGAAAAGTATAGCAAATCATACTGTACTGACTGATATATTTGGTTTTTGTCTTATTAAGTTTGGATTTGCAAATAAATATACAGCTGGTCTTATAACTATGTATAAAGGATATGACCAGTTGCGTAAGAAATATGAGAAATATATTGGTATAAATAATTTGCCAGCACCCAAGCCGGTGAAAGATAAACATGTATGGATATGTTGGTGGCAGGGGATTGATAATGCACCCGACGTAATTAAATTGTGTTTTAATTCAATCCAGCATTGGTTAGTTGATTGGAATATTCATGTAATTACATTAGACAATTACCGTCAATATGTAACCTTTCCAAGTTTTATAGAGGAGAAATGGAAAAAAGGTATAATACCCAATGCATTAATGTCTGATTTGTTGAGGATTGACTTATTGATTAATCATGGTGGATTGTGGCTAGATGCAACAACGTTGTTAACTGGTCCATTGCCAGATTATATATATAGAAATAGTTTCTTTGCTTTTAGAAATGGTTGGATGGACAATGAAATGATAAACATGGGAAACTGGTTTCTTTATACATCTCAAACTCAAAATAAATTATTGTTAGAAACTCAGCATTTGCTTTATAATTATTGGAAAAATACTGATTATACAAAAAATTATTTTATTTTTCATATTTTCTTTCGAATGGTTACTGATAGATATCCTGAAATTTGGAGTCAAGTACCGTATATCAACCATATAGATCAACATTTGTTGATTCGTGAATGTCAAAATCAAAAGCTAACTGATGATAGAATTAGAGATATTCTAAAAATAACAACGATACATAAGCTGACATATAAAGCAGAATGTGTTGATGGTTTAATTGAAAAAGTTTTAAAAATAAATAAAAAATATGATTAATCATGCTCAAAGTGTAACTATAATAGTTTTTCTTCTTGCGCTTTTTGAATTATTGGGTGGTCGTTCCTACGTCGATGAAGTACTTTGTATATTCTCTATAATATATGTCCTATATTTATTAAGCCAAAATTTATTAATAAAACATGATAGACATGCTATATATATACTGTGTATTTGCACTATGATAGGATTTATGTCCAATATGTATTCTGGTATATCGCGAACAACTTTTTCAATCTTAATTGATGCGATATCAGAAACAAAAATTCTATGGGCATTTTATGCTGCAAAATATTATATAAATGAAAAAACAGTTAGTACGTTAACTTTCAGGTATTGGAAGTTTGCTAAATATTATTTTATCATTGCTTTAGTTTGCGGTGTAATTTCACAGTTTGTTAATATTGGAATGACAGAATCTTCTCGTTATGGCTTGGAGGGTTTCTCTTATATATTTCCAATGTCCTTTCAATATTTAGCTTTTAGCCTGGTTCTTATAGTTTTCCTTACCTCGTACAAGAATCTAAAACATCAAAAGCTTTATTATGTTATAATAGCTATTAGTTTGATGTTGGCAACAAAAAGTGGACCTTTATTGTTTGGAGTAATTTTTCTAATATTGGCATATTATTTTAATAGACATGCACAATTGAAAACGAGGACTTTAATATTTTTAGGTATTATAGTTGTATTGCTTGGTTCTTTCCAAATTGAGACATATCTAACAAACGAAAATGCGCCAAGATATTTATTCATACAATATTCTGGAATAACAGCAAATAGATTTTTCCCATTTGGTTCAGGCTTTGCTACTTTTGGTTCCGATCAGGCAGCTCGTGATTATTCTCCATTGTATTACGAATATGGGTTTGATGGCCTTTTTGGTATGAATCCTGATGATTCTTCTTTTTTATCAGATACCTTTTGGCCGACTCCATTTGCTCAATTTGGATGGATTGGAGCACTCCTCTATATTGGAATTTTTGTGAATATATTTAAATCCATTAAAAGGCAAACTGGATTGAATAACTACCAAAAAGCCTTTTTGTATGCCGGCTATTGTCAATATATGATTCATGCGGTAGGTTCTGCTATTCTTTCAAGTTCTGCAGGAATGTTAGGATTTATAGGATTGGCAATGTTGATGAACCCTTATAAAGAAAAAAGTGATGAATACAGATTATAAATACTTATTTAAGAATATCGGGCTTCTTACTATTAGTAATTTTACAAGCAAGATTCTTACATTCCTTTTAGTTCCTTTGTACACTAACGTACTAACAACAGAGGAATATGGAACTTATGATTTTTATGTCGTAACAGCCTTATTGCTTGTTCCTCTTTTGTCTGTTGATATTGTTGATTCAATTCTTAGATTTTCATTAGATAAATCCAATAGTGCTAAAGAGGTGTTTTCTATAGGACTTAGGATAGAATTGCTGGCAATTGTCTTTTGTGCAATTCTCATTATAGTAAATTATAATTTCGGTATAATTGAAATATTAAATGAATATCCTGTGATATTTGTTTTTTATTATGCATCAATCATTTTTTCAGATATGATGATGCAATTTACAAGAGGTATAGATAAGGTAAAAGAAACTGCTGTTGCGGGTATTATTAATTCTGTAACTAATATATCTCTGAATATCTATTTACTGCTTTTTATGCATTTAGGACTATATGGTTTCTTTTATGCATCAATAATTTCTATGGTTACATCTGCAATGTATTTGTTTGTGAGTATTAAGGCTTGGAAATATATCAGTCTAACCTATATTAATAAGCAGTTGCGATGTGATATGGTAAAATATAGTGCTCCTTTGATTTTTTCCAATTTGAGTGGTTGGGTCAACAATCTATCATCACGTTATATAATAATATGGTTTTGTGGTACAGCTGTTAATGGAGTTTTTTCTGCTGCAACAAAAATTCCTGCAATTTTATTGGTCTTTCAGACTATATTTTCTCAGGCTTGGACGCTTTCTGCAGTAAAAACAATAGATAATCAAAATAAGGAATTCTTTAAGTCTGTATACGGTAATTATAGTTTTGGCTTAGTTCTTGTTTGTTCGGCTCATCCGATAAAGTCCGTGGCATCCCTACCCAAATATCAACGATACACGATAGAAAAAGAACGGTATGTCCCTAACTCCACGCAGTTGGCCTCTAAATGCCTTAAGCTTGGAGTTGAGTGATTC
>NZ_NOVE01000034.1 GCF_002265625.1 Prevotella sp. 885
ATGGGCGCGTGCTGTGCACAAATAAAAGGCTTTACATTAGGTTGTCGAGAACTGGTTCTCGTAAGACCTAATGTAAAGCCTTTTATTTAAATCCGATAGGATTTGCGCCCATAAGCGGATTGTGGAGAAAGGTTTTTGTCAAAGCACTGCCTAACATAGCAGACTAACAGATAAACTGCAATTTATCGGTGAGTCCTTCTGCTGTATAAGGCATGCAAATATCGTACAAAGAGTAAAAACATGTTACAAAATAAAAATTGATTTTAGAGTTCCGGTTTGCTGTTTTTTCGGTGTTTTGCTGTGCAAACAGTACCCGCGCATAACGATAGCGCCACTTTTACAGTCCAATAGTGCCACTATTAGACAGTAAAAGTGGCGCTATTACATGATAAAAGTGGCACTATTAGAGTGTAAAAGTGGCGCTATTGCAACACAAATAGGCTTTTTGCTGCTTTCATTTTTTGCACATTCTCCTCACAAACCCTCTAATTCACTGTGTATAAACCGTTTATCCTTGCACGCTCAAAACTCAATAATTTCGCACCAAAGATTTTGTTGTGCGCCGGACTCATAGTATTGAGCATCAGAAATGCAAATATTGTGTCGGACTGAAAGGCGTCCGATCGCTATTCGGCATGTATCACACGACAAAGCTGCTCCACATCGCTCTCGAAGGTCTCGCGGTTTCGTGCACGGCTCTTTATCGTTGAGCGATAATTATATATGGTTCGTGGAGTGTAAAAGAGCAAAGCGGCTATCTCCGAACTCTCCTTCACCCCTAAACGTATCAATGCATAGATGCGCAGTTCGGTGGTCAGACGCCCCTTATGCGGAGGAACAATCTGCTCGTCTTCCCTTAGAAGAGCATTAAATTCGGTTACAAACGAAGGATAGAGATCGAGGAACGCCGTGTCAAAGCTGTTCATGAATGTGGCAGCATCCTCCTCGGAAAGACGCGAAGACGACGCGGTGTTAAGCAGATCGTTAACCTGCCCCACCTTTATCTTGCGCTTCACAAGAACCTCAAACTTGCTCAGTCGGTCGATGTATTTGGCACAAAGGTCGATGTAAAGCTTGGCGAGTCGTTCGCGGCGGCTGTTGGTATCGAGCAGACGAGAGTTGAGAGTGTTGAGCTTTTCGTTGAGCGACGACAGCAAGTGGTTGCTCTGAGAGAGTTCGTGACGATGACGCGCCAGTTGTCGGTTCTGACGGCTGTAGAAGTATAAGATCACCACTACAAAGACACACAGGACAGACACGCCCAGCAATGCCATTCTCATCAGGCTGTTCTGCGAGGACAGTTTCTCACGATATGTAGACACGATGACGGGCAGTTTCTGCGATATCTCGATGATGCGCAGGCGGTTGTTATAGTTCTTGGCATCGTCCATGGCAAAGTTTATGTAGCGTTCTGCCAGCAGAATGTTGTCGTCGCCCTTCTTAAACATATACATGGCGAGGTCTTGCATGGCAAGGTTTTCGCGCGTGCAGTTGAGCAGATCGCTGATACACGCACGGAGCATATACTCCTCATATTTACGGTTGTCGTTGTTGGCGCTGTAGTTATTGGCTATGGCATACGACGCCATGGCATACCAGCGCGACTCCACGGGAACCGTTTTCAGAGTCTTGAAGTAATGCTGTAGGGCGCGTTGGTCATTTCGTTCCACATATATATAGTATTCTCCCCAGAAGAAATCATAATACGAGTCAGTCGGACGGAGCATCGCAACAGCCTGCTTAAGGTAAGAGTCGGCACGTTCACGATAGCGCGGCGAGTAAGTATTGTCGTGACAATAGTCAGCCCAATAAGTGTAGACGTAATAGTGCGTGATGGTGTAAGTGAAGCGCAGCTCATCGTCGAGTTTCACTGAATCGATCTCGCCGAGCAGTCCCATAGCTTCGCCATAGAGTCCGCCCACCGCCAGCAGCGACGCTTTCTCGATGCGCGACTTGTCGTGATGGTATTTGTCGCCAATACGGTCAGCCAGCTGTATTGCCTTATCGACGTACACCATAGCCGAGTCGAACTGAAAGACGAAGTACTCGTCGTACAGTTTGTCATAGGCAGAAAGGAGAGTTTCGGGCTTGCGGCTCTTTTCTGCCATATTCTTATAGAAGTCGATGCGTGCCTGTTTCTTGCCGTAAATCTGCGATATGTTGTCCATGATGCTGTCCACACGCTGTATAAGACTGCCGGTGGTGTCAGCCATTGCAGAAGATATGGTGGTAAGAAAAAGCAGAATAATGACTACGTAACGTTGCATATAAGATATTTATAGTGGTTAGTTAGATGGATGCAAATTTACATATTTTGAATAAAAAACACATAAGAAGCATCCTTTTTTTTACATCCCGACACCGATAAATCGGCAAAATCCCTTGGCTGTCCTATACCTATGCTTTTTCAGACCATGTACTTCAGCAAATGAAGACAATTTTGCAATATTCTGATTATCATACCATTACGTATTGATACAGTTCATTACGATGTACTTACATGGTACTTTCGATAACAACTTACGGAAATAACACCTAAATTTGCAACCGTAAATTCGACCTAACAACTAAAATGTAAAATAATATGAACCCAACCAATCGAAAATGGATCAGCCAGATTGTCGCATGTTCGTTTCTTGCAATGTTGCCGGCAGGCGCATACGCACAGAGCAAGACAATCCACGGCGTGGTGAAGGACGCCAATGGAGAGACCATCATCGGAGCCTCCGTCGGACAGAAAGGCACGAAGAATGCCACAGTAACCAATCTTGATGGAGAGTTCTCCATCTCCGTTCCCGACAATGCAGTACTCGAGATTTCCTACATCGGATACAACAACCAGCGTGTTGCTGTAAACGGCAAGTCGTCGCTTGAGATTGTCATGACTGAGGACGTGCACAAGCTCAACGAGCTGGTGGTCGTAGGTTATGGCGTTATGAAGAAGAAGGACCTTACTGGAGCCGTCGGCTCACTTGCCGCAAAGGACATGGAGAACTCGCCGGTGGCTAACATCGGACAGGCCATTCAGGGTAAGATAGCCGGTCTGCAGGTGGTGGACGCAGGCAAGCCGGGCGACAACGTCACCATCAAGGTGCGTGGTATGGGATCGATAAACAACTGTGACCCGCTCGTCGTGATTGACGGCGTACCCACCGACCTTGGCATCAATGCCCTCAACATGGCTGACGTGGAGCGTCTGGACGTACTGAAGGACGCTTCGGCTACGGCTATATACGGTAGCCGTGGAGCCAACGGCGTAATCATGATCACAACCAAGAAGGGAAAGGAAGGCAAGGGAAGCCTTTCGCTTTCTGCCAACCTTGCCATACAGAACGCCACACGTACTCCCAAACTGCTCAATGCCAGCCAGTACGCTGCGCTGAGCAACGACATGATGAACAATTCGGGCAACGCCGCCAACCCTGCATGGGCTGACCCGTCGGCGCTCGGCAAAGGCACGGACTGGGTGGACGAGCTGCTCCGTACCGGATATATGCAGAACTACACGCTCAGCTATTCAGGCGGCAGCGACAAGGCACATTATTATGTATCAGGCGGCATGCTCGACCAGACGGGCATCGTAAGAAGCGTAAAGTACAGACGCTTCACCTTCCAGCAGAACGCTGACGCGCAGGTGCTGCCGTGGCTCAAGATGGCTTCCAACATCACCGTGTCTGCCGACCGCAAGCAGCAGGGTAGCTACGACCTGGGCAGCACATACAAGGCTCTGCCCGTCTTTGCCGTCAAGGACGAGAACGGCGAATGGACAGGACCTGAGGGCAACTCACTTTGGTACGGCAGCGTGCGAAACCCAATCGGACCCACCACAACAGACCATAGCAGCACCAAGGGATATAATCTTCTCGGCAATATCTCGGCAGAGGTGTCGTTCACGAAGTGGCTCAAGCTGAAGAGCACGTTCGGACTGGACGCCAAGTTCTGGGATAATGACAGCTTTACACCCAAGCACGACTGGAAGCCGTCGCCCGTGGAGGAAAGCAGCCGATACAAGAGCAACAACAAGTCGTTCACGTATCTTTGGGACAATTATTTCCTCTTTGACCACACGTTCGCCAAGAAGCATCACGTGGGAGTGATGGCTGGTACGTCGGCACAATGGAACGACTATGACTATCTCAACGCACAGAAGAACGTCTTCGCCTATAGTGGCGTGCACGAGATGGATAACGGCGAGAAGATGCATTCCATCGGGGGCAACGAGACGGAATGGGCGCTGATGTCTTACATGGCACGCCTCAACTATGAGTATGCAGACCGTTATCTGCTCACCGCCACTGTGCGCCGTGACGGATCGTCACGCTTCGGCAGAAACAACCGTTGGGGTACGTTCCCCTCTGTGTCGTTGGCTTGGCGTGCTTCCGAAGAAGAGTGGTTCCCGAAGAGCAATGTTCTCAGCGACCTTAAGATCCGTGCCGGATACGGCGTTACGGGTAGCCAGGCAAGCGTGGGCAACTACAGCTATCTGGCTTCGTACAACACCAGCGTCTATCCGTTCGGCAAGGCAGGAACAGAACAGTCGGCTCTCGTGTCCGCCACGCTTGCAAATCCCAATATCCATTGGGAGCAGGTGGCTCAGACCAATATCGGATTTGACGCAGCACTCTTCAATCAGCGTGCACACCTCACATTCGACTATTATATAAAGAACACGAGCGACATGCTCGTCAAGGCTTCCATTCCTATCACGTCGGGATTTGAGGACACAAGCACCACGTACACCAATGCGGGCAAGGTTCGCAACATGGGTTTTGAGGTTTCGCTCAACACGCTGAACATCCAGGGACCGCTGCAGTGGGAGACGGGCATCGTCTATACGTACAACCGAAACAAGATAAAGAGCCTCAACAGCGACGTTCCTTACTATATCAATCAGGTGAACAACTCGTACGTCACGATGCTTGCCAACGATTTGCCCATCAACGTGTTCTACGGTTATGTCACAGACGGCATCTTCCAGAACGAGCAGGAAGTGAAGAATCACGCCATACAGACCGGTGCCGAACCGGGCGACATCCGCTTCAAGGACCTCAACAATGACGGCGTCATCAACGACAACGACCGTACGGTCATAGGCAATCCTAACCCTACACATATCTTCTCAATGAGCAACACGCTCACATGGAAGGGTCTGGAGCTGTCGGTCTATCTGCAGGGTGTGGCTGGCAACAAGATTTTCAACGCCAACAAGATTGACCTCACTGGCATGTCGGCTGCATACAATCAGCTCAGCGACGTGCTCTCACGCTGGCATGGCGAAGGCACAAGCACCTCTATGCCGCGTGCCGTCTACGGCGACCCCAACCAGAACAATCGCGTCAGCGACCGATACGTGGAGAACGGTGCCTATCTGCGTCTGAAGAGCATCTCGCTCGCTTACAATGTGCCGCAGCAGTGGCTCCGCGCCCTTACGCTCAGTTCGGCACGCATCACCTTCTCTTGCGAGAACGTAGCCACCATAACAGGATACTCCGGTTTCGACCCCGAGGTGGGCGTCAACGG
This sequence comes from Prevotella sp. 885, assembly GCF_002265625.1. Lineage (GTDB taxonomy): Bacteria > Bacteroidota > Bacteroidia > Bacteroidales > Bacteroidaceae > Prevotella. The sequence continues at coordinate 5,521 of NZ_NOVE01000034.1, forward strand.
CATCGACCTCTCCAGCTATCCCATCTCACGTACGTTCAATATCGGATTAAACCTAAACTTCTAACAACTTGAATCATTATGAAAAAGATATTTATTCTGGCTCTCAACATAGCGCTTGCAGGTTCGATGTGCTCATGCAGCGACTTCCTCGACCGTGAGCCAAAGAACACAGTCGACCCCGAGACGACGGTAGACGAGGACGTGGCAGTGTCGATGGCTAACGCCTGCTACCGAACTCTTCAGTCGTCGAATATGTACAACCAGCGCCTGTGGACTCTCGACATCGTTGCAGGCAACAGCGTGGTGGGTGCAGGTGGCGGTACGGACGGCATCGAGACCGTACAGGCTTCCAACTTCACCACACAGAGCGACAACGGCATGGCGCTCTATCTGTGGCGTTCGCCATGGGTGGGCATCGGACAATGCAACATCCTCATCAATGCTCTCGAAGGCAAGAACCCTGAGAAGGGCACCATTCTGGGACGATCGCTCGGCGAGGCTTACTTCCTCCGCGCACATTATTACTTCATTCTCGTACGTCTGTACGGTGGAGTGCCTCTGCGTCTTAAGCCGTTCAATCCCGGCGAGAGCACAGACATAGCACGTGCTTCAGTGGACGATGTATATAAGCAGATCATCGAGGACACCAACCGTGCTGCAGAACTGCTGCCTGCCAAGAGCCAGCTGGACGACGACAATCTCGGACGAGCCACAAAGGACGCTGCCTACACCATGCTCGCCGACATTTACCTCACACTCGCCCCTGACAATACTGAATATTATCAGAAGGTGGTGAGCCTGTGCGACGAGGTGACGGCTCTCGGCTACGACCTCAGCCAATGCACGTACGAATCAAACTTTGACGCTACCATAAACAACGGACCTGAATCGATTTTCGAAGTGCAGTTCTCCGGCAATACCGAGTACGACTTCTGGGGTAACAATCCTCAATCGAGCTGGCTGTCTACGTTTATGGGACCGCGCAACTCCAACTTCGTGGCAGGATCGTACGGATGGAATCAGCCTACGGAAGAGTTTATGTCGCAGTATGAGGAGGGCGACAAGCGCAAAGACCTCACCGTACTGTACGAGGGATGTCCTGACTTTGACGGCATGGCATACAAGAGCAGCTATTCCACAACGGGCTACAACGTGCGCAAGTTCCTCGTTTCGAAGAGCGTATCACCCGACTATAACACTAATCCAGCCAACTTCGTTGTTTATCGTTATGCTGACGTGCTGCTGATGAAGGCGGAGGCTCTTAATGAGCAGGGCAAGACTTCTGAGGCTGCCGAACCGCTCAACATCGTACGCCGCCGTGCCGGACTGCCGGATGTGAGCGGACTGTCGCAGGAGGCTATGCGCGAGAAGATCATACACGAACGCCGCATTGAACTGGCGTTTGAGGGCCACAGATGGTTTGACATGATACGCGTACAGCATGGCGACTATGCCGTGAAGTTCCTCAAGTCCATCGGAAAGTCACGCGTCACAAAGGAACGCCTGCTCTTCCCCATCCCGCAGACGGAGAGAGACGCCAACAAGCTGATGACACAGAACCCTGGATATTAAAGGTCAAGAAACATTATAAACAATAAAAAAAGAATCAATATGAAACGATATATAAATTGCATTCATAGTCTGTTGGCTCTTCTTTTCATCGGCTTTGCCCTCTCCGCTTGCTCTGACCAGGACTACACCGAACTGGACAAAGGACGCGACCAGCTGACAATCACGGCTGACCAAGCCCTGACCGCTCTGGAAGAGACCAGCCATGCAAGTGATGCCGTCACACTGAACTGGACCACCGGCAACAATTACGGTACCGGCAACCGCATCAGCTATCGTCTGGAGCTGGCTAAGGCTGGCACCGACTTCGCCCAGCCTTACGTTGCTGTGGACGAACAGACGCAGACTTACACGTGGAGCGCCAACGTGGAGAATCTTAACAACATCATTCTCGACAATATGGGAGGCACCGTTGGCACACCCATAGACATCGAGGCACGCGTCACAGCCATAGTCAGCGGCGCGGAAGAGACACAGACTGCCACCACGCAGTTCACCGTTACACCGTACGAACCCGTCACATCCACATTGTATATTATAGGTAGCGCTGCTCCAAACGGATGGAGCGCCGACAATGCATCGGAGATGACACGCACCACCAACGGCCTCTTCACTTGGGAAGGCAAGCTCAATAGCGGCGAGATAAAGTTCATAACCACTCTCGGACAGTTTCTGCCTTCATACGGACGCGGCGACAACGGTGCTCCAGTGCTCCGCACAAGCGACGACCAACCCGACGAGAAATGGACCATCGACGAGGCACACGACTATAAGGTGACCGTGGATTTGCTTGCAGCTACAGTCAGCATAGAAAAGACAGAGGGCATAAGCCCTGCCTTTGACCAGCTGTTCTTCGTAGGCAATGCCACAGGCTGGGGCTTTGAACCGATGACACAGGACGTGCTCGACCCCTTCCTCTTCCGCATGGGACGCTACTTTGAGCAGGGAGTTGGCGGCGAGTTTAAGTTCGGAACATCCATGAACTCATGGGAGAACATGTATAAAGCCACACAGGCAAACGCTCCTTACACAGACCAAAGCATGGAATTCGTATCTGGATACGACCCCGACAACAAGTGGTACCTGCAGGACAGCGAGACTGGCAAGGCTTATAAGATATGCGTTGACATCCGTTCGGGCAAGGAACGCATGATGATGAAGGAATTCAATCCCTACGAGATGATTTACCTTGTGGGCGACGCCACACCCAACGGATGGGATCTTGGCAACGCCACACCGATGACAGCAACGAAGAGTCCTTATGTATTCACATGGACAGGTCAGCTCAACGCCGGCGAACTGAAGTTCTCTTGCGACAAGCAGAGCGACTGGAACGGTGCTTGGTTTATGCCTTCTGCTCCCGATGCCGAGCCAAAGGGCACTGCCGAACATGCGCTCTTCATCAACAAGAGCGACGAAACGCTGAAGGCTCAGTATCTGACGGTGAACGTCAGCGACATCGACTATAAATGGAAAATCACATCGTCGGGCACTTACACCATCACACTGGACCAGCTCAACGAGACCATCACTATCTCAAAAAATTAACATTCTAACAAAAACATAAGATGAAAATGAATGCATTGCTAATAGCGCTGCCCCTATTGATAGGCTCATGCAGCGACGACAACAATAGCTATAACGACCCCGCTACCGTTCCGACGGACATCATACAGACCGTGGTGAAGACCACTGACAACATCTCTATCGGCGTTTCCACTGACAAGGCGGCGTACAAGCCCGGCGAGACGGTGCGCTTCACGGTCACGGACGGCACACTGCCCTCATCGGCACATGTGCGCTATCGTCACGGTGCAGACGTGATTGCGGACGAGAACATAGAATCGACATCGTGGACATGGACAGCTCCACAGGCCGACTACACAGGCTATATGGCTGATATTTACACCACAGACGCCAACAACCAGCAGACCATCTACGCCACTATCGGCGTGGATGTGTCGAGCGACTGGGCACGATTCCCGCGCTATGGCTTCATTGCCTCATACGGAAACGACCGTACTTCGGACGTGATAGCCTCCGAACTGTCGCTGCTCAACCGCTGCCATATCAACGGTCTGCAGTTCTATGACTGGCAATACAAGCAGCACTGGCCGCTCGGCGGCACTCCAGACAATCTGCTCGAGAGCTACAAGGACATCGCCAACCGCGACAACTACACTTCTGTGGTGAAGGACTACATCGCACAGGCTCACTCGTTCGGCATGAAAGCCATGTTCTATAATCTCTGCTTCGGTGTCTTTGACGACGCAAAGGCAGACGGCGTGGGCGACCATTGGTATATATACACCGACCAGAACCACTCGAAGTGCGACCGCCATCAGTTGCCGTCCGACTGGAAGAGCGACATCTATCTCGTCAATCCGTCTAACAAAGACTGGCAGAATTATCTCGCTGACCGCAACGATGACGTGTATAAAGCGCTCGACTTCGACGGCTTCCACATCGACCAACTTGGCGACCGTGGCACCGATTACGACTATTATGGCTCGCAGGTGAATCTGCCCAACGGCTATGCATCGTTCATTCGCGCCATGAAGGAACGCCAGCCCGACAAGCGTCTGGTGATGAACGCCGTGAGCAACTATGGCTCGGACAAGATTGTTTCCACCGGATGCGTGGACTTCATGTACACCGAATTATGGGGAAGCGAAGACAAGTTCAGCGATCTCCACGACATTCTGAAAGCCAATCGTCTGTATTCGGGCAACAAACTCGGACAGGTGTATGCCGCATACATGGACTACGGACACAAGAAGCCGGAGTTTAACGCTCCCGGTGTGCTGCTCACAGACGCCGTAATGTTCGCTCTCGGAGCATCGCATCTCGAGCTTGGAGCCGGACATATGCTCAGTTCAGAATACTTCCCGTATGCCGATGTGAAGATGAGTGACGAGCTAAAGAAGCAGATTGTGGCTTACTACGACTTCCTCACAGCCTACCAGAACCTGCTTCGCGACGGTGGCAGCGAGACTCAGGCAGACATTGCAGCAGCCAAGTCGGTGGTAACCATCAATGCCTGGCCGCCCGTTCTCGGCAATGTCACGGCATACAGCAAGAACGTAAATGGCAAGCAGGTGGTGAATCTGATAAACTTCCGTCAAGCCAACAGCCTCAGCTGGCGCGACATGGACGGCACGATGCCGGAGCCGGAAGCCGTGGATAACCTTACACTAAGAATGCGTGCCAAGAACGTGAAGAAGCTGTGGGTGGCATCGCCTGACCAACTCGGTGGCGCTCCGCAGGAACTGAAGTATCGTCAGGAAGGCGACTTCGTAGTGTTTACGGTGCCGCAGCTGAAGTATTGGACAATGATAGTAGCAGAATAAACAAGCAAAAAAGATGAAGAAAACATTATTTACAGCCCTCGCGCTTGCCCTCTATTTGGGGGCAAACGCGCAGACAGTGACCTCGCCTGACGGCAACGTATCTGTGAAGTTCTATCTGCAGGACGGACGCCCCACATACGAGATGACTTACAAGAAGAAGGAAGTGATACGTCCGTCGCATCTCGGACTGGAACTGGCGAAGGACAAGCACGCCTCCAACGGGACGAACGAGCAGGACCTCATGGACGGCTTCACTGTGAAAGACACGCAGACAGCCACCTTCGACGAGACATGGCGTCCGGTATGGGGCGAGACTGCCACCATCCGAAACCATTACAACGAGCTCGCCGTAACGCTCAATCAGGCTTCCATGCAACGCGACATACGCATCCGCTTCCGTGTCTATGACGACGGTATGGGACTGCGCTACGAGTTTCCGCAGCAGCAGAAGCTCAACTATATAGTAGTGAAGGAAGAGCACACGCAGTTTGCGATGACGGGCGACCACACCGCCTACTGGATTCCCGGCGACTACGACACGCAGGAGTATGAGACCGTCATATCAAAGATGAGCGAGATACGATCAAAGATGAAGGCTGCCGTAACGTCCAACGCTTCGCAGACACAGTTCTCGCCAACCGGTGTCCAGACATCCCTTCAGCTCAAGACAGACAACGGTCTTTACATTAATCTGCATGAGGCTGCCTGCGTAAACTTCCCAACGATGCACCTCAATCTCGACGACAAGAACATGGTGTTCGAGTCGTGGCTGACACCTGACGCTACGGGAATGAAGGGCTACGTGCAGACTCCGTTCAACACGCCGTGGCGCACAGTGATAGTAAGCGACGACGCTCGCGACATGCTCGCTTCCAATCTTATTCTTAATCTCAACGAGCCGTGCAAGATAGAGGATACGTCATGGATTCATCCCACGAAGTATTGCGGAGTGTGGTGGGAGATGATAGCCGGAGGCAAGCAATGGAGCTACACCTTCGATCTGCCGTCAGTAAATCTGGAGAACCTTGACTACTCGAAGTGCCGTCCCCACGGACAGCATCCTGCCAACACCGAGAACGTGAAGCGTTACATCGACTTCGCCGCGAAGAACGGACTGCAGGAGGTTCTGGTGGAAGGATGGAACATCGGCTGGGAAGACTGGTTCGGTCATTATAAGGACTATGTGTTCGACTTCCAGACTCCTTATCCCGATTTCGACATCAAGTATCTCAACGACTATGCCCACTCAAAAGGCGTGAAGCTGATGATGCACCACGAGACGAGCGGTTCCACACAGAACTATGAGCGTCATCTCGAAGCAGCATATTCGCTGATGAACAAGTATGGCTATGATGCCGTGAAGAGCGGCTACGTGGGCGACATCATTCCGCGAGGCGACTATCATTACTCGCAGTCCACCAACAACCACTATCTCTACTGCATCAAGGAGGCTGCCAAGCACCACATCATGGTGAACGCTCACGAGGCGACACGTCCTACCGGACTTTGCCGCACATGGCCCAATCTCGTCGGCAACGAGTCGGCACGCGGAACAGAGTATGAGGCGTTCGGCGGCAGCGAGCCTTACCATACCGTCATCCTGCCGTTCACACGTCTGCAGGGCGGTCCGATGGACTACACTCCCGGCATCTTCGTAACGAAGCTCAGCGAATGGTGTGACAACAAGTCGTACGTCCACACCACTCTCTGCGGACAGCTGGCTCTCTATCTGACGATGTACTCGCCGCTGCAGATGGCAGCCGACCTGCCCGAGAATTACGAGAAGTATGACGATGCTTTCCAGTTTATACGTGACGTGGCTTGCGACTGGGACGACTCTCGCTACCTGGAAGCCGAGCCTGCCAAGTATATCACGGTGGCACGCAAGGCCAAAGGTACGGCCAACTGGTTCGTAGGAGGCAAGTGCGATGCCGAAGGCCATCAGTCAGTAGTGCGCCTCGACTTCCTCGACAAGGGACGCAAGTATGACTGCGCCATCTATCAGGATGCGCCAGACGCCGACTACGAGAAAAATCCTTCTGCCTACGTCATCACTCACCGTACAGTCAAGAAAGGTGATGTGCTGAAGCTGAAGCAGGCACGTGGCGGCGGATTCGCTGTCAGCCTTATGGCAAAATAAAAAACGGTTTGATTTTTGTAGTAATATATTTTCAGGAGGGTGCGACATTTTTGTCACACTCTCCTATTGCTGATTTATAAAGACAAGCACCCTGTAACAATCCAAACAATAAACCTATACTGATAATGAAACAAAAGTATTCATCTTACAAATTGCTGGCTCTCTCCTCTGCTCTCTCAGCTCTTTCGCTCACCGCAGCAGCCCAGAATGCCAATGTTGTCTATCAGGACAGCAACGTGCGCTTCACGCTTGTCACCGACGGAACCGTGCGCATGGAATATACGCCGGACGGCAAATTCCTTGACAACAAGTCGTTCATTGCCGTCAACCGCTCGTATCCGGAAGTGAAATACAAGAAGAACGAGACGTCCAAGAAGGTTGTGATATCCACAGATTATCTCACTCTCTCCTACACGAAAGGCTCAGGTCCGCTCACCGAACGCAATCTCTCCATCGTCTCGGCAAAGACCAAGAAGAAGGCAGCCGACGGCAAACACCTCATTCCCTTCGCATGGCATCCGGGACAGAAGGACGCGCCTGACGCCAATCTGAAAGGCACATACCGCACTCTCGACGGATATGACGGCGACTCGCGTGGCGATACGGGCAAGATGCCCATTGAGGACGGACTGCTCTCAAGGAGCGGCTGGACTCTGATAGACGATTCCGAGGGCTACGTCTTCGACAACAGCGACTGGCAGTGGGTGGAGCATCGTCCTAACGAGGGCAAGACGCAGGACATGTATTTCCTCGCATACGGCAACGACTATAAGAAGGCTCTGCACGACTTTACGGTCTTCGCAGGAAAGGAACCGCTGCCGCCGCGCTATGCGTTCGGCTACTGGTGGTCGCGCTATTGGGGATATAGCGACAACGAACTGCGCCAGCTCGTCGGCAAGATGCAGTCATACAACATACCGATGGACGTGCTCGTAGTGGACATGGACTGGCATTACACCGAGGAAGGACGTGGCGGATGGACCGGATATACATGGAACAAGCGACTCTTCCCCTCGCCCAAGGGCTTCCTGAAATGGGTAAAGCAGCAGCAACTCGAGACCACAGTCAACCTCCATCCTGCCGACGGCATAAAGTATTACGAAGAAGGATATGACGACATGGCGAGATGGATGGGCTTGAATCCTGCCGAGAAGAAGGACATAGCATGGAACGCTTCCTCCAAGAGATTCATGCAGGGATGGTACGACAAGATTCTCCGACCCATGGAACGTGACGGCATCGACTTCTGGTGGCTCGACTGGCAGCAGTGGGACAACGACAAGGAATTTCCGCGTCTGAGCAACACCTGGTGGATAAACTATACCACATTCACCGACATGGAGCGACATCACGACACCCGTCCGATGCTCTATCATCGTTGGGGCGGACTGGGCAACCACCGTTATCAGATAGGATTCTCGGGAGATGCCATCATCAGCTGGAAGTCGCTCGACTTCCAACCTTACTACAACTCCACCGCCTCAAACGTGCTCTACGGCTACTGGAGCCACGACATCGGCGGACACATGGGAGCCGACTCCATCAATCCGGAGATGTATATACGCTGGATGCAGTTCGGAGCCTTCAGCCCTGTGCTGCGCACGCATTCCACAAAGAACGCCGGACTGAACAAGGAGCCGTGGGTATTTGCCGACAAGGAGCGCGACATCATCCGCGACATCATCAAGCAACGCTACTCGCTCGCGCCTTACATTTACACCATGGCGCGTCATGCCTACGACACCGGCGTGTCGCTGTGCCGACCGATGTATTATGACTATCCAGACACAAAGGAGGCTTACAGCAACCGCAACGAATATATGTTCGGCGACAACTTCCTCGTCTATCCCATCACAAAGCCGATGAACAACGGCGTGTCAGAACAGAACGTCTGGCTGCCGGCAGGATGCGACTGGTACGAACTGTCGTCAGGAACAATGCTGAAAGGCGGACAGAATGTCGAGCGCCGCTTCCTGCTGGACGAATATCCTGTCTACATCAAAGCCGGAAGCATCATCCCGCAGTACGGCGACGTGAAGAATCTGCGCAACAACGACGAGGCTGTCACCGTAACCGTATATCCCGGCAACGTGAACACGCAATTCGACATGTATGAGGACAACGGCAATGACAAGCAGTATGCCACGGCTTACGCCACCACCCTGCTCTCGTCCACTCACTCTGCCGACGGCTCATTGTGCGTTAAGATAGGAGCACGTAAGGGCGAATACAGCGGCATGCCTTCACGCAGACAGTTCAGACTGAAGCTTGTGGCTTCTGCCGTTCCTGAGAAGGTGACGGTAGACGGCAAGCAGACGGATTTCGAATACGACGGAAACAAGCTTTCCTTGCTCGTCAACATACCTGAGACCGACTGCTCAAAAGAAAAGGTTGTGGAGATAAGCTATGCGAAGGACGCTCCGGTTCTCACGGACGGACTCATCGGAAAGTTCCGCCACATCCAGCAGAACTGCGTAGCGATGAAATACCGCAACCCTGCCATCGTGTTCGCCGAGCCTCTCGGAACGATGGAGTCGGCAGGCATAGCCATTACCTACAATCCCGAGAAGCAGAAGCAGATAGTGGAGACGTTCCGCACGAACTACGGTTCGCTTGCCGACATCCTCAAGCAGAACGGCATCGAAGGGGAAGACGCAAAGAAGTTTATGGACACCTCGTTCTAAAGTATCCGCAGCTCATACCCAATTTGCTTCCGTCCGTGGGTGCGTGGCTATGCCATGCAAATATCGTACAAAGAGTAAAAACCTATTACAAAATAAAAATTGATTCTGGAGTTCCGGTTTGCTGTTTTTTCGGTGTTTTGCTGTGCAAACAGCACCCGCGCATAACGATAGCGCCACTTTTACAGTCCAATAGTGCCACTATTAGAGTGTAAAAGTGGCGCTATTGCATGATAAAAGTGGCACTATTGTAGTGTAAAAGTGGCGCTATTGCAACACAAATAGGCTTTTTGCTGCTTTCATTTTTTGCACATTCTCCTCACAAACCTTCTAATTCACTGTGTATAAACCGTTTATCCTTGCACGCTCAAAACTCAAGAATTTCGCACCAAAGATTTTGTTGTGCGCTGAACGAGGAGTATTGAGCATTAGAAATGCAAATATTGTGTCGGACGGTATGCCATCCGAATAACTATTGCGCATTTTCCACATGACTTGCGCGCCATTTCTTTGGCGACACACCCACCACCTGCGAGAACACCTTCGAGAAGTAAGACAGGGAGGAGAAGCCGGTCTGCAGAGCCACCCACTCCAGACCATCATCAGGCTCTTTCTCCATGAGACGCTTGGCCTCATCGATGCGCATCTCGGATATCCACCGCGAGAAGTTGATGCCGTAATGCTCGTTTATGAAGCGCGAGAGATAGCGGCGGTCTGTGCCCAGACGTTCGGCAATGTCGTTTATGGTAATCTGATCCGTCAGATACAGCTTCTCTTCTTTCCATTCATTGATGCGCTTCTCCAGCTTTGCTTCTTTAGAGTGACGCGTCTCATGCACGACCTGACTGCTTTCCGTCTTATCCGCCACGCCATCCTTATCTATTTCTGCAGACACACCCTCCTCCTTCTCTTCTGAGCTTCTGCCGAAAATGGTAGTGGTCTGTTCGGGCATAGCGTTGCTGTATGTTTCGTAGCCATAAAGGATAGCTACAGAGCCATGATTTTGTGACAAACCGGCGCTTCCATTCATCATCGCGTCTTCCTCAAACTCCTTGAAAGCCTCGCCGATGCTACCGAAACGTGAAGAGAAATTGATGAAGCTGATGACTATATAGCTGTTGACGGATATTATATACACCTGACAGATGATGTTGCCCACAACGCCTAAGATAAGCGTGAAGGCAGCCACTGCTCCAAGGAAGAGCATAAGAAGGATACTACGGTATATCCAATGCACAAACTGGTGCATGTCGCGGGTGAAGTATTGGTCGAGCATTCTGTCGCGATGCTTATACACCTTCAGCAGGCGGAACATGAAATAGAAGATATAGATGAAGTAAACAATCACTGAAACTCTTCTTACAAGAGGGCCAGCCAATGAAGGGTCCATCCACAACGAGCTTATGGAGAGAAGCGTATTGAGCAGCCATAAAGCTAAGGAAAGAGTCAGATGGCGCGTGGAAGCCTTGATGGTTCCGAGCAGATTGCCGAAGAAGAAGGTCAGGAAGATGGCGGAAAGCAGAAACAGCGACGTGTCCATTATCTCAACTATAGGGTCGAGCGTCAGCCACCAGACGTCAGGCCTGACAAAGCACCATGCCAGACAGTTGGTTCCCATAACCAGATAATTTAATGCAAGGAAGCGTTGGGAACGCCTGTACGTCTTGTATATCTCGCGCTTCGGTGTCTTGTAAAGGCACAAGACAAAGGCAAAGGCAATATATAATATACCTGCAAATTGCACTATTATATTAAAATATAAAGCAAAAATCTCCATAATGTCAGTTTGAAAGCAGTCTCAATATTGTTCATTATAAGTTGTAGCGCAGGAAGTCAGCCACCCTGCGTGTGTATTCCGCTTTATGGTCCTTGTACGACACGGCGTGCTCGCTGCCCGGCGCTATCCAGAGCGCTTTCTTGCCTGGCTTGGCCTCGTAAAGAGGACGGACCATGGCTGTCGGCACGAACTTGTCGTTGCTGCCGTGGATGAAAAGCATCGGTTTGCGACACTTTGCCACCTGATTCAGAGGCGACGCCTCCTTGAACGACCAGCCGTAACGGGCCTTCACCAAGGCGGACGTGATGTGGAGCATGGGAAATTCGGGCAGTCCGAAACGCTTCTTCATCTCCTGCGAATACTCGTCCCATACGCTCGTATAGCCACAGTCTTCTATGAAGCATCTCACGTATGAGGGCGTAGGGTCGCCGCTTACGCACATCGTAGTGGCAGCTCCCATGGAGATGCCGTGGAGCACAAGGCGCATCGAGTCGGCAGGTGTATGGAATACGGACGGTGCCCTGCGCAGCCAGTCCTCAATGTCCAGACGGTCTTTCCATCCCATCTGAGCCACATCGCCGTCCGACATTCCGTGTCCGTAAAGGTCCGGAATCAAGACATTATATCCTAACACACGCTCATAAAGGTGGGCTATGTGTATCATCTGAGCCGCGTCACACTCATATCCGTGCACCAGCAGAGCCGTTCGTCCGTGCGCCTTGGGATTGGCTACGAAGATGGCATGCTGCCTGTTGCCCGTACTCAGCACTACGAAGGTGTCGCGCAGGGCGTGTATAGCGTTGAGACTGTCCATCCAAGGGCGTGTTTCGGGATAGGTACGCTCCATATATTCGTATGAGAGTGTACGGTTACGGTCGCTGGTGGACAGCGCATAGTCTATAAGCGCAAAGGCTCCAGCTACAAAAACTATACATAAGACGATTATAGTCGCAAATACATATTTCAACGCTTTCATAGTCGTTTTAGTTATTTGTCAATGAAAAGTTAATGCAAAGTTAACGTTTTTCAACTAAAACACCGAAAACCGATTACTAAAAAATCTCAGTCTGAGATATTAAAAGAGTGTTACAGAACAAAATAAATACAGCCTTTGCATATTGTTTCGACAAAAATCCTTAACTTTGCACACGCTTTTAAAAATCATATTAATATATGGACGACTATCACGCGGAAAATAAGAATTTGTAATGTAGGCGGCTGTTCAGCAAAGAAACAGTCTCCCGCATTGTTAAACCCATTGGAGACTATTCTTTATGAGAACATTCTGGAACACCAACTCTACTCTTAAGCCCATCGACGAATGGCAGCCCAACTGCTGGATACAGGTAACCTGTCCGACAGATGAAGACCAGCAATTGCTGGAAGACAAATTCAACATACCCGACTATTTCCTCTCCGACATCAGCGACGCGGACGAACGTGCGCGCTACGAGTATGATGACGGATGGATGCTCATCATCCTTCGTATACCCTACGTCAAGGAAATACGCTCTCGCACACCATATACCACCGTTCCGCTCGGCATCATCCACAAGCGCGACGTCACCATCACCGTTTGCTATTACGAAACCAACATGATGATTGACTTCGTGAGCTACCACCAGAAGCGTGGCGAGGGATTCACCGACTATGTGGACATGATTTTCCGCCTCTTCCTCTCTTCAGCCGTATGGTATCTGAAACGACTGAAGCAAATAAACTCCCTCATCGAGAAAGCCAAGCACAACCTCGACCATAACGTCAACAACGAATCGCTCATAGCGCTCTCACGTCTGCAGGACTCGCTCACTTACTTCGTGACATCCATCCGCGGCAACGAGACGCTTCTTGCCAAGCTGAAGTTCAAGCTGCAGGTGGACGAGTTGGACGCCGACCTCATCGAGGACGTAAACATCGAGATGTCGCAGGCACGTGAGACCACAAACATCTATTCGGACATCCTCGAGTCGACGATGGACACCTACTCGTCCATCATCAACAACAACATGAACACCGTGATGCGTACGCTCACATCCGTATCAATCATCATGATGCTCCCGACGCTGATATCATCGTTCTTCGGAATGAACCTCATAAACGGCATGGAAGACTCGCGGTGGGGATTCCTCATAGCCATCTTCATATCAGTAATAATATCAACGGTTTCGTGGCTTATTCTGCGCCACAAGCGACTGTTATAGAGCATATAAAGACATAAAAAAAGAATGAATACGAAAAAAAATAATTATTTTCGCTCGTATTCATTTTTTTTTATTAAGTTTGCAATCTATTAAATTAAAAACGTGATATGGCACAAGCCGTCAGCGCTTTCAGAACTATATGAAACGTAAAGGCGAGACGGACAAGTGTCGTGAATTTGAATTACCCGAATCATAAACTTAAAACAGTTAAATGATGGACTCTCAAGAAAACGCCCTGTTGCAAGGTGCACAAGTAGAGAAGGAAGTGGAGCAGACCACAGCGCAGAACGCTGAGGCAGCTGCCGACGACCAGAAAGTAGAGAATGCTAAGGTGTATAAGACAAAGAAAGAGGTGGTGGAACGCCTGAAGGAAATCGCCGCAAGCGACGAAAATCCTGACAAGGACGAGATAGACCTCCTCAAGACCGTCTTCTACAAGCTCCACATCACAGAGCGCGAGGCACGTATGAAGGAATACATCGACGGCGGAGGCGATCCCGAGGCATACCAGATTATGCCCGACGAGGACGAGGAAACCTTCAAGCAGCAGATGGCAATAGTACGTGAGAAGCGTGCCCGCATTTTCCAGCAGCAGGAGGCAGAGAAGCAGGCTAACCTCGAAAAGAAGCTCGAAATCATAGAGAAGATAAAGGCGATGGCAACATCTCCGGACGAGGCCAACAAGTCGTACAACGAGTTTAAGGAGCTGCAGCAGCAGTGGAAGGACATCAAGAATGTCCCCGCTGACCGCGCAAGCGAGCTTTGGCGCAACTATCAGTTGTACGTGGAGCAGTTCTATGATCTGCTCAAGCTCAACTCAGAGGCACGCGAGTACGACTTCAAGAAGAATCTTGAGACCAAGACAAAGCTCTGCGAGGCTGCGGAGAAACTCGCTGACGAGGAGGATGTCATCAGCGCATTCCATCAGTTGCAGGAGCTTCATCAGCAATACCGCGAGACTGGTCCCGTGGCTAAGGAGCTGCGCGAGCAGATATGGACTCGCTTCAAGGCCGCTTCCACAGTAATCAACAAGCGCCATCAGCAGCACTTCGAGGACCTTCGCTCTAAGGAAGAGGAGAACCTCACACTCAAGACAGCCCTCTGCGAAAAGGTGGAGGAGATAAGCAAGCAGGAGAACAAGACTGCAAGCGACTGGGAGAAACGCTCTAAGGAGATTATCGACATACAGAACCAGTGGAAGACCATCGGTTTCGCACCGCAGAAGATGAACGTCAAGATATTCGAGCGCTTCCGTGCAGCTTGTGACGACTTCTTCGGACGCAAGTCAGAATTCTTCAAGGAAATGAAGCAGGCTTATGCCGCCAACATCGAAAAGAAGAAGGCTCTCGTGGAGAAGGCTCAGGCTTTGGCTGACAGCACAGACTGGAAGGTGACAAGCGACAAGCTCATCAACCTGCAGAAGGAATGGAAGACCATCGGCGTGGTGCCCAAGAAGATCGGCGACCAGCTCTGGCACGACTTCCTCAACGCCTGCAACAAGTTCTTCGAGGCTCGTAACGCCGCCAATGCTGGCGCACGTAACGAGGAGCGCGAGAATCTGGAGAAGAAGCGCAGCATCATTGAGCAGATAAAGGCTCTCGTAGCTGACGCCGCCAACGCCACACGCGAGAAGGTGCAGGCTCTGACTGACGAGTATAACAAGGTGGGACACGTTCCCTACAAGGAGAAGGACGCTCTCTACGCAGCTTACCACGAGGCTCTCGACGCCATCTACAAGGAGCTGAACATCAGCAACAAGCGTCGTCGCCTGGACGACTTCAAGTCGAACATCCGCAATATGGCTAAGCGTGGCGAGGACGCCATCGACAACGAGCGCGGACGTCTGACACGCCGCTTCGAGCAGCTCAAGCAGGAAATCCAGACTTACGAGAACAACCTCGGATTCCTCAACGCCAGCTCAAAGAAGGGCAACAGCCTCATCGACGAGATGAACCGCAAGGTGCAGAAGCTCCGTGACGACCTCGAACTGGTTCGCCAGAAGATCAAGGCCATCGACACAGAGAACAAGTAATCGTCATTATTATAATTACAAAGCCCAGACAGCAATGCCGTATGACAGCATTATTGTCTGGGCTTTTTCGTATGCTTCATGCAAAATGAAGGCTGAAGTTATGCAAAGCGAAGGCTAAGGAGTAGCGTAAGACGCAAAAGTAAAAGGGGCTCGTATTTCGTCCACTGACGAATACGGCCCCCCTAACGTATGAAAGAAGTCTAAATTAAATATATAGTATTTCCTTGTTAATGTTGCTGCTGCACATCATCATCAATTCTCACCGGATCATAATCGACGCTGCGGCGCTGCGGCAGAATGTCGCGCTTTGTCAGCACGCCGTCAGCATATTCCTTCGGCGATACTCCACGGTTGTTCTTGAAACAACGGTTGAAGTAAGGCACATCGTTGAAGCCCACCATATAGCAGACCTCAGTCAGCGTGAACTTGCCCTGACGAAGCAGATAGCAAGCGCGGTCAACGCGAAGCTTGTTAAGATACGTAATGTAAGTCTGTCCCGTAGCCTTCTTGAAGAATGTGCAGAACGACGAACGGTTCATGCCCACATGCTCAGCAATCATATCGATGGTTATCTGACGGGCATAATTGTTGGATGTGAAGAGTTTCACCTTATTAATACGCTCTGTCATGCGGTCGTTGTCCGAATTGCGTCCCACCACCTTGGCATCCTTCTCTCTCTTTGAGATAATGAGCAGCATGCGCAGCACGTAAGGCAGAAGCTCCGAAGGCTGCTCGTCCTTCATCTTCATCATCATATCCACAAGGAGAGTGGTGGTGGCTTCGTCAAACGAAATGGCAGAAGACACGGCTTTCACACGCTCCATGCGCTCCGTTATTTCGGGAAAAGCACTCGTGCAGCGGTCGATGAAGTCCGTCTTGAACGTCAATGTTAGAGATGTAACACAACCCTCATCATCTACATTATTAGGACTGAAGTCCCAACAATGAGGGATATGAGGCGGGATTAGGGCGAGATTGCCTTCACCGAAAGTTGTTTGCGAATCGCCTATAACACGTCTTCCGCTGCCCTTGATGATCAGCGTCAACTCCCATGTATCCTGTTTGTGCAAAGGATATTGATCGGAGGGTTTAATATGCGAATAATTCAGGTTGTACAGATCCATTTATATATTAGTTTCTCTTTTTCAATTTAAGCATGTATTTAAATTATCCAACAAGATTCTTGCATGTTCCAAGAATCCTGTTATCCAATTCTGTTAACTTGACTTATCAGTCAGTTAATATAGTTGTATTATTTTTTGCAAATATACTACTAATAATTCAAACGAGCACATTTTTTACCTTTTAAAAATGTTAAGATTGTTTGCAATAATGCTATCTGTGCATAAAATCCTGCATTTTATACACCAAAAACATCACAATATGCCATTTCAAACCTATTACAGACCCTAAAATGAGCAAAAAACGCGTTATACAAATTTAACAAACAAATTTGGGATTTTCTGCCGTGTGCGCACCTTTTGTGCCTATACACAGCCATACGATACAGTTAATGTGGCGAAAGACACAGCCGCTGTCTGATAAATAATGCTAAAGAGTAATGCTTTATACGATTCTTTTTTGTAATTTTGCCTTAAATAATACTTACAAGTAAAGGATTAGTGGAATTAAGAAAGACAATAAACAACACCCTGAAGATATGCCTGTCGCTTATGCTCGGCGGTATGATACTCTACTGGATGTATCGCGGGTTCGACTTTCAGCAGGTCAAACAGGTGCTCCTGCACGACATGAACTGGACGTGGATGCTCCTCTCCTTCCCCTTCGGAATACTGGCACAGATGTTCCGCGGATGGAGATGGCGACTCACTCTCGACCCGTTAGGCGAAAAGCCGCGTACGTCTACGTGCGTCAACTCCATATTCCTCTCCTACGCTGTCAGCCTAATCGTGCCGCGCGTGGGCGAGTTTGCACGCTGCGGAGTGCTGCGACGCTATGACGGAGTGTCGTTTCCGAAGGCTCTCGGCACCGTTGTGACGGAGCGAGCCATCGACTCGGCGCTCATAATGCTTATCACGCTGCTCACGATAGTGTTCCAGTTCCACGTCTTCACGACGTTCTTCGACCGCACCGGCACCAACATCGACACCATCCTCTCCGGCTTCTCCGCCACGGGATACGCCGTTACAGCCGTCTGCGGCATCGCCGTCTGCATCCTCGCATGGTACATAATGCGACGCTTTGCAGTATATAATAAGGTGAGAACCACCGTGCGAGGCATCTGGCAGGGCATCATGTCCGTCAGGAACGTCAAGAACGCTCCGCTCTTCGTGCTGTTCACACTGGGCATCTGGGCAAGCTATTTCCTGCATTATTACCTCACGTTCTTCTGCTTCACATGGACGTCAGGGCTTGGCATGGCTTGCGCTCTTGTGACGTTCATCGTGGGAAGCATAGCCGTGATAGTGCCTACGCCGAACGGAGCAGGACCCTGGCATTTCGCCGTGAAAACAATGCTTATCCTCTACGGCGTGGCAGACACGGACGCCCTCAACTTCGTGCTTATCGTACACAGCGTGCAGACGCTGCTGGTGGTGGCGCTCGGAGTGTACGCATGGGCAGCCCTGTCAATGACCAAAAAGAAAGAAAACTTCAATCAATAAATTATTTATACTACTATGAGTGAAATCAGAAACCTAAACCCCGAATGTATCTGGCGCAACTTTGACGCACTTACACAAGTGCCGCGCCCAAGTGGACACTTAGAGAAAGTACAGCAGTTCCTCCTCGACTTCGCAGCCAAGGCTGGCGTTGAGGCATTCAAGGACGCTGGCGGCAACATCGTTATGCGCAAGCAGGCTACTCCAGGAATGGAGAACCGCAAAGGCATCATATTGCAGGCACACATGGACATGGTGCCGCAGAAGGGAAAGGCAAGCAACCATAACTTCGAGACTGACCCCATCGAGACCTACATCGACGGCGACTGGGTTCGTGCCAAGGACACTACGCTCGGCGCTGACAACGGACTCGGCGTGGCTGCCATCATGGCTGTCATGGAGGACAAGGAACTGAAGCACGGCATGATTGAGGGTCTCATCACACGCGACGAGGAAACCGGAATGTTCGGTGCCAACGAGCTGCCCGAGGGCGAACTTTACGGCGACTACCTTCTCAACCTCGACTCTGAGACATGGGGCAAGTTCGTTATCGGCTCGGCTGGCGGCGTGGACGTTACAGCTACGCTCGACTATAAGGAAGTGGAGACAGACAAGGAGGACGCTGCCGTCAAGGTGACCATCAAGGGTCTGAAGGGCGGTCACTCTGGTCTGGAAATCAATGAGGGTCGCGGCAACGCCAACAAGCTGATGGCCCGCTTCGTGCATGAGGCCATCGCAGAGTACGGAGCACGCCTCGCTACATGGCACGGCGGCAACATGCGCAACGCCATTCCGTTCGAGTGTGAGGTTGTTCTCACTCTTCCGAAGGAGAACGTAGCGGCTCTCAAGGAGGACATCGAGGAGTGGAAGACGCTCTTCAATCATGAGTATCGCACCATCGAGGAGAACATCCAGTTCTTCGCAGAGGACGTTGAGACTCCTGCCATGCAGACTCCTGAGGAAATCCAGGACAACCTGCTGGACGCCATCTACGGCTGTCACAACGGCGTACTCCGTATGATTCCTGTGTTCCCGTCAGTAGTGGAGACATCGTCTAACCTCGCCATCGTAAACATCGAAGGCGGTCACGCTGCCATCAAGATTCTCGCCCGTTCTGCCAACGAGAGCATGAAGCAGTACATCGCCACCACACTGGAGTCGACATTCTCTATGGCTGGCATGAAGGTGGAGTTCAGCGGCAGCTACGGCGGCTGGGATCCCAACACCGACAGCGAACTCCTTCACATGCTGGAGAAGCACTATAAGGAACTGTTCGGCGAGGACGCCATCGAGCAGGTTGACCACGCAGGTCTGGAGTGCTCCGTAATCCTCGGCAAGTATCCTAACCTCGACGTCGTTTCGTTCGGTCCTACGCTCCGCTCACCGCACACCACAATAGAGCGCTGCCTCATCCCGACCGTAGCTCCCTTCTGGGAACTCTTGAAGAAGACAATTGCAGAAGTGCCGGAGAAATAACTTATCAGTTGAGAATTGATATTTAATGGTTGAGAGTTATGATATGTTGATAACACAATAATATTCACGTGTTTATCGGCATATCATAACTCTCAACTTTTAAATATCAACTCTCAATTAATTTTTACTCGCAGTCTGGAAACACAGATGTGAGATATGCTGCCACTTTTTCTGACATTACTGTGGCAAGGGCTACGTTACCTTGCGGGTCGATGACGTAGACCGTTGGAATCCATGAGATGCGGTAAGCCTGTGCCACGTCAGACTCACGCATATTCTTCAGGTCGCTCACCTGCGTGTAAGGCAAGCCCAGCGCCTCAACTCCCTTCTTCCACGACTCCTGGTTTCTGTCGAACGACACACCAAGAAACTCCACGCCTTTCTTGTGGAACTTCTCATAAATGGCTACGATATTAGGCGCATCCTTGCGGCAGTCGGGGCACCACGATGCCCAGAAGTCAACGACAACATACTTGCCTTTATAGTCAGCAAGCGTTACCGAACCGCCGCCAAGCGACGGAATGGCAAGGTCCGGTGCCGGCGATCCAACCTCCAGAAGATTGGTGGCGTACTTGGCGTCAAGGTCAACATCTGCCTTCTGCTGGGCAGGTGTCGCAGCGTCAGTCTGCGCAGAAACGTTAAGTGAGGCAGAGGCAAACGCCAATGCCATAAGCGAGATATTAAGCATTTTGTTCATACGTAGTATCTTTTTGGATTATACATTAATGAGCATTCTGGGATGCTCTGCATGCAAAGTTACAGCGTTTGCGGTAAAGCAAAGCATATTATACATTATTTAAGTTTTATGTCAAAAGAACCATGTCTTCTTTTCTAAAAGCGCCAACTCAAAATTGAACAATTCAAAACACAACCACATCAAAAAAAGAATAAAAAATTTTGCGGTTTACATAACTAAGTGTATATTTGCATAACATACTGAAAATTAGATAAACTATGGATACAAACTTTATTAAATACAATAGCAAGGAAGAGGCTATAGCTGCTTTCAGAAAGATGAAACAGCGCAAAAAAGAATGGCTGGAACAGACAGATCGGGAGTTAAAACTAATAAGAGATTCTGCAAACAGCAAATCATGAACGAACTGAATATTGACCGTCTGAATCTTACCTCTCCATACACACTATGGCGTACAGAGAACAATTCATATGGCTTTAGAACAAATTATGGAGTAATTTATCGGGTTGGATTTTATAAAAACGAACTCATTTGGGCTGATAACTCTTATGAATTTGGAATAAACAACGAGAATCATAAAACTTCACCTAATGACAACAAAGTAAAGGGGACGAAACCAATATAACCAACTGTTTTTGTTTGTTTTTCCGATTATGAGCGCATGCCTAACGTACGAATTAGGAATTAGGATTTTTGAATTGATAGGACGTATTCAGCCAATTCAAATAAATCCTAACTCCTAATTCCTAATTCGAACGGCATTCGCCGTCCACTTCGCTCTGCGTCTTCGGCCAATTGACGAGGAAGAGCTTTTCGGTGGCTCGTGTGAAAGCGGTGTAGAGCCAGTGGATGTAGTCGGGGGTAAGCATTTCGTCGGTCATATAGCCTTGGTCCACATAGACGTGCGCCCATTGACCACCCTGTGCCTTGTGGCACGTCACAGCATACGCATATTTTATCTGCAAGGCGTTATAGTATGGGTCGGCTTTCAGCTTCTTGAAGCGGTCGGGCTTTCTGGGGATGTCGGCATAGTCGAGCATCACCTGCTCGAAGAGATGCTGACTCTGCTCCTGCGTCAAGGCCGGCGCTTCGGTCTGGAGCGAATCGGTGAGCGCCGTCACCTGGATCTCGTAATTGTCATAGTCGGGGAACTGAAGCCAAAGGTCGACAAAATGGAAGCCATAGAGGTCGCGGCGGTTTCTGACGCGCTGAATGACGGCACGGTCACCATTGGCGATGAAGCTCGGCGCATGGCTGTCCTTCTGGTCGGCAGACGCCTTGTCCTGCTCCGTCCAGTAATAATTGTTGCGCACCACCATCAGCCAGTCGCCCGACGTAAGCTCCTCCTCACGCCACAGCACCTGATTGCGGATGCCCTGATTGTAGATGTTGGCACGCTTGTTTGACCGTGCCACCACCATGGTCTCGTCCATGCCCACCTCCGAATAGCTCGTGGCAAGCGTCTCTATCAGCTCGTCGCCAGGCACGCAGATGATGTCGGCGAACCCGCTGAAACGAATCTTCGGCAGCTGCGTCACCTCGTCATGCGTTATCATCTGGCGGATGACGGTGGCGTTATAGAGAATGCCTGACTGCTCGCTCTGACGGAGCACCTCACGCAGGTCAGTCTCATAGACGGTCAGTCCGTAGCCGGCAATGAAGTCGGAGCACAACGCCGGCGACTCCTCCTCTCCTACCGGAGGCAACTGTGCCTTGTCGCCGATGAGCATCAGACGACAGTTGCGGCCGGAATAGACAAACTGGATGAGGTCGTCAAGCAGCCTACCGGTTCCGAACACGCCGCCCGGCAGTCCTTCGTTGGCTATCATCGAAGCCTCATCCACCATGAAGAGCGTATCGCTGAGCATATTGGGAGCAAGCGAGAAAGCGCCCTCCAATGCTTTCTGACGGTAAATGCGGCGATGGACGGTGGAAGCCGGCGTGCCCGAATTGACGGCGAACACCTTGGCGGCACGTCCCGTCGGCGCAAGCAGAACCACACGCTGGCGCAGACGCAGCATGGTGCGCACGATGGCACCGGAGAGCGACGTCTTGCCCGTACCTGCCGAACCGCGCATTATCATCACGGCACGGTCGTCGCGGTCGGTGAGGAATGAGGCGAACGTCTGGAGAGCCTTCTCCTGGTCGGCGGTGGGCTGGAAGCCGAAGCTCTGGCGTATCTGGAATACCAGTTCTTGCTGTATCATATTATGGGACGGATAAAAGGAGGGCGATGTATATGGGTGAAGGGTTAGGGTTGGCAGATGAGCGTGCAGACACGATCCTGAAAGCGGCGTGCGTTGGAGGCGTGCATTACGCCCTGATTGATGATGGAGAATGCCAGACGGTGTCCGTTGGCTGCCGTGCAATATCCTGCAAGCGAAGAAACTCCCGTCACCGTTCCTGTCTTGGCGAAGACATTGCCCCTCGTGAACGTGCCCTTCATGCGTGAGCGCAATGTGCCGTCAACGCCGGCTTCGGGAAGCGCAGGATGGAGATGCAGGTAGATGTTGTTATTGCGGAAGGCATAGCGCAGCAACGCCACCTCCACTTCCGCAGACAGATAGTTGTAAAGCGAAAGTCCGCTACCGTCGGCAATGCGATAACGGCGCGGATTGAGCCCCACCTTTGTGATAAGACGTTCGATGACGGAAGCGGCGTGCGAAGCCTTCGCAGGACGGTTGCCAGTGGCGGCTGCAAGCTGATAGAACATCGACTCGGCATAGAGATTGTCACTCTCCTTGAGCATCTTCATCAATACCTGGTCGATGGTATGGAATCGGCTGACAATGCAGAAGGCGTCGTCGGGTCGCTGGCGCTCGGAGATATTGGCTTCCACCACGATGCCGGCTTCTGAAAGCTCGCGTATGAAGCGCTCCACGAACATGTCTTTCCTGCCTATGAGCAGGGGCGAGAGCACAGGATTGTCGTCGTCCCAGCACCATCCCTCACCTGCCAAGTCGGAGTCTTTCATCGACTTGTCTGCATAGATATAGCCTCGGATGGTGTCCACTCCCATCTTGCGCACGCCCTCCACGAAGGCTCGCATGTCGTCGTTATTGAAGCGAGGATCGAAGCCTCCGACGCAATAGATGTTGCCATGGAGCGTACGTTCGCTCACCTCGCCGGTGTAGCAAAGCTCTGTCTTGAACTGATAGCTGCCGCCCAGCTTGTCGATGGCAGCAATGGCTGTCAGCACCTTCATGGTGGAGGCAGGACGGAGGAGCTGGCGCTCGCCGTGGGCATAGAGCACGGAGTCGGCGTCAAGGTCGTAGACCATCATTCCCACTTGCGACGTGCTGAACATATCTGCCTGTAGCATGCGGTCGAGTTCTTCTTTCACGGCAAGATGCCACGGAAGGGTCTGCGAACGCACGGAAAGGGTGTCCATGGACATGGAATCCACGGAGAGCGAGTCGTCGTCTTCGAGATATACCTCCTGTGCACGGACGTAAGAGAATGTGGAAAGGAGCGCCATGACGAGCACGGCGCTTCTGAGCAGTTTAGTAATAAAAGTATCCTTATTTATAAATGTATGGTTATTGAAATACATATCCGTTCTTTATATATCTTCTTTTATAGGCTGTTTTCGTCCTGACGTCGCTTCACCTCATCGATGAAGCCTTTCTGGTCAGAGGGTTGGGCGTAAGTGATGCGGCTGATGCCATACTCGATGACGAGATGGCTGGCTGTGAACAGGCTTGCGGGACGACGGGTTACCTTCACTATCTGCACCACGGGGATGACAAGTTTTCTGCCCAGACGACCGTGCGATATGGTGAGCATGCCGTCGGAAGTGAAGACATAGGTGGTATTCACCAACCGGTCGACGACAGCAGCGCCGAGCAGAAGGCAACAAAGACCGACGAGCGGCAACATGCCCTGTCGGGAAAGAAAACACCACAAAGCCAAAGCTGCGAGAAGGAGCAGCACGACAAGCCCGTGATAATTGAATTGCTGATGGAAAGTTCTGTTCATAACTAATGTGCAAAGTTACGCATTTTCCACGGGTTATCGGGGAAGTTGCGTCATAATTAGGAATGTTTAATGATTGGATGCGGGGGAAGGATTGACGTTTGACAGAGATAGATGGATGCGCGTTACATTTATCTATAAATCCACGCGATGCAACGACAATACATAACACAAGTATGCTGTGTTTATTACGGATTGTCAGAAAAAGGGAATAAAAAAGTAAAAAAGATGAACAAGTAGGAAAGGCTAATAATTTTTTTGCGTAAATTTGTAGGCCGAAAAAAAGAAACTCAACATTAACAATAATCAAAAGCAAAAATAAAAGAAATGAAGAAAATCAGAGCAGCCGTAGTGGGATACGGCAACATCGGACAATACACATTGCAGGCGCTTGAGGCTGCCGGCGACTTTGAGGTGGCTGGCATCGTACGCCGCCACGGAGCTGAGAACAAGCCGACTGAGCTGGCACAGTATGAGGTGGTGAAGGACATCCGCGAACTGAAGGACGTGGACGTTGCCATCCTTGCCACTCCTTCGCGCTCTTGCGAGGAGTATGCCAAGCAGATTCTGCCCTTGGGCATCAACACCGTGGACAGCTTCGACATCCATTCGTCCATCGTCAGCTATCGCCGCACGCTCATGCCCATCTGCAAGGAGCACAACGCCGTGAGCATCATCTCAGCTGGTTGGGATCCGGGCTCTGACTCGATTGTCCGCACTCTGATGCAGAGTCTGGCTCCGAAGGGACTCAGCTACACCAACTTCGGACCTGGCATGTCAATGGGTCACAGCGTTTGCGTACGCTCGAAGGAGGGCGTGAAGAACGCTCTCTCCATGACCATACCGAAGGGCGAGGGTCTGCATCGCCGTATGGTTTA
The DNA here is from genome assembly GCF_002265625.1 of Prevotella sp. 885. Taxonomy (GTDB): domain Bacteria; phylum Bacteroidota; class Bacteroidia; order Bacteroidales; family Bacteroidaceae; genus Prevotella. Next base: position 30,918 of record NZ_NOVE01000034.1, read on the forward strand.
CGTAGAACTGGAGGAAGGCGCAAAGCTGGAGGACGTTACTGCCGCTATCAAGGCTGATCCCTACTTCTCTAACGACGAGACTCACGTATTCGAGGTGCCCTCTGTAGACGCTGTCCGCGACATGGGACACGGCGTTCATCTCACTCGCAAGGGTGTGAGCGGCAAGACTCAGAACCAGCGCATGGAGTTCATAATGAGCATCAACAATCCAGCTCTTACAGGTCAGGTGCTCGTCAACGTGGCTCGCGCTACGATGCGTCTGCAGCCGGGTTGCTACACAATGGTGGAGGTTCCGGTCATCGATATGCTCGAAGGCGACCGCGAGGAACTGATCAGCCACCTCGTGTAAGGAACGGAGCTGTGTAAAGCTATATAATGTTGGAGCTATATAATACGAAAAACGAGAGTGTGTCAATGAAGATTGTCACACTCTCGTTTTTTATTATCTTGTTTTGTTTTATCTTGTCCGACGATTTGTTTACAACTTGAATCTGTAAGCAGCTGTAAATTCAGCCACCCTACCCTTCACTTTGTCACCAAAGTCGAGCTTGCCCTGCAGATTGGTGAGGCCTAAGTTATAACGGGCGTCTATTATCACGTTGGAGAACTCGTAGCTCACGCCCACGGGAATGGCTACGGACACACTGGAAAGCGCAGGCTTCAGGTCGCAATCGAAATACTCGGGCTTAGTGTAGACGGTCACACCCTTGTCGTTGGTGGTGTATCCGGTCTCTGTATACTTCATGCGTCCAGACAGCGGGAAGCCTATCTCCACACCCGTCTTGATGGCAAGACCCGGACCGATGTATCCGTTCAGGATAATTGGTACGGTGAGGAGATGCAGCTGAGTTTTCCAGTCGCTATATCCAGAGCCAGTGATGCTGACGACTTGATGATTGCCGTCCAGCGTGGTGGTCTCTGTCTTCGTGTTGTCATACTTACATCCCTGCTGCGAATAACGCACGCCCACCATGACCGAGAGATTGGGCATAAACTGATAGTCGAAGTCGACACCAGCCACTACTCCGGGCTTGAAATGCGGCGAATGCTCCACTGCGTCCGTTGTCTTTATCATCATACCGGAGAGCGATGACAGGCTTACGCCAAGGCGCGGGATGACGGAGAAGGTGCCAGCCGCAGGGTGCTGGGCGTACGACGCTACGGTAAATGCCAGCAACGACAAGGCGAGGAAGATTCTTTTAATGTGATTACGATTTATTGTCATAACTGTATGATACTATTATTGCTGTGTCTTGTTATTATAATAACGGAGAAATGCCAGATTATTGTATCTGGCGCAAGATTTATTAGCAAGGCGTATATACAAAAAAAGTGTTCCGAGACTTCACAGCCTTGAAACACTCTGAAAATATATTCGATTTACAAGAAATTAGTCCTTGTTGTTGCGCTTACGCTCAAGATGGTCAAGAATAATCTTGCGCATACGGATGTTCTTAGGAGTAACCTCCACCAGCTCGTCGCCCTTGATATACTCAAGACATTCCTCAAGACTCATCACGGTCTTCGGGATAACGCGGGCCTTCTCGTCCGAACCGCTGGCACGCACGTTGGTGAGCTGCTTAGCCTTGGTTACGTTGATGACGAGGTCGTTGTCGTGAACGTGCTCGCCTACTACCTGACCGCCGTAGACTTCCTCACCCGGATCGATGAAGAACTTGCCGCGATCCTGCAGCTTGTCGATGGAATAAGCGTATGCTGTGCCGGTCTCCATGGCTATCATCGAACCGTTCATACGACGTACTATCTCGCCCTTATACGGCTGATACTCCTTAAAACGGTGTGCCATGATGGCCTCGCCCTGGCTGGCTGTGAGCACATTGGTACGCAGACCGATGATACCACGTGAGGGAATGTCGAACTCGATGTCAACGCGCTCGCCGAGAGTCTGCATGGATGTCATCTCTCCCTTACGGCGTGTAACCATATCAATCATCTTGCTGGCGAACTCCTCGGGAACGTTGATGGTGAGTTCCTCGATAGGCTCACACTTCTGTCCGTCTATCTCCTTGTAGATAACCTGCGGCTGTCCCACCTGAAGCTCGTAGCCCTCACGGCGCATTGTCTCGATGAGGACAGAGAGATGGAGGACGCCACGTCCGCTGACAATCCACTTATCTGTGGTGTCCTCGAAAGGACGGACGCGGAGAGCGAGGTTCTTCTCAAGCTCTTTCTGAAGACGGTCGTTGATGTGACGTGATGTCACGAACTTGCCTTCCTTACCGAAGAAGGGCGAATCGTTGATGGTGAAGAGCATGCTCATTGTAGGCTCGTCGATGGCAATAGGAGGCAGCGGCTCGGGATTCTCGAAGTCGCAGATGGTATCACCAATCTCGAAGCGCTCCAGACCTACGATGGCACAGATGTCGCCAGAGTGAACCTCGTCCACCTTCTTCTGACCCATACCCTCGAATACGTGCACTTCCTTGATGCGTGTCTTCTCCAATGATCCGTCACGATGAGCGATGGTGATGTTCATTCCCTCCTTGAGCGTGCCACGATGAACACGACCTACGGCGATGCGACCGGTGTAGCTCGAATAGTCAAGCGACGTAATAAGCATCTGCGGTGTGCCATCAAGCACCTTAGGTGCGGGGATAATCTCCACAATCTTGTCGAGCAAATAGTCGATATTGTCTGTAGGAGCATTGAAGTCCTCAGCCATCCAACCGTTCTTTGCCGAACCGTAAACAACGGGGAAGTCGAGCTGATCCTCTGTAGCGTTGAGAGAGAACATAAGATCGAACACCATCTCATAAACCTCCTCAGGGCGACAGTTGGGTTTGTCCACCTTGTTTACAACGACGATGGGCTTCAGACCAATCTGTAATGCCTTCTGAAGCACGAAGCGTGTCTGTGGCATCGGGCCCTCAAAGGCATCGACGAGCAGGATGCATCCGTCTGCCATATTGAGCACTCGCTCCACCTCTCCTCCGAAATCGGAGTGACCCGGGGTGTCAATAATATTGATTTTCGTACCTTTCCAGTTGATAGAAACGTTCTTGGAAAGGATGGTTATTCCTCGTTCACGCTCCAGGTCGTTGGAGTCCAACACCTGGCCACTGTTATCCTGGCCGTCGCGGAACAGCTTGCCCGCCAACATCATCTTGTCCACAAGTGTGGTCTTGCCATGGTCGACATGGGCAATAATCGCAATGTTTCTAATGTCTTGCATTTATTTTATACCTTAAAAAACTTTTGCAAAGTTACGAATATTTTTCCATACAAAACGCAAAGGTCCCGAAATTTCCACTTGGAAATGTCGGGACCTTGTGTTGTCTTAAGCTTTAGTGCCTTGTGCGTATTACTTACGGAGGCCGAGGGCCTTGATGATAGCACGGTAGCGATTGATGTCGCGGTCGTACAGATAGTTAAGCAATGCGCGGCGCTTTCCTACCAACTGTGTCAGTGAACGTGCGGTAGTATAATCTTTACGGTTCTTCTTAAGATGTTCCGTCAAATGGGAAATACGGTATGAGAACAATGCTATCTGGCTCTCAGCTGAACCAGTATCAGTGTTAGACTTTCCGTACTGTCCAAAGATCTCTTGTTTTTTTGCCTGATCTAAATACATAGAACTTTTTGAAATTAAAATTATTATTTGTGCAAATGCGGATGCAAAGGTACAACTTTTTGTCCAATTACATCCGCATTCACTTAAATATAATTTATCGAGTTAACGATTTTTTGCATTATTTCACAACGACCTTGCGTCCGTTCTGGATGAAGATGCCACCCTTAACGTCCTTGAGGTTGTTGCCTACACGCTGACCGGCGGTGTTGTATACCGGTGCGTTAGCGTTGTTAGGAGCGACAACGATGTCGTTGATGCCAGTCCAGTTATCGCCTACACCCACTGTGTTAGAAGCGAGTGACTCGCCGTTAGCATAAACGGTGATAACCACGTAAGTGTGTGTACCAGTAGCCTCCGTGTCAGTCCATGTAGTGGTGTTAGCATCAAGCTTCTTAGCGAGCTCGCCGTCACGATAAACGTTGTAACCCATAACCTTGAGACCACCTGTCTTGTAAGTAACGTCGTCCACGCAGAAGTAGTTAGGCTCGAAGTTGTAAGCAGTCAGACCACCTGTTGTTGTGTAAACGACAGCGAAGTAGAGAGCTCCCTCAGGAAGGTTGATCTCGTGCTTTGTCCAGTTGCATGTTGCCTCAAGCGACTCCTTGTTGATCTTGATGAAAGAAGAAGGATTGTTGTCATCCTCTGAGTAGTATACATCGAAGGTCTCAGGACCTGCGTTCTGATACTGATCGTTGTTTGTCACATTATCGTTAGGAGCCTTAACCCAGAACGAAACAGTCTGTTCCTCTCCAGAGAGCGCCGGAGAGATGAGCCAGTCGTTTGTAGGTGTGCCGGTGTCGATAGTAGCGGCGTTAGCGAGCATGAACTGCTTGCCTGAACGCGGATTGAATACAGATGCGAACAAGTCCATTTCATTGCTTGAAATGCCTGAAACCTGCCAGGGGTTGAATACGATGAACGAAACAGCTTCCTTCATGTGAGGATATGTGATACCGCCGAAGCCGTATGTACCAGCCTTATCGCCGTCGTAAAGTGTCCAGTCGCCAACGTTAGAGATAAGCCACGGTGAATAGTTCTCGAAGCTGTCATATACTGTTGTTCCCTCAACATTGTTCATGCCTGTCCATGTAAGAACGGCGTTTGAACCATTCTGCTGAAGTGCGAGGTCGGTGATGCCGGGGAGAACTGCTGATGTTACGTAAACAATCTTCTCCTCTGTGAGGTTGTTCTCAGGAACAACGTCAGCGTCCCAGTCTGCCTGACCCTGTACAGAGATTTCTTCGGTGTAGAGGTTCGGAGTAAAGGCGAAATCGTATGATGCCATCTTGTTAGGCTCAAGATCCTCACCTTCCTGTGTCTCAAGCTTCTTGCCGTCAACATAGAGACTTACTGTATAACCTGAAGCCTTAGCAGTACCGAGGTTTGTTACGTTGATGGTCACGCCACACTTCTTGCCCTTCTGAACGTGAGCAGGAGCTACGATAGCGGCCTCAATGTTGCTTGCTACAGCATCATAAATCTTGATGTTGTCAATCTGGATGGATGTGTTCTCTGCCTCAGCATAGATAAACGGACGGATGTAACCGTTCTCTGTACCTGTGGTTGAGAACTGAGAGAGGTCGAACGCTGCTGAGCGCCAGCCCTGCTCACCTTCGAGTTCATTATAGTCAACAACGCCAGCTGTCTCCATTGTCTGACCGTTGCGGAGAATCTTCATTGTGATCTTGCCGTCTGTTCCCGGAACTGCATAATACCAGAACACAAGCTGCGGGTTACCGGCATTAGAGATATCCACCTTCGGACCCTGGATGCAAGCACGTGTCTGTCCCTTCTGCGGAGAGAAGATAAGGCTACCGTTGTCGTTGTCCTGTGATTCCTCGCCCAAACCGAAGCGACCGGTCTGAGTAGCGTCAATCATCCACGGACCGGCTCCAAGAGTCTTGCCGGGGAACGATTCCACCCAAGGCATAGCGTGAGGCTTACCTACAGCGAAACCATAACGTCCGTACTCGCTGACAGCAAGTGTATCGGTCGGTGTGTTGGTCAGAGCCTTTACAACATACTGCTTTACGTACTGTGAACCTTCATAGTTGACATCTGTAAGAGTATACTCAGGCTTTGTGAGTCCCTCATAGTTAGCACCCGGCTCCTTCAGATAACCATATTCAAGAAGGTATACGTGATAATAACGCTCTGAGATATCCACGTAACCGCCGTTAGCACCACTGTTCTCTGTGGTCTCATCCCACATCAACTTAGCAGTACCGTCGAGGTTGTCCCAAACGCGTACGTTCTGCGGAGCCATCGGAGTATCAACGCCCACATATACTGATGTCTGAGCCTCGTCCGAGCGGATGTCGTTGGCAGTGGTGTATACGCTATATACGTGCTTGCCGCCAGTTACAGCCTCGTCGTTCCATTCTATCTGCTGACCTGGAGTAGGATTCTCGTAAACCTTTACGAGGTCATTATAGTCGCGATAGATCTGTACTCTCGATACTGAAGACAGGGGCGCACCCTTATAGTCCTTTGCAGGAACGGTGAACTTCACCTTAGCAGAAATAGCACCCTTCGCACCTACCTCAACCACAAGGTCGTTGATGGTAGCGGGACGTACTGATGTGGCAGCCTCTGAAGTTACCTTCACGCCGTTCAGAAGGATGGCACCGCGCTGCTTGCTTGTCGCATGGATGCCGAAGCGATAATTACCGGTTGTGGGAGCAGTAAAGACTCCCGAGAGCTGTGTGGCATTAAGCGTTCCGCCCCAAGAGAGGGCTGACGTAACGGCTGTCTTGTCCACAATGGTGGTGTATTCAGAAGGATCGTCGCTAAGACCATAAGCGATGGAAAGCTCGCCCTGTCCACCCTGCGGTGAACGGAAAGCGCTTGTCTCAACACGATAAGCCTGTCCTGCCACGAGTTTTATAGGAGGAGAAACAATCCAGTCGTCGGCGTCCTGCTTCTGGGCAGATCCGTCGTAGCACATCAAGTTGCCGACACCGAGGTCAGCACCCCATGTGATCTTGTCATTGTTCTTGTCCTCAACGGTCCATACGTTGTTCTTGAGGTCAGACTTCCAGCTCATCCACAATTCAGAGAACGGAACATCATAAGCTGATGCCGTGGACGGAGTCTGCGCATTCATCGTAGACGGAAGGAGCATAGCTGCTGCCATCATCGCACGTGAAAGTGTAGGGAAAAGTTTAAACATAATTAATAGATTTATCTAAGTGTTTTCTAAATTGATTATTAACTAATATAACAACTCTCTATTCTTTTATTTGATTTATTTGACGCATACAGGCGTCAAAGGTTTAAGTTAGTTTGATAAAAAATACCCCGCAAGGGAAAAGTAAGTATCGTTCTTACCGAAGAGCTTAGCTTCTCCCTTCCGGGGATTTCTGTACTCTTTACCTTAATTATAACTTAAGGAAAGATGTATTACTTAAGGAAAAATTTCTTGCCGTTCTTGATTACAAGACCCTTAGCGTTGTCCGAAACGCGCTGTCCTGCAACATTGTATGCCTTGCCGTCAGACTTAACGTCAGCCTTAACTGAGCCGATGGCAGAATAAACGTCCTCACCCTGGAAGACGATGATGTCCTCTGTAGAAGCTGAACCACGAACGCCCTTGAGAGAGAGCTTGCATGAACGTGTGCTTACGCCTTCAGGAAGTGGGTCGCAAGAGAACTTCAGCACTACGATACCGTAGTCAGAATATGTCTGAGCGTCGACGTTGATGCCCTTAACCCAGTCAGCAGCGCCGGAAATCTCATAGTTCTCGTTGCCTTCCTCGTCATACCAAGGAGAGTTAACAGAGAGCACACCACCACCAAACTGATTCTGCTTGTCAGCTACAGCCTGACAGCCATTGCCCGAGTCGTCCACCTTTACGATACCGAAGTTGCCGTCCTCGTCGATGTACGGGTTGCAGTAGTCATACATAGCGCTGAACGTAGCATGGAGAGCCACATTATTTTCGCCATAGAGATTTACGTAAGCAGAGGTTGTGCCCAATGAGAATGTGCCCTGAGCAGGCTCCATACCCTGTACATAATAAGGAATTGCGCTACCTGTCAGACCTACGTCAACTCCCTCCTGGTCGAATCCGTAAACCACAACAGAGAAAGGCTCGTTGATAACGAAGCCCTTAGCCTTGCCGTCCACCTTCTGTGTGAACACGAGGTTGAAGGTATTGAAGTAGAGGTCGCCTGCGTTTACGCCACCAAGATCCTTAACCGAATCAGGTGTACATGTCATCTCAGCGATGACCTTATCGCCAGGGATGCGCTGTCCGTTCTCGCCCTCGATGATATTGCGAACCACGAGCTTGAGTTCCTTGCCAGCAGGTATCGGACTGTAAGCTGTAGAGAGTGCGTTGAAGAAGATATCCTCCACGTACAGAGGAGCCATCGGCTTCGGGAAGTTCTGATAAACGCCAGTGCTTGTGTATGTAATGCCGTCGCTAACGAGCTTACCTGAGCCGTATACATAATTGCTCTCCAGACCACCGAGCTGTATCAGACTTACGTGCGAATCGGTGAAGGCAACGGGCTGGATACGACGTGCCACCTGATCCTCGCCAGCGAGCATCTTTGTGTAATATGCCTTAGAAGCGTACTGATTGTCGGTAAGCCAATAGGCGTTGTCCTCGCAAAGTGTGAACGAGTCTGTGCCGCAGACGATTGTCGGAGCTGCGTCACGAGCGTTGAATCTTGATTTCAGATAGAAGTTGTCGTCAGCATCTGAACGGTATGTGGTGCCGGTCTGACCTGTGCGGTCATAAGAAGTAAGATCGCCATAGAAGTCGAAGATATTCTGATGCCAGAGGTAAGGACCCTTTGCTGTACCTGCCTTCTCGAACTTCACCCATTGGTTAGCAGGCACAACGAGGTAAGAAGCGCCCCAAAGCTGACCGTTACGGTCGTAATCCTGGAAAAGTGATCCTTCAGGCGAGAGGTAATAAACAGGCTTTGCTGCAGCGGGTGCCTTCTTGGCAGCCTTACCTACAGAAGCCACAAGACGCTTTGCAACGGGGGCATCACTAGGGTCAGCGGAAAAGTACTGGGGGTGTTTTTTATTTCATAGTATTTTGTATCTTTGCATTATGAACATGCTTGAACAATTAGCCCGTCTAGTTCTTCCCAAAGAAATACTAGACAATTTCGATATCG
>NZ_NOVE01000035.1 GCF_002265625.1 Prevotella sp. 885
ACGAATATCGGTTCTGTCACCTGGTCTCAGCTCGTTTTCGTCAAGGTATATGTGAACAAGCTTTGTTTCTTTCTTTTGCTCTACAAACACGTCTTTAAGGTCGAACCAATCCAGCATGTGTTCGGGCAAAAGACATTCTGCAAGGAGTCTATACTTTTCCATATTTATCCGTTCTTTGACTTTATAAACGGACAATATAGTGTTTTTATTGTACTACGATATCCACACACTTTTTCCAGTGGTCCGCTTATTGTTGATTTTGTGATGGCAACATTCTAACTAATTATCAAGGAAGAACTACAAGAACTCTTTGGTAAGCCTGTTGATATTGTTCGACTCCGCAAAAATATGAACCCTATGCTTTTGAAGCAAATTGAAAGAGATGGAATCTATATCAATTAGCCCCACCCGAAACTTGATGTTAGGGTGGGGCTAAATGTTTTTATTTAGGTGCTTTCGCCGCTTACCATGGTCTGCCGCCTCCGCCTCCGTTGCCGGTGGTGGTAGCTGTTACTGTAGATGATGATGTGCCGGAGGTTATGGTGTAGCTGCTGCCGGAGGTCAGTCCTGCGCACGATATGAGGACGGAGCTGCCGCCCCATCCGCCGCCGCCACCGGGACCGCCACCGCCTGGACCAGCGTTAGCAGGAGCGCCCCATCCGCCGGGACCGCCGCCTTGGTTAGACGATGAATAGTTGTCGGGGACGGTGAATGTGGCGAGTACGGTGTCGCCGCTCTTCAGCGTTATCTCGTTGCCGGCAGACACCGACATGCTGCCCGAAACGTAAGGCTGGGTGGATTCCGATGTTCTTGGCGTTGAGTTGCCGCCGCCCACGGCGAGGAGCGTGCCTCCGGTGAAGATGACGGAATAGCCTTCTTCCTCATTGGCGTCGATGCCGCATTCTGGCGAAGATGTGCCGAACGCCCTTATCACGCCGCCGCTGATATATAGGTTGCCGTTAGAGTCGAGACCGTCGTTGTCTGTTGCCACAACCGTGACGTCGCCACCCTTTATATACATGTGTGAGGACGAGTTGATGGCATCGTCACAGGAGTTCACCACGATGGTGCCGTCGTTGATGGTCAGCACATTCTTGCTCTCTATGCCCTCAGCACCGTTTCCGGTGGTCGTCACCTTGATGTTGCCACCGTTGATGGTGACGTTGCCGTCCGCCTTGATGCCCTTCGGCGACGACTTCTGGTCAGAATCCAGATAGTCGGTATTGCCCGTGTAATCGGTGTATTCCCTTCCGTTCACATAAGCATACATTCCGCCCGATGTCACTACGGTGATGTCGCCGTTGTTGATGACGAGTTCGTCGTCGCAGCTGATGCCCTTGCCGCCGCTTCCTGTGCTGGTGAGCGAGAGCGTTCCGCCGTCAATCTGAATCTTTCCGTCGGCGCTGATGCAAGTGGAAGCCTTTGTTTTGGCGTCCTCTTCGTCCCACTTGCCGCCTCCGGATGTGGTTATGGTGATGTCGCCGTCAGACACAATGACGTCGCCGTCAGCCTTCAGACCCTTGGTGGCAGTGCCGGTCACGGCGATGTTGACGCTGCCGCCGGCGATGGTGATGGTGCCAGTGTCCTCAGCCTCGCGGTCCGTGTCGTCCTTATACGATACCTGCACACCGTCGTCCTGCACGCCAGAGATGTTGAGCGCACCGCTCTCGAGAAGGAAATACTGGTTGCAGTTGATGCCGTCCTTCACGGCAGAGAGCACGTTCAGCGTACAGTTCTTCATTTCCACATATTCCTTGGCATATACAGCATGCGCCGTATTGCCGTAGACATTGAGCACGCCCTTGCCCTTCAGCTCAAGGTGACCCTTGCAGACGATGCATCCCTTCTGACTGCCTCCAGTGGCGTCGGTGAGCGTGTTCTCTGTGTCCTTCTTTATGCTGAGGCTGATGCGCTTGCCGTTCTGGATGTCGAGAGGCGCTCCCGAGGGATTGGTTAGCGAAACGCCGCGCAGCTCTATGGAAGCCTTGTACGAACCATTCATGGCGAACCCGCCGTCTTCAGAACTTCCCGTGAGCGCATAGACAATCTCGCCGCAGGTCTGGTCGCTGACCGCATCGTCCTGCGTGATGCTCACGTGGGCTCCGCTTACGGTGGGCGTTACATACTGTGCCACGTTGCCAGCCACGGTCACCGTAGCCGACGTACCGTTGTAAGAGACGCTCACGGTGTTGTCCTCCACCTCCGAATTGTCAACGTACATGCGTGTGATGTCGCTTACGTTTATGGTCTTTCCCATTACGGTCAGCGTTGATCCGTTGGCATAGTTCATGTCGCCGGCTTGCGAAGAAGGGATGGCGTACGTCACGTTGCCCACGACCACGTTCAGTGTCTGGGCTTCAGCATAGGTGGCTATGCCGGTCATAGCCGCACCTATGATGAGAGTGGAAAACATCTGCTTCATCTTATCGTAATTTTATGTGTTGTCTTTTCGCCTTTTACTATATACACTCCCTTGCCCATGTTGGCAGACGCGCTCGCCATGTTGTCGTAGCTTCCCACGCATACCCCTTCAACGGTGTAGGCCTTCACGGGGCTGTCTGCGTCCAGGCTGATGTCCTTGATGGCAGTGGCCTCCGACGAGAAGAACATGCGAGTGAGGTCAGCTACGCTTATCTCCAACGATTCTGTGCCGTTGGACGCAATGAGCTTTCCGTCGGAGAAGGTCATCTCCAACGATTCCACGCCAATGCTACGTGTAGAGCCGTCCGCTGTCTGGAAAGCCAGATAGCTGTAGTTGTCTGCTGACGCGGCTGTCACAGCCAGTAATGTCAGCATCGAAATTAATGTCCGCTTCATTCCGGTTTTCTCCTTTCTTTAATAATTGTTTGTCTTGTTAACCAATTGGTTCGCTTCGTTTTTGCAACAAAATTAGCGCATTAGCTTGAAAATGTAAAATAAAATAAACCAATGGGCAACTTTTCTCAATTAACAAAGAATCTGGGAAAAAAGTATGGTGGAATGTTATCACTTATTCCGATTTATTATTACTTTTGCCTCGCTTTTATATATAATAACAGAGATAACAACAAATTCAGGTATACAATAACATTTATGAATTATGGACAGACAGAAAGAAACTTATCGCGTTACGATAGCAGGCAGCATCATCAATATACTGCTGCTTGCCTTTAAATTTGCCGCCGGCATCCTTGGACATTCTGCTGCCATGATAGCAGACGCCATCCATTCGCTTACCGACTTCGTCACGGACGCCATCGTCCTTGTTTTCGTGCGCCTTGGCAGCAAGCCCACTGATCGCGACCACGACTACGGTCATGGCAAGTACGAAACGCTTGCCAGTGCCATCATCGGTGTGTCGCTCCTCGTGGTGGGCATGATGATATGCTATTCAGGCGTAACCAAGACTTACCATGCCATGTGCGGCGAACCGCTGCAGCAGCCGGGCTTCATAGCCTTGGCAGCTGCTGTGGCAAGCGTGGTGCTGAAGGAGTGGGCTTACAGGTTCACGGTGCGCGTGGGCAGACGTTGCCATTCGGAAGCGGTGGTGGCCAATGCCTGGCATCATCGCAGCGACGCCCTTTCGTCCGTCGGCACTACGGTGGGCATCGGTGGCGCCATCATTCTTGGCGAGAAATGGGCTGTGCTCGACCCGCTGACCGCCATCGTCGTCAGCTTCTTCATTATGAAGGCGGCATGGAGCGTGCTCTCTAAAGCCGTGGGCGAGCTGACGGACGGCAGCCTGCCGAAGGAGACGGAGGACGAGATAGAGAAAATCGTGAGTGAGGACAAGGAGGTCAGCGTGGTGCACAATCTCTGCACGCGCCGCATCGGCAATCGCATTGCCATAGAGATGCATGTGCGTATGCCTGGCGAGACGTCGCTTTACGTGGCACATCATCACGCCACCGAGATAGAACAACGGCTGAAGCAACGCTTTGGTGCCGACACGCACATCAGCATTCACCTCGAACCGGTGAAGGTGAACGGACACTATGAGGATCCTGCTGTCAGGCAGGAACAGCCGCAGCCTTGACCGCGGTGACCTCAGCTTCGGCTGTTTTCTTACGGAAAATCTTATAGCCTAAAGCTGCAACAGCCACACTCATGAGTGGCGAGATGATGTTGAAGAAACAATAAGGAAGGTATGTGAAAGCAGACACGCCGAGCACCGTGCTCTGCGTCATGCCGCACGTGTTCCACGGCACCAGCACGGACGTCACGGTGACGGCATCCTCCGTGGTGCGGCTGAGCAGTCGGCGCTCATAGCCTTCACGGTCATATACGTCGCGGAACATGTTGCCCGTAAGGAGGATGCACAGATACTGGTCGGCTATAGCCACGTTGAGCATTACGCCCGTGGCGGCTGTGGCACCCACCAGCGACGTGCGTCCCTTCACCATGTGGATAAACAGGCGTGAGATGGCGCTGACCATGCCGCCAGCCGACATACATCCGCCGAAGCACATGGCGCAGATGATAAGCCAGATGGTGCCCATCATGCCGCTCATGCCGCGTGTGGCTACAAGGTCGGTGAGCATGGGTGAAGAGGTGGCGAGCGACGTGCTGCCGTAGGCGCTCTTCATGGCTGCTCTGAAGAGGGACGGATCGATTTCGTGCAGGGCGTCAGCCTGGAAGACGATGGCGAAGCCCACTGCCATCACCGTTGAAAGAAACAGCGTTATGACCGGCGGTACACGGCGTGCTATGAGAACACCGGTGAAGAAGGGCACGAGCAACAGCCATGGCGTGATGCAGAATCTTTGCTGCAAAGCTCCGGTGAATGCTGCCACGTCAGTGGACTGCGATCCCTGGCAGAAAAAGCCTGCCACAGTGAAGATGATGAGGGTGAGGACGATGGACGGCACCGTCGTTATGAACATGTAGCGGATGTGGCTGAACAGCGGCACGCCAAGCGCACCGGACGACATCGTGGTGGTGTCGGAGAGCGGCGAAATCTTGTCGCCGAAGTAAGCGCCGGAGATGATGGCGCCAGCCACCCAGCCTTCCGCGAAGCCCTGTGCCTTGCCTATGCCCATCAGCGCGATGCCAATGGTGGCGATGGTGGTCCATGACGATCCGGTCATCACGCTGACAAGGGCGCAGATGACGCATGACGAGACGAGGAAAGCATCGGGGCTGATGATGTGCATGCCGTAATAGATGAGTGTGGGCACCACGCCGCTTATCATCCATGTGCCGCCAAGCGCACCGATGAGAAGGAGAATGATGAGTGCGCTTGACACGCTCGATACGTTCTTCGTTATGGCTTTCTCAAAGCTTGACCATGGCACGTTGAGATATGCCATGCCTACAAGCACGCAGAACGCCGACACTATGAGCAGGGTTATCTGCGAAGCACCCTCCAGTGAGTTGCTTCCGAAAGCGCGGATGGTGAGCGTAAGCATAGTGACGAGCACTGCCAGTGGCATCAATGCCATCATCACCGATGGCCTTTTCTTAAGATGCTGTTCGTGTTTTGTGGTTTTTTCGTTATTCATTATCCTGGAGTTTTTATGAGTTTTGTTATCTTTTCGTTTATGTGTTGCATAATTATGCAACATTTCTTTTCTTATGCAAAGTTACGAAGAATAGCCGTATCTACGAAGGATAATAATGAATAAAACAACGAAGGTGATGAATATTTATGAAAAAGCGAATGCTTGGTGTATGAATATACAAAAAGAGAAGAGAGTTGTATCAATTCTCAACTTGATACAACTCTCAACTCCTTATAGCGTTGCTCCGAAACGTGAAGTCGGTGTCGGAGCCGTGAAGTAATAGTTCTGGTCGTTGTGGATGTCGAAGAACATCACCTTCTTCATACCGAAGAATGCCAGTCCGGTGGGGAAGATGCGCGAGAAGTCAGTCACGCCGCCAGAGAGGGCAGGGCTACTGTTCTGCACGTTGAAGTTCCATGAACGGTCGAAGGCGAGCGGTGCTCCGTTCTCCACGTCGTCCACCTCGCAGTTGATGTTCATCTTATCGCTTTGCTTAAAGTTCTTGAACAGCGGATTGAGTTGTCCTGCTACGCTGCTCTTTATGTCGAGGTCGCTCCAGATGCTGAGGTCAGCATCCTTTGCCATCTGCTTAACGCCGGTCTCTGTGGAAGCAAAGTAATAGTTGGGAGCTACGCGGGAGTGCTCGAGGTCAGCGCTGTCCTTCTTTGGCTGCTTCAGTCCGTAACGGCAGTCATAGACGAGATTGTTTACCAATGTCGGTGCGATGGCCTTCTCCAGCCAGATGCTGCCACCCTTCTTGTTCTTCGAGCGACGCCATCCACAGTTGACGATGGTGTTGTTATATACAGTCATCTGCGTCAAAGGTATGGTTTCGCTGTTGCCGGAATTGGAGAGCTTGAAAGCATTGGTACAGGCATTATAGATGATGTTGTTGGCTACGTCAAGCTTACATCCCGCCTTTACGTTTATTGCCTCGCCGCCATCGGCAGCATTGCCGCTGTCCGCAAAGATGCAGTCATAAATCACGCCCTGACCGCCGGTGAAGTAGGTCTGGTCGTTGTAGTTATCGTGCAGGAAGCAGTCTGCCATCACGAACTTTCCGTTGACGTTGCAGAAGTGGAAGGCAGGTACGCCGCCGTCGATGGTGGTCTTGAAGAGTTTGTTCTGGAACGAGACGGACGACTCGGTAGGTGTGGCTCCGGCATAACCAAGGTCGACATGATTGAGCACCACCTCCTCAGAGTTATATCCGCAGATGATGCCTCCCCACGACTCCGGCTTCTTCGTGTCGGAGGTGAAAGTCACGGGATGTTCGGCTGTTCCCATGCAATAGAGGTTGCCGAGCACCACAATCTCGATGGGCACCTGCACGTCCGACTTGCATGTGACGGTCACGCCCGGCTCGATGTAGAGCGATGTGCCCACAGGTATCTCCACGCTTTCCGCCAGAGTGGTGTCTCTTGTCCATACCACTGATCCTGCGGGATATTCGGCAATGGCTGTCTTCAGCACATCCGCAGATCCTTGGTTTTCGTTGCTGCTGCCGTTGGTGTTATAGTCGTAAGGATTGATGTTGTCGTTCTCGCATGATGTGGCAGCCATTCCTGCTGCTGCGATGGCAAGCATTACAGCTATATTCTTGGTTTTCATATTGTTCGATTTATTTAATGTGAATAATACATATTATAACTATTAAACATTCGTGCGTGAAGCTTACAGTTTCACTCTCACGCCCACAAGGAATGTCCTGCCATACTTGTATGTTCCCACGATGGTCTTGTCCGATCGCTGTCCTTCATATTGCAGGTTGCTCTCGTTGACTGTCTTCAGATAACGTTCGCGCTTTGCGTCGAGCAGGTTGTTGGCTTTCATGAATATGGAAACGCCGCAATCGAACTTCTTCTCAGCGCTGAGGTCGAGTCCGAACATAGCCTTGTCCCATTGGTCGGCGTCCTTGAAGGGCGACACGAGAGCCAGCTTAGTGCCGGTATAGGAAGCGGCGAGCTGTGCGTTCCATCCATAGTTGGTGTCCTTGTAGAGCAGCGAGAGATTGGCTGTGTGAGGAGCCTGATTTACAAGCGGACGAGTCTGCTTCACTCCCTGCTTGTATTCCGCGCTACCCACGTTATACTCACGCTTCGTCGTTGTGATGGCAGAGTGGGTGTAGGTGTAGTTGGCCTTGATTCCGAAGTGACGGATGTATTTCACTACGTCAATCTCGAAGCCGTAGTTCTTGGCGTTGCCGAGGTTGTCAGGCATATAGTAAGCGTCGGCTCCGCTGCCCAGCTTGCCGTCAGAAGCCACGAACACCTGCTCTATAGGATCTTTCAGATACTTGTAGAACACGCCGGCAAGCACCTGCTCCGTGGCTGACGGGAACCATTCCCAACGCAGGTCCACATTGTCGATGCGGGCACGCTTCAGGTTAGGGTTGCCTTTCTCCTGATATTCCTCGCCCATGATCTGATAAGGTACTATCTCGTAGAATCCCGGTCGGTTGATGGAGCGATAGTAAGAGAGGCGCACGTTCATCTTCTTTGTCGGAGTCCACTTGATGGATGCTGACGGCAGATAGTCCCAATAGCTCTGTTCGCCAACCTGACCCATGTTGCGGAACTTCTGCAGCATGGTGTAAATCTGATTGGTGTGCTCAGCACGCAATCCGGCGTTAAGTTCTCCAGCCTTACTCTTCAGCGTAACCATAGCGTATGCCGCGCCGATGTGTTCCTTCGAGTCGTAATTGAGCTGCGAAGCCTGTGAGTAAGGAGTCTTGCAGGTCCAGTCGATGGATGCAAACTGATCGAATCCGTTGCCGTCCAGCTGTTGAGATATGTTTGCGGGGTTGAAGATGTACGAGTAGTAGCGGTTGCCACGCTCCTTGCGACGATATTGTCCTCCAGCCTTCCACGTAGCGTCTACGTCGTGAGCGAAGTGGGTGTCGTAGGAGAAGTTGATGTAGCCAGCCCAGTCCTTGTCCGTGTTGTGCTGGAAGCGGCGTTCCATGCTCTTCGGCAGCGTCTTCAGAATGTTCTTGTCAGCTGACCACAGCGAACCGTCCACTCCGTCCGGTGACTGAACGGTGTTGGTAAGAGTGAGATAGACGCGGTCAGGATCTTCCTCCTTTGCCTGCGAGAAGATGCCAGCCCAGTCCACTGTCAGGTCATGTGTGAGGTGATGCGTACCCTTCAGATGTGTGGCGAAGATGGTCTGTGTCTGCGAGAGAGAGCGGGTTTCGTCGTCCTGTGTGTACGTATCAGAACCTATATACTCCGTGTTGATGGAGTTGTTGTAGCGTACGCCCTTCGAGTTGGTGCGTATGTACATGTTATACCATTCCAGCTTGTGATTGTCCAGCTGCAGGTCCACCTTGGCATGGACGCCGGCTGTGAGGTCATGAGTGGAGTAGTAGCGGTGCTGGAGCGAATAGATGTACATCGCCTGTTCGCCAGACGCCATTTTTACTGAGTTGTATGTACGCTCCGTTCCGCGGAAAACGTTCTGCATGCTTCCTGCGAGCATGACGCCGATGCGGTCCTTCCAGAAGCGGTTGCCGACGGAGAGTCCGCCTATGAAGTTAGGAGCAGGAGTGGAGTGGGTGGTTATCTTGGTAGGACCATTGGCGAAGTCGGATGTCTGCGCCTTATAGTCCTTGCCGTTAGCTTCGTAAGGCGACTTGTGTGTGTAGTCGCTGCGGTCTGATGAGAGATAATCGCGTCCGTCCTTCCAGAAATAGTCGCTCATGCCTATGGCGGCATTCGCCTGTATCTGGAAATGCGATGGTGCGTCCTTCATCACCATGTCCACCACGCCACCGGCAGCGTCGCCCTCCATG
The DNA here is from genome assembly GCF_002265625.1 of Prevotella sp. 885. Taxonomy (GTDB): domain Bacteria; phylum Bacteroidota; class Bacteroidia; order Bacteroidales; family Bacteroidaceae; genus Prevotella. Next base: position 9,274 of record NZ_NOVE01000035.1, read on the forward strand.
TCGGCAGTAAGCGACTTCGACACTACGAGGCGGTCCATGAGGTCAGAGGGGAATATGTTGAGCGGTATGTATCGGTTCTTGTCGTCCGGACTCGGAATCTTCACGCCGTTGACCAGCGTATAGTTGTAACGCTTGTCCATGCCGCGGAGTATGGCGTATGAGGCTTCGCCGGAAGCGTCGCGCTCCATTGTCACTCCCGACACGCGCTGCAGCACGCTTGCCACGTTGACGTCAGGCGACAGCTGGATGCTCTGCTGGCTCATCACGTTGAGTACGTTGCCGGCAGTCTTCTCCAAGTTGATGGCGCTGCGGTCAGAATGGCTCTCCTTGTGTCCCTTGATTACCACCTCACCAAGTTCTTTGAGGTCTTCGTCGAGCGATATGCTTACGATGCCCTTGTCAGACACATCCACGGGAATCTCGCGGGTCTTGTAAGATACGTATCTCACCACGAGCGTATAGCGTCCTTTGTCAGGCAGTTCGTGCAGGGTGAACGAACCGTCCAGCCCCGTCGTTGTCTTCACGTCCGGCAACTCCTTTACCTCAATCACCGAGCCGATAAGCGGTTCGCCCGTACGATGGTCCTTGACTATGCCGTCGAGGGTGTGGGCTGAGGCTGCGGCTGATGAAGCGGCAATGAGAGCAGCGCTGATTAGAATTCGTTTCATGTTATTGCATCTTTTTGTTACGTTTCTTTCCGATATTTGTTTTTCTCTATGCAGTGTATCACGTTACCTTCCTTGTCAATCATCGACATTCTCAGCTGCTTCTTGTTGGCGGAGATTATGGAGAAGCCGTCGGCAGGCGAGCAGAACACTGTGCCGACAGTCTTCTTCACAGGACGTGCAAGCGAAGCGGATGAGTTGACCACGTAGTCGATGTTGTCGCCATTCATGCGTATATGCTGGAAGTTGTGGATGTGTCCGCAGGCGTAAATCGCTACATTATTATACTTGTGGAGGATGGGCAACAGCCTTTTCTACATGTCGGTGCGCTCGTATTCAGCCTTCGATGTTTCGGCGTATATGGGATGATGACCTACAACGATCACCCAGTCTTCGTTGGCTGTCTTAAGTGTGCGGTCCAGCCAGTCGAGCTGTGCCTGATAGTCCTGCTTGCAAGCGTCAGGATACTTCTCGCTGTTCTCGCGATAACGGTCAATCAGCGGTGTGGTGTCGAGGAAGACGATGCGCAGCGTGGTGCCTTTGTTCTCGAACGCCTTGGTGTAATAGCGTGCCGGCATCATCCAGCGTCGGCTCACCTTACCATAGTCGAGTACAGCCTGAGTGTTGCCGCGATATTCATGATTGCCAAGAACGGGGAACCAGTCGAGCATCAGTTCTGGATGCGAATAAACCTGCTCGAAGTTGGTGGTCCACAACGGGTCGTTCACTGAGGCCACGCCGTTGAAGTGATGGATGTCGCCGACGGCAAGCACACATTCCAAGCCCGTGGCCTTCGCCATGTTTCCCATCAGTTCGGCGATGGGCTTCTGGTCGTAATAGCCATTGCGTCCGAGGTCGTTAGCCATGTAGAGTGTTACGTCGCCTTTCAGCTTTTTCCATTCTGTGGGTGTCTGTGCATGCAACTGCAAGCCGCTGATCAACATAATGGCTGTTGCGATAAGCGCAACGATGCCGTTTCCTGAAAATCTCATTCTTTTCATTGTTCTTTCTGACTGTTTATGATTTATAATTATTGTTTCACGCCGCAAAATTATGAGTATCATGTTGCAATGGTATTACATAGACTTTAAGATGACTTAACAATCAGAAAAAGCGTTAATCTTGGTTAATGTGCTTTCTGTCAATCTTACTATTCGGCAATAATGGCTATATTTGTGCTTACATATATTTAATATATAATAAACTCGCAGACTACGGAATGAATCAAGAAAAATGCTTAATAACACGCATAAAGAGTAAGTGTTAAGGGCGAAAGACGAAATTATTTCGTAATTTTGCAGTTGTTATGGGCTATTATGTATTGCCGTAACGTGTAACGAAGATCATAAAATATAATATCCAAATATGAATATCTTAGAACTTAGTGAACAAGAGATTGTAAGAAGACAATGCCTTCAGACCCTCCGCGATATGGGTATCGACCCGTATCCAGCAGCCGAATTCCCCACAAACGCTTTCAGCACTGACATCAAAGCCGACTTCAAGGACGAGGACGAGCCGCGTGAGGTGGTGATAGCCGGACGAATGATGGGCCGCCGCGTGATGGGTAAGGCAAGCTTCGCTGAGTTGCAGGACTCGAAGGGCCGCATCCAGGTTTACGTGGCTCGTGACGAGATCTGCCCCGACGAGAACAAGGAACTCTATAATACAGTATTCAAGAAACTCCTCGACATCGGTGACTTTATCGGTGTAAAGGGCTTCGTGTTCCGTACACAGACCGGCGAGATTTCGGTACATGCAAAGGAACTCGTGCTCCTCTCGAAGAGCCTCAAGCCGCTGCCGATCGTTAAGTATAAGGACGGCGTGGCATACGACAAGTTCGACGATCCTGAGCTTCGCTATCGTCAGCGCTATGTTGACCTCATCGTTAACGACGGCGTGAAGGACACATTCCTCCAACGTGCCACTGTCATCCGCACACTGCGCAGAGTGCTCGATGAGGCTGGCTACACAGAGGTGGAGACTCCGACATTGCAGGCTATCGCCGGTGGCGCTTCTGCACGTCCGTTTATCACACACTTCAACGCTCTCGACCAGGATATGTATATGCGTATCGCAACAGAGCTTTATCTGAAGCGTCTTATCGTAGGCGGCTTCGAGGGTGTTTACGAGATCGGCAAGAACTTCCGTAACGAGGGTATGGACCGCAACCACAACCCTGAGTTCACCTGCATGGAGCTGTACGTTCAGTATAAGGACTATAACTGGATGATGTCGTTCACGGAGAAACTCCTTGAGACTATCTGTATAGCCGTAAACGGCAAGCCGGAGCGCGAGATTGACGGCAACATCGTCAGCTTCAAGGCTCCTTACCGCCGCCTTCCCATCCTTGACGCCATCAAGGAGAAGACAGGCTTCGACTGCAATGGCAAGACAGAGGACGAAATCCGCGCATTCTGCCTTGAGAAGGGTATGGACGTGGACGAGACAATGGGCAAGGGCAAGCTCATCGACGAACTCTTCGGCGAGTTCTGCGAGGGCACATTCATCCAGCCTACATTCATCACCGACTATCCCGTCGAGATGTCGCCGCTCACAAAGATGCACCGCTCAAAGCCGGGCCTCACAGAGCGTTTTGAGCTTATGGTTAACGGCAAGGAGCTTGCCAACGCTTACTCGGAGCTTAACGACCCCATCGACCAGGAGGAGCGTTTCATCGACCAGATGAAGCTTGCTGACAAGGGTGACGATGAGGCTATGATCATCGACCAGGACTTCCTCCGTGCTCTCCAGTACGGTATGCCTCCCACGTCAGGTATCGGCATCGGCATTGACCGTCTCGTGATGCTCATGACAGGCAAGACATTCATTCAGGAGGTGCTCTTCTTCCCGCAGATGAAGCCTGAGAAGAAGATGCCGCAGAGCACCATCAAGGAATGGGCTGAGATCGGCGTTCCTGAGGAGTGGGCTTACGTTCTCCGCAAGGCTGGATTTAATCTCATTTCGGACATCCGCGACGAAAAGCCGCAGGGTCTGCAGCAGAAGATCGGCGAGATAAACAAGAAGTATAAGCTCGGCTACGAGAAGCCTTCTGTGGACGAAATCCAGCAGTGGATTGAGAAGAGCAATGTTTAGGAAGTGTTCGTCTGCGAGCATTTCTTTAAACATCAAGCATTAACCCGTTAAACATCAAAGAGCGTGTACAATCTCGGAAAAATAGCAATTATTGGAGGTGGCAGTTGGGCGACTGCCATCGCCAAGATTGTGATAGGTCACACCCATCACATAGGATGGTATATGCGCCGCGACGACAGCATAGAGGAGTTTAAGCGCATCAGTCACAATCCTAATTACCTTACCAGCGTACACTTCAACACAGACGAGATATTCTTCTCCAGCGACATCAATCGCATTGTGGAAGCTTACGACACGCTGGTATTCGTTGTGCCCTCGCCTTACCTCAAGAACCACTTGAAGAAGCTGAAGGCAAGGCTGCGCGACAAGTTTATTGTGACCGCCATCAAGGGCTTGGTGCCGGAGGACAACATCGCATGCTCGGAGTATTTCCATGAGGTGTATGATGTGCCCGACTGCAACCTTGCATGTATCGGAGGACCGTCACACGCTGAGGAAGTGGCTCTCGAGAGACTTTCCTATCTTACCATAGGATGCTCTGACCGCGATAAGGCACAGGCTTTCTGTGAGGTGCTCGACTCGGAGTTTATCAAGACAAAGACGTCCAGCGATGTCATCGGCATCGAGTATTCGTCGGTGCTCAAGAATGTCTATGCCATAGCGTCCGGCATTTGCAGCGGACTCAACTATGGTGACAACTTCCAGGCGGTGCTTATCTCTAACGCCGTACAGGAGATGTCGCGCTTCCTCTCTGCCATCAATCCCATTGAGCGCAGCGTCTACGATTCGGTTTATCTCGGCGACTTGCTCGTGACGGGATATTCCAAGTTCTCGCGCAACCGCACATTCGGAACGATGATAGGCAAGGGATATAGCGTCAAGAGTGCGCAGATAGAGATGGAGATGATAGCGGAGGGATTCTTCGGCACAAAGTGTATGAAGGAGAAAAACCGTCATTATCACGTCAACATGCCCATCCTCGACGCTGTATATAACATCCTCTACGAGCGCATCAGCCCGCAGGTGGAGATAAAGCTGCTTACCGACTCGTTCAGGTAATGGCATTCGATAAAACGATTTCAGATATACTATATAAATTATAAAGCAATGAAAACTATCAGTTTAGACATTACAAAAGCTACCTCTTTCCTCGCAGAAGGAGCAGTCAACGCTTATGAGTCTAAGGTAAAGGCCGCACAAGAGGCTCTTGAGAACGGCACATGCGCAGGTAACGATTTCCTCGGATGGCTCCACCTTCCGTCTTCCATCACTCCTGATTTCCTCGCGGAGATTGAGGCTGTGGCTAAGACGCTGCGTGAGAAGTGCGAGGTAGTGGTTGTGGCTGGTATCGGCGGCAGCTATCTCGGTGCACGCGCCGTAATCGAAGGTCTCGGCAATTCTTTCGCTTGGCTTGTTGCTGACAAGAAAAACCCCACCATACTCTTCGCCGGAAACAACATCGGCGAGGACTATCTCTATGAGCTCACCACTTATCTTAAGGACAAGAAGTTCGGTGTAATCAACATCTCTAAGTCGGGTACTACCACTGAGACCGCTCTCGCTTTCCGTCTGCTCAAGAAGCAGTGTGAGGACCAGCGCGGCAAGGAGGAGGCTAAGGACGTCATCGTGGCTGTCACTGATGCCAAGAAGGGCGCTGCCCGCACATGTGCTGACAAGGAGGGATATAAGAGCTTTATCATCCCCGACAACGTGGGTGGTCGTTTCTCTGTACTCACTCCGGTGGGTCTTCTTCCTATCGCTGTTGCCGGATTCGACGTTAAGCAGCTCGTTGCTGGTGCTGCTGACATGGAGAAGGCTTGCGCTCTGGACGTTCCCTTCGCTGACAACCTCGCTGCTCAGTACGCAGCCACACGTCAGGCACTCTACACACAGGCTGGCAAGAAGATTGAGATTGTTGCCAACTTCCAGCCGAAGCTCCATTACTTCGCTGAGTGGTGGAAGCAGCTCTACGGCGAGAGCGAGGGCAAGGAGCAGAAGGGCATCTTCCCCGCAGCTTGCGACTTCACCACAGACCTCCACTCTATGGGTCAGTGGATTCAGGAGGGCGAGCGCTCCATCTTCGAGACTGTTATCAGCGTAGAGACTCCTAACGAGAAGCTCCTCTTCCCGCACGACGACGAGAACCTTGACGGTCTGAACTTCCTCGAAGGCAAGCGTGTGGACGAGGTCAACAAGATGGCAGAGCTGGGCACACGCCTCGCTCACGTTGACGGCGGTGTGCCTAACATCCGCATCAACGTGCCTGAGCTTAACGCTTACTACCTCGGTCAGCTCATCTACTTCTTTGAGAAGGCTTGCGGCATCAGCGGACTCCTTGAGGAGGTCAATCCGTTCAACCAGCCGGGTGTTGAGGCTTACAAGAAGAACATGTTCGCTCTTCTTAACAAGCCGGGTTACGAGGCAGAGAGCAAGGCCATTCAGGAGCGCCTCGCTAACGAGAAGTAACATAAAGGGGAAACATTGATTTCCTCACATTAATATATCAAATAGGACTTACAGACCTTGTGAATGAGGCCTGTGAGTCCTATTGTCGGTCTATGGGACTGACAAAAATACGGAAACAACAAGATGATAAAAGAAGCTATAAAACACTATCTGGAAGCCAATTCCTTCACGGAGTTTGCTCCTCGTGTGGTGCTCTTCGACATGGACGGAGTGCTCTATAACTCCATGCCCAATCATGCTGTGGCATGGCAGGAGGCGATGAGCCAGTTCGGCATCCACTTCACTGCCGACGACTCGTATGCCACGGAAGGAGCACGCGGCGTCGACACCATCCGCCATTATGTCCGCATGCAGCAGGGCAAGGAGATAACGCCGGAGGAGGCGCAGCGCATGTATGACGTCAAGACGGAGATTTTCCATCACATGCCGGTGGCTGAAATCTTCCCCGGTGTCCTTCCGCTTATGCAGAAGATAAAGGATGCTGGCATTACCATCGGCGTGGTGACGGGAAGCGGACAGCGCCCGCTCTTCAAGCGACTGCTTAACGACTTTGACGGTTTCCTCACCGAAGACCATATCGTAACGGCTTACGACGTGGAGCGCGGCAAGCCCAATCCCGACCCTTATCTGATGGGTCTGCGCAAGGCTGGCAACCTGCAGCCGTGGCAGGGCATCGTCGTGGAGAACGCTCCGTTGGGAGTTCGTGCCGGTGTGGCTGCCCGAATCTTCACGGTAGGCATAAACAGCGGTCCGCTGCCTGACGCTGCTCTTGCTGACCAGGGCGCCAACATCGTACTGCAGCGCATCACGGAACTCTGCGACCAGTGGGAGCAGTTTATCTAATCTCATAGGATTTAACCCCATAATTGCTTTATAAAATGACCCTAAACGAATTTCTTTCCGAGTGGGAGAGTGCTTCGCCGACGCTTGTTGTCCACACGAGCGGTTCGACGGGCAAGCCGAAACCGATGACCGTGGAGAAGCGTCGCATGGAGGCATCGGCACGCATCACCTGCGACTTCCTTGGTCTGCAGCCCGGAGATACAGCTCTGCTCTGCATGCCGCTCGACTTCATTGCGGGCAAGATGGTGGTGGTGCGCAGCATCGTCCGCCGTCTGAAGCTGGTCTGCGTCAAGCCGTCGGGTCATCCGCTTCAGGGCATAACGGAGGCACCTGTGTTTGCTGCTATGGTGCCGATGCAGGTGTATAACAGTATGCAGGTGCACGAAGAACTACGTGTGCTACGTCAGATTCGCCACCTTATCATCGGAGGTGGAGCTGTCAGCGACGATATGGCGAAGCTGTTGCGTGAGTTTCCCAATGCAGTGTGGAGCACATACGGCATGACCGAAACGCTGTCGCACATAGCACTTCGCCGACTCAGCGGTCCTGAAGCCAGCTCATGGTATACGCCATTCGCCAGTGTATGCGTCAGCACCAACGCCGACGGATGCCTTGTCATTGATGCGCCGGAGGTATGCGCCCAGCCACTGGTCACTAACGACATCGTCGAGATTGACTCTGACGGACGCCGCTTCCGCATTCGTGGACGTCGCGACAACGTGATATGCAGCGGTGGCATCAAGCTACAGATAGAGGAGATGGAGGAGAAGCTTAGGCAACACACCGACGTGGAGTTTGCCATAACGAAGCGACCACATCCCAAGTTCGGCGAGACGGTTGTGCTTCTGGCTGTCACCGACGACATGGAGGCGATGCGGACATTGTGCCAGGAATATCTCTCCCGATACGAACAGCCCTACGCCTATATCTCCGTTCCTGCCATACCACTCACCGCCACAGGCAAACCGGCACGCGCCGAGATGATGCGCATAGCGGCAGATGTAGCGGCGGAATAACAACAACATTAAAAAGAAAGGAGCCTTATTATGAAACAGAATATTGTGATATCGGAAAATCTGGAGCGCAGCCTTGTTGTTGCCATTTCGGAATGTCAGCACGACCGCGTCTTTGTTCTTACCGACGAGACCACGAAGCGTCTTTGCTGGCCTAAGCTCAGCAGTATGCGCTGCATGCAGGAAGTGACGCTCATCACCATTCCCGCCACCGACACTAACAAGAACCTCGAATCATTGGCTCTCGTCTGGGACGCGCTCAGCAAGGGTGGAGCCACCCGCCATTCGCTGCTTATCAATCTGGGTGGAGGCATGGTGACGGATCTTGGAGGATTCGCTGCTGCCACCTTCAAGCGCGGCATCGACTTCATCAACATCCCCACAACGCTCCTCGCAATGGTTGACGCGTCGGTTGGCGGCAAGACAGGTGTCAACTTCAATGGACTGAAGAACGAGATTGGTGTGTTTGCTGATGCACGCTTTGTTATCATCAGCACGCTCTTCCTCGACACTCTCGATATGCCTAACCTTTGCTCCGGCTATGCCGAAATGCTCAAGCACGGTCTTATCAATGACGAGCGGATGTGGGCAGAACTTGTAGGCTTCAGTCTTCATAATCCCGACTTCTCACAGTTGCAGCGCATGGTGGGCGAGTCTATAGCCGTTAAGGAGCGCATCGTTCAGCAGGATCCGCATGAGAAGGGACTGCGCAAGGCTCTCAATCTCGGACATACCATCGGTCACGCCATCGAGTCGTTCGCCATGGAGCAGGGCAGACCGATGCTCCACGGATATGCCGTGGCGTACGGATTGGTGGGCGAGCTTTATCTTAGCGTATGCAAGACCGCGTTCCCCGTCGACCGTCTGCGCCAGACAGCACGCTTCATCCGTGAGGCTTACGGCACCCCCGCCATCACCTGCGATGACTATCCCAAGCTCCTCGAATTAATGAAGCACGACAAGAAGAATACGTCAGGCATCATCAACTTCTCGCTCCTCGCCAACATCGGCGACGTAAAGCTCAATCAGACTGGCAGCGAGGAAGAGATAAAGGAAGCGCTCGACTTCATCAGGGAAGGGTAATATAGTATGAACAATATTTAAACTCTACATATATACAACAATGGATTTAGAGAAAATAAAGGAAACCCGTCTGCATCTTGACGGATTGTCCAACACACTTGGTATGGAATTTATCTCAACCCCCGAGCCCGACACCTGTCAGGCGAAGATGAAGGTGGACGAGAAGAATCGTCAGGTGTTCGGATTTCTTAGTGGCGGTGCCTCGTTGGCGCTTGCCGAGAACCTTGCCGGTGTCGGCTCTATGGCGTTATGCCCGGACAAGATCTGTGTGGGCATCAATGTCAGCGGCAGCCATGTAAAGGCTGTCATGGAGGGCGATACCGTCACAGCCACAGCGCATCTCCTCCATCGTGGAAAGACGCTGCACCAGTGGCATATCGACATCACGAATAAGGCTGGCGAACTGATTTCGTCGGTGGAAGTTACTAACTTCGTGATGAACAAACCTAACAAATAAAGCTAACTTACTGAACTTTTGCAAGTTCAATAACTAATTGTATTGAAACAGATGAACTTCGTTTATTACCGTCTGCCTCATACCCAGCAGGTGTTTCGTGGCGTGATGAGAAAGGAGCCTGAGGAATTGGCTTCGCTTGCCGAACTCAACGGGCGTCGCGGCTTTGTCATCGCCCCGTTCGCCCCGTCGGACGATTGCCCCATACTTCTGCTTGACGTGGAGTGGGAGCCGATGGAGCTGCCAGCCGATACGATGGCGGAGGCGTCTCTTGTGGATGCCGACTTCGCCAAAGAACAGGAGAGCTATGCCATCGACTTCGAGAATTTCCATGCGCAGCTGCGTGACGGGACGTTCAGCAAGATTGTCCTTGCCCGCAGCGCCCGACTTACCGCCACGGAGGACGTGTCGCCCCTTACGCTTTTCGCAAGGGCTTGCCGTCGTTATCCGCGCATGTTTGTGGCTCTCTTTTCCACGGAACGCAGCGGCACGTGGCTCGTTGCCACTCCAGAGGTGCTCGTTCGCGGTAGGCGTGACGAGATGAGGACGATGGCGCTTGCCGGCACGATGCGCCTCACTGAGGACCAGCTGTCTTTCGATACGGAAGGGGGCAGCGTCTCTGAGGCTGACATCCACTGGAGCACGAAAAACCGACAGGAGCAGCATTACGTCGAGACGTACATCACGGAGTGTGTGGAGCATTTCTCTGACGATTTCTCCGTGAAGGGTCCGTCCACGGCGAGGGCTGGCGACCTGGTGCATCTGCGCTCCGACATCACCTTCAAGCCTTACTCGATGGACGTGCTTGGCAATCTGCTCAACGCCCTCCATCCCACGCCTGCCGTATGTGGCATCCCTAAGGACACGTCACGCGACTTTATTCTGCGTAACGAGTCGTTGCCGCGCCTTTATTACAGCGGATTCTCCGGCATTCTCAATCCAGACGGCGAGACCAGTCTGTTCGTCACTCTGAGATGTATGCGCATGGAAGACGTTAGCGATGAGAATGCCTCGCCGCGGCGCTTTACGCTCTATGCTGGCGGCGGCCTCCTGAAGGAAAGTTCGTGCCAGACAGAATGGGACGAGACGGAGGCGAAGATGAATACAATGAGACAAACGTTCAAGAAATAAGAGTTAAAGTTCAAGATATAAGATTAATAAGTTGATGTTTTGTAACAAGGAAAACGTAAACCTTCTCACAGCTCTGCTTGTCGAGTATGGTGTGACGGATGCTGTGGTGTGCCCCGGTAGTCGCAATGCCCCGATTGTGCATAACCTTAATGAGTGTGACCGTATAACGTGCCGCCCGGTCACGGACGAGCGTTCGGCGGGCTTCTATGCTCTGGGTATGGCTCAGGCCACGCATCGTCCTGTGGTGGTGTGCGTGACATCGGGTTCGGCGTTGCTCAATGTGATGCCTGCCGTGGCTGAGGCTTATTATCAGCACGTGCCGCTTATCGTGGTGTCTGCCGACCGCCCCGCACAATGGATTGACCAGCTCGACGGACAGACGCTTCCTCAGCCTGACGCTCTCGGACGCTTTGTGAGACGTGCCGTGCAACTGCCTGAACCGCATAACGACGAGGAGCGATGGTACTGCCGCCGCCTTGTCAACGAGGCTCTCTTCCTCGCCACTTATCGTCAGCCGGCTTCCGTGCACATCAATGTGCCCATCACGGAACCGCTCTTTACCTTCGATGTGGAGGCGTTGCCGAAGGTGGAACGATGGACAATGATGACGGAGGAACGCCGTCTGCCTTATGCTTTCGAGGCTTTCACAGCCCGCATTGCCAAGGCAGAACGTCCGCTTATCGTCATAGGTCAGATGCCGGCTGGTGTGTTTGACGGTCGGAAGCTGGAGCGTCTGATGGAGCGTTACGTGGTGTTCGCCGAACCGCTCTCCAACACATCGGGCACGAATGTCCACTTCGATGAGGCGGTGAAACGTATCTCCGGCATGTCTGCTGATGAGGCACGCAGCTACCGTCCCGACTACATCGTCTATCTCGGTGACACCATCGTGAGCAAGGCCACGCGTCGTTGGCTGCGCAGCATCGGTACTCCGTCATGTCTTGTTACGCCAAACGCCCTTGAACCGCACGACCCGTTGATGACGCTCACGGACATCGTGGAATGTCCTTACGGCGATGTCAGCAGCTTGCTGGACGCGTTGACGGAGACTCCGGCGAAGGATGAGAGAGGCTTTTACGAGCGCTGGAAGCTCTTGCTCGACGAGTGCGCTGATCGTGCTTCCGAGTATGATCCCGCATTTTCGCAGATGGCGGTGGTGAGGTATTTCGAGGAACAGCTCGACGACCTTGACATGGACATCTTCGTACATTACGCCAACAGCTCCGCCATTCGCCTTGCCTGCATCCACGCCAACCACTACGTATGGTGCAATCGTGGTGTGAACGGCATCGAAGGTTCGCTGTCCACCGCTGCCGGCTTCTCGCTTGCCTCGACGGGACTGACGGTCTGCGTAATCGGAGACCTCAGCTTCTTCTACGACCAGAATGCGCTGTGGAACCGAAACCTTAACGGCAATCTGCGCATCCTTCTCCTCAACAACCGCACGGGTGGCATCTTCCGCTCTCTGCCGGGTCTGAAGGACAGCCCGGCTGCTGACGACTTGGTGGCAGCCACGCACGAGACAACGGCTCAGGGCATCTGCACCCAGAACGACATCGGCTATCTATCCGCAAAGAACATGCAGGAGGCACAAATCGGCATTGTGACGCTGCTGACGCGCCAGACTGACCGCCCCCTGCTGCTGGAGGTGTTTACCGAAGCAGAAGCGGATGCTAAAGCGACTTTTGATTTTTATATTGCTGAATAATTGCTATATCGAATATATATATGGAAAAGGAGAATAAGCTCATACTGTTCAAAGATAATAATGGCAAGGTATCTGTAAATGTGCGCTTTGCTGATGAGGATGTATGGTTGACACAAGAGCAATTAGCTCAAATATATGCCACCACACAACAGAATGTCAGTCAGCATATTAAGAGTATCTATGCTGACCAGGAACTTATTGATGAGGCAACTCACAAGAAATTCTTGTTAGTTCGTCAGGAAGGCTCTCGTCAGGTAAAACGTGAGATAGACCATTATAATCTTGACATGATTATCGCCCTTGGTTATAGAGTACAATCTCCTGTGGCTGTACATTTCCGCCGATGGGCAACTGAGCGTTTGCATGAGTATATCCAAAAAGGATTTGCAATGGACGATGAGAGATTGAAGCAAGGTGGAAATCGTTATTTTAGAGAGTTACTACAGAGGATTCGTGATATTCGTAGTAGTGAACGTAATTTCTATCAGCAGGTGACGGATATATATGCAACATCAGTAGATTATGATCCTCGGGCAAAGATGACAAAAATGTTCTTTGCTTCTGTACAGAACAAAATGCACTATGCAGTACACGAACATACTGCTGCAGAATTGATATATGAACGAGTGGATAATGAAAAGCCATTCGTTGGTATGACCAATTTTAAGGGTAATTATGTAACTCGCGATGATGTGAAGATAGCTAAGAATTATCTGACAGAATTGGAGCTGCAGCGTTTGAATCTTTTGACTTCGCAGTTTCTCGATTTTGCAGAATTTCAAGCCTTAGAGCAGACCCCGATGCGGATGGCGGATTGGATTGCTGCACTTGATGATCAAATTCTGCGCCTTCGCAAGAATATATTGGAAGGGAATGGCAGTATTTCGCATAAGGAAGCCATAGAGAAGGCTGAACGAGAATTCGAGATTTATAGAGAACGTGAGATGCGTATGCTGGAAAGTGATTTTGACAAGGCTATTAAGCAATTAAAGGACAAATAACTTGTCTACCTGTCTTACTGTCTAAACAACAACAATAACAATCAACTTACAACAATATGGAAAAAAGAAATTGGGTGCCCGTGGAGGGCTTTGACTTTAAGGAAATCCTGTTTGAGGAATATGATGGCATCGCCAAGATCACCATCAACCGTCCTCGTTATCGTAATGCCTTCACCCCTCGCACCACGTGGGAGATGTCGCAGGCATTCGCTTGGTGTCGTGAGGCGCAGCGCATCAGCGTTGTCATCCTTACCGGAGCCGGCGACAAGGCGTTCTGCTCTGGTGGCGACATGCATGTGAAGGGACGCGGCGGCTATGTCGGCGACGACGGCGTACCACGCCTTAACGTCCTCGACGTGCAGAAGCAGATACGCTCCCTGCCGAAGCCCGTCATCGCCATGGTCAACGGTTACGCCATCGGTGGCGGACATGTCCTCCACCTTATGTGCGACCTCACCATCGCCAGCGACAACGCCATCTTCGGTCAGACCGGACCTAAGGTAGGATCCTTCGATGCCGGTTTCGGTGCCAGCTATCTCGCCCGCATCGTCGGTCAGAAGAAGGCACGCGAGATATGGTTCATGTGCCGTCAGTATAGCGCCATCGAGGCAGAGCGTATGGGAATGGTGAACAAGGTGGTGCCCTTCGATCAGCTTGAGGACACCTGCGTGGAGTGGGCGCAGACCATGATGGAGCGCTCGCCGCTTGCCCTTCGTATGATAAAGGCTGGTCTCAATGCCGAGCTCGACGGACAGGCTGGCATACAGGAACTTGCCGGCGACGCCACCATGCTCTATTACATGCTCGACGAGGCACAGGAGGGAGGCCGTGCGTTCCTTGAGAAGCGCAAGCCCGACTTCAGCAAATACCCCAAACTGCCCTAACCGTCACACCTTATGAGCTATAAGATAGACATCGAGCCGCGTACGTTCCACTTCAAGCAACCCGCTGGAACGTCGCGCGGCATCTACACCACACGCCAGTCATGGTTTCTCACCGTCACCGATACGGAGCGTCCCGGCGTGAGCGGAGTGGGAGAGTGTGCCCCGCTCCCCGACCTCAGTTGCGACGCCCGTCCCGACTATGAGCGCACCTTGCGTTCGCTGTGTGGCATGGTGGAGACGATGGGACGTGTGCCAGCAGATATGCTCCGCCCTTACCCCTCCATGCTCTTCGGTCTTGAGACGGCCCTGCTCGACCTCCAGAACGGAGGCAAGGGCACGCTCTTCGACACGCCGTTTACACGCGGCGAAGAAGGCATCACCATCAACGGACTGGTGTGGATGGGAAGCTTCGATGAGATGCTTGAGCGTCTTGAGGCGAAGATGCGTGACGGATTTCGCTGCGTGAAGCTGAAGATCGGAGCCATTGACTTCAACCACGAGTTGTCGCTTGTCCGCCATATCCGTGAGGCATTCACGAAGGATCAGATAGAGTTGCGCGTAGACGCCAATGGCGGTTTCTCTCCAGCACAGGCTCCGCAACGCCTGGAGCAGCTCGCCCGTTACGACATCCATTCCATCGAACAGCCCATCCGTCAGCACCAGTGGCGTGACATGGCTGCATTATGTCGCGAAACGCCCATCCCCATAGCCCTCGACGAAGAGCTTATCGGCGTAAACCTCCCCGGCATGAAGGAGGAACTGCTCGACACCATCCGTCCCCAATACATCATCCTCAAGCCATCATTACATGGCGGAATGAGTGGAGCAAGGGAATGGATAAGCATGGCAGCCGAGCGAGGCATCGGCTCATGGATGACCAGTGCCCTCGAAAGCAACGTAGGTCTTAACGCCGTTGCACAGCTTGCCGCCGACATCTACGGCCCCGACATAAAAATGCCGCAAGGCCTCGGCACCGGACAGCTGTTCACGGACAACGTGGAGATGCCGCTGAAGATAAAGGGAGAGAAAATCTGGAGGTGTTAGCATTTATCTGTGTTACTGTCACATAACAGCCATTTCCATACAGGTACCACCTCTATTGTCAGTCCGTCCATCTCTATCACCTCTTCCTCGTCGTAAGTTACGACGAGAGCTTTTTTAAGAGGATAGAGTTTGTTTAGAGCCACGAGAGCCGTAGTTTCTCTTCTGCGGGTCTCGTGGTCATTTATGCTATAGGAAGCCTGTATTGCTACACACTCATCCGGAACGAAGAAATCTACTTCCACATTACGATTGTAATAGTAAAGACGAGGTGTACCGGCATCCTTGTTATACTGTTTGTATAATGTTATGGCACACAGATTTTCCAGCAATGGAGCATAGTTTTCGGTCAGGAAAACGCTTAGTAGTCCATTGTCCGTAAAGTAATGTTTTTTTGATGTCTCCTTTTCGGCAAACTTTGATGCGTAGTTGTCAAGTGTGAACATCAGGCATGCCTCCTTCACATACTGTACATATTCTATTATAGAAGACGTGTTGGTGGACACTCCTGCGCTCTTCACCATATTGGCGAGGCGGTTATAGGCAGTAGGTTGCATGATGTTTTCTGCCAGTCGTTTTACCGCCAGTCGCAAAGCATGATCATTCTTTATGTTGTTACGTTGAATGATGTCACCAAGCACAATCTTGTCGTACAGTCCGTTCAGCCAATGCCGCTTGTTGCGATACAGCAATAGTTCAGGGAATCCGCCCCACTTGAAATATTCTGCGAAATACTGTCCCACCTGATTCTTTTGTTTACCATACAACCAGTCTTTCTCCAGTATAACGTTGTTTGCCTCCAGATATTCATTAAACGAATAAGGAAAAACCTTTTCGTCAAAGTATCGTGCCCCTAATGTTGTGGCGATGTCACGGCTCAGCATTTTTGCGTTCGATCCGGTTATGAACACCATATATTTATGGTTAGCCAGTCTACGTGCAAAATGTTCCCATCCCTCCACGTTCTGTATTTCGTCGAAGAAGAGTATCGGTTTATAGTTATACATTGTGCTGTACGCCTGCAATATCAGGTCGAAATCTTCCGCCTTCATCCCCAATAGTCGTTCGTCATCAAAGTTGATGTATACAATCTCCTTGATGTCATGACCTTCCTTGAGAAATTGTTTGGCACGTTGATAAAGCAGATAAGACTTGCCTGCCTGTCTTATTCCGACAAGCACATAACGTCCTTGAGGCTCAAAATCAAACGACCTCTGGTATAGCTCAACATCCTGTATGTCTGCTTGTCCGTCTTTGATAAGTGTCTTGAATATCTCTTTTTGCATACCCGCTTATTTATGTTATTATCCGCAAAAATATATAATTTATCTATTGCCACCAAATAAATATGTATGAATTTATCTATTGCCAGTAGATAAAAACCAGTGAATTTATCTATTGCCAGTAGATAAATCGCTGTATAACGTCATTTGCATTTAGCTACGCCATCTTATAAAACACAAAAAACGGCTATAGACGCCCTGCGTTAAAGGGACGGTCTATAGCCGCTTTTTTGATAAAGTTTATGCTGTTATTACTTCACAATAACCTTCTTTGTCTTGCCGTCGCACTCTACCACGTATGCGCCGTTAGCAACATTTACCGATACGCTCTGTGTAAACTTCATGCCACTGTAGACAGCACTACCGGCGGTGTTGTAGATATTGACGTACTTGCCAGCGCAGTTGTTGACAGTAATCTTGCCGTTGCGTGCCTCGATGCTGATGCCGCTGTCGGTTGCTGTGCTGATTCCTGTTGTGGTTGTGGTGATCACGCAAGGAGCAGAGAGCATTGACTCGCCTTCCTCGTAAACGACCGCAACCTGATACTTGTATGTCGTATTAGGCTCAACAGCGTCAGTGTAGGTGGTCTTGGTGATAGGAGTAGCGTTGAGCTTCATACCGTCGCGGTATACATTGTAACCTACAACATTGAGTTCTGCCGTTTCACCGCCTGCAGGGATATAGGTAATATCGTCTACCAGCATGAGCAGACACTGGTTAGAAGTGCCGCGGATAGCGAAGTAGTTGGTTCCGGCAGGAACAGCGAACGAAATCTTTGTCCACTCATAAGGAGCGTTTCCGTCGATGTTTTCTACCTTAGTGAAGCTCTTAGCGTCGTCGTCAGTTGTAGAAGTGAGCACCTCGAAAGTCTCAAATCCGAAGTTGGGCACTGTGGTTCTCACGTAGAATGTGATAAGCTGTGCCTCGCCGCTGAGCTTCGGAGAGATAAGCCAGTTGTCGGTTGCGCCGCTTTCTGAGCTGAATGATCCCAATGCCTGATCGCAGGAGTGTGCCATGAAGATGTCGTAGCCTGTGGTTTCCAGGTCAAGACCTGCTTCTTTTGCATTGAATACCTGCCATGCCATAGGCTTGGTGACGTTCTGGTATTGTATGGCAGTGCCCTTATACTGGATAGCATATGTAGGATTGCCGTCGGCATCATACAATTTCCAGTTGCCGATATTGTCGATGATGAATGGCTCGTAGCTCTCGAAGTCCTCTGTTACCGGCTGAAGCTTCTGCTCGGCAGCAGGCTTATCCCATGTCAGTACTATTCCGTCTGTGTATTTTCCGCTTACGTTGGTCGCTGTCGGATAGTCGCATGTGCTGACTGTTGTCTTCAGTGTCTTGGTGGTGTTGTTGTCGAGATACTCGTCAGCATCGTAGTTGATGTATGCGTAGAACTCATTGTTCTCAGGCATAGACGCGTCAGCCAGAACGTGGAATATTGTGCTCATGCTCTCACCCGGCTCAATAGCCTTGCCTTCCATCTGCTGTGTCAGCTTACCGTTCTGATAGAGCTCCACGGTGTAGTTGTCGGCAGTCATCGTGCCGTCGTTGCGCCATGTTAAGCTGAAGTCTTCAGTATTGCCAGCCAGCATACTTGCAGGACCCTGGAAACCAGTTGCAGTAATGTTGCAGTCATGGTTGTCAATGACGTTCACGTTGTCAATGAAGATGCTATGCTGGAAATTCTCGGCACCCGTTGTCGCGTCGTAAGCCACTGCCATCCAAGGCTTGTCCTTGAACTCGTCGAGTGGCACAACAATCTTGTTCCATCCTATTTCGCCATCGAAGTTGTTGTAGTCAATCTCCTTCAGAGTCTTAAAGTCTACGTAATCTGTTGTACCCATGATTCTGAGCTTGATGTCGAACTTCATGCTTTCATCATAGTAGACGTAGGTTACGAGTGTGGGCTTCGATGTGTTAGCCAATGATATCTTACCGCTGAAGATAGAGCCGGTTTCGTTTGCAGCTTCACCCTGGAAGTATATCATTCCGTCGTCACCGTCATAAGTCTTTACGTTAGCTGCGTCCTTGGTCAGCCACCAGCTGCTTGAGCCAGTAGAAGTGTTGCTCCAAGGCTGCTGAGTGATTGTTGCGTTGGCGAACGACTCGCGGAACGGAACATTGTAGCGTCCGTTGCCTACTACGATATAGTTAGAGTAGGTAGCCTTACTCATACCTGCCGCATTGGATGCGTAGACGAGGTAGACCTGCAGAATCTGTCCGTCCATCTCTTTATCGGTGAACGAAGTTTCGGTGATGTTGGATGCCACGATGGTCTGGTCGTTGCCGCGCAGGACGGTATAGGTGAGTTTCGACGGGTCAATATATCCGCCGTCATCTCCTACGGTAGGAGCCTCCCATCTGATTACGGGGTATGCGCCCTCTTCTTTCAGCACTACGTTGTTCACCTGAGCCGGTTTGCTCACGCCGCAATATACCGATACCTTAGAGTCGAGGCTCTTGCCGTTTTCGTTGCATGTGTAAACCTTGTATTCGTTCATACCCTGATCTGCCTCCACAACCTTAGACACTTGCTGTCCTATACCAGGATTCTCGATGGTGCCCACCAGCTTGTCGTCCTTGTAGATCTCAGCCTTTGTCAGCGAGCTGAGATTGTCGCCTTCGAAAGTCTTGGTAGGTGTAGTAAAGCTGATAGTGGCGTTGAGCGCTCCCTTCTCACCTGCGGTGGCAGTGAGATTGGTAACGCGCTGCGGACATCCAAGCTCCGAAACATAAGTCAGACTAATATCATCGAGTCGAAGGTCAGACATCTGTGGCTCTGCCATAGCGTGGAAACCAATATGATAGTCGCCGTCTTTCTCCACCTTCACGTCGATGTCGAAGTCGTAAACCACGTCGGGAATATATTCGTCTGTCTTATACAATGTGTCCTTAACCAGAGTTGTCACCATATCTTCGATGGCTGTGCCCTGACCCATCTTCACCTCGAGACGGTCGGGATAAACGCGCTTTGATGAAGATGTGAATGTGAGCTTATAGAGTTTGCCCTTCTGAAGATAGATAGGAGGAGTGATGAGCCACTCGTCCATAGGATTCTTGAAAGAGTATCGGCTCTGTGCCATGTCCCATCCGTCGCGGAAAGCCCATGTATAGCCGTCGTCGTATCCGTCTATGATGGTGAAGTTGTCAAGCGCTTCCTTGCTGTCGAAGGTCTCGATGTAAGGCACTAAGCAGTGGGTGCCCAGTTTTATGCTGTTGGATGTGGCTGCAGCTCCTACCAGTTCGCCCACATAAGGAGTCACGGTGTAGCTGTACTGGCTCAGTGTTTCAGTGCCGAGATTTTCGGTAAATTCACAAGTGCTTAGGTTGTTGGCAACGACAGTGCCGTCACTGTTTCTCACCACCTTGTATCTCATAGCCTCGGTGTCAAGATAGCCACCGTTGGCAGTAGTCGTAGGAGCTGTCCATGTTAGTTTCACCTTGCCGTTGTCGCGGTCGGTGATTTCAATTTTAAGGTTCTCCACTGCTGTTGGAGCGTCCTTGCCGATAAACATCTCCACCACTGTGGCAGGGCTGTTGCCTTCGGCATTGGCTGTGGTGACGCTGATCTTGGTAACGCCGCCAGGCAATGTCACTTCCTTGTTTACTGTAGCTCCGGCAGTTGTCTTGCCAGTAGCCACGCTCTTGCCGTTAGCTTTAATGTCGTAGGTGAGTTCGCCTTTCAGAGTGCCTCCAGCGAATGTGGTGGTAGGAGCGGTGAAGCTTATTGTGCCAGTACAGCTACCGTTCTTGAAGTCTGCGTTAATTGCTGCCACAGCTGCAGGTGCTCCGTCTTCTGCCAATGGAGCCTTGATGAAGATGCCTGTATATTGTTCTTGGTCGGGGAAGCTCACATATTCTGTGGCTTGGCCTGTAGAGGTGTTCACCTTATAGAGACCGGTGGCGCCGTTCTTGAGGCAAGCTGACCAGTACATCTCGTTCTTGCGAGAGTCGAACGTTGCACTTTGTGTAATAACGTCAATATCCAGACCGGTGGGTCCTACAAGTGTCTGGTCACCGTTGTCCTTGTTGATTGTGTAAAGGTTGGCATTGCAGTCGATGCCATAGATGATGCCTTCGTTGCTTGCCGCAATGGCTATCATCGGGTTGTCGGTGTTTGCAAGTTGTGTTCGCTTGCCGGTATTAAGGTCAAGTGTTCCCCATACATAGTCCTTTCCATTGTCGCTTACGAAGAAACCGTAAACGTTTTCTGTTATCGGGTCGTATGTAAGGTCAGTGGCAACATCCTGCATAGAGGTGCTTGTGTCGCCTAAAAATTCCCATGTCTCGGCGTTGTATCTCTCAAAATACACGAAGTTGTAGCCGTAGTAAGAGTAGAAGTAAGTGAGGTAGTAGGTGTCGCCAACGAGCACGCCGCCACCGTTAGGTAACAATTCTTCTTCCTGTTTGAGCAGAGTTGAGGTGTATTCTGGTGCGGTGAACGAGTACATGCCGTACTGTGTATTATTACCCCATGTCGAGTTTGCCACCATACATCCGTTGACGGTCAACAGATTTTTGTTGTCAGCTTTTGCTTTTTTCTTTCCCATGCGCTGTGCAATGGCATCGGCGGTGAGTGCAGGATAAAGCTTGCCAAAAGTCTGTGCCTTGTCTTTCTTGTAAAGACGTTTGTAAATCATCAGTTTGCTGAAGTCGTCCGTACTGGTTTGTACTGCAACCTTTGCGGGGTTCTTGCCAGTGGTTCGTGTGAACTGTTTGTTTGAAACTCCCGTCGCAAACATTCCTAATGTCACAAATAGCAACATTAAGAAAACAAATAGCTGCCTTTTTTTCATAAAGTTCGGATTTGGTTGATTAATGAAAAAACGATGGCAAATTTAACGATTATGTTTATATATAATGATTATTTATGTGTAATAAATGTTAAATAGAAGTATTTTGTAGTGCTTTTCTTTGAATTAATGCTAATCGTGGTTGTAAATATCAGAAATAGTATGAGAAATAGAACAAAATACGAAATCGTAAGTTAATTATGTGGTAATAGTGGTAATTCGTAATTTATACGCTGCTTTAAAGCTCAATTGGCTCTTAAAAAAGAGTCAGGAAAAAAGGTTTGTTATTAATTACATTGGCATTACAACCAGCCGTTACTAACATTTACCATGACAATATTTGCATTTCTAATGCTCAATACTATGAGCTCGGCGCACAACAAAATCTTTGGTGCGAAATTCTTGAGTTTTGAGCGTGCAGCGATAGTATGCTGACATACAGCTGATTATGCTGCTGAGAAGAGAAGTGTGCAATGAATTACGGAGCAAAACAAGCATCATTGGGTGCAATAGTGCCACTTTTACACTCTAATAGGGCCACTTTTATCATGCAATAGCGCCACTTTTACACTCTAATAGTGGCACTATTGGACTGTAAAAGTGGCGCTATTGTTAAGCTCGGGTGCTGTTTGCACAGCAAAACACCGTAAAAACAGCAAACCGGAACTCTATAATTGATTTTTGCTTTGTAACAAGTTTTTACTCTTTGTACGATATTTGCATGCTTTTCCTGCCATTGTCTTCATGAGTGAGGTCTGAATTATGACGGATAGCTATAAATCATAATTCTGTGCAACTCAATCCTAATGATTTACATCAGGTCTGTGTTGGAAAATGGTTCTCTTGAGACCTGATGTAAAGTTTTTGTTTAATGCTTCAAACTAGATACCTCCTCAAGTGATAATCCTGTCATTTCTGCAACAATATCAGCAGACATACCATTGTCAAGCATTTTTTTCGCAACTTCCACAATACCTTCCGCACGACCTTCTGCACGTCCTTCCGCACGTCCTTCGCACGCCTTCGCACGTCCTTCCGCTATACCTTCTGCGCGTCCTTCTGCAAATTTCTTCTTCTCTGCCGTTCTTATGGCATTGACTATATCGCGGTAGGCATTGACGCTGTCTTCATATAGCTTCAGTTCCTGTTTGTTAAACTTGGCTATCTCTGCTTGCTCGAAAAGACGGGTGAAGACACGCTCCTGCAATGCGGCAGGACGCTGCATTAATTTGGAGAGATTTTTCAGTATGTACATCCACTTGTCATACATAGTGACAAGTTCGTTCTCTTTTTTATCAAACTTAGGTATCTCTACGTATATGTATGTAAGCTTGTCATAGAATACCTCGTGTGTATCCACCTCCATCAACTTCACTTCATGGTGCCAGCGCTTAGCATTCTCAAGACCATCAGCAAAATTGAAGTTCAGCAAGCCTATTGTGTATACTGGGTTGAGATGGAAGTCCCAATCACCTCCACGCTGCGCCTGTTCACGAATAGGAAACGTGGAATAATAGATTGTTCGGTCCTTGAAGAACTCTTGGTATACGTTCTGCATCTCCACAATGAACTTCTCGCCCTTGTCGTTCTCGCAATATACATCGAAGATGGCACGACGGGCATCTGAACGGTCGCCAAGTTGCTCGGAGTTAAGATACGTGACATCCTGTACGTTCTGCTCGCCATGAAACATAGCATTCAGGAAGCTTATAAGCAAATCCTTATTAAACTCAGAGCCAAACAAGCGCTTAAAGCCAAAATCTGTATGTGGATTTATGTATTTTTCTGTCATAATGCTGTATTTGTTATTCCATCAGCAAATTTACTGCATTTTCGTTAATAAACCAACGTCGGCAGTTGAAAATAATTTATACATGCCTTATCAAAGCCATATCTCTGTTAGTAAGCTGCTGAAAACTTGATGAATGGCACAACCTTGATGTTGTATCCGTCCTTGTTTATTTCCCTCTTTTTATCCAATTATTACGCTGTAGTGGATAAAAAAGCCGTTTTTTATCCACTACGATGTAGTATAATGGATAAAAAACGGCAATTTTTGCTAATCCTGCATCAGCGACGTAATCTGTTTTTCCAGAATGTTCTTTGCTCGGTCGAGGAACGATGGGGTGTGGTGAGGTCTTTGAGGGCTTTCGTGAGACTCGTGGATGTCGTCTTGCTTGTCGTTCTCCGGATTTTCGGTTATGATGTGCAGAGGCGGCATCTCCGTTTTTGTCTCGTTCTCCTTCTTTGCGTCTGATGAGGCTGGCTCCTCATCCTTGAAGGCGTCAGTATTTATCGACCACGACTTCTTCTTGTAGGGTTTATATAGCTTGGCTACGAGGTTGTTGAAGTATTCGTCGCTGCCGATAGCGTCCTTTGGCACCTTCTCCGTCTCGAAGTCATCATCGAAACCGGTGGCAAGAATCGTTACCTTGGCGTCAGCGTCCAGTGAGTTGTCGTCGCTGATGCCGTTTATCACTTCGATGTTCGGATTGAGGGCGTCCATGAACGAGTCAACCTCCTTCATCTCCTTCACGAGCAACGGATGCTTCTCGCTGGTGTAGATGTTGAAGAGGAGTCGCTTGGCGCGTGAGATGTTGTTGCCGTAGAGTAGGGGAGAGTCCAGGGCGTCAATGATGGCTTTCTCCACACGCAGCTCGCCCGAGGCACGTCCTATCGCCATTATCGCACCACCGCCACCGCGCATTGTGGTCTCGATGTCGCGGAAGTCAAGGTTGATGGTGCCGTTGATGGTGATAAGTTCTGAGATGCTCTTCGTGGCGTCGCACAGTATCTGGTCGGCATGCTTGAACGATTCCTTCACGCTCATGTCCGAGTTGGCGTAGATGTCGCAGATGCGTTCGTTGTTGATGACGAGCAGCGCGTCCACGTTCTTGCGCATCTCTTCCACACCCTTCAGCGCCTTTATGATTTTCAGACGCTTCTCGAAGAAGAAGGGGATGGTGACCACGCCGATGGTCAGCAGACCCATCGACTTGGCTATGCCTGCGATGAACGGGGCGGCACCGGTTCCGGTTCCGCCTCCCATGCCCGCTGTCACGAACACCATCTTCGTGCCGTCGCTGAGCATTTGCTTTATCTCGTCCGTGTGTTTGCGTGCTTCTTCAAGGCCGACAGACGGATCGCCGCCGGCTCCGAGTTCGCCGAGAGGAATCTTCACAGGCACTTCCGACTTGGCAAGTGCCTGTGTGTCAGTGTTACAGACGGCGAACGTAACATTGACGATACCTTCCTTGTACATGTTGCCGACGGCGTTACATCCGCCGCCGCCTACTCCGACAACCTTAATGATGTTCTTCGACTTGTCTTCCACTTTGCTGGCAAAGTCGACAAGTGGTGCTATGTCTGTTATTTCATTGTCTGTATCCATTTATGCTTGTGTTTTAGATTTTCTTGTTTTCTTTTTTATGCTTGAGGTGCATCTCGTACGCTCTTGCAAGTCCGCCCTCGCTCGTCTCCTTATAGAGCGACGGGAGGTCATGGCCTGTCTGCTTCATCACCTTCACCACGCGGTCGAACGATACGGTGTGTGTGCCGTCAGAGAAGGAAGCGTACAGGTTGGCATCAAGGGCGCGTGTGGCTGCGAAGGCGTTGCGCTCGATGCAGGGAATCTGGACGAGACCGCAAACGGGGTCGCAGGTCATGCCGAGGTGGTGTTCCAGTCCCATCTCCGCTGCATACTCAATCTGCGACGGGCTGCCGCCGAACAGCTGGCAGGCTGCGGCTGATGCCATGGCGCAGGCTACGCCCACCTCGCCCTGACAACCTACGTCGGCGCCAGATATGGATGCGTTGGTCTTAACAACGTTGCCGAAGATGCCGGCAGTGGCCAAGGCGTGCAGGATGCGGATGTCGCTGAATTTATGTCCCTTCGCCAGGTGATAGAGCACGGCGGGCAGGACGCCGCACGATCCACAGGTGGGCGCTGTCACTATGGTGCCGCCGGACGCATTCTCCTCGCTGACGGAGAGGGCGTAGGCGTAAACCAGGGCGCGTGACTGGAGCGACTGCTTGTATCCGCTTGCCTTCACGTAATAGATAGGACCCTTGCGCGGCAGGTTGAGCGGACCGGGGAGCGCTCCCTCATGGTCGATGCCACGCTCCACGCTCTCCTGCATGGCACGCCACACCTCCATAAGATAGTCCCAGATATCCTCTTCCTCACACTCGTTGACGTACTCCCAATATCCTCTGCCGTTCTCTTCGCACCATTGCTGGATGTCGGTGAGGGTGTTCTTCTGATACACATTGCGCAGGTTGTTGAGCCAACGGCTGTTCTCACCTTCGGAAAGGGCACCGCCACCGACGCTGTAGCATATCCATTCGTTCGTCTTGTTCTTGTCCTTGTCGAACGCCACGAACTTCATGCCGTTGGGATGGAAGGGCAGGAACACGCGGGGCTGCCACTCGATGCGCAACGGAGCAATAGGGCGCAGCACTTCGTCAATGGCAACGTCAGTCATGTGACCTCTGCCCGTGGCTGCAAGGCTGCCGTATAGCGTCACCTCAAAGGCTGCCGCATCTTTGTTGTGCGAAGCGAATGTTTGTGCTGCTTTCTGAGGACCCATCGTATGACTGCTCGAAGGACCCTTACCTATTCTGTATAGCTCTTTTAATGATTTCATTGTTTGTGTGTAAGAGTTTTAAATAAAACCGAATTAGTATGTTGTTGTTTACAAAGTTAATATAAATAATTGATAGCTGCAAAGCAAAGTCTTGCTTGTTCTGTTCAAATTGATTTTTTATTAATTCTCAAATGTTAAATATATGTTAAATACGATTTGGGGATATTTAGAAATTCACGTCTTTACGTTATTGTTTATAGAAGGGACTGAGAACTGAAGCCATGGGTTCGGTGCTCTCTTATACATATATATAATGTGTAATCAGATTTAAAAGGAGATAATCTTATGAGAAAGTTTGTTTTGATGTTGACGGCAGCGATGTTTATGATTGCCACGTCGGTGTACGGAACAGAGAAGAGCAAGAAGAAATTGGACGTAAAACCTTTCAACGTGATTAACGTTATGGGCAGTGTTGAGGTTGTCTATGAGCAAGGCAACTCGTATGAAGTTTGTCTTGTGGGCGATGCTGCCGCTTTCAATCAGATTAAGGTAGGTAGCAACGGCTCTGATCTGAATATCTCGAAGACAGGCAATATGATAGGCAATGTGTATGTCGATACTTCAGAGTCGTCGAAGAAGTGTGATGTTATTTTAGAGGTAAAGGCGCCGGACGTGAGTGTGTTTAATATTGCTGGCAGCGGACAGCTTGTTGTAGGCAAGATGAAGTCGACGGCTGTTACGTTCAATCAGGCTGGTTCGGGCAAGATTGCCGTGAGTCAAGTCGTAGCCGACCATGCTAACTTTAACAATGCTGGTTCGGGCAGAATTTTTATCGATGATGTGAAGGCTGATTATGTGGGACTGACGATGAACGGTTCGGGCACAATCACCAGTCGGATTGGCAAGGCAGATAACTTGAATTGTGTGCTTACGGGGTCTGGATGTATTTCCGTTTCGGGTAAGGTTGGCAGCTACAAGAATACGGTGATTGGGTCGGGCACTCTGAACGACAGTATGTTGAAGTACGATAAGCTGATTGATTTGGGACGTAATGTGAATGTAGGCAATACTTATAATTCGCGCAGACAGGACTCACCCGACGGCGTTATCAACGCTCGTCCGTAAGGATGTCGCCCCGACGCTAATGCTTGTAAAAATAGAATATAGCTAACGAATATCTACAACCGTGGACCAACTACAGTTTGAACAGATGTCGCCACAACTGCGCAACATAGCCCAAGGCTATGCCCGTCGCTATCTTGCGTGTGCCGATGACGCGGACGATGCGGCAAGCGATGCGATGCTTAGGCTGTGGGCTGTGCACGACTCTCTCCGCGACACAGCCCATGCCGCTCGTCTTGCCGCCGTCGTCGCCCGCAATGTGGCCATCGATATGTTGCGACGGAGACGCCAGACGAGCATAAGCGGTGATGAGGCGCACACATCCTGGCTGCTGCAGCAGGAGCCGGACGGCGCCACTCCAGAAAGCCAACTAGAATGGAAGGAGGACGAGCAATGGCTAAGGCTGCGCATCGAACAGTTGCCGCCGAGAGAGATGCAGGTGATGCACCTACGCCAGACAGAACGCCGCACCAATGAGCAGATTGCCGCAATATTGGGTATCAGTAAGGATTCTGTGGCAACTGTGCTGTCATCGGCACGACGAAAATTATTCAAACAGATAAAGGAAAGGAACAAAATATGACAGACCGACAAATCATATCACTTCTGAAGCGTTATATGGAAGGCGCCACCACCGTTGAAGAGGAAACAGCCTTGGCTGAGTTCTTCGGTATGGCTACTGATGCCGACCGTCCTGACGCCATATCCGCCGACGACTGGAGAACGTATAAGGAGATGTTCGGCATGTTTGCTTCCGAAACGGTTGCTAAAGATCAACAGGAGGAAGCTGCGGCTGATGCTAAGCAGTGCTTCACGCTTCGCAAGGTTGCTCTGTGGGTGGCATCGGCTGCTGCTGTGGCTTCGCTCGTGTTCGCTGTTTCGGCGCTGCTTCCCGACAATACGCAGTCAGTCCAGCCGTTGGCTCAGCAGACAGGCAGGCTTATTCCGGCAGATTCTATTGCTGACAGCATTTCAGCCGAACAGCCGCAGCGTGTTGTGGCAGACAGTGTGAAGCAGCAGCCTGAGAAACTGCGTATGCGTAAGGCGCTTCGTTCTTACTGGCAGCCAAGACCGCCGAAGGTGTATGTGGCTGATGCCGATAAGGACGCAACTATGCCTGCTGACAGCGCCGATATAGAGAAGGCTGTGCGTCAGGCTGACATTCTGCTGCATGCAATAAATGCAAATCAGTCGGCAGAGATTGGTCAGCTTGAGCTTCAGGCTATGGAGATGTTTGAGGCAGACGAGTATGATGCTGACGAGTCAGAGGCAGAAGACACGGGCAATGGCATTACACAATAATCCACGAAATACATCGAATAAAAACAAAACCCTATAATATATATAATGTATGAGACAGATTTTAATAATGGCAATATTGATGTTGCAGACATTTGCGGCTTCCGCACAGAGTAACATCGAAAAGGTTTTCAGGATTGTGTTGCATGATCCTTCCGTAGAGATTCTCGCAAACACCGACTATAATGTCGTTTGTCTGGATAGCGCTCCAAGCTATTGCAAGTTCACGGAATTCACCATTCCAGTTAAAAAGAAGAAGTTGTTCGCACAAATAGAGAAAGAATTTCTTCTCGAAAAGGCGAATGCCTATGATGTGTTCATAAAGAAGCCGGGCTGCAGTTCTTCGCTCACAGATAACCGTATCTACGCCTATGGAGCCAACAATGAATACAGCGTAGAGCTCGGTGCGCACAAGTCACATATATATTATGGTATGTGCTTTAAGGACGCTACCGACCCTATGCGCCGCCATGCTTATCTTGCTATCTGGTTTAATGAGAACAACAAGTATCATTGTTATTACTATCATATATATGGCGTGATACCGGCTCGTCTCAACGAGTTGAAGTTGGATGGTAATTCAAAATTCAAATTCAATTCACTGCCGAAGAGTATGACACGGCGCACGCAGACTGTCATCGATGACAATAGGGTGACTACAACCACGTATGATGACGAAGGCAACGTGAGAGTTGTAAAGTCGCATCCATTGTCTGAGGTGACGAATGACGTAAAGACAGATATCGACTTTATGCTCATGTTCGGCAATCTGCGCGTAGCTTTCCTCGACGCCATAAAGGATGCCGATGCAAAGACTCTGCAGACCGGTATAGTGGTGAAGATAGCGCGTCTGTGTAAGGAGCATAACAAACTGCTCACCGATAACGAGAAGAAAACCTGCATATCCAACATCGATGAAATGAAGAATACGTTGAAGAAAGTCAACTCGGACAGCTTCCTGGACGGAGTTCTGCAAGAGGCGAGGATTGCGCTGGAGAAATAGGAAATAAGCAAACAAACCTTCATTTTGGTGCTTTATACCCTTAAAAAACGCTCTTTTGCTTGACTTTGGTCAATTTTAACCTAAAAACTATAAGTTTTTGCAAACTTTTTTGTCGAAAGTCTTGCGGGTTTAACTTTTTTGCTATACCTTTGCAAACGCTTTCGAGAACAAACGAAACCTCAAGTAAAACGAGTTACGGTTGTGTTAAGAAGGCGTTAAATAAAGAAAGAGTTCTTTGAAAAGATTTACATAAACAGACAAGTAGTACAAGAAGCAAGAATTCAGAGCAGTCTGATTCTTGGGTAATTTACGAACCGTTTAATTCATCAACTTTAAGTTGAAGGTTAAGAAACTTGAATAAACGAGGCATTCTGAAACAGATACAAACAAGCAACGCTTACTTCGGTAAGAGTTGGTAAAAGATATTTTACAATGTAGAGTTTGATCCTGGCTCAGGATGAACGCTAGCTACAGGCTTAACACATGCAAGTCGAGGGGCAGCATGACGATAGCTTGCTATTGTTGATGGCGACCGGCG